>JAFPWU010000002.1 GCA_017412715.1 Clostridia bacterium
ATCCGTTTTGGCCTCTGTTTGCTACCTAAATTTCTATTCTGTTATCCTCTGTTTCACCTCCAATGCTTTGATTTTTATAGCGTTCCTGCTTTCCGGAGCTTACTACCCCAAAACCGGAACTTACCTTGAAAAGTGACTTTTTTTTGTTTTTTGTAAAGACTATGGGGAAAGGAGAACCGAGGGCTACATTCCTTCTTCCGGTTCCGAACTATGCTGTTTTCTCCGTACAAGAATGGTTCCCATACCAATCAGCACCGGCAGGGCATAGCCGATATCCGCAGCTATCCCTTGCTGGTTAACCAGGATATTGTAAATTCCGTGAAAGGTAATTGTCACACAAAGGACTCCCAGTGTGGCAATGACGCGGAAATACAGACTGTTCCACATGCCCTGAAGCACCGTGGCAACGATAGCCCCGCAGATCACATGCATCACACCTGTGCTGAAACCACGGATCATCAGGTGCAGCGTATCACCAATGTCAGAAGAGATCAGATAATTGGTATTCTCCAGCGTGGCAAAGCCTACAGCTACCATCAACGCTTCCCCGGCAGCCTTTTTTTTCTTTGGTTCATATACCATGAAATAGAATACCACAGGAAGCAGTTTCAAAATCTCCTCAATCACGGGAGAGATTTCCAGGGAAGCCTCCAAAGGGCTGGCTCCCAGAATCCGGGCAAAGAAGGTGCTGATATAGGAGGAGCATAGGCAAGCGGCCATGCCGGACAGAACGAACAGGAAAGTCCGCCTCTGGTATGCACGTACGCAGAAAACCGCCATCAGAAGTGGAGCGGCAAGACAAAGGAATACATTTTCGATACATCTCATGGTACCACCGCCTTTCTGAGCGCAGGCAGCAGGAATACCATGCACACAGTTATCAGGAAATCAGCCCAGTAATAAGGATTGCTCAGATCGTCGCCGGAAAAGAAGCAGGAAGCCGTCCATGCGCAGTATTCGAGGATGCAAAAGAGGAGCACGGTATAATACAAATAGCGGCGGGAAGCCTCCTCCGGCCTGCTTCGCAGAAACAGCAGGCCCCGGACGGTATGAAACATTAGCATGCTCATCAGCGCAGCGGAAACCAGATTGCCGGCATAATCGCCCCACTGCATATAGAATACGCTCATAGCGATGCAGAAAGCAGGCAGCAGGCACGCGAAAGGATAACTTGACTTTCGCTCCTCCTCCGTAGAGATACGCTGCAGAAGCATATACAGGAACAAAAAGGCAGCATACCAGCTCAGATAGGACACATAGAAGATCCGGGGAATATGCCCGTAGCAGATCAGATACAGCAGCCAGAACAGGTCCCCCAGCACATAGCTGCTGTAAAACATGGCCAGGCTGGCACCTTCCTGACTCTGCTTCCGGAGAGAAAACAGCGCAGTCATAATCGTGCAGACTGTCAGAGTACCCAGCTGGATCGAATTTTCAATAATTTCAATCATAGCAGTCCTCCTCCCCCAAATTTCCGCAGCATACTCCGCGCACCTCTCTCATGAAGCCGTCAGTAGGATCATGCCATTTAATTGAATCAAGCCTGCGTCCGGAACCTGATTGCCTCGGAGATCAGGCTTCCTCGACGCGGGTAATTCCTTCCTTCGCCAGTTCCGTTCTCATGCGCTGTTTCCCCTTGATCAGAAGATTGTCGACTTTTTTGACATTTATACCCATCACAGCGGCAGCCTCCGCATAGCTAAGCCCTTCGAAAAAGGTAAGCCAAAGAGCTTCCCGGCAGTCCGGATCAATGCGGTTTAAGCATTTGAGTACAGCGTGCCGACGTTCATCCCGGAAAAACTCATCCTCCGTCTGAACAGACAACAGCTCCTCCCCGATATTCTCTTCCAGGATGAAAATATTCATCCGTCTTTTTCGGATTCTGAAACGGAGAGCCCGATTCCGCGCCGCCCTGTACAGATAAGCCCGAAAGCCTCCTTCCCGGATACTGGGATGCTTGGTTAGAATGACTGCGAATGTTTCGATCACCAGATCCTCGGCATCCCGGATATCATGGATTATCGCATCCAGGTACATGATCAGCTGCCCCATATACTTGATCATCAGCTGATCTGCAGCAGACATTTCTCCCGCCAGAAATCGACTGTACAGCTCGTCATCTGACAAGACGCGAAACCTCCTTTCACCGACATGGATCATTGTTTTTCTCCGACCTTCCGGGGACTGGCACATTAAGTATAATAAATATATCAGAAAATGAAAAAAAAGGCAATTTACCGTCGTTTCCGATAGATTTGTTTCGCAGGAAAAGAAGCGTCAAGCTGAACCGTATCATACTGAGGCAGGATCTTCTGCTCTGCAAATAGTATAGTAAACATGCATTTGCATTTATGGTTCACGCCTATCAAGTAAAGTAGAGCACACTCATAAGGGCTTTGTAACGTTTTGCCTAAAATGTATAATAGGTTAGACGTATTGTTAATCCATTAGGATTACAAATGAAAGCGGACCCTTCATGGGTCTTTTTCATTTGGTGAACTGCGTATGAATTGTATCTGTAGGTTTACAGCATTGGCGCGATCCAGGCCGTCCAGGCGTAGCTGACAGGCCAGACCAGAATCATGGCCGGGATCATATCGGCTATGGGAAAATCCCTGATTTTGGCAATGCGGAAACCGGTAGCCAGCATGATGAGCCCTCCGCAGGCCTTGAAATCGTTCACCATGGCAGGAGTAGTCAGCGGTAAAATCAGCCTGGCACAGAAGAACAGCGTCAGGAAGATCACGGCCTGCGGGATCGCCACCAGACTGGTGACCAGCCCCAAAGAGCTGGCGAAGATCATGGCGGTAAAAACATCCAGAATGGATTTGGCAATCAGGATGCTGTGATCCCCGCTCATGCCGGACACGATGGAACCGTAAATACCGGTACCGCTGGAGCAGAACAGCACAATGGCCGTGACAAGCAGGCCGCTATCGATATCCCCCTGGCCGGGGATCAGCCCGGCCAGCCGTTTACCCCCGTTTTCGATGCGCTGCCCCAGATGCGTCAGGATGCCCAGGATGGTGCCCAGGATCAACGCCAGGACCACGGCGGGCATATTCTGCATCAGCACGATGGAGGAAATCCCGATACCCATGGAACAAATCCCGAAAATCAGGATCAGCTTCTGCTTGAATTCTTCCGACAGTTTTTTGCCGCCCAGGCTGCCCAGGATCCCTCCCAGGATCACGGCCAGCACGTTACAAATCACGCCAATGGGCATGCGCTCTTCCCTCCATCCTCCGTTCAATCCATGAATCTTCCTTCGAATTGGCTGTCTCATTATATCTTTCTGATGAAGAATATTCAAACCGTATTCGATGAAAAAATCATGATCAGCCCCTTCGTGCTGCGCCGCCTGAAGAGCGACGTGCTGAAGGAGCTGCCGGAGAAGCTGGAGGAGGTCCGCTACGTTCGCTTCGAGGGAGCGCAGCAGCGCCTGTACGACGCCCAGGCCACAAAGATCCGCGCCATGCTGGAGAAGAGCAGCGACGAGGACATGAATCGCCGCAGGATTCAGATTCTGGCTGAGCTGACCCGCATCCGCCAGATCTGCTGCGATCCGTCCCTGCTCTTTGAGGATTATCAGGCGGCCTCGGCCAAACGGGAAGCCTGTCTGGATCTGATCCGCAGCGCCATGGACGGCGGGCACCGGATTCTGGTCTTCAGCCAGTTCACCTCCATGCTCGCCCTGCTGGAAAAGGATCTGAACGATGCGGGGATCGAATGGTTTACCATCACCGGTGAAACGCCCAAACAGGACCGGATGGACCTGGTGCGCAGATTCAGCGAAGGAACGATCCCCGTCTTCCTGATTTCCCTGAAGGCCGGGGGCACCGGGCTGAACCTGACCGGCGCGGACACGGTGATCCATTACGACCCCTGGTGGAACGTGGCGGCCCAGAACCAGGCCACGGACCGGGCGCACCGCATCGGCCAGACCCGCACCGTCTGCGTCTATAAGCTGATCGGCAAGGATACCGTGGAGGAAAAAATTCTGAAGCTGCAGCAGGACAAGCAGGATCTGGCGGACGAAATTCTCAGCGGAGAGGGCCGCAGCCTCTCCGCCATGTCCCGGGAGGAACTGATGGCGCTGCTGGGATAACAGGATATAAAAAAGGGGCTGTCTCATTAGGAATGAAGTGAGGCAGTCCTTTTTCTATGATAAAATACATGCCAAAGGCACCCGACTCCTTAAAGGAATCGCGCGTTTGCGGTATAATGCAGGCGATGAATTGTAATCACTCCACCTCAATCAATAATCTTTCGGGAATTCGTCATTGGCTTCATAAAAGCTGCGGGATTAAATCCGTGCCATTCATTGTAAGCTCCTGTGGGGGCGCCGTTCTATTCCGCAAACAAATCATCCGGCGTGATCACGTTGGTAAATACGTCGCTGCATTCATGCTCCATAATAAACAAGGTAGAGAGGATACATCGCCTGGGCGAAGGCGATTTCAGCCCGAATAAAACAGATCTGCTTTTCCTCAGATCATCAGCATGACTTCCGCTTCCGTCAGGAGCGTTTACCGGGCTGATTTCCCGCCTGGGAAGGCGCATTTACGATAATAATCCCGGCGCTGACCAGGGCGAGGGCCAGCAGGCCGGTCAGCGAGAAGGCCTCATTTCCCTCCCGGAGGAAAAGCGCGGACAGCAGGACGCCCATCACCGGATTCATAAAGCCGAGAATGGAAATCCGGCTGACCGGATTGTATTTCAGCAGAATCCCCCACAGCGTATAGGCTCCCGCGCTGATAAATCCCATATACAGCAGGTTCCATACGCACCCCATGGAATAGAAGTGCAGGCTGCCGCCCATCAGAATGCCGACCGCGCAAAGGACTGCGCCGCCGATAAAAAACTGGTATCCGCTGAGGGTCACCGGATTTTCATCTTTGGAAAAAATCTTGATCATGCATCCGGAAAGGCCGTAGAACAGGCCGGCAGCCAGCATCGCACCCTCTCCGGCCAGGGTCACGGCCCCGCCCGCGGCCAGCGCCTTCGGGCCGCCGAGAATGATCAGAATTCCCAGGAAGCCCACGATGCAGCCTGCCAGCTTCCGGAGGGTCATCTTCTCCAGGCGGAACAGGTAGACCGCGAGAAGAATCGCGATGAAATTCCCGGAGGCATTGATCACCGAGCCCCGAACGCCCGAGGTGTTGGCCAGGGCCATGAAAAAGAAATAGTACTGTCCCACCGTCTGCACCGAGGAGAGCGCAAGGATTTTCCCCCAGGATCCTTTCCCGGGAATCAGCGTCTTCCGGGAAAGCAGGGATCCGAAGAACACCGTCATGGCTCCCGCCAGCATGAACCTTGACCCCGCAAGCACGATCCGCGAGGCCGTATCCGTGGCGGGAATCTGAAAAAGCTGATACGCGATTTTGATCGCTGGGGAAGCGCTCCCCCAGAGAACGCAGCAGAACAGCGCTGCGGCAAAAACAACAGGGAACCGGGTCCAGATGGCCGCCTTCTCCCGCGGCCTGGCATCATTCTTTTCCATCGTATTCATTCCGGCTTTTCTCCTAAGTGCTACAGGGGATCCCGATCACCCGGGCCGGATTCTCCGGCGCAAAGTGATTCCTGATCTCCAGTCTGCTCAGTCCCGATGAGCAATCATCCCGGGGCTGGCCGCCCATCAAATTACTCCTCCGGGCGGACGCTGTCAATACTTTCCGAAAGAAATGCCAGCCCTTCCCCCTTCTTTCTTTGGGACGGCCTGTCATGAGCGAGAGGTTGCTTTTCAATATTCTTTTTGTTATAATCCCGCGAGTCAGAATTGACCGCCCGGGATGACCTGTCCGTCCCCCTGGCCGTCTTTCCGACGGGTTCTCAGCAGGGTATCGCCCGACCGGGAACGGTGAGTTCGAGACCTTCCTCACCTAAAACAAAACTAAAGGATGGTAACAGAATGAAAACCAAAAGTACCAAATCTGTCGTCTATGGCGGGCTCATCGCCGCGCTCTATGTGGTCCTGACCTTCGTGGCCAACGCCGTCGGACTGGCCAGCGGAGCCATTCAGGTCCGGCTGAGCGAGTGCCTGACCATTCTTCCCTGCCTGCTGTCCAGCGCGATTCCCGGCCTGACCGTCGGATGCGTGCTGGCCAATCTGCTGACGGGCTGCGCCGCCTGGGACGTCGTCTTCGGCAGCCTGGCCACCCTGCTGGGCGCCATCGGCACCCGCCTGCTGCGGAAAAAGCCGTTCCTGGCCTGGATCCCTCCGGTCATCAGCAACATGATCATCGTTCCGCTGGTGCTGATGCATGTATACCACATCCCGGATGTGACGGTATTCGGAACCACCTATGCCGGTTTCCTTCCCCTGATGATTACCGTAGGCATCGGTGAGATCATCAGCTGCGGCCTTCTGGGCCTGCTGCTGTACCCCCTGGCCAAAAGGGTCATCCCTGCCGAGGATCAGGACTGATCGCCGGACCGCGCCTTGAGGCAGCATCTTCTCTGATGACGGACAGGTTTCAGCGGAAGCATGATATTGAAATAAATCCGCCCCGCAGAGTCTCGACTGCGGGGCGGATTTTTCTGTGCATTTAGTTATGAATCGGTTTCGGGAGCGGAGCTAATGAATCAATAACAGGATCGTGGTTTGACCAGCCCCGTGCGGAAAGCAGCTTCACTCCGCCGTCGCTTCCAGGAACGCGGCTTCCAGGTCGTCCTTCTCCGGGGTCATCTGGCGCAGTGGCGCATCCATCGCCGCCAGCAGGTGGAACAGCTGATCCGTCATCCGGCCCCGCTCGTCTCCCGGCTTCCCGATAATCCGCAGCTCCGTCACGCCCTGCTCCTGGGAAGGCAGGGTTTCCGTCCGCTGAACGCAGGCAATGCTGCGGATGGCGGGCAGCAGATCCTTCTCCTTTCCCAGAACGCTGACCCGCAGGCGAATCCGGCCGTCGCCTTCGGTGTTTTTCAGATTGAAAAAACGAATCAGCCGTCCCTCGTGGAGCACCGCAGCCGTGTCGCACAGCTGCTGCACCTCGGAGAGGATATGGCTGGAAAAGATGATGGTGTGCTCCCGGCCCAGGGCCCGGATCAGCTCCCGCATCTCCACCACCTGCCCCGGATCCAGGCCTACCGTGGGTTCGTCCAGGATCAGCACATCCGGATTTCCGCACAGGGCCTGGGCAATGCCGACCCGCTGCCGGTATCCCTTGCTCAGATGGCCGATCACCCGGTCCTTTACCTTTTCCAGGGAGCAGATGCCCATAATCTCCTCCGTGTGCCGCCCCTTCTCCCGGGGAAGGACCTCCCGCAGGTCGCAGACGAACTTCAGATAGTCCCTTACCGTCATCTCATCGTACAGGGGCGGCCGTTCCGGCAGGTACCCGATCCTCCGCTTGCACTCCCGCGGATGGGTCAGCATATCCATTCCGTCCACCAGCACCCGGCCCTCGGTCGGGGGCAGATAGCCGGTCATCAGATTCAGCGCCGTCGTCTTGCCCGCTCCGTTCCGGCCCAGCAGCCCGGTGATTTTTCCCTTCTCCGTCTCCAGGGAGACCTCCCGCAGGGCCACGGTATGCCCGTATTTTTTCGTCACATGCTCCAGCGAAATCATGACATCCCTGCTCCTTTCCCTTCCAAATGCAAACGTGGCGGATCATTCCCGCCGCGTTCAGTATAGCATCTTTTCGGTTTTTCTCCTGTAAACATTCGATGAATAATCCCTCACGCGTTTCCGGAAGGCTGCTTCAGCACCACGTTCTCCGCCCCCAGCTCCTCCCGCAGCCGCCTTAGGCCTTCCTCGCTGCCGTCGCACCAGGACTCCCGGGGGCTGAGGAGGGTCATTTTCTCCGCGGGAATATGCATGTATACGGGGATCTCCCCCGGGAAAAGCCCCAGCAGGGCGCTGGCCCGGTCCATGTCCTTCCGCTCCAGCCGCAGGAACAGCTTCTTCGGCGCATCCGAGGCGATCCTGGCGTCCGTCCGGGTATCCGTCCGGGGCTTGGGAGCCTCCGGCCGGGCATGCTGCGGCGGTTTCGTCCACCGGTCCATGGGGGTAATGCTCTCTACGATCAGCTTGGGATCCTCTTCCTCCCGGACGGAAAGCCGCCCCTTCAGCACGGCGATTTCATCCGCCTGCAGCAGCGGCTGATACTTTTCATAGACCTTCGGGAAAACCAGGCATTCAATCTGTCCGGTCATATCCTCCAGCGTCACGAAGGCCATATAATCCCCTTTTTTCGTGGCTTTTCCGTTCACGGCGGCCAGAATGCCGCCCATCTCCACTACGGCTCCGTCCAGGCTCATGCCCCGGTCTTCCGCCTCCTCCATTTCCGCGATCCGGGCGGTGGAGAAGCTCATCTCCTTCATCACCTGCTGCCAGTCGTCCAGGGGGTGCCCGGTCATATAAACCCCGGTCGCCTCCTTCTCCATCTGGAGCTTCGTCCTGGCCGGGCAGTCGTCCACCACCGGATAGCGCATGGTTTCCTCAAAGAGGGAATCCTCCTGATCCGCCCCGAACATGTCGAACAGGCTCACTTGCCCGGCTACGTTCTTCTTCCGCGAATTCTGGCTGGCATCCATGGCCCGCTCATAGCTCATCAGCATCTGGGGGCGGTTTGCTCCCATGCCGTCAAAGGCGCCGGCCTGGATCAGACTTTCCACCACCCGCTTATTGCATTCCCCGGGATCGATCCGCCGGCAGAAATCGAACAGGTCCCGATAGGGAGCCCGCTCCCGCTCCGCCACGATGGCCTTCACGGCGCCATGTCCCACCGCCTTCACGGCCCCAAGGCCGAAACGGATGGCGGGGACAGCGGCGCTTTCCCGATCCACAGTAAACTTCCACCGGCTCCGGTTAATATCCGGGGGCAGCACGGGGATTCCCCGTCCCCGGCAATACTGAATATATCCCGCGATCTTGCCCGCGTTGCCGTAAACGCTGTTCAGCATAGCCGCCATGAACTGGACGGGATAATACCGTTTCAGCCAGGCGGTCTGCATGGCCACCACGCTGTATGCGGCCGCATGGGATTTATTGAAGGCATAGCTGGCAAAGGAGATCATCTCGTCGTAGATCTCGTTGGCCACCTTTTCCGGCACGCCGTTCCGGATGCAGCCGGGCACCTTCACCTGGCCGTCCGCGTCCACCAGCCCATGAACAAAGATTTCCCGCTCCTCATCCATGACCTTATGCTTTTTCTTGGCCATGGCCCGGCGCACCAGATCGCTGCGGCCATAGCTGTAGCCCGCCAGATCCCGGACGATCTGCATCACCTGCTCCTGGTACACCATGCAGCCGTAGGTCACGTCCAGAATGGGCCGCAGCTTCTCCGTCCTGTACCGGACGGAGGCGGGATTCTGCTTGCCGGCAATATACCGGGGAATGGACTCCATGGGGCCCGGGCGGTACAGGGAGATGGCCGCGATAATATCCTCAAAGCAGCTGGGCTTCATATTCGTCAGGAAGGAGGTCATCCCGCTTCCTTCCAGCTGGAACACCCCGTCCGTATCCCCCTGGCAGATCATCTCGTAAACCTCGGGATCATCCATGGGAATCTCCTCGGGCTTCATCTCCACGCCCGCTTCCCGCATCAGATCCAGGGTATCCCGGATCACGGTCAGGGTCCGGAGGCCCAGGAAATCCATCTTCAGCAGCCCCAGCCGCTCAATGGTTCCCATGGGATACTGGGTGGTGATGACCTCCTCGTTTCGCTGCAGGGGAACGAATTCCACCACCGGCTTCCCCGTGATCAGCACCCCCGCCGCGTGGGTGGAGGCATGCCGGGGCATCCCCTCCAGGGTCATGGCCGTATCGATCAGCTGCCGCACCTTGGGGTTTTCATCCACCATCTGGCGCAGCATGGGGCTGAGGGTCAGGGCCTTCTGAAGGGTCATGTTCAGCTCGAAGGGAATGGCCTTCGCCACCGCGTCCGTCTCCTGATAGCTCATGCCAAGGACGCGGCCCACGTCCCGGACCACGCCCTTGGCCGCCATGGTGCCGAAGGTGATGATCTGGCTCACGTGGTCCGCGCCGTATTTCCGGGCCACGTAGTCGATCACCTCCTGCCGGCGCTCGTAGCAGAAGTCCACGTCGATATCCGGCATGGTAACCCGCTCCGGATTCAGGAAGCGCTCAAACAGCAGCTGGTATTTCAGGGGGTCCAGCATGGTAATTCCCAGGCTGTAGGCCACGATGGAGCCGGCGCCGCTGCCCCGGCCGGGGCCGACCATGATGCCGTTGGACTTGGCGTAATGGATGAAGTCCCAGACGATGAGGAAATAGTCCACAAAGCCCATCTGGATGATGGTATTCAGCTCATATTCCAGCCGCTTCCAGGGCTCATCCCCTTCTCCCGCCTCCGGATACAGCCGCCGGATTCCTTCCCGGCACAGCCTGCGGAGCATCTGCTCCGCGGTTTCCCCTTCCGGAACCGGATACTGAGGCAGGCGGGTCTTGCCGAACTCAAAGGTCACGTTGCACCGGTCCGCGATCACCCGGGTGTTATCGATGGCATCCGGAACATTTTTGAAGAGCTCCCGCATCTCCTCTTCACTCTTCACGTACAGTTCCCCGGTCTCCATCCGCATCCGCCGGTCGTCGTCCAGCGTCTTGCCGGTCTGGATGCACATCAGCACTTCCTGGGCTTCCGCGTCCTTCCGCTCCAGGTAGTGGCAGTCGTTGGTCGCCACCAGGGGCACGTTCATCTCCCGGGCCAGAGCAATCAGCCGGGGGATGACGGTCTTCTCGTCCCGCAGGCCGTGATCCATCAGCTCGATATAGAAATTCTCCGGGCCGAAGATATCCTGCATTTCCCGGACAAAGGCATGGGCGCTTTCCATCTGGCCGTTGAGCACCATCTTGGGCAGATCCCCGCTCAGGCAGGCGCTGGTGCAGATCAGCCCCTCGTGATACTTCCGGATCAGGTCATAGTCCATCCGAGGACGGTAATAATATCCGGTGAGGAAGGCTTCGCTGGAAAGCTTCATCAGGTTCTGATAGCCGGTATTGTTCTCGCAGAGCAGGATGATGTGGCTCATTTCCCGCCCCGCGGGGCTCCGGTCCGTCCGGTCCCGGCACACATACCCCTCCATCCCGATGATGGGCTTGATGCCGGCATCGGTCATGGCGGTATAAAAATCAATGGCGCCATAAAGGACGCCATGATCCGTCACCGCGCAGGAGTCCATCCCCAGCGCCTTCAGCCGTTCCACCAGCGCCGGAATCCGGCAGGCTCCGTCCAGCAGGCTGTATTCAGTATGCAGATGCAGGTGCGTAAAACTCATTCAAAACTCTCCATGATGGCCCTGGTCAGATCCATGGCGTCCTGGGTGCTGTAGAAAAAGGAGATCTCCACCATCTTTCCCCCGGAAATGTAGCCGTATCCCACACAGGCGGCGCCGTCCGCCTCATCCCGGTCCTGAAAAACCAGGAAATCCGTATCGGAAATCCGGCGGACCTCCGCCTCCCGGTTCTGGGAGGACAACGCTTCCGCCAGGGTGTAAACATCGGAATTCCCGGCATCATAGGAGTACACCAGCATCTCCAGGTCCGGCTCCAGCAGGTAGATTCCCCGCAGATCCGTCTCGTTCTGGGCAGGGGACTGGGAAGTCATATCGCCGGGAATCCTCACCGAATGGTTCCCGTCCGGCAGGGCCACCCTGTAGCCCTCCGCCAGTCCGCCTCCAGCCAGCAGCGCCAGCGCCAGGCACAAAGCCAGCGCCGGGATTCGTTTGCTCATGTTCTTCATCATATCAGCCATCCTCTTTCCAGCGGTCCGGGATCAAAAGGCGTCCTGGGCCAGATCGCCCCGGGCCATCTGCTCCTCCAGCCACAGCTGCAGCGTGGAGATCGCCACCTGCAGCCGTTCCAGATCGTCCCGGATTCCCGCGAAATCCTCCAGTTCATCCTCGGCAATGGAGCCGTCCTCGGCAATTTCCAGCAGTCTGTCCTTCTGGCCATTCAGGCGGTTGAGCCGGTTCAGCGTTTCCACGACGATCTGGACCAGCTCCTTGCTCTCCACCCGGGGGGTCCGTCCCTTCCCGATGGGGCATTCCTGGCTGCAGTAATAATTGCAGAGGCCCGGGGTCTTATAGGCTTCCGCCATCAGACGGATATCCTCCGGGCGGATCTGCACCCGCTCGTTTTCGATTTTCTCCAGCCGCTCCGGGGAAAAACCGGGAATCAGCTCCGCCGCTTTCTCCCGGGTCAGCCCCAGGTCCTCCCGGGTCATCTGGTAAATATTCTTATTTTCCTTCGTCGACTTTCTGCCCATTTTTTTATCCCCCCGTCTCCCTTTTCGCGGGAAAACGCTGATTGATTCCGCTCCTGCGGCCGTTGCCGCCCGGGCGGGGAATGGCTACTGCACCGTGATATATTCCTCCGAGACCCAGAGCCGCAGCCCTTTCGCCTCCACCAGCCAGAAGCCGTCTTCCTGCCGGATGAGGATGACCTCCGTTCCCGTCTTCCAGTTATCCACCACGGAAGTCTTTCCCGAGGCTCCGAACCGCATCTTGACCGTGGCCCGGCCGCTGGTGTTCCCGTTTACGCTGATGATTCCGTGCTGAACCGCCCCTTCCAGGGGGGCGAAAACCTCCACGTCGGATAGACGGAGATAGCCCCGATGCTCTTCGTACATGACGTAGACCCGATCCTCCTCCTCCCGGAGAACGGGGACCAGAGAGCACCGGGGAACGGAGCCGATCCGTTTTCCCTCCTCATTCAGCAGCCTGACGGCTTTTTTCTGGATCACGGCCGCCAGTCTGGGCTTTCCTTCATCCCCCCAGATCAGATCCCGGGTCAGGACCTTCTGGGCCTGGCCGTTGACGGTAATCTCGCTTTCCCCGCTGGTCAGGTTCACCAGCGCGGCGCCGATCTTCCCCTCCGGGCCCCGGTAGTACAGCCAGGTGGGCCGGATCAGCCGGCCGCCGCGGCGGGCGCAGTAGCTCAGGTCCATGTAGTATTCCAGCCCGCCGTAAAACCGGGTTTCGAAGTAGTATTTCGCCCCGGGAACCTCTCCGGGATCGGTCACCTCCGCGTACTCCCCGTCCTTCAGGATATAGATTTTTCCCTTCTTGATCCGCTCGAAGGTGGCGCTGGGGGCGCTGTCCACCACCCGGACCTTGCCCGACTTCTCATCCACCCCGGTCATCAGGGCAATATGCCCAAGCGCGACGCTGAAGGAATAGTAGTCCCCGTTCTTCAGCCCTTCCCGCAGGCTGGGGGCGTCCTTCTGCAGGGCGCTCTTCGTAGCATATCCGTAAACCTGGCTGGCGTTGAAAACCAGCCGGGCTACGGCTGTTCCGTTCTTCGTATAGCAATTTTTATAATTCACGGCCAGGTTTTCCGGGGCGATATCCTCCCCCGTCCATCCCATCCGCTGCAGCGCGTGGCTCAGGGTAAAGATGGCGCAGCCCGCGTTATCCAGCTCGGATTTGGAATACTCCTTGTCCTTCCACCATCCGTCCTTCTGGCTGTAGATTTTCTCCGGTCCCTGGGTTTCCTCCGCCATGCCGGAGACGGATACGGAGGCTTCCGCCGTTTCCGTGCCGCCGTCCGCGTATTTCACCGTAACGGAGAGGGTATATTCCCCTTCCTGCCGGGGGCGGAAGGCGGAGACAAAATGGGAATCCTCCTCCCCCTGGAAGACGGTCTGCCCGCCGCAGCGCAGCGTATAGACGACGCTTTCGGCTCCTTCCCCGGATTCCACCCGCACATCCACAACGCCGCCCACCTGAGCCTGCGCTGGATCCGCCGTGACCCGGGTTTCCCCCAGGGCCAGGCCGGTCCGGAGACAGAGCAGGAAGCACGCGATCAGCAGCGCAGTCCTGCCCGGCCATATTCTACTTTTCCCCTGCACCGTTCCCATGGAATATTTGCCGCTCTCCTCTCCCCTTCTTTCATGCCCCGCTATTATACGCCATCCGCGGCAGGAAGACAAGCGGAGGCGGGGCCGGGGTTTTCCCGGCTTCCGCCTCCGCCTCATTTTCATATGTTTATCCTTTGACGGCTCCGGCCGCCACGCCCCGGATGATGTGCTTCTGGCAGGTCAGATAGAAGATGAAGATGGGAATCAGGCTCAGGATAATCAGCGCCATGGTCGCTCCCAGGTCCACCCGTCCGTAGCTGCCCTGCAGATACTGGATATGGATCGGAATCGTCTTATACTTCGTCTGATCCAGCACCAGATAGGGCAGCAGGTAGTCGTTCCAGACCCACATGATTTCCAGCACGCCAACGGAAATCAGGGTGGGCTTCATCATGGGGAACACCACCTGGAAGAAGGTGGTCAGAGGGCCGCATCCGTCGATATAGGCGGCTTCCTCGATGGCCAGCGGGATGGACTTTACAAATCCCGCGAACATGAAGACCGCCAGCCCCGCGCCGAATCCCAGATAGACCACCGGGATCGTCCAGGGAGTATCCAGGTGCATGACCCTGGCGGTGTTGGCCAGCGTGAACATGACCATCTGGAAGGGCACCACCATGGAGAAGATGCACAGATAGTAGACGATCCTAGAGAAGAGGTCATCCACCCTGGAGATATACCAGGCCGCCATGGAGGTACACAGCAGGATCAGCCCCGTGGAAATCACCGTAATATACACGCTGTATCCGGCGGACAGATAGAAGGGATAATTTCCGAAGGTCATCCCGTTCACATAATTGTCAAAGCCTACAAAGCTGGCCGCGTTCGGCAGGGCGAAGACTTCGGAATTGACATAGCTGTTCCCCTTGAAGGAGTTGAACAGCACGATGACGATGGGCAGGATCCAGACCGCGCTGATCAGCGCGAAGACCGCCGTCAGAACGGTTTTGCCCCGGGTCTGCTTTGCCTTGTGTTCATGCCTGGCCATTACTGCTGCACCTCCTTGCTGCGGGTCGCGCGAAGCTGGATCAGGGAGATGGCCGTCACCAGCAGGAAGAACAGCACCGCCTTGGCCTGGGCCACGCCTCTCTGGTTGGCCGTCGTAAACGTCTTGGCGATGTTCAGGGCCAGCATCTCCGTGGCCCCGATCCCCCGCCGAACCGGCGCGCCGTTAGTCAGCACCAGGTTCTGGTCATACAGCTTGAAGGCGTTGGTCAGGGACAGGAAGGTGCAGATGGTGATGGAGGGCATCACGTTGGGCAGCGTGATATGGATCAGGGACTGCCATCCGTTGGCCCCGTCGATGCGGGCCGCCTCCATCATATCCTCCGGGAGGGCCTGCAGCCCCGCAATATAGATGATCATCATGTATCCCACCTGCTGCCAGCACAGCACCACAATCAGGCCCCAGAAGCCGTACTGGGCCTGGATCGACATGCTGACCGGGAGGACGGAGTCAATGATGGTTTTCCAGATATAGCCCAGAACGATGCCTCCGATCAGGTTGGGAATAAAGAAGACGCCCCGGAACAGGCTGTTTCCCCGAATGCCTCGGGTCAGGCCGTAGGCCACTGCGAAGGCCAGCAGGTTGATCAGCACCACGCTGACGACGGCCACCTGCCCCGTATAGAGGAAGGCATGCCTGAATCCGGCGTCCTGGAACGCCTTGCCGTAATTGACAAAGCCCACCCAGGAGGCGTTGCTGGTCGTGGTAAAGCTGTGCAGCGACAGATACATGCCCTGCAGGAAGGGCCACAGAAACCCTACGCAGAAGCAAAGGAACGTCGGAAGCAGAAAAACAGCAAAGGCCCGCTGAATCGGCCTTCGGATCAGATTGGATGTGATATTGCTGTGGTCCCGTCTTCTGGCCATTGACTGATCACTCCGTTTCTTGTTGGTCGCTTTGTTTTGAAGGAAGCGCTGAAAATGCCCGGGGGCTGGCATCCGCCTGCGCGAAGCCGGTTTCAGCCCGGACAGCATGCCTCAGCGCTTTCCGGAGGAAACTCATGGGTTCAAGGAAAAGGGGCGGGCTTTCACCCGCCCCCGTGCTCCTAGGGAATTCTTTTCCGGAGAATCGTCTCGATCAGTGCGTGTTGCTGTAGCAGGTGGCCCAGCCATCCACGAAGGCATACACCAGATCGTCCCACGCGCCTTCCACGCCGGCGGAATACTGTTCCAGCGCGGACACGATGCCGGCACGCCAGTTATCCACATCGGGGGTGTAGTTGAAGGCCCAGGTCACGACATACTTGCCGGCGGCCAGCTGGTCGTTGGCATTGTTGAAGAATACGTTGCTGGAAGCCTTGGCGTTCTTGAAGGGGATGGGGCCGAATTCACGGGCCATCATCTCGGTTCCTTCATCGCTGGTCACGACCCACTTCAGGAAGTCCAGGGTCGCCTTCTGGTCGGCTTCGGAAGCCTGCTTGTTCACAGCCCAGCAGTTCTCGGTGCCAGCGCACACAGCCGCGTTCTCCTCGCCTTCCACGCCGCAGTAGATGGGCAGCATGTACAGGTCATCCGGATTCACGCTCTTGCTCAGGGTCTCATATTCCCAGGTACCGTTCTGGAAGAACACCGCCTTGCCTTCGCAGAATTCGGTCTCCGCATCGGTGCCGGTATAGCCGGACAGCTTCGCCACATCCGCGGCGGAGTCGGTGATGTACAGATCCCAGATGTTCTTGTAGGCATCCAGATAGGTGCCCTTCACGGTCGCGGGCTGCTCGGTGATGCCGTCATCCCGGAACTCATAATACAGGGGCATGTTGGTCAGATGGCCGGAGAACCGCCAGGAAGAGGATCCGTCCAGGCCGGCGGAGGTGAAGGCATCGAAGCCCAGTTCCGCGGAGCGGGCGTGAATGTCATCCGCCACAGCCTTCAGGCTGGCGAAATCCTTGATCTCATCCAGGGTGTGGCCCGCCTTCTCCAGCAGACCCTTGTTGGTGATGATTCCGTAGGCTTCGTAGCAGTATCCAACCGCCACGGTCTGGCCTTCCGCGTTCTTCAGGTTGAAATCCTCGGTGGTCATTTCAGCCATCAGATCCGTGCCGTCCAGCGGCAGGGCATAGTCGCCCCAGGTCACAACGCCTTCCGCGTTGCCGATCTGGAACAGGGTGGGCGCCGCGTCCTTCTTGTCCATTTCAGAGGTCAGGGTCGTGCTGTAGGAGCCGGAAGCCGCAGTCAGCACCTTGACTTCAACGCCGGTCTGCGCCGTGTAAACAGCCGCCAGATCCTGCCAGGCCTGATCCGCTTCAGGCTTGAAGTTCAGATAATAAACCTTGCCCGTTTCCTCAGCGGAAGCAAAGGACAGCATGGACAGCGCCATAGCCAGCGCAAGCACCAGAGAAAGCCACTTTTTCATAAAAACAACTCCTTTCAATATTTACGGAAAGCGCACAAAAAGGAAAGCCCCTTTTCCGTATTTCCGTTATGCGTATTTTATCCCTTAATGAAAAAGTTGTCAATCGATTTTACCGAGATCCCTCTGCAATTCTGAAAATCCTCCGGCCGCTTCCTTTCGGGGCCGTCCGATTTCCGGATGCTCCGCTGCCATTTCCCCTCCCTTCTGCGTATATCCTGTTGCAGGAGGAAAAAAGTTCTTCCGCGCAGAATAAAGGAACACCAAAGCCCATCGCACGGGGCTTCAATGGAATCCTCAGGAATCGAAACAGGAGGTAGTTGAAAATGAAGAAAATCTTAGTGATGCTGACCGTGCTGGCCCTGGCCCTGGCCGCCCTGCCCATGACCTTGGCGGAAGAAGCCGCTTCCCAGCCGGAGGAAAATGCCGTCGTCTGGACGCTGCCGGAAACCACGGAGATTACGCCGGAGCAGCAGGCGATCTTCAACAAGGCCATGGAAGGGCTTGTGGGCGTGGATTATACCCCCCTGGCCTTCCTGGCGGAGCATGAGGGAGTCCTCTGCTTCCTCTGCCGCGCGCAGGTGGTATATCCCAACGCGGTCCCCTATTACGCCCTGGTCTATGTTACGGACGCCGGCGTGCAGAACATCTGGGACATCTGGCTGGATGCCCATGCCCTGCCCAAGGCGGAATAATTCCGCCGCTCAGGGAAAACGCTGAATCAATGCGCGTCGGGGCCGTCGCCTGAATAAAGGCGACGGCCCCGAAATGGAATCAATAAAACAGCGGGCTGAAATCCGCCTGAGCAAAGGCGGTTTCAGCCCGTATGGAATGAATCAGCAGTTTCTCAGGATGGTCTTCTGCCCAGCAGGAGCCGCATTTCCGCTCCCTTGGACAGATTGCCTTTCACCCGAAGCAGGCCGCTCAGGTACAGCTTGTCAAAGGTGGTTTCTCCCCTGGCCATCGCCATCAGGTGCTCAAAGCTGACTGAAATAAACGCGTCCGCATCATGGAAGGTGAAAGGCTCGATCTGGAAGGAGCAGTTCTCCCCTTCCCGCTGGAAACTCAGAAAGAAGAATCCGTCCGTCTGGGTGGTCATATGAACCTGGATCACCCGGTGATAGGGATCCGGGAACCGCTCCATGTTCTGCTTCCGGTTGGCTTTCTCCAGTTCCACGTAGGCGGCCTTCAGCTGCAGATAGGCATCCCGATAGGGAATCTGCTCCACATCCGTCCCCACGGCGATGCGGCGATACATGCGCTCGTACCGCTGGGCGCTCCGGTCCCAGGAAAAGTCCTTTTCCATGTCCCTCCGCCGCAGCAGCGCAAAGGTTTCCTCATCGCAGAAATAGACCCGCAGCGCGCTCATGATGCTCAGCATCAGGCTGTCGGGGGTGTACTCCGGGAAGGAGAAGCCGTCCCCCACCCCGTCGAAGCTGCTGTAAGCCCGGACGGAGTCCTTCAGGCCGCCGGTTTCATGCACGATGGGAACCGTGCCGTAGCGCATGGCCATCATCTGGCTCAGGCCGCAGGGCTCAAACCGGGAGGGCATCAGGTAGAAATCCGATCCGGCAAAGACCCGGGCCGCCATATCCTCCGAATAGTCGCTGGAAAAGCCGAACTGGCCCGGCCACTGGGTTTTGCACCAGTTGAAATGGTCGATATAGTGCTGTTCCCCCTGGCCGAAGATGATCACCTGGCATCCCAGGTCCATCAGGCGGGGCAGCAGCTCCCTGATCAGTTCAACCCCCTTCTGCTCCACCAGCCTGGCCACCAGGCACATCAGCGGAAAATGGGGTTCTTTTTCCAGCCCGAAGGCCTCCTGCAGCTTTTCCTTGCAGGAGGCTTTTCCTTCCATATGATCCGTGTCGAAATGAGCCGGAAGCCTGGGATCCTTCATGGGATCGTAATGATCCATGTCGATTCCGTTCAGGATTCCCGTCAGCTTGTTGTCCACCAGCCTGGCCACGCCTTCCAGCCCCATGCCGTAGCGGTGATGATGCAGCTCCCGGGCGTAGGTGGGAGACACGGTGTTGACCGCGTCCGCCATCATCATGGCGCCCTTCATCAGGTTCACGTCGTGACGCCCTTCGTACTCGAATCCCAGTCCACCGTCATACCATCCCTCCGGCAGGGCAAAGGTGGTCTGCAGCTCCCATGCGCTGAACTGGCCCTGGTAGGCGATATTATGAATGGTAAATACGGAGCGCACTCCATTCAGGGCGGTATTGGTCACCTGATCGTTTTTCAGATAGACGACGGAGAGGGCCGTCTCCCAGTCGTTGCAGTGCAGGATCTCCGGCATGGGGCCCAGCACCGGCATCAGGTCGATGACCGCCCGGCTGAACATGGCGAAGCGAAGCTTGTCATCCTCATATCCGTACAGCCGGGGCCGGTCGAAGAAGGGATCGTATTTCACGAACCAGACGGGCACCCCGTCCCGGTCTCCCCGATAGAGTTCACATTCATATTCCCTGTCTCCCAGCCGAACCGTCACGTCCTCCCGGAATTCGATCTGATCCCGGAAGCGCTGCCAGACGCACTGATACAGCGGAGTAATGATGGAAATATCGTTGCCGTTTTTCTTCAGCGCCGGCGGCAGGGAAAAGGCCACATCCGCCAGTCCGCCGCTCTTGCTGAAGGGGGCGCATTCGCTGGTCGCGAACAAAATTCTCATAGGAACCTCCAACTTTCCGAATAATCTTATTTTGCTGGCCGGGTTTCGGTTACCGCTCCATCCGCAGGATCAGCGCGATCATGCGCCTGGCGCAGGCCTGCAGCTCGCCCAGGGTCAGCGGGTAGGGGACCTCCCCTTCCTTCCTGCCCAGCGCGTTCAGGATATCCTCCACATCCCGGTCGCTGCCCGGCATGGTCAGGTCGTTGCCGGCCTTGATGCATCCTGAGGCATAGGAATCTCCGTACTTCCAGTCATGCTTCGGATGATGGTCGCTCCCCGTGGTGCCCCAGTCGGTCATGATGATGCCCTCAAAGCCCCATTCATCCCGGGCCAGGGCGGTCAGCAGATCCCGGCTGTTGGCGGTATGCTCCCCGTTGATCAGGTTATAGGAGGTCATAATCGCCTTGGGCTGAGCCTCCCGCACGGCAATCTCGAATCCCTTCAGATAGATTTCCCGGATGGCCCGTTCATCCACATGGGAATTCACATGGTTCCGGTTGTCCTCCTGATTGTTGAAGGCAAAATGCTTGATGGTGGTGCCCGCGGAGGGGTGCTTCTGGACGCCCCGGGTGTCCGCCGCGGCGCACTTGCCCGTCAGCAGGGGATCCTCGGAATAATACTCAAAGTTCCGGCCGCAGAGGGGATTCCGGTGGATATTCATTCCGGGAGCCAGCCACAGATCGCATCCGAAAACCTCCATCTCGCTTCCCACGATATCCCCGGCCGCCTCGATGGCTTCCTCGTCCCAGGTCTGGGCCAGCAGGGTGGCGATCGGAATAGCAGTGGTATACTGATAATAGGTCTGCGCGTCCTCCGGAATCTCCGGCTTCGGCATCATTTCCATCAGGAGATCCACCCCCGGGAAGGCGGCGCTGAGCGTATAGATTCTGCCTTCGCTGTCCACCTTGAAGATGGGCGAGAGCCGCAGTCCCGCCGGGCCGTCCGGCAGGATCAGATTCCGGATTCCCCGATCCTCCGCCAGCAGGGAGGTGGTATCTCCCGCGGCGCCGGGGCAGGCGGCGGAGGAGGCGCCGATCTGGGGGCCGCCCTGGGCGTTCATGCCCCGGGCCGTACCCACGCACAGGGTCGCCATTTCAAAGGGCGTCAGCTGACCCACCAGCTCATCCAGCGTGGCCTTCCCCTGCCGGACATCCTCCAGGGTGATCTTCTCCTCCCGGGCGGGTTTCGGCAGATCCTCAGGCTTTTCAGAATAAACGGCTTCCTCCCGGCGAATCCGGGAAGCGTCCAGGGAGATCACCCTGGCTCCGGCCTTTTCCGCCTCCATGGCGGGGCTGCTCCAGGGCGTGATTCCCTTCGGGCTGATCAGCTCGAAGGATTCATCCAGGGGCAGGCGGTTCTGCAGCTGCTGGGTCACCGCGTCTCCGGGCAGCTCCAGAGCGGCGGCAATATGGGTATCCCGGGAATGGACGCCGTAGCGGATGTAATAGGTGCCCTTCTCCAGAATCCAGGCTGCCCGGGCGGGGTCGTAGCTGGCCATGTCCCGGGTGGAGAAGGAAATCGTCAGCACCTGGGAATCTCCCGGCTGCAGCTCCTTCGTCTTGCCGAAGGCCGCCAGCTCCTGATAGGGCTTCTCCAGGCTGCCTTCCGGAGCGGAATAATAAACCTGCACCACTTCCCTTCCGGGGAAGTTGCCGGTATTGGTCGCCCTGACCGCCAGGCATACCTTTTCCTCATCGGCGGAAACCCCTTCCAGCGCCAGCTCGAAGGCGGTATAGCCCAGGCCGTATCCGAAAGGATACTGTACGGGAAGGTTGAAGGTATCGAAGTACCGGTAGCCCACATAGATTCCTTCCCTGTAGTATTCGTCATCCAGATCCCCGTTCCGGTGGCTGAAGGTATCGGCGCAGGGATAGTCGGCATAGTTCAGGGCCCAGGTGGTGGTCAGGCGGCCGGAGGGATAGGTCTTTCCCGTCAGCACGTCCGCCAGGGCATATCCGCCGTAGTTTCCGGCCTGGGACATGAGCAGGATGGCGTCGAGTCCCGGGATGGAACGGAGCGCCTTCATATCCATGACGCCGCCCACGTTCAGCACCAGCACCGTATGCGCATAGGCCGCGGCGATCCGGGTCAGGGACCGGATTTCCGTTTCCAGGGGCTCATACTCTCCGGGAAGATCCTTCCGGTCAGCGCCTTCTCCGGAATTCCGGGCAAGCACATACACGGCCGTGTCCGCCTGATCCGGGTGAAGGTCCCCCTCCGCCACCTCCAGCACCTCCGGTTGCTGGAAGGGATTGGACCAGATCAGATAGAACGGAGATGATGTACCGTTCGCCTGGACTTTTTCCCGCAGGGAATCCGCCCAGGCCTTCCGCGCCGCCTCCACGTTCGCTTCGTCCCGGTCAATCCAGTCCTTCGTCACGACGGTGAATCCCGCTTCCTGCAGCCCCATCTCCACGGTGACGGTCTCCCGGCTCATGACATCGCCGGAACCGGTGCCTCCCTTTACGGTGCGGCGGGCGCCGTCCCCATACAAGGCGATATTTCCGATCTTCTTCAGAGGGAGCACCCCATTATTTTCAAGCAGCACCATTCCCTGCGGCGCGATGGCCCGGGAACGCTGACCGTTTTCGATCTCCCGGGGGCTGACTTCCGGGCTGGTGGCAGCAAAAATCTTCGGCATAGAACTGTCCTCCTCCATGAAATGTCGCGTTTTTTCTCCCGAAACAGAAGAATTCTTTCCGGGCATCATTATACAGGTTCGGGGAAAAATAGCAAGCTCAGGGAAAAAATACAGGGAGGATCGGCCTTGCAGATTCGCGGAGCCCTCCGCCCTTCAGCGATACAGCGCTTCCGGGGCATAAAAAAATCCCCGCTCAGGCATCTGCCCGGGCGGGGATGGTCCTGTCCCTTACTTCGCCATAAACGCTTCCAGCTGGCGGTTCACTTTCGCCACATAATCGTTAATTCCCGCGGGCAGCTGCTGTCTTCCGCGCCCCGCGGGCGGCCGGCAGAACAAAAAAGCATCAAAAAAGGAAGGGACGAAACGGAGAATCCTTCATCCTCTTCCTTTTTGATTTGAATCATGATAGACCGGATCATACCTCTGATTCCGGATCAGGGTGTCCGGAATCAGGTAGTTCCCGTATGGATCCAGGCCGGTCAGTTCCCCTTTACCTGCCCGATTTCAGGAGTTTCATCAGCCGGTCTCCGATCAGCAGCGCCAGCAGCATGCAGATCAGGGTGTCCGGAATCAGATAGGTCCCGTTATAGATCAGGCTGGCCAGAGGCGCGGTATCCCAGAACATAATTCCGGCCAGCGTAGCGGAAAGCGCGCGTCCCAGGGCGGCAATCGCCATCGCCAGGTACAGGCCCCATTTCTTCGGGAAATACTTCGCCAAGCCCGTCAGCCCCAGCGCCGCGAACGCCAGCAGATAGTCCAGGGAGAACTGCCAGAAATTGGCAAACCAGCCGCCCTGGAAGTATTGGAGCACCCCATAGGTCAGGCCCGCCAGCAGCCCGGGGCCCACGCCGTATACGGCGGAGAAAAGCATCAGGGGCAGCATGCTTCCGGGGGTCACTGAACCTCCCTGGGGCATCCGGAACAGCCGAAGGCAGGACAGCACAAAGCTGAGCGCAATGCACAGGGCCCCGTAGGCAATCGCCTTTGCTCCCCAGCGATTCGAGGTTTTTCGGACCGCAAGGAAGATAGCAGCCAGTGCGGCAATCACCAGAATGGAGATCCACAGCGTACCGGGGGTCTCCGTAAACTTTTCGACCAGTTCCTGAGCCCAGGTGGGATCGGCGCTGGCCGCGGTTTCCGCGGCCGCCTCCGCGGCCTCGGTAACGGTCTCCGCAGCCGTTTCGGCCGCGGTCTCGGCAAATGCTCCGGCAAACAACAGGTTCATCATAAGTTTCCTCCCTTTCCGCGCAAAAAAGCGCTTTCCCCCATCCGGAGAAAAGCGCAATACAAGCACGTTTTGCCTTTGGCGCTCGGCTCGCTTTCCGCGAGCGCCTTTCGGCTTCGGCTCGCTTTCCGCGAGAGCCTTCAGCTTAGGCACTCGGTTCGCTTTCCGCGCCCTCAATCGTCGCCATGCCGCCTTGGAGCGGCGTCCTGGCTCGGTTTCGGGCGAGAAGTTCACCTCGTTTTGCCTACGGCAACGCCCCACTGGGGCGACACTCGGTTCGCTTCCCTCCGGTAGGATGATCTACACAGGTTCCAAGGGTCGGACACAGGTCCTCTCAGCCAGACGGCACCCCCAGCGATTTCGGTTCCTTTCGGAACGCCGTTCATTATACCCCTTTTCCTCCCCTTGTCAAGGGCAGGGGCAAAAGGGTATGAAAAACCCCTGCCTTCCGGCAGGGGATATGGTTTTCCAAGCTTATTCAGCCGTGCCCTCGGCCGCCTCTTCCGTAGCTTCATGGACAGCCTCTACCGCTTCGACGGCTTCGGCCAGCTCTTCCGCGGTGGACTCGTCGGTCGCAACGATCTCATATTCCGCTTCCGGCGCAGTGGCTTCCGCTTCCTGCACCTCTTCGTCCTCCAGGGCCTGACGGATGCTCAGGCTGATGCGCTTCTTCTCGGAATCCACGCTCAGAACCTTCACATTCACATCCTGACCCACCTGCACGGCATCCTCCACCTTGGCGATGCGGGTGCGGGCGCACTGGCTGATATGCACCAGTCCGTCCAGGCCGGGCTCCAGCTCCACGAAAGCGCCGAAATCCGTAATCCGGACAACCTTGCCCTTCACGATGCTGCCTTCCGGATACTTCTCGGCAGCGTTATCCCAGGGACGGGGGAACATCTGCTTATAGCCCAGCTGGATGCGCTCCCGCTCCGGATCCAGGCTCAGCACCTTTACGTCAATCTCCTGATTGGGCTTCACCACATCGCTGGGATGCTTTACGCGGCCCCAGCTCAGGTCGGTGATATGCACCAGACCGTCTACGCCGCCCAGATCCACAAAGGCGCCGAAATCGGTCAGCCGGCGGACGATTCCGTGAATCACGATGCCCTCTTCCAGCTTGTCCCAGACTTCCTTCTTCTTCGCGGCGGCTTCCTCGGCGACCACGGCCTTGCGGCTGGCTACAATGCGCTTCTTCTGGGGATCAACTTCGATGATCTTCAGGCGCATTTCCTTGCCCACAAAATCAGAGATCTTCTCTACATAACGCTGGCTCAGCTGGCTGGCCGGCACAAAAGCGCGAATACCGTCCACGAGCGCGATCAGGCCGCCCTTGACAGCCTCCTTGCCCACGCCGTCCACGTATTCGCCGGCTTCATTCTTCGCCATCAGGGCATCCCACGCTTTGCGATTGACAATATTGCGCTGGCTCAGCAGCACATTGCCCTCACCGTCGTTCACCTTGACGACTTCGACTTCGATATCGTCGCCCAGCTTCACATCTTCGTCCACCAGATCCTCGCGTTTGATCAGTCCATCCGCTTTGTATCCGATGTTGACGCTGACTTCATCATCCGTAATCTGCACGACCTTGCCGGTCACCGTCTGTCCGGGACGGATCCTTACCATGGTCGCTTCAACCTGCTGCATGAAGTCTTCATTGTTCTCCTCTTCGAGGGTCGGGGTCAGGTCTTTGTTCTCCAGTTCGCTCATGCGTGTGACAACCTCCTTAAGTGAATCCGTCGGGGTGGATGCTCCGGCGGTGATCCCAATCAACCCGGGATCTTTATTTGCAAAGGCGGGCGGTATCTCCGCCGCGCTCTCTACCAGGATTGTTTCCGGGCACCGTGCCCGGCAAAGGTCAAAGAGCTTTCTCGTGTTGGCGCTGTTGCGCCCGCCGACCACGATCATCCGGTCGGCCCGCTCCGCCAGCTCCGCCGCTTCCCGCTGGCGAACCTCCGTAGCGTTGCAGATGGTGCAGTGGCTTTCCAGCCGGTTTACCTTGCGCTCCAGCACCTGGAGCACGGCCTGCCATCTTTCCGGCGGAAAGGTGGTCTGGGTCACGGCCAGCGCCCTGTCGAATCCGGGAAGCTCTTCCGCTTCCTCGGGGGTGGCCACCACATAAACCGGGCCCCCGGCCCATCCGGCTGTTCCCCTCACCTCCGGGTGCTCCCGCTCTCCCACCAGGATAACGGGCGTCCCGTCCGAGGTGCCCTCGGCCACGATCCGGTGGAGCCGGGCCACAAAGGGACAGGTCAGATCCATGACGGGGCAACCGCTGTTTTCCAGGGCTTTCAGCACGTCCGGGGAAACCCCGTGGCTCCGGATCAGCACCCGGCGCCCCCTTGCTTCAGCCGGATCCTGAATCGGCTCCAGCCCCTTGTCCGCCAGGGCTCGCACAACGGCAGGATTATGAATCAGCTCCCCCAGGGTACAGGAGGGAACCCCGTCTCCCGCGGCCGTCTCCGCGGCTTCCACAGCCCGGGAGACCCCCATGCAGAACCCGGCATTTGCCGAGATCTCAACGGTCATGACAATTGCCTCTTCCCACAGTTCCTGCCAAAAATGGCCATTGGTGTCTTTTATTCTACCTTTCCTTTAAAAATCCTGCAAGTGAAAAAATTATTTTTTGAACTTTTTTTTGCATTTTTTCCGTTTTTATTTTTTTGCTTCAAGGATCATTCTGCGGTAGGTTTCCCGCATGCGCTGATTCAGCTCCTCGCAGGTCTCCACGTTGATGCCTTTTCCCAGCAGGTCCTCATACGCAATGGGATCTCCGACCCGGGCATGGCAGACCCTGAAGAATTTCAGCGGCCGATCCAGATAGACGGGAATCAGAGGAGCTTTTCCCCGCAGCACCAGAAGGCTGGTTCCGTTTTCAATCTGCTCCATCTGGCCCTCGTGATGCCGGGTCCCTTCCGGAAAGATGACCAGCACCTTTTTCATCTTAAGCGCCTTCATGCACGCACGCATGGCTTCCATGTCCGTGGCCCCCCGGTCCACAAGAATGCAGTGCATGGAGGTCAGAATTCTTCTGAAAAACGCGTTCTTTCCCAGCTCCTTCTTTCCCAGAAAAACGCACTGGCTCTTCACGGGATAGGCCAGAACCAGCGGATCCAGGGCGTGAATATGGTTGGAAATAATCACCATGGGGCCCTCCCGGCCCGCCAGGTTTTCCTTCCCTTCATACCGGACGGGCATCAGCACGCCGAACAGCACCGTCGCCAGAACCCGGGCAACCCGGTAAATCCCGGAATCTTTCTCCGTAACCGCCTCATTCGCCACGTCGAAGCACCTCCGCCATTTCAACGATTTTCTCCACCACCTGGTCAAAGCTCAGGTCTGTGGTATCCACCAGCACCGCGTCCTCCGCCCTGCGCAGGGGCTCCACCGGCCGGTTCATATCCTGTTCGTCCCGGGCCTTCACCTGGGCCAGCACCTCTTCAAAGGATGCCGGGTCCCCCTTGGCCTGCATCTCCTTCCAACGGCGGCGGGCCCGCTCCTCAGGGCTGGCAGTCAGGAAGATCTTCAGCGGAGCATTCGGCAGCACGGTCGTGCAGATATCCCGCCCGTCCACGATCATATCCCGGGCGGCGGCCAGCTCCTGCTGAAGAGCAACCATGCGCTTCCGCACTTCTGCGTAGCGGCTCACTGTGCTGGCCGCCATGCTGACCTCCGGCGTCCGAATGAGGGAGCTGACATCCTGCCCGTCCAGCAAGGTTCGCTGTCCCCCCTCGCCCACCTGTACATCCAGTTTCAGTCCCTGGCACAGCTCCACGATCCGGGTTTCCTGCTGCACATCGATTTCCTCCCGCAGGGCCTTCAGCCCCAGGGCCCGGTACATGGCTCCGGTGTCGAGATGCAGGATACCCAGCCGCGCCGCCACCGCGTCCGCAATGGAAGATTTGCCGGCTCCCACCGGCCCGTCCATGGCAATATTCAAACGCATTTTTTCGCGTTCCTCCTCTCTTCCGATGCCCCGTATTATACGCTTCTCCCCCTGTTCCCGCAACCGTTACTTGAATCCGCAGGGAAAAAGCGGTATAATATTTGTATGCACTGTCCCCGGGAAAAGAGGGGATCGGCGCAAAGATGGAGGCCGTATGTCCTTTTCGTTTTTTGCTTATTTGTCCCGGCTGAAGCTGATCAGCCGCTGGTCCCTGATGCGGAATACCCATCCGGAAAACGACGCGGAGCATTCCCTGCAGGTGGCCATGATCGCCCATGGCATCGCCCTTCTGGGGCGGGACCGTTACGGCCGGAAGGTGAATCCGGAGCATGTGCTCTCCCTGGCCGTCTATCACGACGCCACCGAGGTGATGACCGGGGACCTTCCCACCCCCGTAAAGTACTGGTCTCCGGAGCTCCGGGGCGCCTACCGCCGGCTGGAGGATCTCTCCGCCGACCGGCTGCTCGGTCTCCTGCCGGAGGAGATGCGTCCTGCCTTCACCCCTTACCTGAAACAGGAGGCGGGATATGAGCGGGACATCGTCCGGGCGGCGGATAAAATCAGCGCCTACATCAAGTGTCTGGACGAACAGCGGGCCGGCAATCCGGAGTTTGACTACGCCGCCCGGAACATTCACCGGACCCTGGAGGAGATCGAATATCCGGAGGTGAAGGATTTCCTGCTGGAATTCCTGCCCGCCTTCGGCATGACCCTGGATGAGCTGAATCATCCAACTGAATCCTGATCCGGTCTGCACAGGCCCTCATTCCTGTATTCCGGAGAAAAGCTGAATTGAAGCTCATCCGGCGGCTTTCGCCTGTGAAAAGGCGGTGCCGTCGGGGCGAAAAAATCGACGTATTCTCAGTACTGTACCCTCAGGAGGTTTCTGCCAATGAAAAGATTTCTGGCCCTGCTGCTTACCCTGGTCCTGCTGCCCCTCTTCGCCCTTTGCGAGGCGCCTGCGGAGGATGAAGATCTGCTGATCGAGGAAATCACGGAGGAGGTTCTCCTGGACGAGCCCGACCCCGGCCTGGACAGCGAGAATGTCTACGTGGATGAGGACACGGGCGAAACCTATATTCTCTCCCCCGAGGAGCAGGAAAAGCTGGACACCCTGCTGGAGGAAGAGCCGGAGGAGGATCCGGGCATCGACCCGGACTCCCTGGAGCTGAATTCCAACCTGCCGGACAATGTGCTGAACATCCTGCTGATCGGCGTGGATACCCGCAGCGATGACGCGACGGAGATCATCGGCCGGGGGGATACCCAGATCATCGTCTCCATCAACCGGGATGACGGTTCCATCAAAATGACCTCCATTCTGCGGGATTCCCTGGTGGTCATTCCGGGATACAAGAACCAGACCAAAATCAACAACGCCTACCAGTACGGCTGCAACAGGGTCAAAAAAGGCACGACCCAGGAAAAGATCCGCAGCGGCGCTTCCCTCGCCATGCGGACCATCAATCGGAATTTCCAGATGAACATCGAAAATTATGTTGCCATCAATTTCAACGGTCTGGCCTCCATTATCGACGCGCTGGGAGGAATCGATATCGAGCTGACCAAGGGGGAGGCCTGGTATATCAACAAGTACCTCAAGGAGCATCCCCCTGCCTATGACAACAAGGCCAGGGGAGAGCGCACGCCCCTGGAGGTGGCTGCTGGCGTCCAGCATCTGGACGGGGTGCAGGCGGTCATGTATGCCCGGACCCGTTCCCTGAAGGGGGAAAACGATTTCAACCGTACGGACCGGCAGCGCCATCTGCTGGATCTGCTGCTGCAGAAGGTAATGGAGAATATCGATTTCAGCACCCTGATGGACCTGATGGATGTAGCCTATTCCTACTCCGATACCAACATGAATCTCCAGACCATGTGGGACCTGGCCACCTCCCTGCTGCCCGCCCTGACCGGCGCTCAGGGAGATTCCCTCTTCGAACAGATGCGCGTGCCCATGGACGGCTCCTACAAATATACCACCCATAACGGCTCCTCCGTCATCAAGTACAACCTGACGAAGCATGCCCAGGCGATTCACGAATTCGTTTACGGTACCTACTACCCCGCCAAATAATCAGGCGGTCCCGTGAGTATCAGACGCTCCCCCGGTGTCCGGGCGGAGCGTTTTTCATGCCCCGGAAGCGGAATTCACCCCTTTTCCGCCGGGAGCGGGGCCTGCGGCGGAACGGCTGCCTGCTCTTTTCCTGTATTTTGATTGACGGAAAACGGGCAGAAACGGTATAATTCCTTTTAAACCCAACGTAAGGAGGCGAAATGCCATGGCCCTGTTGACCATTGCCCGCGAGACCTGCAAAGGCTGCGGTCTGTGCGCCGACGTATGCCCCAAAAAGATCCTGGCCCTCAGCAAGGAGATCAATTCCAAGGGGTATCATCCCATTGCCGTCACCGATCAGGAAAAATGCATCGGCTGCGCTTTCTGCGCCCGGATGTGCCCCGATGCGGTGATCAAGGTCGAGAAATAAAAAAGGAGGAAGCGTTACCATGGGTCAGAAAATGCTCATGAAGGGAAATGAGGCCATTGCCGAAGCCGCCATCCAGGCGGGATGCCGCTTCTTCTTTGGCTACCCCATTACCCCTCAGAATCAGATTCCGGAATACATGTCCAAGCGGCTGCCGAAAATGGAGGGCGGCTGCTTCCTGCAGGCGGAGAGTGAAGTCGCCGCCATTAACATGGTCTACGGCGCGGCCGGTGCCGGCGCCCGGGTCATGACCTCCTCCTCCTCTCCGGGAATTTCCCTGAAGCAGGAAGGAATCAGCTATATCGTTGGAGCGGAGCTCCCCTGCGTCATCGTGAACATGGTGCGCGGCGGCCCCGGTCTCGGATCCATCCAGCCCGCCCAGAGCGACTACTACCAGTCCACCCGCGGCGGCGGCCACGGAGATTACCGGATGCTGGTGCTCGCCCCCTCCTCCGTGCAGGAGGCGGTGGAATTAACCCAGATGGCCTTTGACCTGGCGGACCGGTATCGCAATCCCGTCCTCATTATGGGAGACGGCCTCATCGGACAGATGATGGAGCCGGTGGAAATGCCGGACTATCATCCCGCCGCCGATCTGCCCCCCAAGACCTGGGCGGCCACCGGCTGGACGCCCCAGTCCGACCGGGAGCGGGCAATCATCAATTCCCTGTATATTGATCCCGCCGTGCTGGAGAAGCACGTCAATCACCTGTATGAAAAGTACGCCGTCATGGAGCAGACCGAATGCCGCTGGCAGGAGGAGATGACGGAGGACGCGGACTATATCCTGGTGGCCTACGGAACCACCGCCCGCATCGCCCGTTCCGCCATGCGGAAGCTCCGGGAGGAAGGCATTAAGGCCGGGCTCATCCGGCCCATCACCCTCTGGCCCTTCCCCTCCGCCCCCATCGCCCAGGCCGCTGAGCACGCCCGGGCATTCCTGACGGTGGAGATGAGCATGGGCCAGATGGTGGATGATGTGCGTCTGGCCGTGGACGGGAAAAAGCCTGTCCATTTCTTCGGCCGGACCGGCGGCATCGTGCCCACCGTCCGGGAAATCATCACCCAGGTGGAAAATCTCGCGAAGGAGGGGAAGTAACATGGCGGTTATCTATGAAAAAACCGGGATCCTGACGGACACCCCGCTGCATTACTGCCCCGGCTGCACCCATGGCATCATTCATCGGCTGGTGGCGGAAGCCATCGACGAGCTGGGGATTCAGGGAAAGACCATCGGCATCGCCCCCGTGGGCTGCGCCGTCTTTGCCTATAACTATTTCAACACGGATATGATGGAAGCCGCCCACGGCCGCGCTCCCGCGGTCGCCACCGGCTGCAAGCGGGTCAATCCGGACAATATCGTCTTCACCTATCAGGGCGACGGCGACCTGGCCTCCATCGGCGCGGCGGAAATCACCCACGCCGCCACCCGGGGAGAGAACATCACGGTCATCTTCGTCAACAATGCCATCTACGGCATGACCGGCGGCCAGATGGCTCCCACCACCCTTCCCGGGCAGGTTACGACCACCTCCCCCTACGGGCGGGATCCGGCCCTGTGCGGCTATCCCATCCGGGTCAGTGAAATGTTGGCGACCCTGGACGGGCCCGCCTACATCGCCCGCTGCTCGGTCCACGATGTAAAGCATATCATGGACGCGAAGAAGTGCATCAAAAAAGCTTTTGAGACCCAGATCGCGAAGAAGGGCTTCTCGATGGTGGAAGTGCTGTCCTCCTGTCCCACCAACTGGGGCATGACGCCCCGGGAGGCGCTGAACTGGCTGGAAGCCAATATGATCCCCCAGTATCCTCTGGGCGTGAAGAAGGAGGTCGAGTGATACCATGGAAGCTCAATTCCTGATTGCGGGTTTCGGTGGCCAGGGCGTGCTGCTGATCGGTCAGCTGCTGGCCAAGGCGGCCATGCACATGGGCATGAACGTTTCCTGGATGCCCTCCTACGGCCCTGAAATGCGGGGCGGCGAAGCCAACTGCGCCGTGGTCATCTCCGACGAGCCCATCGGCTCTCCCCTGGTAACGGAGATTCCCATCGCGGTCATTATGAACAAGCCCAGCATGATCAAGTTTACCCCCGCCATGGAGAAGGGAGGCATCATGCTGTACAATTCCTCCCTCATCGATATCACTCCGGATCGGGACGATATTACGGCCATTCCTGTGGACTGCAACGGGATCGCCGAACAGCTGGGAAATGCCCGCACCGCCAATATGGTGATGCTTGGCGCCATCCTGAAAAAGACCGGCGTGGTCTCCATCGATGCCGCCATGGAAGCCCTGAAGGCCACCTTCGGACCGAAGAAGGAGCATCTGCTGCCCATCAACCGGGAAGCCATGGAAAAAGGCGCCGCCTGCGTCAGCTGAACAGAAAAATCAGGTCCCCGCTGCTGCGGGGACCTTTTTTATGCTGTTGAATTTTTTATCCGGCAGCCGGGCTTTTGCCGCCCGGCTGCCGATTCTGATGTTCCTTTGAGATCTGCCCGCCTCAGGCGGGTGAATTCAGGCTTCAGCCGCGAAAAATCGGATTACAGATCCGTCGCCGGCTCAGCGGGAGCCTCCCCCTCGGAGTTCTGCGGATTCAACTCTTCCCGGGCTTCCGGAGATTCCGGATCCTCAGGATATTCCTTCAGTTCCTCCGGTTCTTCCTCTTCCGGTTCAGCGCGGCACACCGCCACAACCCGGCTGCCCTCCGCCAGCTTCATGATCCGGACGCCCTGGGTGGCCCGGCCGCAGAGCCGCACGTCCGCCGCCCGCGCCCGGATAATGGTGCCGTCGTCGGTGATCAGCAGGATATCCTCCTCCTCATGCACCAGCAGCAGCGCCGCCAGATTCCCCGTCTTTTCCGTCAGGTTCATGGCCCGGATTCCCTTGCCTCCACGGCCCTGTTCCCGGTATTCCTCGGGATCCGTCCGCTTGCCGTATCCGTTGGAGGTAATGGCCAGCACGGTGGTATCCTCGGTGATCACGTCAATGTCGATCACATCGTCCCCCTCATCCAGCCGCATGGAGCGTACGCCGATGCTGTTTCTGCCCAGGTTCCGCACATGCTTCTCGTTGAAGCGGATGCACTTGCCCTCCCGGCTGCTGAGGAGCATCTCGTCCTCACCGGTGCTCAGACGGACGCCGATCAGTTCATCGTTCTCCCGCAGGGCGATCGCGATCAGGCCGTTCTTCCGCAGATTCCGGAATTCATCCAGGGCCGTCTTCTTGATCATGGCGCCCCGGGTCGCCATCACCAGGTTGTATTCCTGTTCGGATTCCCGCGGCATGGGCAGCATGGTGGAGACCTTCTCCCCGCTGGAAATCTGCAGCAGGTTGATGATCGCCGTACCTCTGGCCTGCCGTCCCGCCTCGGGGATCTGATAGCACTTCAGGCTGTAGACCCGGCCCAGATTTGTAAAGAACAGGATCTCCTGATGGGTGGATACCACGCACATCTGGACGGTGTAGTCGGTCTCCTTCACGTTCATGCCGCTGACGCCCCGTCCGCCCCGGTGCTGGGCCCGATATACGCTGGAGGCAACCCGCTTCACGTACCCCTCATGGGTCAGGGTAACCACCATATTCTCTTCCTGGATCAGATCCTCGATATCGATATCATCCTCGGCCACGGCCAGCTCGCTGCGCCGCTCATCGCCGAATTTATCCCGGATCTCGGAAATCTCCGTTTTGATCACGTTCATCAGCTCATGCTCGTCCGCCAGGATCTCCATCAGCCGGGCAATTGTCTTCTCCAGCTCCTGATATTCCTCCATCAGGCGCTCCCGCTCCAGACCGGTCAGCCTGGCCAGACGCATGTCCAGAATCGCCTGGGCCTGCCGGTCCGTAAACTCGAAGCGCAGCATCAGGGCTTCCTTCGCCGTCTGGGTATCCTTGCTGGCCCTGATGATGGCCACAATCTCGTCAATATGGTCCAGGGCCTTCAGCAGGCCTTCCAGGATATGAGCCCGGTTCTGCGCCTTGTTCAGCTCAAACTTCGTCCGCCGGGTCACTACATCCTTCTGGTGCTCCAGATAGTAGTAGATCATCTCCCGCAGGGTCAGCACCCGGGGCTTTCCGTCCACCAGGGCCAGCATATTGGCGCCGAAGTTTTCCTGCAGGGAGGTATGCTTGTACAGGGTGTTCAGCACCACCTGGGGCTGGACGTCCTTCTTCAGCTCGATGACGATCCGCATGCCCTGCCGGTCATTGGATTCATCCCGGATATCGCTGATGCCCTCCAGCTTTTTCTCGTGGACCAGGTCCGCGATTTTCTTCACCAGAACGGCCTTGTTGACCTGATAGGGGATTTCCGTCACCACGATGCGGCTGCGGTTCGGCCCCATCTCCTCGATATTGCTGCGGGCCCGCACGGTAATCCGGCCGTGGCCGGTGGCATAGGCTGCCCGGATTCCGCTGCGGCCCATGATCAGGCCGCCGGTGGGAAAATCCGGTCCCTTGATATGCTGCATCAGATCCTCGAGGGTGCATTCCGGGTTGTCGATCATGCAGATGACCCCGTTGATGACCTCGGTCAGGTTATGCGGCGGAATATTCGTCGCCATGCCCACGGCAATGCCGTTGGAACCGTTCACCAGCAGGTTCGGGAACCGGGCCGGCAGCACGGCGGGCTGCTGCAGCGTTTCGTCAAAGTTGGGATAGAAGTCCACCGTATCCTTGTCGATGCCGTCCAGCAGGTGCATGGTCAGCTTCTGCAGCCTGGCCTCCGTATACCGCATGGCGGCGGCTCCGTCTCCGTCCACGGAGCCGAAGTTGCCCTGACCTTCCACCAGGGGATAGCGGATGTTGAAGGGCTGGGCCAGACGCACCATGGCATCGTAGACCGAGGAGTCCCCATGGGGGTGAAATTTACCCAGCACATCGCCCACCACGCGGGCGCTTTTGCGGGTCGGTTTGTCCGGCGTCATGCCCAGTTCCTCGGACATGTCGTACAGAATCCGCCGGTGCACGGGCTTCAGGCCGTCCCGCACGTCCGGCAGGGCCCGGTCCACGATGACCGCCATGGCATAGGCGATGAAGCTCTTCTTCATCTCCTGCTCCAGATTTACCGGGATCAGTTTATCGTTTATCATGCTTTTTCCTCATCATCAGGGACTTTGCGATCGTCGCGCTCCGCGTTGATCTCGCCCCAAGGGCTCGCCATTCGCGGGCTCCTGTAGCATTGGATCTGTTACCCAAATCTTAGATTTGGACAGATCTCTTTGCGATCGTCGCTCTCCGCTCTGTCTTCCCCCAGGGGCTCGTCCTTCGCGGGCTCCTGCAGCATTGGATCTGTTACCCAAATCTTAGATTTGGACAGATCTCAAACGTCCAAATCCTTCACTAAGTCACTGTTCTCCTGGATAAACAGCTTTCTGGGTTCCACCTGATCCCCCATCAGCAGGGTAAAGAGCCGGTCCGCCTCCATGGCGTCATCCGGCGTAATCCGCATCATCATGCGGGTCTCCGGGTTCATGGTGGTATCCCACAGCTGCTGGGCGCTCATTTCTCCCAGACCTTTGTAGCGCTGAATATCGGGTTTGGGCTCCCGGCCGATCTCGTCCAGCAGACGGTTCAGCTCATCGTCGTCGTAAACATACCTGGAGGTCTTCCCCTTGGTCACCTTATACAGGGGAGGCATGGCGGCATACACATATCCTTTTTCCACCAGGGGCCTCATAAAGCGATAGAAGAAGGTCAGCAGCAGGATCCGGATATGAGCGCCGTCCACGTCCGCATCCGTCATGCAGACGATCCGGTGATACCGCAGCTTGCTTTCGTCAAACTGGTCCCCGAATCCGCAGCCGAAGGCGGTAATCATGGCCCGGATCTCCTGGTTTTCCAGCGCCCGGTCCAGCCGGACCTTTTCCACGTTCAGAATCTTGCCCCGCAGGGGAAGGATCGCCTGGGTCTTGCTGTCCCGTCCGCCCTTGGCGCTGCCGCCGGCGGAGTCCCCCTCCACCATGAAGATCTCGCACTTGGCGGGATCCCGCTCGCTGCAGTCCGCCAGTTTTCCGGGCAGGGAGGCGCTCTCCAGCACCGTCTTCCTCCGGGTGGCCTCCCTGGCCTTCCGGGCGGCTTCCCGGGCCCGCTGAGCATCCACGCAGCGGCTCACGATCGCCTTGGCGACGGTGGGATTCTCCTCCAGATAGGTGGTCAGCTCCTCGCTCACCAGGCTGTCCACTACGCCCCGAACCTGTCCGCTGCCCAGCTTGCTCTTGGTCTGGCTTTCAAACTGTGGATCCTCCATCTTGATGGAAATGATGGCGGTCAGGCTTTCCCGCACATCCTCCCCCTTCAGCTTGGGCTCGTTCTCCTTCAGCAGCTTGTAGCGGAAGGCATAATCATTGATCGCCCGGGTCAGCGCCGTATTGAAGCCCACCAGATGGGTTCCCCCGTCCGGGGTGGCGATATTGTTGGCGAAGGAATATACATTCTCCGCGTAGCTGTCATTGTACTGCATGGCCATTTCCACCAGGATTCCGTCCTTCAGGCCCTCGGTGTAAATGGGTTCCGGGAAGAGCACCTGCTTGTTCTGGTTCAGGAACAGGACGAACTCCTTCAGGCCGCCCTCGTAGCAGAAGTCCTTCACCTTGGGCTCCTCCGGCCTGTCATCCCGGAAGACGATGCGGATGCCCTTATTCAGAAAAGCCATCTCCCGCAGCCTGTTCCGCAGGGTCTCATATTCGAAGGAAACGCCCTCCTCGAAGATGCCCTCCGGATTTTCAGGGCTCCTGACATCCGGCCAGAACTGGATAGTGGTGCCCGTCCGGTCCGTGGTGCCGATCACCTTCAGGTCATAGAGGTATTTGCCCCGGGAATATTCCTGCTGATAAATCTGGCCATTCTGATACACGGTGACGGTAAAATGCTCGCTCAGGGCGTTCACCACCGAGGCGCCCACCCCGTGCAGTCCGCCGGAGACCTTGTATCCCCCGCCGCCAAACTTGCCGCCGGCGTGCAGAATCGTCAGGCAGACCTCCACCGCGGGCCGGTGCATCTTCGGATGCATGCCCACCGGGAAGCCGCGGCCGTCATCCTTTACGGTCACGCTGCCGTCCCGGTTCAGCGTCACGTCGATCTCGTGGCAGAAGCCGGCCAGGGCTTCGTCCACGGAATTATCCACAATCTCATAGACCAGATGATGAAGGCCCCGCACATCCGTGGAGCCGATATACATACCCGGGCGTTTCCGGACTGCTTCCAGCCCTTCCAGCACCTGAATCTGTTCTTCGCCGTAATCCGAGGTGACCGCCATTTCCTTTTCCAGATCCAGATTCAATTCCTCTGCCATGGCTTTCCTTTCTCTCTTCCCACCAGGGAAAACCTGTCCGTTCCGGTCAGATTTCGTCCCTTTCCAAAAGCGCTTCCTCGCTTTTAAAATCAAGGATTTTCAACCTATTAATTATACCACAGAAAAGACAAAAAAGGAAGCGCCGGAAAGGACTTTTTTCCTTTCTCCGGTGCTTCCCTCGGGCTGCTTTCTTCGCGTTTTCTCCCGCTTCCGAGGCACGATCTCTCCCGTCGGCACGGGCATCCGTGAAGCGGAGTTTCCGGCCGGTCATCCGGGAAAATGCTGTTTCATCCTGAGAATACGCGGCACTAATCTGCTTTGGATGAAACCGTCTTCGCTCAGGCGACGGCCGCCGAAAAAGCATAGGTTCAGCCTTTCCTGAATACATCCGCCGCTTTCCAGTCGAATACCACCCTTTCCCCGGAGAAAACGCAGCAGGAGGCGCTTTGTTTCCCCGGAAGAAGGCGGTCCTCATACCGGACGCCTGGCTCCGGCGACAGGACGGAAAAGCTGCTCATCGGCAGGCTCAGGCCCCGTCCCGTAGCCTTCAGATAGCTTTCCTTCCGGGTCCAGATGCGGGTAAACAGCCGGTCCCAGGCCTCCGGGTCCGTTTCACGGCCCAGCGCCTCCTGCTCCTCCGGATGGAAAAAGCGCCCGACCAGCCTTCTGTTCCCTCGGCCGAAGCTTTCCACGTCGCACCCCACCGGGCAGCCGCAGATCGCGCATAAAGCCCGGTTTCCCCCATGGCTGAGGCTGAAATGAAGGTTCGGGTGGTCCGGCAGCCAGGGCTGGCCGTATTTCCCTTCCGCGATATTTACTCCGCTGCCTTCGATTCCCCGCTTTTCCAGCGCGAGCACCAGCAGAATGCCGACGCCCAGGCTCATGCGCCGAATGTCCGCAGCCCCCAGGGAGATGATGTTTTCCCGGCGGGTTTCCGGCATTCTGCCCAGCCATCGGCTGAACAGACCCGGATCCTCCAGAGGCGCCACGTCCATCCACGTAATTTCGCAGACGTTTTCACTGTAGGATTCCCGCATCCCCTTTTCTCCCTGAAAATTTTCCACCCGGCCCGCAGCGGGCCGGGTGGAAATCATTCTTCATATGAAACCTGTCCTTCGTAATTAGTCTCCGTTGGACAGAACTTCTTCGGTTGCTTCCGTGGTCTCCACGGATTCTTCCTCGGCTTCCGCCGCGTCCAGAATGGCCTGGCCCTCATCCGTGTAAACGATCTCAGCTTCCTTCATCCAGCCTTCCACCATCTCGGCGACCGCGCTGGTTTCCTTCTCGCTCTCCAGCTCTTCCTTCAGCGTCTGCCGGATCTCATCCGTCAGATCCACAGCGCCGGCTGGAATATCCCGCAGGTAATGGAGAATGTGGATGCCGTAGCTGCCCAGAATGGGTTCACTCACGTCCCCGACCTTCTCCAGGGCCATGGCGCCTTCCGTAAAGGCGGGATCCCAGAGGATGCTTTCTGAATGAACCGCATAGCCGTTGGACTTGTTCGGTTCCACGGTCATGCCCGGGTCCGTGCCGTATTCGGCGATCAGGTCCGCAAAGGGAGTGCCGCTCTCATACTTGGCCATGATCTCCGCCACGGTATCTTTTACGCTGTCCAGAATGGCCTGCTTCGCCGCGTCCACCATCTCCTGGGTCACGGGCTCCTTCGTTTCCTCGGGCTCCGTTGTTTCCGCAGGCTCAGCAGTATCAGCGGTTTCCGTCTGAGCCTCCGCTGTCTCCGCGGTATTCTCGTCAGCGGTCTCGGCCTCCTGCTGTTCCTCCAGCTGCGCCGCCAGGGACGTATAGGTGTTCAGCAGTTCATCATCCACGTCCAGCAGAATATGGGTGATTCCCCGGAAGCCTTCCGGCACATAGTAGCTGTTGGAGCCCATGTACTGGGTATAATATTCATACATGGGGATATTTCCCTCGTAGCTGGCCTTATCCTCCTCCACCAGGGAATTGAAGTAGTCCAGAAGCTCCTCCTCCGTCACCGCGAATTCACCCAGAACGCTCTTCACCACGTTCTCCCGCAGCACGGTTTCCCGGGAATTTTCCAGATATTCGCTGACATAGGAATCTTCGGTATAGCCAAAGTTGCTCTCGATATAAGCCAGCGCGTCCACCCGGGCCGCGGCCGCCTCATCCTCAGAGGATTCTTCCGTCAGATTTCCGAGGGACTCCGCGTAGTAAGTCACGGCCGCCTCCCACTCAGTTCTGGCATTCTCCTCCAGCTTCGCCCGCTGCTCCTCTCCGATCTCGGAAACGCCCAGCTCCTCCGCCTTCTGGTGATACAGGACGGATTCGATCGCCCAGTTCAGCCCTGCGGCCTTCAGATAGTTATTCAGCATCTGGTCAGAGGTATCATATCCATTGGAGCTGTAATAGCTCAGATAGTAATCAATCAGCTCCTGCATTTCCTCGTTGTTGCTCCAGATTTCTTCCCCGTTTACGGAGGCCAGGAGCACGGGTTCAGCTTCTTCCGTCGTCTCCGTCAGATCAGCCACCACCGCGGCCTCCTCCGCAAGAGCTCCCGCCAGGCTCCCCGCCAGCAGCATCACAGCCAGCAGCAGCGCTGTCAGCGTCTTCCTCCATTTTGTCATTTCCATGGTACTCTCCTTTCAGCGCCGGATTCCCCGACATCTTTGCACATTATAGCCCAAAACATCCCTCCGGGCAAGGAGGCCCGTGTGAACGTTCTGTAAACCTTATCAAAGCCTCTGGTGAAGGTTTTCCTGCCTGTTTTCGTCTGAAAGGGTAAAGGCTACGGAAATCCTGGTCCGGAGAAAATAAAAAAACGATTCTTTCGAATCGCTCAGCAGCTCCGACGGGATTCGAACCCGTGTTTCCGCCTTGAGAGGGCGGCGTCCTAGGCCTCTAGACAACGGAGCCAAAAAGAAAAGCTGGGGAACTAGGATTCGAACCTAGACAATACGAGTCAGAGTCGTAGGTGCTGCCGTTACACCATTCCCCAACGCTGCCTTTCGGCTGCAGGCGGTATTATATCAAACCGGTTTCCCCCTGTCAATACCCAAATTGAAGTTTTTTCCGGTCCCGTTACATCCGCCAACCGCCGTTTACCGGAATCACCTGTCCCGTAATGTAGGCGGCTGCATCGCTCGCCAGGAAGAAAGCGCACTCGGCCGCATCCTCCGGGGTTCCCATTCTTCCAAGAGGGATCTCCTCGGTAATCTCCCGCTTCTCTTCCGCGGTCAGATTCCCGTTCATCTCCGTGTCCATCATGCCCGGAGCGATGCAGTTGACCCGTACCCCCGCTCCCGCGGCCTCCTTCGCCGCCGCCTGGGTCAGACCGATGACCGCGGCTTTGGATGCGGAATAGACCGCCTCGCAGGAGGCCCCTTCCTGGCCGAAAATGGAGGACACCGTCAGGATACATCCCTTCCTGCGCCAGAACATCCCGGGGAGCGCCGCCCGGATGGCGGCGAATGTGCCGTACAGGTTCGTATCCATCACCCGGCGGTATGCTTCGTCCTCCGTATCGGCGATCATCCGGTTCAGGCTGACCCCGGCATTACAGATCAGAATATCGATCCCGCCGGTTTTCCCGTTCACCAGCTCCACGGCCTCACGCACCTGTTCCCCGTTTGTCACGTCCGCCCGAAGAGCCTGGGCGCCGGTTTCCCTGGAAAGGGCCTCCGCGGCCTCTTCCGCCTTCAGAAAGGTAAAAAAGACCCGATCCCCCGCCCGGGAAAAGCGGCGTACCATGGCGGCCCCCAGTCCGCGGGATCCGCCGAAGATCAGCACTGTTCTCATGTTTCCGCCTTTCAGAAAAGGCAGCCGCGCAACGCGGCTGCCTGATGATTTCTTAATCCACTTCCTCGGGAAGCTCCGGGAAAAGCTCCTGTCCGCAAACCGGGCAGGGATGCTCTTCCTCCAGATCCAGTTCCTCCGGATCCAGCTCTACCGTCTCATGGCAGTGAGGGCACTCATAGAGCAGGGCGCCGTTCAGGTCAATATCCTCCTCGTCGTCGTCCTCATCTCCCTCGTACGCGTCATCCGCATCCTCCTCATCGTAAAGATCGGCTTCCAGATCCGCCAGATCCTCATCGATGCTGTCCACGTACTCGCTCAGCTCTCCGTGGGCTTCCGCCAGCGCGTCGAAGCTGGTTCCGATCTCTCCCAGCACATCAAGTATGCCCTGGATCAGGCGGTTGGCTCCCTCGTCGGGGTTCAGCTTCATCCCTTCCGCCATGCCCTGAAGATAGGAAATCTTGTCCGTCAGCTTGCTCATTCCCTGCCTCCGTGATGTTCGTCTCAGGCCCGCTTCAGATATTCGCCGGTGCGGGTATCGATCTGGATCATATCGCCGGTATTGATGAACAGCGGCACCTGCAGGCTGAAGCCGGTCTCCAGCGTGGCAGGCTTATAGGTGTTGGACGCGGTATCGCCAGCGAAGCCGGGTTCCGTATCAGTAACTTCCAGCACAACAAAGTTGGGGGCTTCCACGGAGAAGGCCTTGCCCTTGAAGAACCGCATGGTCACATTGGTGCCTTCCTTCACGAAGGGGATGGCATCCTCCACCTGGTCGTGGGTCATGGGCAGCTGCTCATAGGTCTCCACGTCCATGAAGTAATACAGGTCGCCGTCATTGTACACATACTGCATTTCCTTGGTCTCGATGATGGCCCGGGGCATCTTGTCCGTGGGGTTGAAGCTGCGTTCCACCACCGCGCCGGTCATCACGTTCTTGATCTTCGTCCGCACGAAGGCAGCGCCCTTGCCGGGTTTCACGTGCTGGAAATCTACGATATTCCAGACCCCGCCGTCCCACTCGATGGTAATGCCCTTTTTGAAATCTCCAGCTGTGATCATGATGCTTCCTCCTTGTTTCTGCTCGAAACTCTTTCCATATATTGATTAAATCATTGGAAACAAACTTATAGGATGACCAGTTCCTTCCGGGCGGTGGTCAGGGGCTCGGAGCCCTTCTCCTTCACCAGGCAGGTGTTCTCAATCCGCACGCCGCCGACCCCGGGCAGATAGATTCCCGGTTCCACGGTAATCACCATGCCCGCCTTCAGCACGTCCTGGCACTTCTGGCTCAGGCGGGGCTCTTCGTGAATATCGATCCCCACGCAGTGTCCCAGTCCATGGCCGAACCGGCCCGCGTATCCCTGTGAGTCAATGTAATCCCGGGCCAGCTTATCGATCTCGCTGCAGATTTTCCCGGCGGCCAGGGCAGCCTCGCACATGGCCTGGGCCCGGAATACCGTCTGATAGACCTTCCGCATCTCGGGGGAGGGCTCTCCCAGGGCTACCGTCCGGGTCATATCGCTGCAGTAGCCGCCCACCTTGGCGCCGAAGTCCATGGTGATCATATCGCCCTGCTGCAGCCGCCTGTTTCCCGGCACCGCATGGGGCAGGCTTCCGTTCACGCCGCTGGCGATAATGGTATCAAAGGCCAGGCCGTCCGCCCCAAGGCGATACATGGCATTCTCCAGCTCCAGGCGTAGCTCCTTTTCCGTCATGCCCACGCGGATTTTCGGCAGCACGGCCTCAAAGGCTTCGCTGGTGATGCTCCCCGCCTTCCGCATAATCACGATTTCCGAGGGCGTCTTGATCTGGCGAATCTGCTGCGGGGCCCTCCTCAGGGGAATATAGCTTACTTCCTCCCCTACCGCGGCCCGAAGCCGTTCGAAGTCGTCAACCGAAAGAATGTTGCTCTCGTAATAGAGTTCGGAAATGCTCTCCGCGGCGCAGAGTTCCGCCACCCGGTGCTCGTGGGAATGATCCCTGTCGATCATGATCACTTCGAACCCGCTGGAATCCTTTTCGGCCGCCTCCGTATAGCGGAAATCCGTCACAATCGCCCTTCGCTGAGCGGACAGATACACGAGGCCTTCCCCGGCATACCCTTCCGTCAGATAGAACATATTGGAAGGATCATGAATTACCACCGCGGTATGCTCGTTCAGACGCAGCATTTCCGTCAGCTTCTCGCTTGGGGTCATTTCTCCTCGTCCATCCTTTCAACCGTAAAGCTCGGGCAGAAACCCGTCGGCGATTATATCATATTATCTTCCGTTTGAAAAGCCCGACTTTTCGCCCCGGCGTATTACCTGGTCTGTTCCGTATAAATCACGTCGGTCACATCGTTTGTAATCACAATGAAACTCTTGCCCCGCTGCAGCTTCAGTTCATCCCCGTTCTCGTCCACCAGCACCAGCCGGCTGGAGTCATCCGCCCGGTACCACGCGCCGCGGACATATTTTCCGTTCTGGAAGATTTCCGCCGTGCCGGAGCCCGCCATATGATTCTTCAGATAGATGTAATTCTTCTCATAGGACATCTGAACCCGCAGCACGATCACATTGGCGAAGAGGATGTTCTTGCCGGTCAGCCGGTCCGAATAGGTGCCGCTGGAATTATCCCGGATATAGGCATCCTGATCCGGCTGATACTTGAACACCGCCCGGCTGGCGGAATTGGAGCCGGCCTCCTTATCCTCTCCCCGGTGCAGCACCCGAATCACGTTGGCCGCGTCCCCGGTCGTCCTTTTCTCATCTGTGAAAAGGAAGGGACGCTCTTCGAAAGCCACATTCTGGGCGATCAGATTGTCATGAATATCCCGGACCCGGACGGAAGCGTTATGGGAACCCACGTTCTTCAGCCGCTCCCCGTATCCGTTGTTCAGCAGCATGTTATAAACCCGATGCGTCCTGTTCATCCCGTGATCCTGCATCACCTGCAGCAGATCCACCGGCCCCCCGGTCACCGCCGGCGGTCCCCAGAAGGCAAAGGCCGCGTCAAAGCTCATGGCCACCGGGAACATGGAGCTGCGGCCGGAGCGTACCGGACCCGCCTGCTGCGGATAGTGATCCGCGAAGAGTCCCAGCAGCTTGGTGGCTCCGGAGCCGGCGTTAGGAATCTGGAAAATAATATCCGCCTGGGTCACGCCCCAATGGGGATAGGCTTCCTCCGCGTTGTCCAGCACCAGCACGATGGGCGTATACTTCTCCCCGGAAGCCGCCAGCCCGGTCGTGGAGCTGACGCCCTCAATCACGGGATTGTTGGCAGGATAGCTCTTAAGCGGCACCTGGGCAGCCAGCACCCCCTTGACATGGACGGAGGTATCCTCCCTGGCCGCCATATCTCCGGCGGTAATCTCCGTCAGGGTGATCCCGGCCTGCTCCTGCCCGGCGGTCAGCACCACCTTCTTCTTGGCCACGATGAATTCGCTGGTCTCCAGATAGGTCCCCAGCGGACCGAAGGTTCCCTCCGTGCCGTACCAGGTGGACCCGCTGGCATACTGGGCCACATAGAACCCTTCCGGGACCTTCATGGTCACATTTTTCCCGGGCTCCACGAAGGCGTCGGAAATGATAACGCCCGTGTCCGCGTCCCTCAGCTGAACGTAGGTGTTGCGCCCGTCCTTGGGCACCTTCACCATGACGCCCCTGCCCCGCCTGATCTTCGTGATGACGCCGTTCTTCGGCATATCCTGGGCCGGCGTAGCGGGCATCACCCTGTAGCCTTCCGTCAGACGGGCAAGATACTGATCCGGAATATACTCAATCATATAATCCGCGTATTCAGCCGGAGCTTTTCCCGCCAGAAGCTCCTCCAGATCCATGGTGATGCTCTGGCTCACCAGCCTCTTTTTCTTTGCGGCGATCGCCTGCTCCGCCAGAGTGTTCCGCCACAGGGCGGGCAGCTCGCTCTCCGCGGGGCGCTCCGATCCGGGCATCCGGGCCAGCCTGTCCGTCAGGCTGTCATATGCCTGTTCCAGGAATCTGGCGGGAACCGCCGCGTCCCAGGTCAGTTTGATAGCCTGAGGTCCGTTCTTGACGCCATAGCTCCAATTTCTCTGCAGGTAAAGCAGAGGGGCCCATTCCGCGGGATCCTCGCAGGGAAAGATGTCCTTATGGGCCTCGATGAAGGCGGCAAACTCCGGATCCGCTGTCAGCAGCTGCTCCGCGGTAGGCTTCCTGTCCGTTGTTGGAACTCGGAACAGCCGGTCCGTAACGGCCTGAGCGAAATCCTTCTTGTTCAGGGAGTTTTTGGCCGTACTCGCCGCCGTCTTCACAGGCGACAGGAATTTTTCCCGCTGCTTCTTGCTGACGGTTCCATCCGCCTCAAAGGTCAGAGTCAGCTGCAGATCCCAGGCGGACAGGTTCTCCGCCGCCGCGCTCCACCAGGCTTCCGGATCCGCCGTCTTGGCATAAGTCCCAAGCTCCTTGAGCTTCGGATCATAGCTTCGCAGGGAGAAGGATACGGTATCCCCTTCCCAGGAGATATCCCTGGGACCGGAGGTCAGAATCGCCTTCATCCATCCGTCCTTCTGGCCGTCCGCCAGCTCCGTCAGGTAGGCCTCCAGCCTGCCGTTCCCGGCGCTCTCGCCGGAGGCAAGACCGCATCCGGCCAGCAAAGCCAGAAGAAGCAGCCATACAACCATAATCTTCCTGTTCATCTGTTTTTCCGTCCTCCCTCCATATTTGGATTGGATTATAACATTTTCATAACAGTTTTGCAATCTTTCTTGCCCCCTGTTGCCGGGGATGGTATACTTTTTCACGCATGATGGATTCGTTCAGGAGGGGGATAAATTCTGATGGCTTCCTTCCAGTTAATAGGTGCCGCCTCCGGCGCCCAGCGGGACTGGCTTTTTTCCCATGTGGCGGAAAGCAGAAATGCCGGCCGTTCCGTAGTGGTTTTCGTGCCGGAACAGTATACCCTCCAGGCGGAGCGGGACCTGCTGTCCGGACTGCGTCTCCCGGGGCTTCTGAATCTGGATGTGATCAGCCCCACGAAGCTGAAGGTCCTGGTCCGGGAGGCCGCGGGCTCCAGCGGCATGAGGGATCTGGACGAGGCAGGCCGGGCCATGGCCATTCATCAGGTGCTTCAGAGCTGTGCCAGCCGTCTGACCTTCTATGCCCGGGCGGGCGGGCTCTACGGAGCTGTGCCCCGCATGGACCGAACCCTTGCGGAGCTGCGGGAGGAGGGGCTGACTCCCGACCTGCTGGAGGAGATGGCACTCTCCGCCCGCAACGGATTTCAAAGGGCAAAATATCAGGATCTGGGCCTGATCTGGCGCAATTATGACGCTTTGCTTCAGGACCGTTTTGACGACCCCGTCATCTCCTGGCGGGATCTGTGCCTCCGGCTGCCGGAAAGCGGCCTTTTCCAGGGAAAGGATCTGTATGTCTACGGATTCGATACCGTTCGTCCCGATCTGAGGGAGCTGCTGCTGGCTGCGGCGCCCCTGTGCCACAGTATCAGCGTTCTGCTCACCATGTCCGCGCCAGGCTCCCCCTCCGGCCGCGTCTTCCGCGTCCAACGGGAAAGTGCCCTCCGCCTGATGGCCGTTCTGGAAGAGAAGGGCATCCGCTGCACCCTGGACTATCTGAAGGCTGCTCCTCCCTCCCCCGGGGATCCGCTGGGCTTTCTGTCCTCCCGGCTTTTTTCGGAGGACGGGAATACATACGCTGAAGATCCCTCCCCGGCGCTCACCCTGTACGCGGCTCCTACCCCCGCGGGCGAAGCCATGGCGATCGTCGATGCGCTGCTGTCCTGGAAAAAGGCCGGCATTCCCTGGAGCCGCATGGCCATCGCCCTGCCGAAGGATGTTTCCGCCTCTCCCGCCCTGCTGTCCGCCCTCCGCCGAAACGGCATTCCCTTCTTTCTCAGCCGTCAGGAGGAGGTTTCCCGCCATGGTGTCAGCAGGCTGCTCTCTTCCGCCCTGACCTGCGTATCCCAGGGGCCGGCCACGGAGCCCCTGCTGGATATCGCTGCCTGCGGTTTCGGTGCCCTCACCCGGGAGGAAGGGGCGGCTCTGACCTCGTATGTCCAGCGATGGGGCATCGACCGGGGGCGCTGGCGGGAACCTTTCACGAGAGGGGAAAAGGAAGAGGCCCAGGAAGCCGAATTCCTCCGTCTCAAGCTGCTCACCCCCCTGAATCACCTGCACGATGCCCTGCTCCGCGCCAGGGAAGCCGGCGCGGCCGCAGAGGCGGTTTTCCTCTTTCTGAGGGAGGAGGGCATTGATATCCAGCTGCAGGAGAGGCAGCAGCGCCTGATGGCGGAGGAACGGTATACCGAGGCCGTCGTGGACCGGCAGATCTGGGATCTGCTGATGAATCTGCTGGATCAGCTCCATGGCCTGCTGCAGGGACATCGGATCACGCTGAAAGAAGTTGCCTCCCTGGTCATCGGGGCCCTGGACCGGGCAACGCTCTCTTCCCTGCCGGAATCGGAGGAAGGCGTGGCCATCGGCCGCATCGGCCATATGCTCCCCGGAAAGACGGAGGCGCTGATCCTGCCGGGCATGAATGAAGGCGTAATGAGCGCCAGGTCCGACTCCCTGCTCACCGATCCCGAGCGCAGAGCCCTGGAAGAAAGCGCCGGTCAGGCCATCGGCCTGGATTCCGCCCGAATGGGGATGATCGTTCGCTCGGATTATGTGCGAACCATGTCCCTGCCGGAGAAAAGGCTCTTTGTCAGCTACTGTCTGCGGGACGAAAGCGGCTCTGCCCTCCTGCCGGGGGAACCTGTCACGGAACTGCGGCGGCTTTTTCCCGCCCTGCGGGAAAAAGGAGGCCTCGCGGCGAAAAATCTGCCCTTTTCGCCGGATTCCCCCGTCCTGGCCCTGGAAGGCGTGGGGCCTCTCCTGCGCCTGATGGCGGACGGAAAGATGTCGGAGGCGCCCGCTCCCTGGCCTGACGCTCTCCGGTCCCTTGAGCAGAAGCCGGAGACTCAGGGGCTTCTGCGGCAGATGGTCTCCCCCTGGCTGAATCTCACCCCGAATCACAGAATCTCTCCCCGGACCGCCATCAGACTTTTCCACGGGGACCGGGTCTCCATCAGCCGGCTGGAATGCTTCGCGGGATGTCCCCGGCAGCATTTCCTGCGCTACGGACTTCGTCCCCTGCTGCCCCGCAGCTTTGAATTCACCCCTGGAGACGCAGGCAACTTTTTCCATCAGGCGATGCAGGAATATTTCAATCGGGCCGTCCTCGATCCGGACTGGCCCCGGCTGACCGAGGAACGGATCGCCTCCATCATGGATCAGATTCTGGATCAGCTGACCCGTCCCTGGGAGGGCGGGTCCCTTCGGGAGGAAGCTGCGGGCATCTGGCAGGGCGAGGAATATCTCCGCAGGGCGCGTCATGCCGCCTCCATCCTGACCCGTTTCTCCGCCAATGCGGATTTCCGGATCGTTGGCACGGAAATGGAATTCGGGACTCCGGAAGGAATGCCTCCGCTGGTGCTTTCCCTGCCGGACGGCGCCCAGATCGCCCTGCAGGGAAAAATCGACCGGCTGGATCGTTATCAGGGCCCTGAGGGAGACTACCTGCGGGTGCTGGATCTGAAGAGCAGCGATAAAAATCTGGATCCCGCCCGCATGGACCGAGGGGAGCAGCTTCAGCTGATGATCTACCTTCGTGCGGCGGAGCGGGGGCTGCCCGGCGCCGAACCCGCGGGGGCCCTGTATTTTCCGATTCAGGACAGGGAGGTAAAGTCCCCTGATCCCGAGTCCGCGGAAACCCAGCGCATGAAGGACGTCCAGCTGCAGGGCGTTGTGCTGGGAGACCCGGATGTTCTCCATGCCATGGATCGTGATATTTCTCCTTATTCCCTGCCAAAGGCGCTGAATCAGGACGGCAGTATTTCCAAAAACGCCAGATGGGCCCTGCCGCCCCGGATCCTGCGGCAGCTGATGGATGCGGCGGTGGCCAGGGCTGCGGAGCTGTGCAGTCAGATCCGCTCCGGAGATGTGCTGGCCTCCCCCTCCGTGGGAGAGCAGTCGTCCCCCTGCACATTCTGCGAGTATGCCGCCGTCTGCCCCCGGAGGAAGGCGGACGAGCGTCCGCTGCCGAAGGACTTCCGGTATGAAGATGTGGGACAGTCCGGCGCCAGGGAGACGCCGTCGGCAGAAAATCCCGTCTGACCCTGTGTCTTTTCCCGCGCCGGGCTGTCCGCCGGAGCAAAGGCGAAATCTTCGGTTGCGCAAACAGGGAAAATGGTCTATAATATTTTTACAAATACCCTTGAAGGAGGTTGGTTCCCATGATACAGGTAATCGCAGGTAAGAAGGGCTCCGGAAAAACCAAGCGCCTTATCGACCTGACCAACACCACCGCCCGGGAGGCGGTACACGATGTCATCTTCCTGGATGACGATAATCGCTATATGTACGATGTGGACCATAAGGTCCGTTTCATTAACGCCTCGGACTACCGGGTCAGCACGATGGAAATGTTTATCGGCTTCGTCTGCGGAATCCTCAGTTCCAATTATGACGTAGGCACCATCTTTATTGACGCCTTCCTGAAGCTCTGCCATACGGATCTGGCGAATACGGAGCCCGTGGTCAATATGCTTGTCGGTCTCGGCGCGAAGCAGAATGTGGACTTTGTCCTCAGCATCAGCGCCGATCCTGAAGAGCTGCCCGATTTCCTGAAGCAATACCTCATCTGATCCTTCCCGGCCGGACTTCCCGCCGGGAGTGAAATTCCTGCCCGGAAAGGGGGCGGCCGCCCATTGGCGCCGCCCCATCTCCATTTCACCCGAAAGGATGATGCCATCATGTCTTTCTTCTCTACCCGCGGCGGAAGCTGCGTCACAGCCAGCCAGGCCATTTTGCGGGGAATCGCCCCGGATGGCGGGCTCTATGTCCCCGCTATGTTTCCCCTGGTTTCCTCCGGCAAGATTTCGGAGCTGGGCCAGATGCCCTATCCGAAGCGCGCCCTGGAAATTCTGAGTCTCTATCTGGAGGACTTCTCCCAGGCGGAAATCAGCGAGGCTGTTCACGCGGCTTACAGTCCGGACCGTTTCGACGATCCCGCCATCGCGCCGCTCAAGCCCCTGGATGAGAGCACCTGGGTGCTGGAGCTCTTCCACGGCCCCACCTTGGCCTTCAAGGACATGGCGCTCCAGCTCCTTCCTTATCTGACCGTCCTCAGCGCAAGGAAGAACGGGGAAAAGCGGGAGGTTTCCATCCTGGTAGCCACCAGCGGGGATACGGGAAAAGCGGCCCTGGAAGGCTTCAGGGATGTGCCTGGAACCAGCTGCACGGTCTTCTATCCGCTGGATGGCGTCAGCGATGTCCAGCGGCTCCAGATGGTGACCACGGGAGGAAAGAATACCCATGTGATCGCTGTAAAGGGGAACTTTGATGATGCCCAGACCGGGGTCAAGGAGCTCTTTGCCTCTTCCGAGTTTGCGGAAAAGATGGACGCCCGGGGAAAAGTGCTTTCCTCCGCGAATTCCATTAATTTCGGCCGGCTCGTACCCCAGGTGGTGTACTATTTCTCCTCCTATGCGGATCTGCTCTCCCGGCATGTGATTTCCTCCGGTTCGCCGGTGAACTTCTGCGTGCCCACGGGGAATTTCGGCAACATCCTGGCCGCCTATTACGCGCGGCAGATGGGACTTCCCATCAATCGGCTGATTTGCGCCAGCAACCGGAACAAGGTGCTGACAGACTTCTTCGCCTCCGGTCTTTACTCCACCCATCGGGTCTTCTTTAAGACCAAGAGTCCCAGCATGGATATCCTGGTATCCAGCAATCTGGAGCGCCTGCTGTTTGAGGCCACAGATCGGGACGGGGAGCTGGTCAGAACCTGGATGCGCACCCTGAAGGAGTGCGGCTCCTACAGCGTGGGCGATCAGCGGCATGATTGGCTGGAGAGCATCTTCTGGGGCGGCTGTGCAAACGATATCGAGACGCTGGCGGAGATCGGACGACGCTTCCGCATGGACGGCTATCTGATGGATACCCATACAGCCGTGGCCAGCTCCGTTCTGAGAGAGTACAGAGCCGCCACCAATGATCCCACACCTACCGTGCTGGTTTCCACAGCCAGCCCCTACAAATTCGCCCGGGATGTGCTCGCCGGAATCGCGGGAGAGGAAAAAACCGCCCAGCTCGATCCATTTGCCTGCAGTGAAGAGCTTGAACGGCTGTCCGGCGTCCCCATGCCGGATCAGGTGCGCGTGCTCCTGGATCTTCCCATCCGGCATACGGCCCAATGCGAGGTCGGCGGCATGGGGGATGCGGTGCTGAAGGAGTTCGCCCGGATCTGATTTCAGGTTCTTCAAGCTGCACTCTGAGAAAGCGCTGATTTGTTCTGCTCGGGGTGAAACTGCCTACCCTCTTGGGATACGCTCAGCCTGATTTCAGCCCCTTGGACATATTCCCTAAACCAATGAATGGGAGATCACTTCATGATTTTTCTCTGCTCTTCTTCGGATGGACAGCGGGCGATTGCCCCGATCCGGCCGCCGGACATGGATTCAGTTCTGTGTTTCCCCGCCGGACGGAGCGTTTCCGTTTCCCCTAACAGACCATATGATGGAGGAAGAAAGAATGGAATCCAATAAGCGTCCCGAATCCATGGAGCGTATCACCACCCCTGCCCTGGCAAATGCTTTCATCGAAGAGCAGATCCAGGCCATCCGCGCCCAGGTGGGCGATAAGAAAGTGCTGCTGGCTCTCTCCGGCGGCGTGGACAGCTCCGTCTGCGCAGCGCTGCTCATCAAGGCCATCGGGCAGAATCTGGTAGCGGTGCATGTGAATCACGGTCTTTTGCGCAAAGGGGAGCCGGAACAGGTCATCGAAGTTTTCCGGAACCAGATGAACGCAAACCTGATCTATGTGGATGCGGTGGACCGTTTCCTGGACAAGCTGGCCGGTGTCTCCGATCCCGAGCAGAAGCGCAAAATCATCGGCAAGGAATTCATTGATGTATTCGCGGAAGAAGCCGCGAAGCTGGACGGCATTCAGTTCCTGGCCCAGGGAACCATTTATCCCGACATTCTGGAATCCGACGGCGTCAAGAGCCACCACAATGTGGGCGGTCTGCCTCCGGAACTGGATTTCGAGCTGGTCGAGCCTGTAAAATTCCTTTACAAGGATGAGGTTCGGGTAGTTGGCAAAGCGCTTGGCCTTCCGGATGGCATGGTGTACCGTCAGCCCTTCCCCGGCCCCGGACTGGGCGTGCGCTGCGTAGGCGCGATCACCCGGGATCGGCTGGAAGCAGTCCGGGAATCCGATGCCATCCTCCGGGAAGAGTTTGCCGCCGCCGGCCTGCAGGGCAAGGTATGGCAGTATTTCACCGTCGTGCCGGATATCAAGTCTACCGGAATCAAGGACAACAAGCGCACCTGGGACTGGCCGGTGGTTCTCCGGGCCGTCAACAGCGTAGACGCCACCTCCGCCACGATTGAGGAAATCCCCTATGCTCTCCTGGGCAAAATTACCTGCCGGATTCTCGCTGAGGTCAAGGGCGTCAACCGGGTCCTCTACGACCTGAGCCCCAAGCCTGTTGCCACCATCGAGTGGGAATAATTGCCGGAAACCTGAATCCCCTTATGGATCAACGTATCCGGCCATCCCGAAAGTGGCTTTGATAACAGAATGATAACATTTTTCCGGAAAAAGTTTGTTGCCCTGATTCCGAGTGGTTGTAGGGTGTAACGGAAAAGGTTATTATCAGGCAGATTGTTTCTATAAAACTGACCCTCCGCTGTGGATGAGAATCCGCGACGGAGGGTTTCTTTATGTGTTCATGCTTTTTTCGGCTTCCGGCCTCGTTTCTTCGGCCCCTGCACATCCGGCTGAATATCCGGAGGGATCTTTGCCTTGATCACGCTGTCATCGAAGGCCGGATAATGGTAACGCCACTGATCGTACTCTTCTTTTGTGATCTCTCCTACCCTGAGCTTCTCTCTTTCTTCCACCCAGGACATCAGCCGCGCATCCAGTTCCGCTGCTTTCATTCCGCCTTCGGAAATGTCAGCACGGAGACAGATCAGACCGTCAGCATTCAGGATCTGGATCAGTTTACGATCCTCCAGCGCAAAAAGCGTGTGCATCAGCCCGTCCATGGAATCAATATCCGGAACAGCGATTGCTTTCGGAGAAATATCCAACGCTTCTGCCATCGCTGCAGTCAGATCTGCCTTAGGCGTCCGATCCTCACATTCATATTGTGCCAGACGCACATCCGCGGAATTGTCCGGAAAGCCCAGCATAAGTCCAAGATACTTCTGTGTCATCCCCCGTAATGTCCGGAAAAACCGGATTCGTTCACCTGTCGCCACGATATCACCTCGCCGAAATGATCTTATAGGTGAATTATAGCAAACATGTTTAAGTCCCGCAAGATAAAATTTAGCATAAATATTTAAGTTTTTATTCCAAAGCCACTTGACATAAGCTGATATGCTTAATATAATATGATACGTAATTAAGCTATTATGCTTAGTTGTAGAAATCGATGCTCAGTGCTGAAGACCCCCGGGCTGGAAGCCAAACGATATCGCGGGAAAGGACGATAAATGATGAAGAGCGATTTCATGAGAGTAGACGAGGTGGTGACGGAACTGGATGTATCCAGACCCTTTGCCTACCGCGTCATCCGGCAATTGAACGATGAACTGAAAAAGCTCGGGTATGCCACGATCGCCGGACGTGTCAACCGGGAATATTTCAGGAAAAGATTCGGAATCGAAGGAAAGGAGGGAACAGAATATGTCGGTTCATAAGAATGAGAAAAACAATACCTGGTACGTCATGATCAGGTATGACGACTGGAAGGGCGACCAACACCAGAAATGCAAGCGCGGCTTCAAATCCAAGAAGGAGGCTCAGGACTGGGAACGCAGCTTCAAGCTGCAGAGTGCCGCAGATCTGGATATGACCTTCGCGGCCTTCTGCGAACTATATGAAAAGGATATTCGTCCTCGCCTGAAGGCAAGCACTTGGGAGGCCAAGGAAAACATGATTCAGAAGAAGCTGATCCCAGCCTTCGGGAAGCGGATCATCAGCGAGATTGACACCAAGGATATCATCGCCTGGCAGAATGAGCTGCTGGCCTTCCGGGATAAGCGCAAGAAGCCTTATTCCGATAACTACCTGAAGAGCATCCACAATCAGATGGTCGCCATTCTGAACCACGCAGTCAGGCATTACGGCCTGAAACGCAATCCGGCCTCCATGGCTCTTCACATCTCCGCGCAGATTGTTTTTTTCGTAACGCAGATTCGCTCTCATACAGGCAATCGCAAAATCATCTTCACCGCACAAAAGCGTATCCATCCGATACTCTTCCCGCGGAATCAGATTACCGTTCTTATCCCGTAGTGCCTTTCCGGAGAACTCGTCATGTTCAAAAGTCAGATAACTTTCGGCATCACCGTAATTGGCATTCTCCGAACTAACATGCTTTATGGTTGCCAATTGCATCACTCGCTTTCTCCAGAAGTTCATGTTTACTTTCAGTCAGATCGTCCAATGCCTTATTGAGGTTTTCGATCAGAACCGGATCATCCAGTCCGGTTGTATTCGCAACACGGGCAATCTGATTGATATTGTTTCCGATCCGTTTGAGTTCAGTGATGATCTGATTCAGCAGCGTCAGTGTCTGATCATTGACTCCGTTCTCATAAACAGTTGCATGAACTCCGCCTTGATCCAGAAAAGCACGGATCACTCTTGACGGCGTAATCTTCAACTGCTGGCAAACTGTCATCACCTTATAATACTCCCGATCGGTCACTCTTGCCTTAAGAATATGATTAAGAGTTTCCTTCTTTCCCGATTTCGTTTTCGTACTCATCAGGCTTCCCTCCTCATCGCTTAAGCTTTGTTGCTTAATTATACATCAATGTTTAAGTTTTTGGAAAGTCTTTTGAGTATGTGAATTATACTTTTTTATTTAATAAGGAAGATCGTGTTCGGAGTAATGTCGCATCATGCCACCGCAGATGATGATCATTCCTGCCACATTTCTTCCGAAAAGAGATGATCTATTGCCCTGTATACATTCTGATCATTCTATCTTTGAGGAAGAAGAATGTTCGCAGAAGAAAGAGAAAAGATTCGCTTTCAGCATCGCTTGCGAAAGCGAATCGCGTTACGAATGATGAACGTTCTCAGAGCAGGGTTTGGGGAAGGCACTCCCCAACAAGTGTCTGACCGAAGGCACAAAAAACGCGAAAGCGGATTTTTGTGACACAGGTCGATACTTGCTCTCTCCACTTTCGCGCGCTTTATTCGTGCATTAATCAAATTCGTTTAATACTTGCCTTCCTTTCTGTTGATTGAAGAGCTGCCAATTGTTGAAGTTATTCGATTTCTCATGTATAATCTGATGTCAGAGCAACAGGCGTTTTATGTTATATCTCAGCGCTTTGTTTCTCATTCAGGATGACAAATGATCATCTGCTTCTTGTTGTTATCCCAATCATGAAAGCGAGGAGATTTCGGAGGAAGATCGAATGGAGTATCAGCCATCGGATATGAGTGTCCCATGTGATAGCGGTATAATCAATCTGCGAGTCGGTGCCATCATCGTTAAAGAGAACAAGATACTGATGGTTAAGAATAACAAACATGATTATTACTACTCTGTTGGCGGTCGTATTAAATTTGGAGAAACTGCCGAGGAAGCCATAATCCGAGAAGTTTACGAAGAAACCGGCACCTATCTGACGATCAACCGCTTAACCTGCATTCATGAAAACTATTTCTATGGTGATGCTTCATCTAACCTGGGAAAATTGATATATGAGGTATCATTCTTCTTCCTTTTGAACACCCCCGATGATTTTGAACCTATCTGCACCAGCTTTACCAAAGACGGCAATCCTGAATCTCTATGCTGGGTTTCTCCGGAAACCGATGAAATAATCTATCCTCATTTTTTTAGAACAGATGCATTGAATCCGTCACCAGGCGTTAAGTATTTTGTTTCGGATGAACGCACGAAAGATATCTCTCTTCAAAAAAACGACACTGTGCCATCGGCAGATTCCAAAGTGTCCTGTGAAACATTTGTATGTCCTGACAATAATTCTCAGTCTGGTCCAATTAACAAAAACACCAGTCTGGATGAAAGAGTAATGCTGTATATGTCATTGTTCCATGGCAGAGACGATGTATATGCATACCGTTGGGAAAATCAAAAAACCGGAAAAACAGGTTACAGCCCTGCTTGTGAAAACATCTGGAAACCCGGAATATGTCCGCTTCCCAAAACAAAGTGTCCTCAATGTGATCATGCATCATATTCCCCATATACAGCAGAAGCTGTAAAGAAGCATCTGTCAAAGCAAACCAAAGATGTATTTGGCATCTACGCAATTCAGCCTGATGATACCTGCTGGTTCCTTGCAATAGACATGGACGAAGCAAGCTGGGAATCCGATGTCCAGGCCATAAGGCAAGTATGCTGTTCATTTCATATCCCTTGTGCTGTCGAAAAATCAAGAAGCGGGAACGGCGCCCATGTGTGGTTCTTTTTCAGTTCCCCTGTTCCCGCCGCTACCGCCAGGCGTATGGGTTCGTCAATTGTTACGGCTGCTATGCAGAGTAACTCTCGTTTGTCTTTTGCCTCTTATGACAGAATGTTTCCGAATCAGGATACAATGCCAAAGGGCGGATTTGGAAATCTGATTGCCCTTCCTCTTCAACCGGTTGCGGCACGAAGTTGCGGTGGCAGCCTCTTTATAGACGATGACGGAAATGCATTCCCTGACCAATGGGCTTATCTGTCCTCTCTGTACAAGATGAGTTTATATGAAGTCGAAGCGGCAATCTCCCAAATCGGTATTCCTCCTCTTGGAAGTTTGGTCCCTGAAGGCAGTGAAGAGAAACCCTGGAACCGTCATCAAGGCAATCTAATATCACAGGATGATCCCACCAAATCCATTCATTGCGTGATAGCCGATCGAATTTACATATCAACCGACGGTGTCTCCAGTGCTGTGCAGAATAATCTCAAACGTCTTGCCGCATTTCGCAATCCGGAGTTTTATCAGAAACAGGCCATGCGTATGCCTGTGTGGGAAACACCGCGCATTATCTGCTGCGCAGAATACGATGGTAACTATTTATGTATGCCCAGAGGCTGCACCGAAAGTATTAATTCCTGGGCTGCTGAAAACCATATTTCTGTCTCATGGCAGGATGAACAAACCAACGGAAGAGAAATCCATGTGTCTTTTAAGGGAACATTGTATACAGAGCAGGAAATTGCTTTTGAGGTAATGAAACAAAATGATAAAGGCGTTCTCTCTGCTACTACAGCCTTTGGAAAGACAGTTCTTGCTGCTGCCTTAATAGCGGAAAAGAAGGTTAACACATTAATCCTTGTTCACCGAAAGAACCTGTTGGATCAGTGGAAAGAGCGCCTGCATGAATTTCTTGATATTCAGGATGCCTTGCCTGATCTTCCTCCCAAAAGAGGAAGAAAACGCCAACGTTCAGTCATTGGCATATATGGTGCCGGAAAAGATGTCCGGAGTGGCATCATAGACATCGCTATGATGCAATCCATTGAAAAGAAAAATGAGATTCCTGAATGGATAGAAGAATATGGCATGGTCATTGTGGATGAATGTCACCATGTGCCCGCCGTAAGCTTTGAAGCGGTTCTGAAACGTGTCCGTGCCAAATATACTTATGGACTCACGGCAACACCCAAACGAAAAGATGGACATCATCCTATTATACCTATGTATCTTGGCCCTATTCGATACCGGGTGGACGCTAAAGAGCAGGCAGCCCAGCGGCCTTTCAGGCATGTAATGATTCCTCGTTTCACCGGAATGGTTTTTTCTTCATCGTTTGAAAACGAAGTGATCAATATAGCTTCCTATTATAACCAAATCGCAGAGGATGAGATTCGGAATCATTTGATCGTAGATGATGTGATATCCTGCCTGGAAGAAGGCAGAAATTGTCTCGTGCTTAGCGAAAGAGTGGCGCATGTTCAAACGCTTTCATCTTTGATTCAACAGACTTATCCTCATGTTTTTGTCCTTATTGGAGGACAAGTAACCGAAAGCGGACACGCCCTTCAAAAAATCCGTTCTGCCTCATCAGAACAGCCGATTGTTATTTGCGCTACAGGGAAATATATAGGTGAAGGTTTTGATGAATCCCGATTGGACACTCTTTTTCTGGCAATGCCTGTTTCTTTTGAAGGAATACTGGCTCAATACGCCGGCCGCCTGCATCGTCTTCACGATGGCAAAACAGAAGTTCGGGTTTATGATTACATTGATGATCAGGCTGTCATGCTTGAACGTATGTACAACAAAAGACTTCGCACATATTCCAACTTGGGATATCAGGTCTGTGCGGAGCGCAGCGATACCAATATCAGCAATGACATTATCTATGATCAGAAAACATTCATCGAACCATTCCTGGCAGATATCAGAAAAGCACGGAAAAGCATTGTGATTGTCAGTCCGTTTATCAAAGAACGACGAGTCGAATGGCTATATAGACAAATTAAAGAAAATGTGCATCCCGTTCAGGTTACAGTTGTTACCAGGCCTTCCGATTCTTTTCAGGGGAAAACCTCCCTTGATGTTTCTCAGGCTATTCGTCAATTACAAAACAACAATGCTTCAATTCTGTGCAAGGAGGCAATTCATCAGAAATTTGCCATTATCGATGAGAAAATTGTTTGGTATGGCAGCATTAATCTATTGTCATTTGGAGCTTCCCAGGAAAGCATTATCCGTATATTATCAGGTAGCGTAGCGCGCACGCTGGTTAAATCGGTCGATATTGCCCAATAATCTGGAACGAGAATAGGAGCGAACAGTTATGCCAGAGCATCAGGAAATCGAATGGAAAGAATCCTGGAGAGATGAATATCTGAAATGGATTTGCGGGTACGCAAATGCACATGGAGGAACGCTCTTCATCGGTAAAGATGACAACGGGAAAGTTGTTGGCATTTCTGACAGCAAAAAGCTGCTGGAGGATTTGCCCAATAAAATCACCAACGCCATGGGCATCATAGCCGATGTCAATCTGTGCACGGAAAACGGGAAGGATTATCTCGAAATCGTAGTGGGGAAATACCCCTTCCTGATCAGTTATCATGGCCGGTACTACTATCGTTCCGGCAGCGTTCTCAGGGAAATCGTCGGTAAGGAACTGGATCTTGCGCTGCTGAAATCCCAGGGCATAACCTGGGATGGTGTTCCATTGCCCAAACTGACCATGGCAGATCTGAAACCGGAAGCCATTGCGCTTTTCAAGCAGAAAGCCTTGGAACGCGGCCGGCTGACTATCGAAGAAGCAAATGTCAGCAATGATATTCTGATGGACAACCTGCATCTTGTAGATGAGGATAACCACTTGATCCGTGCAGCCATGCTGGCCTTCTATCGCGATCCAGAACGTTGGGTCACCGGAGCTTATATCAAAATCGGATTCTTTGGTGATTCCGATTCCGATTTGCAATACCAGGACGAGATTCATGGTTCACTCATTGAACAGATTGACCGAACAATTGATTTGGTCTATACGAAATATATGAAAGCTCGTATTACCTATGACGGGATCCAACGAAAGGAAATATATATGTTCCCGCGGGACGCTTTCCGGGAAATCCTGCTCAATGCAGTTGTGCATAAAGACTACGCTTCATGCAATCCCATCCAGATCAGTGTCTATGATGATCAGATTTACATCTGGAATAACGGTGATATGCCCCGTGACCTTCGTACCTCTGAAAAACTATTCGCAAAGCATTCATCCAAGCCTTTCAATCCCAAACTTGCTTATGTTTTCTTTGTCAGTGGAATGATTGAAGCCTGGGGCAGAGGTTTCGATAAGATCAGAAATGAATGCAACTCCCTGTATGAAACTCCCATCCCGGAATACAGCATATCTGATGAAGGCGTTATGGTGCATTGCCTTCCCAACCATGAATACATGAAAATCCTCAGGTCGGATCGGCTCAAAATTGATGAGTCGATCATGAGCCGATTCAGAGCCGATGAACAGGAAACCATCCTTTGCATTATGGATATAATCGCACGCTCCGGCTCTGTGAACAACACCATTGTTCGTCGTTCTACAGGAAAATCAAAACCAACTATTACAAGGCTTCTGGCCAAAATGAAAAATGCTGGTCTCATCATCTCCGAAGGTTCTGGACCTGCCGTACGATATTACAAATCGGCTCAAATTCCGTGAGCCGATTTTGACCCAATCTGAGCCGATTTTTGCTTGATTCCTGCGTTGTGATCGGTTATAATTCTCCTATGATTAAACCTCATCTGCGGCGCGGATTTGTTATCAGTTGATAACCAGATGATAACAAAACCGGGGATAGCCAGTAGAATAGGAATAATCTGAATAATCAGAGTCACTCAGAATACCAGAGGCCACAGAAATTAAACAAAAACAGTTTGGTGGCATTGAGTGGGAATGAGTGCCGGAATGGTGAAACGCCGTATGCCACAACGCTTTCAGCCCTCTCCAAAGTGGCTCTGATAAAGAAATGATAAAGTTTTCCGGAAAAAGGTCACATCGTCCCCATGTCCGGTGGTTGTGGGGTAAATGACCGGAAACGGAAAACGAGATCAGGAAAACTACAGATTTGTATGATTCAGCCCTCCGCTGTGGACCCATCATCCACAGATCGGAGGGCTTTTTTTGTCAGTCTTTATTCTTCGGTTTTCTGCCGCGTTTGGACCGCGCAGGTTCTTCCGCCGGGATCGGAACACGGATACTGGTATCGTCAAATGCAGGGTAGTGATAACGCCAGCGGTCGTAATCCTCTTGCGTGATTTCTCCGGCTTTCAGCTTAGCGGCTTGCTCCTGCCAGGCACGAAGCCGTTGATCCAGATCTGCAGCGTGCACACCGCCGTCAAAAATCTCGGCACGGAGACAGATCTGGCCATCCGCATTTGCCCTGCTTGCTGCTGCTATGTTGATCTCAAATACACCGTTCGCTCCGTGGCGCTGGGATCTTGAGTTTGTCCCATGAGCGTTTTCTCTCTTTGCCATGACCTTTTCATTTCTTCTATGTTTCGAGCTGCCTTTTTTCTGGAGGGCGTTCATCAACATCTTCCTGAGCTTCTCCGCTGATTGTTCTGTCGTCAGTTTTTTTGCCAAGGCGATATACCGCTGACCCATTGAGAATAACTCATCCCGGTGCTCATACCAGTTATCGATCGTCTGCAATTGTCCTGCGGTCACATTCTTCTCTGCCAGCCTGGAGCTGAAAAGGTTCACCATTCGTTCACATTTTTGGGGTACTTCTTTAAAGTTCATTTTAGGATTGAGAGATATTCTCTGATTGTCGAAGATAAAACAGCAGGCTTCGACAGAGGAGGAAATGCAGATGAAGAAACACACTCTGATCAGAAACATTCTGATCGATTTGCTGATAACCGGGGTGGCGCTGGTTGTTTTTGCCCTGTTCCATCATGTGCTTCCCCGGCAGCAGCAGAGCCTGGGCTTCGTTATCCCCAATCCGCTCCGTCAGGAGGAATCCGGTTCAAATTCCGGCCTGGCACTGCCAGAAAATGCCGTTCTGATTGCGTCTGCCGGAATCAATGATTCGGCGCCGCTGCTGGCGAGAGGCGGGAAACAGCAAAGCAGCGGCCGAAACGGAAAGGGCGGTATGAATACCAAGGGCGGGAGCGCACTGAACGGCAGCGAATCAGAAGCTGAAGCGGAAGCGGCGGAAGATGAAACCGCAGGCAGCGCGGTGACCCTGAGCGAAAAGTTTGCCGGGAAATATACGGAGTCGGTAGTTGTGACAGAAAACAGCTACTCCAGCCCGGACATTTCCATCACGGTGACCGAAAACAGCCTCGGGCGGACCACTTATTATCTGGCGGATATCTATGTGCGGGACATTACCTGCTTTCAGTCCGCCTTGGCCCGTGACACCTACGGCTCCGGATTCCGGGACAGCATTGAGAATATGGCGCTCCTGAACAATGCCCTGCTGGCGGTCAACGGCGATTATTACGGCAACACCGGCGAAGGCGTGGTGATCCGCAACGGCGTCATCTACCGGGCCAACCGGACAGACTGCGACGTGTGCGTGCTTTACTATGACGGAACCATGCGGGTGATGCCTGGATCCTCCTTTTCCGTTGAGGATGCAATCGCCCAGGGCGCGTGGCAGGCGTGGACCTTTGGCCCCGCGCTGCTGGATCTGGACGGAAGCGTGCTGACCTCTTTTTCCAGCACAAGCCGGATCATTTCCGCCAACCCCCGGACGGCGATCGGATACTATGAGCCCGGGCATTACTGCCTGATTGTGGTGGACGGACGGGGAGATTCCGCCGGCATCAGCCTGCCGGACCTGAGCCAGCTGTTTTATGATCTGGGCTGTCAGGCGGCCTACAATCTGGATGGAGGCAATTCCTCCATCATGGTGTGGAACAATCAGGTGATCAACGAGCCATCCGGCGGAGGCCGGGAAAGCAGCGACGCGCTGCTGATTGCGGAGGTGGAATCCTATGAATAAAGTGATGTCACTGCTGAGTCATCTGACGGTGATTCTGGGAATCATGTTCATTGTGTTTCTGGTGCTGGACCAGTTCAATCCAATGATGAATTTTGTCGACAACAGCATTTCACGATGGCTGTTGCTGGCTCTGTGCGCCTGCGGCATCGGACAGAGCGTGACGCATTGGTTGCAAGGAGAAGGGCATGAAAAATAAAGTGTGTCAAACGTTGAGCCTGTTTCTGACAGTGATGATGCTCTATGCGGCTCCCTTCGGGCCCGCGGCAGAGGCGGAGACAGTGGATGTAACAGCCCTCTGCAAAGCCCGGGACACAGAGGAAGCCTGGAGCGCTGCGGAAGCCCGGTCAATTGACCTGAATACTGCGGAAGACGAAATCGTCCGTATTACGGAAGCAGGCGATTATGTGCTGTCAGGAACGCTGGACGGCCAGGTCCTGATCGAAGCTCCGGAGGACGCGAAGGTGCGTCTAATTCTCAACGGCGTATCGATTGTCAGCCCGGAAGGCCCCGCCATCTATGAACGGCAGGCGGACAAGCTGATCATTACGCTGGCGGAGGGTACGGAAAACAGCCTGACGGACGGAAGCCCCGTCACCGACGAGGATGATACCGTCGGCGCGGCACTGTACGCGGAGGATGACCTTTCGATCAACGGTCAGGGGACGCTCGCCGTGAACGGTACGCAGAAGCACGGCATCCAGAGTAAAGCGGATCTGATCATTGCCGGCGGAGCCATCACCGTCACGGCCGTGACGGACGGCGTCCGGGGAAGGAATTCAGTCCTGGTGCTGGACGGAGCCCTCGGGATCACCTGTGGCGGAGACGGCATCACGGCTACCCGGACAGACGCGGAGGGAAAGGGCTGGATCGTGCTGGCTGGAGGAACCGTCCAGATTCGAACAGGAGACGGTGCCGGTGAGGTGCAGGTTTCCTCCAGGGGCCGAGGCGGCTTTGGCGGCTGGGGCGGTCGGGATGACTGGGGCGTCTTCTCCGGCTCGGCGGACAGCGCCGTCTCGCGGAAAGCGGTGAAAGCCGCCGCGAGCCTGACTGTGCTGGGCGGCACGTATACCCTGGACTGTGCGGATGACGGCCTGCACGCGGTGAATGTGACCGTTGAAGGCGGCACCTTCTCGATTCGGTCCGGTGATGACGCGATGCACGCGGATCAGGCGCTGACAGTTTCGGCGGGGACGATCGATATCACCCAGAGCTATGAAGGGCTGGAGGCCCAGAACGTGACCATCGCGGGGGGATTCATCCGGATCGTCAGCTCGGATGACGGGATCAACGCCTCCAGCGGCGCCGACGGATCAGGATTTGGCGGCCGGGGCCGCAATGGAAATAATTCCGCATCGGGATCGACGGGGATGATGAGCATTTCAGGAGGCCGGATCGAGGTCACCGTCGGCGGCGACGGGCTGGACAGCAACGGCAGTATTCAGATTTCCGGCGGGGTCATCGGAGTGTGGGCCGCTACCACCACTGGTGAAGGCGCCATTGATTTTAACGGCAGCGGCACCGTTTCCGGCGGTACGCTGATCGTTGCCAGCACCGGCGGCGTGATGCAGGATACGGCCGGCCTGAACGGCCAGAGCATCATGGTGTTTTCCGCCTCCGACAGCGCGGGCGAGACGATCGTGCTGAGGGATCAGTATGGGACAGAGCTGGGAAGCTTTACCCCGGGCCAGGCCTTTGATACCCTGATGATTTCCAGCGCACAGCTGGCGGAAGGCGACCTCTGTACAGTGACCGTCGGGGAAAAGACCCTGTACAGCGGCCAGGTGACAAACAGCCTGTCCGGTGCGGAAGGCGGAAATGGCTTCGGCAGCGGCCGGAACAATCGAAGAAAGAGCTGGTGACCATGGAAGAGTGCTTCAAACGGGTGGAAACCAAGTATCTGATTTCCCTTTCCCAGGCCGCGGCCATGGAGGCGGCCCTCCGGCAGCAGGGGTTCGCGCGGATGAACTTTGGCAGCTCCCGGGTGCAGAGCCTGTACTATGACTCGCCGGATTACCGGCTGATCCGGGCTTCGCTGGAGCGTCCCGCCTTCAAGGAGAAGCTGCGGCTGAGGGCCTACGGCGAGCCGGGGATCCTGACGGAGTCCTTTCTGGAGATCAAGCGGAAGTACCGGGGCATCGGATACAAGCGGCGCACCGGGCTGCCTCTGCAGGCGGCGGAGACCTGCCTGGCGCAGGGAATTGTACCTGAGGGATCCGGGCAGATCGGCCGGGAGGCGCAGTGGATGATTCGCAGATATTCGCTTTCTCCCGCCGCGCTGATCTCCTGCGACCGGGATGCCTGGGCATCCCCCGGGAGTTCCGGGCTTCGGATTACCTTTGACCGGAACATTACTTTCCGGGACTGGGATATGGATCTGAACGCGAGGGTTCCCGGTCTCCTTCTTCTGCCGGGAACGCTGCGGCTCATGGAAATCAAAAGCGGCGGAGCCTACCCGCTTTGGCTGACCCGGCTGCTGCGGGAGAACGAGATCCGGAGAGATCATTTTTCCAAATACGGGGCGGCTTATCAGCGGTATATCCGGCCGGGAACAGAAGGAATTGAAGGGGGAAGAAAGAATTGTTTAAGAGTGTCTTTGTCAATGGGAGCCTGACGGAGGGCAGCGTGCTTCTGATGCTGGGCCTGGCGCTGGTGCTTGGCTTTGCGGAGGCCTGGTATTTTACCCGGAGAAATCCGGCGGCCACGCGCTCCTTTGCCTTCACCCTGGCGCTGCTTCCGGTGATTACCGCCACGGTGATCATGGCCGTCAATGGAAATCTGGGCGCCGGCATTGCCGTGGCTGGTTCCTTCAGCCTGATCCGATTCCGCTCGGTTCAGGGCAGCGCGCAGGATATTCTGGCCCTGTTTCTGGCCGCGGCGACGGGGCTTTGCCTGGGAGCAGGATACGCGGCGGTGGCCTGCCTGCTGATGGTCCTCTGTCTGGGAGCTCATGCCCTGCTTTCCGCCCTTCGGTTTGGCTCGGCGGGGGAAAAGCTGCGGGAGGTGCGCATTAACGTGCCGGAAAGCCTGGATTACGAGGGCCTGTTTGACGATTTGCTGGCAGCCAGCTTTACCGTCTTTGAGCTGATCCGGGTTCGAACCGTGGAAATGGGTACGGCCTATCAGCTGATCTATCGGGGTGCCCTGCGGGAAGGGGCAGGCAGCCGGGCCTTTCTGGACGCGGTCCGTGAGCGGAATGGAAATATGCCGGTCTCGCTGGGCCGGGGGCTGGAAGAGCACGGCGAAATGTAATCGATCTATTCGGGAAAAGGACAGGTGAATCGGAATGCGGATTCTTCTGGCGGAAGACGATCTGGATCTGAATGCTGCGCTGAAAACGCTTCTGACCCGCTCCGGCTATCAGGTAGATGCCGTGACAAACGGGAAAGACGCGCTGGATTATGCCCGGGCCGAAGCCTACGACGGCATGATTCTGGACTGGATGATGCCGGGCATGGACGGCGTGGAGGCGCTGCGGCGGATTCGGGAGGCGGGGGTGCATGTCCCCTGCCTGCTGCTGACAGCCCGGGACGCGGTGGAGGACAAGGTAGAAGGCCTGGATGCCGGGGCGGACGATTATCTGTCCAAGCCCTTCAATGCCCAGGAGCTGCTGGCCCGGATCCGGGCGCTGCTGCGGCGGCGGGAAAGCTATGTGCCGGACGTAGTCACTTTTGAGGATCTGTCCCTGGATAAGGTCACCGGGGAGCTTCGCTGCGGAGAGCACACCAGGAGGCTCACGGGAAAAGCGCTCCAGATGATGACGCTGTTTCTGGAGTATCCCCGGATCCCTTTTTCCGTGCAGCAGCTGATGGACAGGATCTGGAGCTGGGATTCGGAAACAGAAATCAACGTGGTGTGGGTCAACATCTCCACCCTCCGGAAAAAGCTGACGGAGCTTGGAAGCGCCGTGGAAATTCAGGCACATCGCGGTCTTGGATATTATCTGGAGAAAAAAGCATGATCAGACAGTTGCGGAAACGGTTTATTCTTATCGCCTTGACCGCTCTGACGGCGGCCATGATCCTAGCTGTGCTGCTGGTGAATGCCGCCAACTGGATCAGCGTGCGCAATGAGCTGAGGGAAACGCTTTCCTTTCTGGCTGACTTTGGCGCGTCCGGAAAGGAAAGGATCGACGGGGGGCTGAAGGGAAAAAACCGGCATTCCCGCAATCTGATCAGCGAATCCAGCTGGTTTTCCGTTTTCTATGACGAGGAAGGAAACCAGCGGAAGATGAATCTGCTGAATATGACCGATCCCGACGGAGAAACCGCCGGGACACTGGCCCGGCAGGTGATGGAGAGCGGCGGCGATTCCGGCTTTCTGCAGGACTGGCTGTTTGAGAAACGGACCAACGACCGCGGAGAGGTTCTGATCCTGTTTCTGGACTGTGAAACCAAGCTGACCGCTGTTCGCAACCTGGCACTTTTTTCGGCGATCGTATGCGTCGGCGGAATCCAGATCGCATTTGCCCTGGTAACCCTGGCCAGCCGCAGAGCAATCGCGCCCATCAGCCGGAACATGGAGCAGCAGAAGCAGTTTATCACCAACGCCAGCCATGAGCTGAAAACGCCGTTGACGGTCATTTCCACCAACATGGATCTTTTGCAGATGGAATTACCGGACAGCCCCTGGGTTCGGAGCACCCGGAAGCAGACGGCACAGATGCAGCATCTGGTAGAGGAGCTGGTTTACCTTTCCCGCATGGAAGAGGAGAACACTCCCCTTTCCCTGGAAACACTTCCGCTGGACGCATTGATTCAGGAAACAGCCGAACCCTTTGCAGCCATGGCAGAGTATCAGAAGAAAACTCTGGAAACGAAGACGGAGGAAGGACTCACCCTTTGGGGTGACAGGGCCTCTGTCCAGCGCCTTCTATCCACGCTCCTGGACAACGCTGTCAAGTATGCGCCTGCAGGGGGACACATTCAGCTGCAGGCCAGGAGAGAAGGAAGGTATGCGGTGCTGACGGTAGCCAATGAGGTTTCCCAGGTGCTGACCGACGAGCAGTGCCGGCAGCTGTTTGACCGGTTCTATCGGACAGATGTCTCCCGAAGCAAGGAAAAGCAGAGCGGCTTCGGCATCGGCCTGGCCATCGCCCGGGCCATTGCGGAAAAGCATGGCGGCACCATCTGTGCAGCCATGGAAAACAATTTGCTGGTCTTTACCTGCCGGATGCCAGAGGGAGGCCGCAGCGTATGAAAGCCAGGAGGCCGTCGATGCTCTTGTCCGGCAGAATATGCCGGATCGGATTTCCGCGGAAGTGGGGTGATCCTGTATGACTCGATCCCGAAAAAACGCCCTGCGGGCACTGTATTGCCTTCTGCTCTCCTGTGGCGTATTGACCATCTGTTCAAAGAATTCTTTCCTTTATCCGCTGAACGACTGGGTGGATGTCAACTGCTTTTTCACGGTCGGGCGCGGAATACGTCACGGGCTCGTACCTTATCTGGATCTGTATGATCAGAAGGGGCCCCTGCTGTATTTTGTCTATGCGCTGGCAGCCCTGTTTTCCGAGAACAGTTTCCTGGGCGTCTTTTTGATCGAAGTGATCCTGTATGCGTTCTTTCTCTTTTACAGCGGCCGCATCGCAGAGACGCTTTCCAGCGTCCCGGCGGCTTTCTTCCTCACAGCCGCCGGAACCGGGATCGCTGTTCCGCTGACGCCGGCGTTTTCTCACGGCGGAAGCGCGGAGGAGTTTTTCCTGCCGGTATTTGCGGCTTCCCTGTACCTGGTGTTGAAAACCATACGGGAGAGAACCCCCCTGAACCGGAGGCAGGGGGTGCTGATGGGATTTTTTGCCGCGGCGGCTTTTTGGACCAAATACACCTTCTGCGGACTCTATGCCGGCCTTGCTGCCGCCGTGCTGATCATGTACCTGGCTGAGGGCAGAATCAAGGAGCTGCTGCGGCTGATCCTCTGCTTCCTGGCGGGATTTCTCTCCCTCTCCGCCCTCATTCTCCTCTGGTATCTGCTCCGCGGAGGCTTGCCAGCCCTGTGGAACGCCTATTTTATCGACAATCTGATCAGGTACTCCCAGAATATCCGGGGCGGGAATTATCCGGATCCCCTCCCGAATCTGCTGAACAATCTGCCCTGGTCCATACCTCTGTTCCTGGGGCTGGCGGGGCTGCTGCTGAAGATCCGGAAACAGTGGCGGGAATTTCTGGCGGTTCTTCTCAGCTCCGTTGGGCTGTTTGTTTTCACATACTGGAGTGGAAGAAAGTGCCCCTACTATGCACTGGTCATGGCTTCTTTCGCACCCGTCGGCTGCGGCGTGATGCTCCGGCTGATTCCGGACGCAGTGAAAACAAGGCTTGGATTCAGACGGGCCATGGCAGGATCGGCCGCGCTGATTGCGGCGCTCAGTCCATTCGCAGCCTATGCCTGGAGCAGCAATTTCTATTTAACGAAAATTCCCAGGGAAGACACGCCCCAGTACCGGTTCGGGGAAATCATCAGCGCGTCGGAGGATGCATCGCTCCTGAATTACGGATTTCTGGATGGCGGCTTTTACTTCGCCTCGGGTTCCCTGCCGGTCACCCGTTTCTTCTGCACCCTGAACAATAATCTCCCCGAGATGGAAAAGGAGCACCGCACCGCCATCGCGGAGGGAAAGCCTGCCTATCTCGTCGTTCGGGGCAAACGGGCAAAGGGCTTGGAAAACTACCGGCTGATCGATGAATGCAGCATGGTCTTCGAGGGCCGGGAATGGACCTATTATCTGTACCGCCGGCCCTGATCAGCCGCGCTGACTGCTCTCAACTCAACCCTCCCCTGCACCTGAAAAACTGGTATCACATACCAGCCAACAGGCGCAGGGGTCTTCTTCGTATCTCATCAACAGCTGAAACAGGGTATAACGCCAATAATACCCCACAACCACAGAGCACAAGCTCTGGTTGTATTACGTGTGCAAAATGGGTCAGGAATGGGTCAGATAAGTGACCCATTATGCTTTCCTGATTCAAGACCTTTGGGAACTGGATTACATGCTTGACAAAGATTTCTCTATTGAATACAATATTATCAACCCGTAAGTTGACAACTTATCGGTTGATGAAAGAGATTGTGAGGAAAGTGCATGTTTGTCGGGAGAGAATCTGAACTGGCCGAGCTGGAACGACGCTGGGCAGGCGATCGGTTTGAATTCGGTGTGGTCTATGGAGCCCGCCGGATTGGCAAAACAACAATGCTTCAGGAGTTCATCAAGGGAAAGAAGGCGTTTTATTTTCAGGCCCGCAAGGCAGATGAAAAGGACAACCTCTCCGCTTTCAGCCGCGAATACCGCCGCTTCCGGGGAATGGATGAGCATGTTCGGTATGAGTCATTTTCTGACGCGTTTGAGAGTATCGCATCCGACGCGAATAGCGGGCGGATGGTTTTGATCATCGATGAGATTGCCTACCTGTGCCAGAAGAACCAGTCCCTTCTGTCCCTGCTGCAGTTCTTTGTGGATGGTGTCTTCAGGCAGGCCCGGCTGATGCTGATTCTCTCCGGCAGCAATGTATCCTTCATGGAAGAAATCCTGAACAACCGGAATGATCCGTTGTATCAGCGTGCCACTTTTCAGATTCATCTGGAAAAGATGCCCTTCCATGAAGCAAGAGCCTTCGTCGAAGACAGATCCATCGAAGAGCAGGTTCAGTATCTCGGTCTCTTTGGCCCGCATCCCTACTATCTTGGCATGATTGATCACACGGTTTCTTTTCAGGAAAATGTCCGTCAGCTGCTCTACAGCAAATACGGAACCCTGCTGGATGCGCCGGAGAAGATCATGCCGGTCGGCGTCTCCGAACAGAATATGTACAATTCGATTCTTCAGGCAGTTGCGCGGGGTAAGCGCTTCAGTAAAGAGATCGCAGAAGCGGTCGGCGTTGAAAATAATTATGTGGCGAAATATCTGTCATCGCTCGTACAGATGCAGGTGCTCGAACGACGGGAATCCTTCATCCGAAACAAGAAAACCAACTACTATGCGGTGGCTGACAGCCTGCTTCGCTTCTGGTATCGGTTCATCTTTGACCAGCGAGACGTGATTCAGAATGGTTTTGGGGAAATGCTTTTCCGTGAAGCTCTGGAGGGAATCCAGGATTTTACAGCCCGATCCTTTGAAGATGTAGCCCTGCTCTGGCTGGAAGAACGGAATCGTGAGGGAAAACTGCCTTTTTACTATGGCCCGATTCGCAATTACACGGTGGAGAATTCCCGGCTCGGCCGCTCCGTTGAGCTTGATGGTCTTGCAGAGGGGATCGGAAAACAGAAAAACCACCTGCTGGCCGTGGAATGCAAGTACAGGAAAGCGCCGTTCAGTATGACGATGCTTGATCACATGCGTGAAAGCCTTTCCCTTTTCGCCCAATATGATGTGATTGATTATTACCTCGTTTCCCGATCCGGCTTTACAGAGGAGATATGTGCCATTCATGATCAACACATTCATCTGATTACGCTGGAAGACATTTTTCAGCCACACGCCGGAAAACAAAAGCAGTAACAATTCCAGGGAAATTAACCTCTCGATCCACAGCAAAACAGCCTCTTTATCACGCTGATAAAGAAATGATAAACTGAGGCCGTAGAGCATGGAGAATACAGATAATCTGTAGAATCAGAATCACGAGAACGAACAGAAGAAACAGAAATTAAGCTAAAAGCGTTAGATTGTATTGAGTGGGAATAAGAACCGGAATTGCGAAACCCCTTATGCCACAACACTTTCAGTCCTCTCCGAAGCGGCTCTGATAAAGAAATGATAAAGTTTTCCGGAAAAAGGTCACATTGATCCCGTATCCAGTGGTTGTGGGGTTGAGATCAAAAACGGAATCAGAATTAATCACACATAACAAAGTTCATACCAAAAGGACACCAATCCCCTGCACCTGAAAAGTTGGTATCACAAGCCAACCAACAGGCGCAGGGGTCTTTCTTTATCATTCAGCGTTTGCTGAACCGTGGTGATACCAATGGTTCACCACACAACCACAGCACAAAGTGCTGGCTTTCAGGGGCTTGGGGGCGAAGCCTACCAACAAGCTTTTTGCAAAATGTACTAACTTTGCAGGTTTGCCAC
>JAFPWU010000007.1 GCA_017412715.1 Clostridia bacterium
ATGCGACCCTGCAAGCGTGGCAATGAACCAAGCGTACAAGGCCAATGAATTGGAGGTTTGCATTATGAGTACTTATCTTCCTACCGTGTTTGGTGAAAACCTGTTTGACGTCTTTGATGACTTTGACCGTGACTTCTTCCGCGGCTTTGGGCGTCCGGAGCATGTGCTCTATGGCAAGAAGGCCAGCCGCCTGATGAAAACCGATGTGAAGGAAACAGATGAAGGCTATGAGGTGGATGTGGATCTGCCCGGCTTCAACAAGGATGAAATCAAACTGGATCTGAACAACGGTTACCTGACCATCTCCACCGAGAAGAGCTTGAACAAGGAGAACAAGGGGAAGATGCTTCGTCAGGAGCGTTATGTCGGCACCATGCAGCGTAGCTTTTATGTGGGTGAGAGCATTACTGAAGACGACATAAAAGCCAAGTTCGAGAATGGTGTACTGAGCCTGATGATTCCTAAGAAGGAAGCCCCGAAAGTTCCTGAAAAGAAACAGATTTTGATTGAAGGATAAACACAAACGACAGGCCCGCAGTCTGGATCTTGCGACCCCGACTGCGGGCCTGTTTTTTGCTTTGGCTCAAGAATCAGCTTTTCAAAGTCATATGGACGCTGAGGTTTCTGTCCTCATTCAGCCACTTCGTATCCCGCTTTTTCCAGTGCATCCATCGCCCGCGCGAAGTTTTCCGCCTTCACCAGGATGTAGTCCGTATTGTAGGTGGACACGGCGAAGATGCCGATTCCGTTCTCAGCGAGGATCGCGGAGAGCTTTGACAGAATGCCGATGAGGGAGAAATCCAGCACGCCTTCAATGCGAAAGCCCCGCCAGCCATCCTCCCGTTCCGAGGTTCTTTCCGGCACATCCTCCGTCCGGCAGACCAGCGAAAGCTCCTCCTCCGTCCGGCCGAGGAAGTAGAAATCTTTGGACAGGTCCACGGCGGAAATATCCTCAGGCTTGCACACGGTCAAATCCCAGGTCAGTTTTTTCAGCTTCAGCATCTTTTTTCCCGTCCGCTATACATCGTCCGACCTCCTCACGCTTTTCCGCCCCATTATAAACATAAGAGTTAACTCGAAGTCAAGCGGTTTCCCGCAGCCTTTCCGGGCGCCGCAGGAGCCTGCTTCTTCACAGGACCGATTTTTTGGCCTGGAGCTGTGAAGAAAAGGATTGAAAAATCCTGAGCTTCACAGCTCCATTGTCTTTCCTTTGCATTTTCATTGCTTTTTGTTCTCTGAACCATTATACTAACGAGACCGAAGAGAACCCATGAAATCAATATATGCAAGGGAGGAAAACTAAGATGAAGAAACTGCTTGCTCTGGTACTTGTGGTCCTGATGGTGGTCCCTGCTTTTGCGATGGCGGACAATACCATCCGCATCGGCGTCTTTGAGCCCTCCACCGGCGATAACGGTGCGGGCGGAAAGCAGGAGATTCTTGGCATCGAGTATGCCAACAGCCTGGCTCCCACCGTGACCATCGGCGGTCAGGAATACACCGTGGAGCTGGTCATTGAGGATAACCAGTCCCTGACGGATAAGGCCGTCTCCGCCGCCCAGTCCCTGGTCAGCAAGGATGTGTCCGTGGTGCTCGGTTCCTACGGTTCCGGCGTTTCCATGGCCGGCGGCGACGTGTTTGCCGAGGCGGGCGTGCCGGCCATCGGCGTCAGCTGCACCAATCCCAACGTCACCCTGCTGTGCGATTATTACTGGCGCATCTGCTTCCTGGATCCCTTCCAGGGCACCGTCATGGCCAACTATGCCAAGGAGCTGGGCGCTACCAAGGCCTATGTGCTGACCATGCTGGGCGAGGATTACGGCGTGGGCCTGGGCAAGTATTTTGTGGAAGCCTTCAAGGCGCTGGGCCTCGAAGTGGTGGAAGAGAACTTCACGGAAGGCACCAGCGACTTCGCGGCGTATATCAACAATGCGGTATCCAACGGCTGTGACGTCATGTTCGCCCCCTGCGCCACCACCTATGCGGCGCTGATCATCGACCAGGCCGCCGCCCAGGGCATCAGCTTCCCGATTCTGGCGGGCGACACCTGGGAGAACTCCGCGATCCTGAACGCCGCCAAGGGCAAGGACATCAAGGTTTACTGCTCCACCTTCTTCGATGAAAACGACGACGCGGCTGCGGCTGCCGATTTCGTTTCCGGCTTCAAGGCCTGGCTGAACGCCGACAGCAGCAAGCTGACCAACAACGGCGGCAACGACATCGTCGCTGCGGTTTCCGCCCTCGGCTTCGACGCGTATAACGTGGCCCTGGCCGCCATCACCGCCGCCGACAGCGCGGATCCCGCCGCCATCGCCGCAGCGCTGCCCGGCGTCACCTATGAAGGGGTCACCGGCGCCATCGCCTTTGATGATGTCGGCGACGCCAAAAAGGATATGGCTTACATCAAGTTCGCCAATCCGGAAACCGGCGCCTTCGACTTTGTGAAGACCCAGAGCGTGGCCCAGTAATCATTCGGTAATTTCAGCGGGGGCTGCTGCTTCAGGCAGCAGCCCCTTTCCGTTCCTGATGCGTCCGCAAGCTTTCTCGAAAGGGGACTCCTCATGTTTGACACGCTGCTTCCCTACCTGCTGGCGGGAATTTCCGTAGGCGGCCAGTATGCCATGATCGCGGTGGGATACACCCTGGTTTACGGCATCCTGCGCCTGATCAACTTCGCCCACGGGGACATCTTTACCGCCGCAGGTTTTTTCATGATTTATCTGACCGCCAGCCTTCCCATCGGCATTTCCATCCCCCTGGTCATCCTGCTGACGGTGGTCCTCGGCTTCGTTGTGGAGCGGGTGGCCTATAAGCCCCTGCGCTCCGCGCCGCGGATGTCCATCATGATTTCCGCCATCGGCGTCAGCTATCTGTTGCAGAACCTGATGTGGTATATCACCGGCGGTCTGGCCAAGCAGTATCCGGTGCTGCCCTTCCTGTCCCAGACCATCCGTCTCGGTTCCGCCGCCACGAAGCTGGTGACCATCGTCACCCCCCTGCTGACCATCGGCCTGGTGGTTGCGCTGGTCATGCTGATCAACCACACGAAAATCGGCATGGCGATGCGCGCGGTCTCCGTTGATTTTGAAACCAGCCAGCTGATGGGCATCAAAATCAACAGCGTCATCTCGGTCACCTTCATCATCGGCTCCGCCATGGCCGCCATCGGCTCCGTGCTGTATTTTACCAATTATACCGCGGTTACGCCGACCGTCGGCGCCATGCCCGGCCTGAAAGCCTTTGTGGCCGCGGTATTCGGCGGCATCGGCTCCATCCCCGGGGCGATGATCGGCGCGCTGATCATCGGCATCTGCGAAAACCTGATCAAAGCGGCGGGGCTCACCGCCTTCTCGGATGCCTTCACCTTCGCGCTGCTGATCGTGGTGCTGCTGTTCCGGCCCACGGGCCTCTTCGGCGAGAAAAACACGGATAAGGTGTGAGGTGAGAAACATGAAAAAAGGAAACATGCGGCTCATCATTTCCCTGCTGGTCGTCGCGGCGCTGTATGCGGGCGGCTGTCTGATCGAGCACACGGCCGGTTCGAAATCCATGGTGGTCACCGTGCTGCAGAAGGGTGCGGTTTATGCCCTGATCGCCGTCTCCATGAACCTGCTGAACGGCTTTACGGGGCTCTTCTCCCTGGGCCAGGCCGGGTTCATGCTCGTCGGCGCCTATACCTACGCGATTCTGACCATTCCCATGGCCAAGCGCGCCGCCGTGTACCAGTATTATGACGGGGGCTGGATCCAGTTCACCGTCGGAGTGCTTCCCGCCCTGCTGGCGGCGGGGCTGGTGGCGGCCCTCTTCGCCGCGCTGATCGGCCTGCCGGTGCTGCGCCTGAAGGGGGATTATCTTGCCATTGCGACCCTGGGCTTCGCGGAAATCATCCGGGCCATCGTCCAATGGGATACCATCGGCCCCCTCACAAACGGCTCCAACCTGCTGAAAACCTATCCGACGCTGAAGACCGTCATGCCGGGCAACACGGTGCTTTTCACCTTCCTGGTCGTGGGGGTCTGCATCGGGCTGATCCTGCTCCTGATCAACTCCACCTACGGCCGGGCCTTCAAGGCCATCCGGGATGACGAGATCGCAGCGGAGGCCATGGGCATCAACCTCTTCCACCATAAGCAGATGGCCTTCGTGGTCAGCAGCTTCTTCGCCGGCATCGGCGGCGCGCTCCTGGCCATGTATCAGGGTTCGCTGCAGGCGAACAGCTTCAAAAGCGCCATGACCTATGAAATCCTGCTCATTGTGGTCATCGGAGGCCTGGGCTCCGTCAGCGGCAGCGTGCTGGCCTCGTTCCTGTTCATCGCGTGCAGCGAGTGGTGGCTCCGTTTTCTGGACGCGGAAACCACGCTGGGCGCCTTCAAGGTTCCGCTCCTGGCCCCCGGCTTCCGCATGGTGGTCTTCTCGGTGGTCATCATGGTGGTGGTGCTCTTCTTCCGCAAGGGCATCATGGGAACCCGTGAGCTCTGGGAGATCGGAAACCGCAGGCAGGCGAAGGGAGGTCGGAACGTCAAATGAGTGAAAACCGCAATCAGAGCACGAACGTCCTGCGATTGAAGGATATCACGATGCAGTTCGGCGGGGTCGTGGCGATCAATAATCTCTCTCTGGAGGTCAACCAGGGGGAAATCGTAGCGCTCATCGGGCCCAACGGCGCCGGAAAGACGACGGCCTTCAACTGCATTACCGGCGTCTATCAGCCCACCAACGGGGAGGTGGATTTTCACGGCAGCCCCATCGCCGTCAATCATCCCCAGGGCAAAATGATCCGGCAATACGCCGGCATCAACGGCGACGCCTATAAGAACAGAAAGCCCGTGGCCTACACCCCGGATAAGATCACCCGAATGGGCATCGCCCGCACCTTTCAGAACATCCGCCTGTTCAAAAGCCAGACGGCCTTTGACAACGTCCTCATCGGGACCCACCTGCGCCGCTCCAGCAATATGTTTACCGCGGCTTTCCGTCTCAACGCGCGGGAGGAAAAGGCGAACCGGGAAAAGACGGCCCGCCTTCTGGAAATCGTGGGCCTCTCCGACGAGGCGAATGAGCTGGCCACTTCCCTGCCTTACGGCAAGCAGCGGCGGCTGGAAATCGCCCGGGCCCTGGCCACGGATCCGACCCTGCTCCTGCTGGATGAGCCGGCGGCGGGCATGAATCCCCAGGAAACGGATGAGCTGGGGGAATTCATCGTGGATATCAAAAACAGGTTTCATCTCACGGTGTTTATGATTGAGCACCACATGAATCTGGTCATGGATATCTCGGACCGGATCTACGTCCTCGATTTCGGCCGGCAGATTGCCGAGGGCACGCCGGACGAGATCCAGAAAAATCCGGTCGTCATCGCGGCCTATCTGGGGGTGGATGAAGAATGAGCCTGCTGAAAGTAACGGATCTGGTGGTTTCCTATGGCGGCATCGAGGCGCTCAAGGGAATTTCCTTTGAGGTGGAACAGGGGCAGATCGTTACCCTGATCGGGGCCAACGGCGCCGGAAAGAGCACGACCCTCCGCACGATCTCCGGCCTCGTCAGTCCCCATGCGGGCCGCATCTATTTTGAAGGGCGGGACATCACCGATGTCAACACCCAGAAAATCGTGGAAATGGGCATCGCCATGGTTCCGGAAGGACGGCGGGTTTTCGCCAACCTGACGGTGCTGGAAAACCTGCGCATCGGCGCCTATCTTCGAAAGGACAAGACGGAGATTGAAGAGGATATCAACTATGTTTACAGCCTCTTTCCCCGGCTGAAGGAGCGCTCCTGGCAGCTGGCCGGCACGCTCTCCGGCGGGGAGCAGCAGATGCTGGCGGTAGGCCGCGCGGTCATGACCAGGCCGAAGCTCATCATGATGGATGAGCCTAGCCTGGGCCTCGCCCCGCTGGTGGTCCGGGATATCTTCAAAATCATCCTCACCCTGAAGTCCACGGGAATGACGGTGCTTCTGATCGAACAGAACGCCAACGCCGCCCTCCATGCCTGCGATTATGCCTACGTCATGGAAACCGGGCGCATCACCACCAGCGGCACCGGCGATGAGCTGCTGTCCAGCGAGGCCATTCAGGAAGCCTATCTGGGAAAGGCCAGCCGAAGCTGAGCGTTGACTCCCGGGGGACGCGCATCCCTGATCCCGACCGTTTCCGGATCAGCCTCAAAAAAGGAACATGCATTTTCTGCACGTTCCTTTTTTCGCGCGGTTCTCTTTCTTTCATCCGCGTCTTTGAATACTTTGACATTCCCGGCGAGGTCGGATACGCTCCCGGCGCCCTCACCCCGGCCCTGGCCGAAGGCCTTGCGGTCCTTCAGCACGCGGGGCCCGGGGTTGAGGATCATTCCCCCAGGGAGCCGTATCCGCTGACGACTTCGTCAATGGTGGCGGCGCCGGTTCCGACCTGATACGCCGCGTTCCTCACCTGCACGAACAGGGCATCCGTAATCCCGATGGTTTCCGGGCTCAGCACCCGTTCCTCGGGCACCCGGCCGAAGGGTTCATAGACCGCGCTGAAGGACAGATCCTTCGTCGGGGTAATCAGGCGCTTCACCAGGGCCATCTGATTCAGCTCACTCCGGGAAATCAGAAAGCGCATGAACTCGTTGGTCATATCCAGGTTGTCACAGGTTTTGTTGACGGAGAATTCGATGGACGGGCTGTCGATAAACCAGCCTCCGTCCTCCGAAAGCGGAATGGGGGCGAAGGTATAGGTGAAGGGATTCCGGGAGAAGGCCTCGGACTGGGTTTCCCGTTTTTCCGTTCCGGATACGGTATCCGCCATGCAGATCATCATGGGAACATCGCCTTCGAAGAAGCGGAGAATCACCTGGGTATAGTTGTCACCGATCTCGCCGCATTTCTCCATGTTGATATAGCCGCTGCCGATCAGCTGCATCATCGCCTCCAGGCTCGGGCGCATATACTCCCCGGCGGCGGGATCCATCGCGTTGGCGGCCTGAAGCGCCTCGGGATTCTCCGCCAGGGCCGCCACGACCTCCGGATACGCCAGGATGCTCATCAGGCAGCTGGAGGGGCCCGCGGTGTAGCCCATCATCGGGCTGGAATAGCCCCTGCTCAGGAACGCCTCGCAGACCTCCAGCAGTTCAGTCCAGGTGGCGGGAACCTGCAGCCCTTCCTTTGCAAACAGGTCGTCGTTCACCAGCATCCCGTAGTTCCTGGCGAAGACCGGCACCGTCCGCAGCTGCCCGTCCTCACCGTATCTCAGCAGGTTGGGGCGGATGCATTCCAGATCCAGGCCCAGCCCGGGATCGGAGAGATCCTCCATATGTTCGAAGGCCGTGCGATAGCTTTCATTGCCGTACATCCAGGGGAAGGAGAAGAAGATATTCGGGGCGTTTTTGCTCTCCAGCACCGTTCCCAGCAGGTTGTTATAGTCATCCGGCTTCACATAGGTCAGTTCGACATGGGGATAAATCTCATTGAAGCTTTCAAATTCCGCTTCCAGCGCCTCAAAGTTGGAATAGGTGCCAATCACGGTGATTTCACATTCGGTGTCGGGATCCAGCCTCGGCTGGAACGCTCCGGCTTCCGCCCGCGCCGGGGAAGCGCAGGCCGCCGAAAGGACGGCGAGCAGGGCGCTCAGGATGACGCAAAGCATTTTCTTCATGACTTTTCCTCCTTGATTCTTCGAATCTCTTTGATCACAAGCTTCAGATCCACCGGTTTCGCGATATGTCCGTTCATGCCCGCCTGCAGGCATTCCGCCACATTTTCGGAGAAGGCGTCCGCGGTCATGGCGATGATCGGGATGGAAGCGGCCCATGGGTTCTCCAGGCTGCGGATCTGCCGCGTGGCGTCCAGGCCGTTCATTTCCGGCATCTGGATATCCATAAAGATCAGGTCGTAGCGGCCTTCCGGGGCCTCCGCCATTTTTTCCGTGCAGATCCGTCCGTTTTCCGCCCGCTCCGACGTGATGCCGAACATGCCCAGCATGGTGGAGATGATCTCCCAGTTGATATCGTTATCCTCCGCGATCAGGATATTCATTCCCGCCAGGTCGGAATAGTCGTCCGCCGGCTCCACCGCCTTTACTTCCATTCCGAGCAGCTCATTGATCTTCTCATACAGTCCGGAGCGGAACAGCGGTTTGCTGATGAACCCGTTCGCCCCGGCCGCTTTCGCCTCCTCCTCAATATCGGACCAGTCGTAGGCGGAGATCAGCAGGATGGGGAGGGGCGCGTCGATTTCCTTCCGGATGCGCCTGATCGTCTCGACCCCGTCCTGATCCGGCATCTTCCAGTCCAGGATAATCACGTTGTAATCCTTTCCGGCCTCATGCCGGCGGCGGATCATGTCCAGCGCCTCCAGCCCGGTGCCCGCCTGCTCCGTATGGATTCCCATGGATTCCAGGGTATCCGCCGCGGTTTCCAGCAGGATCGGATCATCGTCCGCGATCAGGGCCTCCACCCCCTCGATCCGCATCTCCTCCAGCTGCTTATCGGCCACCGCAAGATCCAGCGTGATGATGAAGGTCGTCCCTTTTTCAAGTTCGCTCCGGCATTCAATGGTTCCGTCCATCAATTCGACCATCCGCCGGGTAATCGCCAGCCCGAGTCCGGTTCCCTGAATGCTGTTCACCCGGCTGTCCGTCTGGCGGGAAAAGGGCTGGTACATTTTTTTCAGGAATTCGGGGCTCATGCCGATCCCGGTGTCCTCAACCCGGTAGATCAGCCTGACGCACCCTTCCCTGTCGCTCTTTTCCTCCCGCAGGTCCACGGAGACCCGGCCGCCCGGCATGGTGTACTTGATGGCGTTGGAGAGGATATTGATGTAAATCTGATTCAGCCGCAGCTGATCCGCGTAAAGGTACTCCTTCTCGATCCGGTTGGTCCGGAAGCTGAAGACAAGGTTTTTCTCCTTGATCATGGGCTGGGACATGTTCACCAGGTTCTCCACGGTTTCCACAAGGGAAAAGGTCATCGGGCTCAGGCTGATCTTTCCGCTCTCCACCTTGGAAATATCCAGGATGTCATTGATCAGCGTCAGCAGATGATTGCCGGCCAGGTTGATCTTTCTCAGGTTGTCCCCCACGGCCTCCTGGTCCCCCAGGTTCCTTTCGGCGATGGTGGTCAGGCCGATGATCGCGTTCATCGGGGTTCGGATATCGTGGGACATCGTGGAGAGGAAATCGGTCTTTGCCCGGTTGGCCGCTTCGGCCTCCCTGGCCATCACCTGCAGCTTCTTGTTGACGGACTGCATGTAAAGAAAGTCCGCTGCCAGCAGAAGCAGCAGCCCGAAGGAGATGACCCCGATCAGGATCCAGTTTTGCGTATCCGCGTTCAGATTGCTGACCAGCGCGGAGCTCAGCAGCACCCAGCCCTTTGTGGCGGTAATCGGGGTATGGGCGACGATGCATTCCCTCCCCTTGGAATCCAGCATGGCAAAGGAGTCCGTACCGGACAGGATATCCGAAAAGAGCTGATTCTGCGCCGCGATTCCGGGCTGGTTGTAGGATTTGTAGAACTCGAAGAAGCTGCTGCTTTTAAAGGACTTTCCCCGGATGACATAGTTGCCGTCCTTGTCGATGATGGAAAAATCCTCCGCCCCGTACTCCGCCTTGGGGAATACCCACTTCTCCTCCAGATTGGACACGGGCACGATGCGCAGCAGATAGGCCTTCCGCTTTTCCCCGCTTTCCGCGTCCCGCACGGCAATCCGGTTGCAGAAGGCCAGGGACTGTTCCCCGTTCATGGGATTCGTAAAGGTCCGGGTCACGTTGACGGCCTCGCCGGTCTCCGCGATCCACGCCCCGTCCCCGAGCAGGTCCATGCGCGCGTAGGAAACCTCATAATCCTCCTCGCTGTTCAGCCTCGGCCGCGTCGAATAGCCCTCCAGGGTTTCCGCGTCGATCAGATGGGCGGAGGCGACCGTATTTACATGGGTGACCCGGACATAGGCCGCCGCTTCCTCCAGCGTCATCTCCTGGCTGTTAATATACTTCGTCCAGTTGTCACAGATTCCCTGTTCCCCTTCCAGGTAATTTCCCGTCACCCGCTCCAGGGCCACCGACGCGTTGACGAAATGTTCCACCTGAGCGCTGTAGTGGTCTTTTCGCTCAAAACTGGAATAAAAAGCAACGAAAACCAGAATAGCGCCCATCAGGGCGATGTTTGCAAGGACGATCCACGATGTCTTCAGACGGCTCATTCAGCAGTTCCTCCGGAAATGACGGTCTCGCCCAATTCCCTCTGTGAATGAATGCAGGGTCGAATCAGCAGCCGTCCGTTGAAAATAATATAGCAAAGATCGGCGAAAATGAAAAGAAAGAAATGTCGAAAACTACTTCTTGCCAAAAATCTATAAGATGTTTTATGATAATGGCGTTTTACGATCCTATGGTTACATCCCTGCACAGTATCGTACGCCTCGCGCCCGGAATGGATATTCCGTAAGCGCCGACAGCGAAACAAGGAGGAACCGCCATGACGCATGGCCGCGGACCGGGAGGATATGGCAGCCGCTTCTACCTGTCAGAGGAGGAAAAAGCGAATAAACCGCGGGTAACGCCGGAGCTGCTCAGGCGCATTTTTTCCTATTTCAAACCCTATTCCGTCAGGCTGGCCCTGCTTCTGCTGACCATTGGGGCCACCTCTTTTCTGACGCTGTTTCCCTCCATCCTCACAGGCAAAATCATCGACGAAGGCCTCATGGAGCACAATCTCCAGGCCCTGATCAAATATATCCTCCTGTCCCTCGGGGTGATGCTGGCCTCCAATCTGACCGGCGTGGCCCAGAGCTATATCAACACCTGGATCGCCCAGCATATCACCTATGATATGCGCAACCAGATGTACGCCCACCTGCAGAAAATGTCCCAGCGCTTCTTTACCTCCAACCATCAGGGGGATATCATCACCCGCATGACCAGCGACATCGACGGCGTGCGGCAGATGGTCAGCACCAACCTGACCTCCATCCTCTCCGATCTGGTGACGGTCATCATCTCCCTGATCGCCATGTTTCAGAAGAACTGGATTCTGGCCCTGATCGGCATCGTCATCGTGCCGCTGTTCACCATCCCGACCCGCCGCGCGGGCCAGACCCGCTGGAAATACGCCCACGAATCCCAGGCCTGCAATGACGAGATCAACAGCATCCTCAACGAAACCCTCTCCGTCAGCGGTCAGCTGCTCAGCAAGCTGTTCTGCAGGGAGAAGTATGAATATGAGCGCTATAAGGAAACCAACAGCCGGATGATCCGCCTCAATATCCGTGAAGGCATGGCCGGCCGCTGGTTCCGCGTGGTGCTATCCACCTTTACCAGCATCGGCCCGATGCTGATCTACCTGGTCAGCGGCATGCTGATGATCGTCTACAAGGCGGAGCTGACCATCGGCGACGTTACGGTGCTGGTGGCCCTGCTGGGCAGAATGTACGCGCCGGTCAACAGCCTGCTGAACACCCACGTGGACTGGATGCGCTCCATGGCCCTGTTCACCCGCATCTTTGAATATTTTGACATTCCCGTCGAGATCGAAAACGCGCCCGACGCCCTCACCCCGGCCCGGGCCGAAGGCAATGTGGTCTTTCAGCACGTAGGCTTCGGCTATGAAAAGGACCGTCCCGTGCTGAAGGACGTGAGCTTTGAATTAAAGGCCGGCCACAGCATTGCCATCGTCGGGCCCTCCGGCTCCGGCAAGAGCACCCTCGTCAATCTGATTCCCCGCCTGTACGACGTGAACGAGGGCAGCGTCACCTTTGACGGGATCGATGTGCGCAGACTTGACCTCAGCTTCCTCCGGGGCCAGGTGGGCGTCGTCAGCCAGGAAACCTACCTCTTCAACGGCACGATCCGCCAGAATCTGCTCTACGCCCGGCCCGACGCCACGGAGGAGCAGATGATCACCGCCCTGAAGAAGGCCAATATCTGGGATTATGTCTGCAAGCAGCCGGAAGGGCTGGACGCCGTCGTCGGCAACCGGGGCCTGAAGCTTTCCGGGGGCGAAAAGCAGCGCCTGTCCATCGCCCGGGTGCTCCTCAAGGATCCCACGATTTTCATCTTTGACGAAGCGACCTCCGCCCTGGATTCCATTTCGGAGCAGAAAATCCAGGAGGCTATCGATCCCATCATTCAGAGCCGCACCAGCATCCTCATCGCCCACCGGCTGTCCACCATTCTCGCCGCGGACGAGATCCTCGTTCTCCAGGACGGCCGGATCGCAGAGCGGGGCAGCCATAGGGAGCTCATCGCCCGCGGCGGCGTATACCGCGAGCTCTATGATACCCAGTTCTCCCGGGCGCTGCTTCCGGAGGGGGAAGCGGACAGCGCCCCCGCCGGCAGCCAGGCCGCCGCGGACTGATCGGAGGTGAATTCACTTAGGATCAGGAACTGATGGACCGGGAGGTCCTGTGCATCATCGATCTCCGAAAGATTCAGACCTTTATTTTCCATGCCGCCTCCCATGACGCGGTTTTCCTGTCAGACGAGCGCACAAAAAAACGGCGCGGCCAAATGCCGCGCCGTCGTTTGTTTTTGGAATGGATGCTTACGCCCAGGGATTCTCGGTGGGATAGGGCAGGGACTTGGGCTGATTGTAGCCGATGTCCTTCACGCCCAGGAACTTGAACACCTCGAACAGGGCCTTGCCGTGATGGCCGAAGGCCACCGCGCCGTGATGAGGATAGCGCTTCTGGATCAGCACGTGGCGATAGAAGCGGCCCATCTCATGGATGGCGAATACGCCGATGCCGCCGAAGCTGGTAGTGGCCACAGGCAGCACCTCGCCCTCGGCGATGTAGGCGCGCAGGGTGCCCTCGGAGTCACACTGCAGCCGGTAGAAGGTGATATCGCCGGGAGCGATGTCCCCTTCCAGGGTGCCGCGGGTGAAGTCCGGATCGGAGCCGGCGGGCTCCAGCAGCCGGTGCTGGATCAGCTGATACTTCACCGCCCGGTCGGCGCACATCTTGCAGCTGGGGGTATTTCCGCAGTGGAAGCCCATGAAGGTATCGGTCAGGGTGTAGTCGTACTTGCCCTTGATCTGCTCCTCCCACATCTTGGCGGGCACGGAGTTGTTGATGTCCAGGATTGTCACCGCATCCTGAGAGATGCAGGATCCGATGTATTCGGACAGGGCGCCGTAGATATCCACCTCGCAGCTGACCGGGATGCCCCGGGCCGCCAGACGGGAGTTCACATAGCAGGGTTCAAAGCCGAACTGCTCCGGGAAGGCGGGCCAGCACTTATCCGCGAAGGCCACATACTTCCGGGCGCCCTTGTGGGCTTCCGCCCAGTCCAGCAGGGTGATTTCGAACTGCGCCAGCCGCTCCAGCATATCGGGGAAATACTTTCCCTCGCCCATCTCTTCGGCCATTTCCTTGCAGATTCCGGGAATCCGCTTGTCGCCCGCGTGGGCCTTGTAGCTCACCAGCAGGTCCAGCTCGGAGTTCTCCTCGATCTCCACGCCGATCTCGTACAGGCCCTTGATGGGGGCGTTGCAGGCGAAGAAGTCCTGGGGCCGGGGGCCGAAGGTGATGATCTTCAGGTTCTGCAGGCCGATGATCGCCCGGGCGATCGGCACGAAATCGCAGATCATCTTCGCGATGTCTTCCGCCGTTCCCACGGGATATTCCGGAATGTAGCCCTTCAGATGCCGCATGCCCAGGTTGTAGGAGCAGTTCAGCATACCGCAGTAGGCGTCGCCGCGGCCGTTGATCAGGTCGCCGTCGCCTTCCGCCGCCGCCACGAACATGCAGGGGCCGTCAAAGTTCTTCGCAATCAGGGTCTCCGGCGTCTCGGGGCCGAAGTTGCCCAGGAACACCACCAGGGCGTTGCAGCCGGCGGCCTTCACGTCCGCCACGGCGGCCAGCATGTCCTTCTCGTTCTCCACCGTCACGGGGCATTCGTACACTTCGCCCGGATACGCCTTCACGATGGCGGCACGGCGGCTCTCGGACAGGCTGATGATGAAGCAGTCCCGGGATACGGCCACGATGCCCAGTTTGACCTCAGGAATATTCTGCATAGCGATCTCCTCCTTTTGTTTTCGACCATTTTCACGCACTCATCCAGACCCCTCGGTCTCCGGCTTCCGCCGCCCCGCGCAGTTCGAATGAATTGCCTGAAATCCTTTTTATATCATAGCATTCCTTCCAATTGTTAGTCAACGACAACTTGCAGCCGTTTTCCTCTCCTACGGGCAGCGCTTCTGACAGCATTGCTTGTATTTTTTTCCGCTGCCGCAGGGGCAGAGATCATTGCGGGAAAGGCCCCGGACAGATTCCCGCTCCGCGCGAACCAAGGCCTCCATAATGTCCTGCCTGCTTTTGCGGGCGGCGGAAAGCCGCATAGCCTGGCGGAGCCGGGGAACGGCATAGGCAAAAAACGATTTCAGGCCTTCACAAAGATAATACTGGCCTTCCTCTCCGCCGGGAGAGCGGGCAAAGCGATCCTTCGGGCAGCCGCCGTGGCAGAGAAACAGCCAGGGGCACGCACGGCACTCCGCCGTGAGGCTGTCCCTTTTAGCGTTCCCGAAGCGCTCCTGCCGGGAAGAGGACATCAGGGCCTGCAGGCTGTTTTCCTCCGTGGAGCCGAGGCGGAAATCCGGACGGACAAAATGGTCGCAGGAAAAAACGCTGCCGTCCTTTTCAACAACCGGAACCCGACCGCAGGTTTCCCGCATCCAGCAAAGGCTCGCCTCCTGCCCGTTCAGCACCCGGGCGGTTTCGCTGAAAAGCTGCACCTCCGTCCGGTCGAGATCGTGGAAAAGCCACTGGGAAAACACATCCTTCAGGAATTCGCCGTATTGCGTGGGGGAGACGGAATCCGCAGTTATCCCGCCTTCACCGTCCCGTCGCACGATAGGGATGAACTGCATCCAGCCCGTACCCAGATCCCGGAGGGTGCGGTAGACCAGGTCGCCGTTTTCCGCCGTTTCCGGAGTTACGGTGCAGAGCAGATCCGGCTGGATACCATGGGACTGCAGGAGACGGATGCTTCGGACAACGCGGTCAAAGGTTCCCTGCCCGGCGGCATCCTTTCGGTACCGGTCATGAACAAGGGCCGGTCCGTCGATGCTGACGCCCACATCAAAACCGTTTTCCGCGAGGAATTCACACCAGGCATCATCCAGCAGCAGGCCGTTGGTCTGCAGATTGTTCCGGCAGGCCATGCCCGGAGGCAGGAGTTGCTGTTCGAGCCTGACGGCTTCCCGGTAAAAGTCCAGCCCGGTGAGCATGGGTTCGCCGCCGTGCCAGGTAACCGTAACCTCCGGAAGAGAAGAGGCGGAAAAGTACTGCCCCAGGAGGCTTCGCAGAAGGTCCGGCTTCATCCGGCCGGAGGCATTGCTGCCGGAAGTGTGCAGATAATAGCAGTATTCACAGCGCATATTGCAGGCGGAGCCTGCGGGCTTTACCATCAGGGTAAACGGCTCGCAGGCTCCGGCTTTTCTGTTTTCATATCCCGGTTCTGTTCTCATGGCGTTTTCAGGTGGCGGCCGAAGAAATCCAGGGTGATGTTCCAGGATTCCATGGCGGCTTCCGGGCGGTAGAGGGGCTTGTCGTAATACCAGATGCCGTGGCCGGCCCCGTCCCAGCGGTGGAATTCATAAGCCTTGCCGCACTGCTTCAGGCGATCCTCCAGGATATCCACATCCTCCTTCGAGGGCTTCCTGTCCTCGTTGCCGAAAATGCCCAGCAGCGGGATTTCCAGCTGAGGCGTGTAATCAATGGGCGCGACAGGACGGGCGGAGCTCAGCTGATCCGCAGGCATCACCACGCCGCCGCCCCAGCAGTCCACCGCGCAATCAAAGCCCGGAACCGTGCAGGCCGCAAGGAATGCGTGGCGGCCGCCGGAGCACATGCCGATGACGCCGGTTTTCCCGTTGGAACGGGGCTGGGAACGCAGGAAGTCCAGGCAGCCCGCAGTGTCGCCCATCACGCTGTCATCATGGACGAAACCCGCCTCCCGCATACGGGCGGAGACTTCCGGAGGCGTGCCTGCGCCGAAATCCTGATAGATATCCGGACAGAGAACGCTGTAACCGTGGCTGGATAGCCGGTAACAGGTTTCCCGGCACCACTCGTCCCAGCCGGGCATATGGGGGATAAGGACGATGCCCGGAACCGGACCGCCGCCCAGGGGGCGGGACCACCAGGCACGGACCGATTTTCCGCCGTGTCCCTTCACAGCCACTGTTTCGGCCGTCACCCCGGAATAGGCGTCCGTCTGAAAATCGTTCCAATGATTCTTCATGCTGCTTACCACACCTCGATCTTCCATGAATTGATATGGACCGCGCCGGGATCCAGGGCGGTCATGCCCGCCATCTCCTCCAGATCTTCCACGATGCCTTCACGGCCGGGCAGGGCGGACCAGGGCTCGATGCACACATACGGCGCTTCACTCCGGGACTTGTGCCAGAAGCCGATGTAGGCCATCTGCGGCCAGGAGACCCGGACACCTCGGCGCCCTTCCGGACTGGAGAGGGTTACGCCCCGCGGGGCATCCGCCAGGACGACGGCATCCCGGTCAAAAAGCTCATGGCGAAGCGGAAGGGTGATGTTATCCTTCAGGGGATAACGGGTCCGAACTCCGCTGACAAGCACAGTGGGGGAAAAGTCCACAAGCGCGGGCATGGAGGCTTCCCGGAAGGTCAGATTGTAATCCTCAAACTTCAGGCCCGGCTCCAGGGGGACATTAAAGCCCGGATGAGCGCCCTCGCAAAAGAACATGGTTTCGTCTGAACGGTTGACGGCCTCACAGCGGACCGACAGGCAGCTTTCGTCCAGGGTATAGCGGAGACGATATTCAAAACGGAAAGGATAGCAGGCACGGGTTTCTTCGCTGTCCCGCAGCAGCAGGGTGCAGCTGTTTCCGGAGGCTTCCTCCACTTCCATTTCCGAACGGGGAAGGAAGCCGTGGATGGGCATATCATAGGATTTCCCATGCAGGGTATACCTTTTTTCAAAGAGGCGCCCGATGAACGGAAACAGGTTCGGCGCCCGTTTGGCCCACCAGGCAGGATCCCCCTGCCAGAGGTATTCGGTACCGGTATCCTTGCTGAAGAGGGACTGCAGCTCGCCGCCCGTTTCGCTGAGGCGGACCCGCAGGCGCCCATTTTCGAGAAGAAGCATACGGCTCATCCTTTCCGATCGGAATATTTCCATATAAGAGTAATGTATCACAGATCGTCCGGAATATAAACACCTTTGCGCAAATTATAGCTGATGACGCCGAAACCCTTCACATGCTTATACCAGGAGAGTCGTTTGGTGAAGGTGGCGCCGCCCATGGTTTCCTGGAAATAATCATAGTCATAGGGATCGGCGACGATGGCGTTCAGGGCGTCCAGAATGTTCAGGAGCACGCCCTTTTCCAGATTGACCATGAAGTGGCCGGGCATGATGTAGTCAAACTCGTCCAGCCGCATGCAAAGAGAGGACAGCTCATTCCGGTAGGCTTCGACGGTGCAGTACTTCCGGAAGGGATCATCCGGCTTTCCGCCGGAGCCGCAGCCGATGACGTCACTGCAGACAACATCCCCGGCGAACAGGATGCGCGTTTTATGGTCCAGAAAGCCGCAGTGCCCGGAATCATGGCCGGGCAGCCAGACCACCTCGATATCATGATCGCCGCCCAGGTTGAAGATATGGTGGTTTTTGACGGGAATCAGCTCGTAATCCCGGTATTCCGGAACGTCCTTCGGATCAAAATCCAGCCAGATGTTCTTTCCGTTTTCATCGAACAGGTAATCCCACGCGCCTGGGCGGCATTTGTGGGTGATGTTGTATACACAGTACTCATGGCAGTACACCCTGTCGAAGAGCACGTTGCCCATGCAGTGGTCCGGGCCGGAGTGCGTATTGACCACCACCAGGGGCATGCCGCCGGTGATCTCGTCGCACAGGCCCCTGATATCGCCGATGCCGAAGGCCGTATCCACCAGCATGGCTTTTTCCGGTCCTATGATCAGGTATTCCCATACGTCGCCGGCACCGTCGCAGTTCTGGTTGAATAGGCCGTACACGTTATCCCGGAAGCGGTAAACCTCGATGTAGGGATTAACGTCGTAGACCCGGCAGGTTTTATCCTTTTCGCGCAGCTCCTTCATGTAGGCCCAGCTGACATAGTTCTGCGGGGCGCCCCAGCGAATGCGCCTTGCTTTGCTCTGGCCTTCGATCGGCCACATGGATCCGTCCATATTATCCTCCGTTACAGCTTATTGATTTCCCGGCAGCGACAGCAGGATACGAAATGCCCGGGAAGGACCTCATCCAGCCGCTGGGGCCTGCTGCACGCTTCGGTAGCATAAGGGCAGCGGGTGGCAAAGCGGCAGCCTGGCTTTGGATCGATGGGTGAGGTGATTTCCCCCTTGATAACGATGCGTTTTTGGGGGTGGTGGATGTCCGTCGAGGGAATCGCGGACAGGAGCGCCTTAGAATAGGGGTGCAGCTGATTGCTGAAAAGCTCATCCGTCGCACAGGTCTCCACCAGCTGACCCAGGTACATGACACAGATGCTGTGGGAAATATGCTTGACGACGGACAGGTCGTGGGTAACAAACATGTAGGTCAGGCCCAGGTTGTCCTGCAGGTCCATCAGCAGGTTCAGCACCTGCGCCTGGATGGATACGTCAAGGGCAGAAACCGGCTCATCGCACACGATGAAGCGGGGGTGCATAGCCAGGGCGCGCCCGATTCCCACCCGCTGGCGGCGGCCGCCGTCCATCTCATGGGGATAGGCGTTGTAAAGTCGGGATTCAATACCGACCAGATCCATCAGGCGGCGGCATTCATTTTCCAGTTCGGGTCCTTTGTATTTTCCCGAAAGCCGCAGCGGCTCGGCGATGGTGTCATGGACGGACATGCGCGGATTCAGGGAGGAATAAGGGTCCTGGAAAACGATCTGCATATCTCCGCGGAGTTTCTTCAGATCATTGCCCTTCACATCCGTGACATCCCTGCCGTCGAAGATTATTTTTCCGTCGGTGCTTGGCTGCAGGTGGATGATGGTACGGCCCAGGGTGGATTTGCCGCAGCCGGATTCACCGACCACGCCCATGGTTTTTCCCGCATCCAGGGAGAAGGTGACGTCATCCACGGCATGGACAACGCCGCGGCTGGTGGGGAAATACTTTTTCAGGTTTTTGACCTCAAGCAGCGGAGCCATTACACTTCCTCCTTTGCAGCCCGGATGCAGCGGCAGGTATGCACACCGCTGACCGTATAGTTTTCGATGACGCCCTTCCGGCATGCATCCGTGGCGTAAGGGCATCGGGGTGAAAAAGCGCAGCCCTGCGGAAGGTTGGTGGGATCCGGCGGGAGGCCGTCAATGGGGGAAAGCCGCGCGGCATTGTCATTCATATTGGGAAGGGCGTTGAACAGACCGACGGTATACGGATGGGTCGGGTGGTCAAAAATATCCTCTTTGGTGCCGTATTCAATGATCTGGCCGGCGTAAGTGACCGCTACGGTGTCGCAGGTTTCCGCCACAACGCCCAGGTCATGGGTGATCATAATCATGGAGGTGCTCAGCTTCTCCTTCAGATCGTTGATCATCTCCAGCACCTGGGCCTGGATGGTAACGTCCAGGGCGGTGGTGGGCTCATCGGCAATCAGGAGCTGCGGATCGCAGGCGAGGGCCATGGCGATGACCACGCGCTGCTTCATGCCTCCGGAGAACTGATGAGGATATTCCCCTGCCCGATCAGCTGAAATGCCGACCATCGTCAGCATTTCCTTTGCCCGGTCCAGCGCCTGAGACCTGGAAACGTTATTGTGGAGGCGGACCGCCTCTGCAATCTGCTCCGCGACGGTTTTGACCGGATTGAGCGCCGTCATGGGATCCTGGAAAATCATGGACAGAGCGCGGCCGCGCAGCTGCTGCATTTCGTGCTCCGGCAGGGACATCAGTTCCTTTCCCTCCAGGGTGACACTGCCCTCCGTGTGCTCTACTGAATGGACGGGCAGGATGCGCATGAGTGCCTTGGCAATGGTGGTTTTTCCGGCGCCGGTTTCCCCGACCAGGCCGATAGTTTCTCCCTTGCCAAGATCAAAGGATACGCCGTTGACTGCTTTTACGGTCTTGCCTTCCGAATGATAATGCACGACGAGATCCCGGACGGACAGGAAATCGGAACGATGCTCACTCACTATGTTTTCCTCCTTAATCCTTCAGTTTGGGATCCAGCGCGTCACGGATGGCGTCACCGATCAGGTTGAAGCTGAGTACGCTCAGCATGATGAACAGGCCGGGGAACATGATCATATGCGGATAGAGGCGAATGTAGTTGCGGGCCGAAGCCAGCATGGCTCCCCATTCCGGTGTCGGCGGCGTTACACCCAGGCCGATGAAGCTCAGGGAGGAGGCAGCCAGGCCGGCAGCCGCAATGGACATGGAGATTTCCACAATCAGCGGCGCGATGGCGTTGGGAATGACATGGCGGACGATGATGCGCGGCTTGGTGCAGGTGATGGACATGGCCGCTTCCACAAATTCCTGGTTGCGTACGGTCAGGATATTGGCGCGCATCATGCGGGCGAAGCGTGGGATGCCGGAGATGCCCAGGGCGTAAATGCACTTGTCAAACCCGGTACCCAGCACGGCGGAGACGGCGATGGCCAGCAGCAGCTGCGGGAAGGCCGCCATGATATCCAGGAAGCGCATGATGACCTGGTCCACAGCCCCGCCGAAGTAGCCGGCAACAGCGCCCAGGGCGACTCCGACACCGGCGGAGATCAGCACGGACAGCACGCCGACGCTCAGGGTGTAGCGCGCGCCGTAAAGAATCCGGGCCAGGATGTCGCGCCCCAGTTCGTCACAGCCGAACCAGTGCTCTGCGCTGGGCCCCTGATAGGCGCTGCGCATATCGATCTTCGCATAATCATATTTCATGATATACGGCGAAAGGATCGACAGGATGACCAGCAGGCAGATCACGATGACGCCGGCCAGGGCAAGGGGATTGCGGCAGATCTTATACCACACATATTTTGCGCTTCCAGGCCGCGGGATTTTCTTAGCTTTTCTGACAGATGTTTCAGCCATTCTGGCTCACCGCCTTTCCGGAGGAGCGGACTTTCCTTTTCTTTTTTGACTGGCCCTCATACTGCGCTTTGATGCGCGGATCCACATAGGCGTATACAAGATCCACCAGCAGCATGACCACGGAGAAGGTGAATGCGATATACAGGACCGAACCCTGCACGGCGTTGTAGTCCCGGTTGTTGATGGCGTTGATCAGGTAAGCGCCGACGCCGGGAATGGAGAACACCTGCTCGATGACCACGGTGCCGCCCAGCTGACCGCCGAAACGGCCGCCCAGCATCGTAATGATCGGGATCAGCGCGTTGGGCAGGGCGTGCTGCCAGATCACCACGCGTTCCGGGACACCCTTTGCGCGGGCGGTGGTGACATAGTCCGCGTGGATGACCTCCAGCATGCTGGAGCGGGTCAGGCGCGCGATGCCTGCGATGCCGCCCACCGCATTGGCGACAACCGGGAGGATGTAATAGTTCCACCCTTTATCACCGCTGGAGGGCAGCCAGTGCAGCTGCAGGGCAAAGAGCACAACCAGCATCAGGGCCAGCCAGAAGTTGGGCATGGACACGCCGATCATGGACACGAACATGGAGATATGATCCGGGGCTTTGTTGGCGTGAATGGCTGCGTTGATGCCCAGCGGGATTCCGATAATCGTAGAAAGAATGATGGAAAATGCTGCGATGGTCAGCGTTTTGGGAAAGCGGGAGGCCAGCTCTGCGCCGACGCTGGTTCCATAAATATAGGAATTTCCAAAGCTGTGGTTGACGAGGATTTCCTTCAGGAAGGTTCCCAGCCGGACCAGATAGGGCTGATTAAAGCCCATTTCTTCCCTGACTGTATCCACCTGTGCCTGCGTTGCCGCCGGACCCAGGATGATTTCGACCGGGTCGCCCGGAACGAAATACATCAGCGTAAAGATCAGGATCGCCACGCCTGCCAGGATGGGGATCATGAGCAGGAGCCTTTTCAGCACATATCGGATCATAACCGCATGTCTCCTTCTTCTGTAAAAAATGCGTGCCCATCCACCCGGAGAGCGGATGGGCACGCGGCTTCATTCCGACAGGGTTGTTACTTGGCCAGGGTCTGGAAGTCGTCAGCAAAGGTCAGGCCGGTGACGGTCATGTTGCCGAAGCCGTCCTGCTGGGTTTCGGTCACACCGGACTGGAAGACGTAGAAGGTCTGGAACTCGAACAGGCCGGCGCCGTAAGCCTTCTCCTTCAGGTAGCTGTGGAAGGCGTCCAGGGTCTCTTCGGAGTGGGTGGCGCTGGAGGCCGCTTCCATCAGCAGGCGCTGCAGCTCATCATCATGGGTGAAGCAGGCGGAGCCGTTGGTGAAGGCCTTGGTATCGAAGCAGTTTTCCCACACGGCGGTGGCGAAGTCAGAAGTGGCCTTGGAGTCAACGATGATGTCCCACTTGGTGTCATCATATTTATAGCTGTTGAACAGGGCCTGGTCAGCGGGCATGAGGTTGACCTTGACGCCGATATCCGCCAGGTTGTTCTGCAGTACGGTCAGGCCGGAGGTGGCGTTGGTGGAGTTCTGGTACATCAGGGTCACTTCGATGCCGCCATCCGGATAGCCGGCTTCCGCCATCAGTTCCTTCGCCTTTTCGAGGTTGTAATCAAAGTAGTCTTCATTCTTCCACTTCTCCAGGTAGTCGCCGGAAACCGCGGGGGAGAAGTCCTTGGAAGCTGCGCCGTAGAGGTAGCCATAGCCCAGGCGGACGGCGTCCGCATCGATAGCATACAGGCAGGCCTGGCGGAGAGCCTGGTTGTCGGCAAAGACGGAATTGTCATTGTTGAACATGATCACGTTCATGCGGCCGTTGTAAACAGGCTGCACATTCCAGGCGGGATCGTTCATGAAGAAGGCAACTTCCGCGGAGTTCACGTTCTGAGCACCGTCGGTTTCGCGGTTTTCCAGGGCGATGGTGCGCATGGAGGATTCGCGGGCCACGTTCAGGGTGATGACGGCGAAGGTGTCGCTGTCATAGTAGGCACGGAGGGACTCATCGGTTTGCCAGTAGTCATCGTTGCGGACCAGCGTGGTGTGGGAGTCTGCGACGGTTTCCTTGAGGATGTACGGCCCGGTGACGGCGGGGTTCTGGGTCTTGTCGGCATCGGAAGCGTTGGAGAACCAGGCTTCACTGACGATCGGGACGGTATCCATGACCCATTCCATAGCACCCATGGAGTCGCTCTTCAGGGTGATATGCAGGGTGTATTCACCGGTGGCTTCGATGGTATCAAGGTAGCCGTTCAGCTTTTCCATCGTGCCGGAGGCAATGGCCTGCTGATAGGAATAGACAACGTCGCTGGCGGTGATGTGGTTGCCCTGGCTGTCCTTGACGTAATCGAAGATTTCCACATCGATATTCTTGCTGTCAGCCACGGTCCAGGATTTGGCGATCTGGGGCTCCAGTTCATTAATGCTCTTGCCCAGGCCCTTGGAGGCGGCCAGGCAGTCATACATCATACGGTAGGTGTGATGGCGCCCGCCGGAGTCCCCGCCGAAGGGGCTCAGGTCGCCGACGTCGCCGGCCATGGTAAAGGTGAAGGTTTTGTCCGTTTTTTCAGCCGAGGCGATTCCTGCCAGAGACAGGACCATCAGAACGGCCAGGAAGATACAGGTCAGCTTTTTCATGGTTTTTCTCTCCTTTTTTTTGCGGCTTCTGCCGCGTTTCTGGCTGTATTGTATCAGCGGGCGTGATCTGATTACAATTCAGATTCGGCATTGAAGGTTTTCTGATTTGGAATAATCGGTAAAAATTCTTCTGAAAAAAGCATCCCCGGCGAAACGTCCGGGGAAGAAAGAGCGGATAAGAAATTACCGAAGGAGAACAAACAGCGCGCCCATCGCAAGGAAAAACAGGCCGATCCAGACCCGTGGCCACAGGATCAGGGACTTCAGTTCCGGTTCCTGCTCCTTCCGGAATTCGGGAAAGGAAAGGGGTGTTTCCTCTTCCTGTTTCATGCGGCGGCGGCGGGCCTGCCGAAGAAGGAAACGTGCCAGGTACAGCGAATACCCCGGCCAGTCCAGGGCATGCTGTTTACGGAGCCACCCTTCCAGGGCGGAGAGAAGCAGGAGCATGCCGGCGATGGAAAAGGCATTGGAAAGGTGGGTATACATCCGGCGGGAGGACTGCCAGTCAAAATCATGATGAACCGCAAAGTAAAGAACGATGATCATCAGCGCACCGACGGCGCAGTTTATGACTGAACGCTTTGCTTTCAAGGTATCACCGCCTTCCGGATCGATGCCTGCATTATAACGGGAAGGACCCCGGAGAGTCCATTCCATTTCGGAATAACAGGGGGCTTCCATTTGAATTGTCTTCCAAAAATCGCGATGCTATACTGAACCCGCAAAAGGGAAGCCTTCACTTAATATCCGGACAGGGGCTTTATTTCAGAAGAGGGCAGACGTAGCTCTCCAGCGAGGCGGTGATCCATTCCCGGAAGGCAGTCTTCTCCGGCGTCTGCCTGCTGCCGGCTTTCTCCAGCAGGACGACCGGCAGCTCGGGAAGCTCATTGATCGGAAGGGCACAGATTTCCTGGTCGCGAAACATGAACACGTCCCGCCCGCAGTAGAGGCTGACCGCCTTGCCCCGGATGATCCGGTGAAAAACCTCCTCGCGCTTGACCAGGTGCGTGCGGGTTCCCTCCTCGTCCGGTTCGATCCGGCCCGGGGTGAAGCTGAAGCAGCGCATCAGCTCCCGAAGCAGATACCAGGAGAAAGGGCTTTCGCAGAAGGTGAGCCCCTCCATGTCCTGAAAGGAAACGCTTTCCTTTTCCGCAAGGGGAGAAGAGCTGCTGACGATCAGGTAGGGGACATCGGTGTAGAGGCAGGTCATCTTTAGCGTTGGCGGAAGCATCAGCGGCTTCGGGGTGACAGCCAGGTCATAGCCGCCGTCCAGCATCTGCTGAACGATGTTATCGTACTCGGAGGTCTGGTCGTATTCAATCAGATCCTGCGGATGCGCTTCCTGGTAATCCCGGATGGCATTCCGGTAGGCATAGGACTTCGGGCATCCGAGCACCCGGAGCCTGCGTCGTTCCCGGAAGGCTTCCTGATGCCGAAGGGCTTCCTGGAACTGCGGGCGCAGAGCGCACATATCCCGATACCAGACGCGGCCTGCTTCCGTCAGCTGAATCGGATGCTTCGTCCGGTCCAGCAGCCGGACGCCCAGATCCTTCTCCAGGCGCATGATTGCCTTTGAAAAAGAGGACTGAGAAATATGGTGGATATCCGCCGCCTCGGAAAAATTCAGGCATTCCGCGACAGTAATGAAATACGAGATGGTTTCCAGTTCCATGAAAAGCCTCCCTCATCAGGCAGTATGGCAGTTATCAAACCACTTTTATCATATTATTCCCAAATGGAATCGTCAAGAGCAAGGAGGAAAATAAAATGAAATGCATGGAACCGATCCAGGGGCTGTCAAAGGCGAGACGCAAACTGTGGGGCAATCCGCAGAACGTGATCAGCTGGGCCTTTATGAAGCAGCTGCGGGAACACAACGAGACCCGGAAAGTTTACGCCTGCAACCCGTATATCGAGGTTTACCAGTTCCGGGACAACCTGTACGGCCTGTTCAACCAGAACTGCGACGGGGCGGGCGACGTATGGCAGTGGCTGATTGTCGGCCCGGAAAAATGCCTGCTGGTGGATACCGCTTTCGGCCTGGGCGACATGAAAGCACTTGTGGATGAAATCAGCGGCGGCAAGGAAATCATTGTCGTCAACACCCATGACCATTTTGACCACGCCTTCGGCAACTGCCGCTTTGGCCGCGCTTACTGCCATGAGTCGCTGGTGCCCCTGCTGGAGGCCCAGAATGAACATATGTGGGACTACCTCTGGGATAAAAAGACCGGGGAAACCATCTGGCTGGACTTTGACAAAAAAGACCTGCCGAAGTTCAAACCCTATGAAATCATCGGCGTACCGGACGGATACACCTGGGACCTGGGCAAGGGCTATCTGGTGGAGCTGATCAACTCCAACGGCCACGGCGGCCCCGGCGCGTCCATGTACCTGGACCACAGCAACAAAATCCTTTTCCCGGGCGACAACATCTGTTCCGATATTTCCGGCTGCGGAAACGTATCCTATCCCATCGAAGAATGTTCCCTGTACAAATACCGGGAATGCGTCCGCAGGCTGGTCAGCCGGATCGACGAGATCGACGCCATCTTCCCCATGCATTTCATCTGCGACCTGGAAAGCAGAATGCTGGAGGACGTGCTGGAGTGCCTGAACGCGATCCTGGAGGATCCGGAGCACAACTACGATTTTGTGACGGAGACAATCAACCCCAACGACGTCAACGGGCCAAAGCGCATCCGCTTCAGCCGTTACATCAAGGGATTCTCGATCATCAGCTATTCCATTACGGAGAAGGAGGAGCCGCCGGTTCCTTCCGCCATCCGCGCCCTGAGTAAATAAACAATCCCCGGAGGCATCACATGACACAGAGAAAAAAAGTCGGCCGCGACCTGACGCAGGGTTCCGTCCTGAAGAACCTGATGCTTTTTGCTCTGCCGATTATCCTGACAAACCTGATCCAGCAGCTTTACTCCATGGTGGACCTGATGGTGATCGGGCAGTACGTGGGAAACGCCGGAACATCCGGCGTTTCCATCGGCGGGGAGGTCTCCGATTTTCTGACTCCGGTGGCTACGGCATTTGCCACGGCCGGGCAGATTGTTATCGCCCAGCTGGCCGGCGCGAAGCGGCATGAGGAGCAGCGGGAGGTTATCGGGAGCTTTCTGACCCTGATGATGGCGGTTTCATTCGGCTTTACCGTCCTGATCCTGCTGCTGCGCGCTCCGCTGCTTTCTGTCCTCAACTGTCCGCCGGAAGCCTATGGGCAGGCGATGGATTACCTGGTAATCACAGCCTGCGGACTTCCGTTTATCTTCGGATACAATGCTGTCTGCGGCATACTGCGGGGCATGGGCGACAGCCGCCGGCCGCTGCTGTTCATCTCCGTTGCGGCCACTGCCAATATTGTCCTGGACCTGCTGCTGGTGGCTGTGTTCAGGCTGGAGGCCGCCGGAACTGCCATTGCGACCGTTGCTTCCCAGCTGGCTTCCTTCATTGCGGCCTTTGTATGCCTGTACAGGAACAAGGAAGCCTTCCGGCTGGAATTCAACAGGGAATTCTTCCATATCCGGAAGGATCCGACCGTTGTGATTCTGAAGCTGGGACTTCCCCAGGCATGCAGGACGATCCTCGTCCGCTTCTCCATGCTCTGGGTCAACGCGAACGTCAATGCCTACGGACTGGTGGAATCCTCCACGAACGCCATTGGCAACAAGCTGCAGAAATTCCTTGAGATTTACTCCCAGAGCCTGTCCCAGGCCGGAGGTGCCATGGTTGGCCAGAACCTCGGAGCGAAAGCCCATGACCGGGCAAAGAAGACCGTGTACTGGACCTGCCTGACCTGTCTCATTTTCGCGACCTTTGTTTCCATCCTGGTATACTTCTTCCCGAAGCAGGTGTTCGGCATCTTTACCAATGACCCGGCGGTGCTGGAAATGGGCGTTGACTACCTGTACATCATGATCATTCATTTCTACGCTTCGGCGGTCACCAGTTCCTTCCAGTGCATGGTGATCGGCGCGGGCAACGCGACGCTGAACTTCATCATCGGCATTATGGACGGCATCATCTGCAAGATCGGGCTGAGCCTGATCTTCCTGGGCACAATGAACCTGGGCGTATACAGCTACTTCTGGGGCACAGCCCTGAGCCGCATTATCCCGGGCATCATCTGCATCATCTACTTTATCCGCGGCACCTGGAAAAACGCAAACGTTCTGAGAGCAAAGAAAGCCTGAGGAGGGGCAGTCCAATGAAGAATGAAGCATACGAAAATCTGCTGCGGCGCAGGTCCTGCCGGTGCTTTGATCCGGACAGCCAGTTGGATGAAGAGACGCTGCAGGCGATCCTGGACGCCGGAACCTACGCCCCCTCCGGCGGCAACCGGCAGTCCGCAGTCATCCTTGTGCTGCGGGATAATCCGAAGGCCAGGGAATGGCTCGCGGGAATGAACCGTAAATACGGCAAGCCCGGCGGAGACCCGTTCTACGGCGCACCGACCATCCTGATCGTGCTGGCGGAACGGAGCAATCCGAATCACGTATACGACGGAGCACTGGTAATGGGCAACCTGATGAATGCCGCATGTGCCCTTGGGGTAGATTCCATCTGGATCAACCGGGCCCGGGAGACCTTTGACGATGCGGAAGGAAAAGCTATGCTAAAGGAATGGGGAATAGCAGGCGACTACGAAGGCATCGGCCACTGCGCACTGGGCTATCGCATGGCTCCCCTGGCCCCTGCCGCTCCCCGGAAGGACGGATATGTGATCCGCATACCAAAAATAGAGTAGAGGGGATTAGCCCTCACCCCCTCTCATTACACGGTAAACCTGTCTTCATCCTTCAGCATGTGCTGTTATGATCCTGCCGATCATCATCAGCCGGGAAACCTTTTTCCTGAAGCAATAAACCAGGGTTCTGGATAACCATATCCCGGAAGACGCTGGTATATTCGGTTCCGGTGTCCGCAATCAGATAAACATAAATGATATCGTCTACTCTTTTGTAAATGGATACATTTCTGCGGTCGCTGATTACCATTCTGTAACCAAGACTGTTTAGCCACGGATCAGGTGTCAGCGATCCTGAATCAGGAAAAGACTGAAGACGTTCCAAAGAATCAAGAATTGCATTTGCGACCTTTTCGGCTGTTTTTTCATCAAACGCTGCCGCAACATAATGCCTTATCTTCAGAAGGCCCTCCCAGGCTGCCGGCAGCAATTCAACCGATTTGATCATCTGCTTTTCAAAGCCTTCCTGGCCTCCTGAAGAGAAATGGTTTTTGCTCCGTATATTCGCTGTTCTTCCGCCAAAAGAATCTGCGCCCTCAGATTAAGCAGCTCTTCCCGTTTTTCATACGCCTCCATACTCATAAATACCCCGTCGCCGTCACCGTTTACTGTAATGAACACAGGCTCCTGAGATTGCTTTGCATATGCGGAAATAGCACTGTAATTGTTTCTGAGGGCAGAAGATGACTTGATTTCCATCGAACATTCCCCTTTCGCACCGCTTATCCCGCAAAAATATTATCATAATTTTGATATAATCTCAATATTATTTGTGGCTCGGAGGGTGCCTTGTCAGTTGCTTATATTTCCTCAATATGGGCGACATATTCCAGCGTGGCCAGGGCGTCGATGATCTCCTTATGGCTCTTGAACTGCTTCAGCTCCTTCTTCGTGATGGACACGGACACGCTGTAGACGCTCAGGCCGGAGTTCACGTAGGCCGGGTTGGTCTCGATATCGTCGATCCGCAGCCCCAGCTCCCGGATGGTGGTCACGAAGTCCTTCAGCTTCGGGCTGCCGGTCAGCTCCAGATACATCTCGAAATGGTTGGACCGGTCCTTCAGCACCTTCTCCAGGGCGGGCAGCAGGCTGAGGCAGAACAGCATGGCCGCCGCGGCCGCCAGGGTCAGGGTATAGAATCCCGCCCCCACGCTGATGCCCAGCAGACAGCAGACCAGCACCCCCGCGGCGGTGGTGATGCCCTTAATCTGGTTCCGGGAGGAGATGAACAGCGAGTTGGTGGCGATCAGCGTCGTGGCGACCGCCGTCCCCGCCGTCAGCAGGAAGACGCCCGCGTGATACTCCTCCATCACCCACATATCCACCAGCATGGCGATGGTGCCCGCCAGGGAGACCAGCATGAAGGTCCGCAGTCCAGCGGAATGCCGCTTGCTGGACCGTTCCGTCCCGATGACGGCGGAAAGCAGCGCGGAACAGAAAACCCTGAACAGCACGGACCACAGGTTGATATCCCCGGACCAGGCGCCCAGCACCTGGATCAGCGGATCGTTTGGCAGCGTATTCATCTGAAGTATCTTCCTCCCTTATATCTTCTGCCCCGCCGGGGCAGGTTCTCCCCGCCCCACATGGCGTCGTAGTGGCGGATGGCCTCCTCGGTAAAGGCCTGCTCCTCGGGGGTTCCCGGCTCCTGCCGGGCCGCCAGCTCCCGCTGGATGGCGTTCACCCGCTCGATCAGCTTCTGGGCCTCCGTCTTGGGCTTTCCCTGCTCGTCCGTCTCCGCCACGGGCACGATCTCCTCCAGCGTGTTGCTGTAGGATCCGGACAGGTACAGGCTCAGCTTGGCCAGCCCCGGCCCCACCAGCTCGTAGAGGATGCTGGAGGCCAGGATGATGGTTTCCAGCGCCTTGCCCGCCTCGCCCCCCAGGGTTCTGGCCCCCAGGGCCGCCAGGCCGATGGCCACCCCCGCCTGGGGCACCAGGGCCAGGCCCAGCCAGTTCCGCACCTTCGGCCCCTTCCCCGTCAGGGCGCATCCGGCAAAGGCGCCAGCGTATTTGCCGATGATCCGGGTCAGGAAATACAGGATGCCCACCAGCAGCAGCGGGGCGGAGCCCAGGGATCCCCCGGTGCTGACCACGCTCTTCAGGTCAAAGCTCATGCCGGAGCGCACAAAGAACATCAGCAGAATCGGCGGGGAGAAATACCCCAGCTGGCGGAAGAGCCGCTCGTCCTCCGTCAGATTGATGTACACCGTGCTCATGGCCATGCAGCCCAGCAGCGGGGAGATCCCCATCACCGTGCAGATGCCGCAGAAGGCGAACATCAGGGCGATGGCGATAATCAGCCGGTTATCGCTGGAGGAGCGGTTCTGCAGCATCCATTTCAGCAGGAAGCCGAAGAGGGCCCCCAGCAGCAGCACCCCCAGATTCGCCGCCACGGGCTTCATCAGAATGGAGAAGGAGAATCCCGTGCCGGAGTAGCTGGAGACCGCCACGGCGATGGCGGCGGAGAAGGCCACCAGCCCCACGATATCGTCGAAGGCGACGATCTGCAGCAGGGTTTCCACAAAGTCCCCCTTCGCGTGGGTCTGCCGGATGGTCATCATGGTGGAGGCCGGCGCCGTGGCCGAGGCCAGGGCCGCCAGCACAATGGAAAAGGCCAGCTCCATTCCCAGCAGGCAATACACCGTGAGGAACACCAGCACCGAAGCCGTCAGCGCCTCGAAGAGGGTAATCACGATGACCCGAAGGCCGTTTTTCCGGATGGCGGAAAGGCGGAAAAACTCGCCGGTGCTGAAGGCGATGAAGGACAGGGCCACGTCCGGCAGAAAATCCGTGTTCCGGATAAAGGAGGCGGGAACCATGTTCAGGCAGAAGGGCCCGATCAGGATTCCCGCCAGGATGTAGCCCGTCACGTTGGGCAGGCGAAGCCGCTTGGTGACCCGGGTCATCAGGAACCCGGCCAGCAGGATCACCGCCATGGATACAATCACGGAGGAGGCGGTATGTCCCGCGTCCTCAATTACCCAGGGAAACAACGTACCGCCTCCTTCCATGTTTTTTCTATTCAGTCGCTTATGCCCTGGTTTTTCCGGTCAGCTTCGCCAGCAGCTTTCTCCGCTTTTCCTTCCGCTCCAGGCGCTCGCCCAGATCCCGGGAGCCCACCCCGTAGACCAGGTACAGGATCAGCCCGGAGACCAGCATGATGAACACCGTGGAGGCGCAGCGCCGGCCGGAGGCGTTCATGTTCATGCCGTCCCGGCCTTCCTCGTTGCACATGCTCTGGATGACCATGGCATAGGAGGTGCCGTAGCTGGAATGGAAGGTGGCGCTCATGTCATATTCCGTAAAGAGGGCATTGAAGTTCAGGGCGAACACCGCCAGCACGCTGGGCAGCACGATGGGCAGCTTCACCCGCAGGAAGGTGACCAGGGAGCTGGCCCCCAGGTTTCTGGCCGCGTCCTCCAGCTCGTCGTCGATGGCGTAGAAGGCGGCCTTCACCATGCGCAGGGCGAAGGGCAGCTTGACCACCGTATAGGCCATGATGATCAGGAAGCGCACATTCTCCGCGTAATACATGTTCTTCCCGAACACGTACCATACATTCTGGTTAAAGAAAATCCGGTAGCTGTAGCAGATCAGGATCGTGGGCAGCAGCCAGGGGAACAGCAGGCAGGCCTCCAGCGCGGCGGCCCTTTTCTTGTTCCGGTGCTTGAAGATATAGTTGACCGCCACCACCACGATGACGCAGGCCAGCGCCGCCGCCAGGGCCGACAGCAGGAAGCTGAGCCGGATGCCCCCCAGGGTCTTCTCGTTGGCAAACACGCCGGAGATGGCGTCCAGCCGCACCTTGGTCTTCCCCCGGGAGGTGGTATAGGAATAGTCCTGGGCTCCGAAGTAATTGATCAGGGTCCAGCCGTCAAAGTTCAGCGTCTTCGCCCGGATGGCCTGCCAGTTCTGGAAGGAAAAGATGACGATCATCACCACCGGGGTCATGTAGATGAGGAACAGCACGTAGGCGTAGATATGGGCCAGCACGTTGGCCGCCGGATTCTGGATCTTCTGCTTCACCAGCTTTGCCTTGGTCTTGCTGACGGACAGGTAATGCCCCTTCTTCTCATAGTGGTTCAGCACCGTCAGCAGCACCATGGTAAACATGGCCAGGATCACGGACAGCAGCGCCGCCCGGGCCTGGGGGAAGGATTCGTCCGCCGTCGTCGAGCCGGCCAGCCGAACGATCTCCGGGTTAATGGAGTTATAGCCCAGCAGGGTCGGGGCGGACATGGCGCAAAGGCCGGTAATGAAGGTCATCACCGTCAGGGAGAACAGGGTGGGCAGCAGCGTGGGCATCACCACCCGGAACAGCACCTTGAAGGGCTTCGCCCCCAGGTTCCGGGCCGCCTCCACCGTGTTATAGTCGATGCCCCGGATGGCGTTGCGCAGGAACAGGGCATGGTTCGACGTGCAGGCGAAGGTCATGGTAAACAGCACCGCGCTGAAGCCGGAGAACCATTGCCGGTCCATATTGGGAAAGATCTGCAGCAGCCAGGTGGTCAGCATTCCGTCCTTGTCGTAGAGGAACTGGTACCCGGTCACCAGGGCCACGCCGGAATAGATCAGGGTGGTCATGTAGCCCAGCCGGAGGATCTTCGCGCCCTTGATATCGAAATATTCCGTCAGCAGCACGATGCTGACGCCCACCACGTTGACCGTCACCACCAGGATCACCGCCAGCTTCAGGGAGTTCAGCACGAAGCTGGGCATGTTCCCGGCGAAGAAGAAGCGGATCACGGCGAAGGGATCCGGGTTCCCCGCCCCGTCCTTCGTGGCAAAGATGGAGGTCAGGGTGTTCAGGCAGGGCACCACCATAAATCCCAGGAAGAGATAGAGGAACAGCACCCCGCCGAAAATCTTATACAGCAGCCCCGCGCTGATTCCGCCGCGGGATTTGATTCCAGCCTGCACGCGCCGCCACCTCACTTCTCCGCCGGGTAACTCATGATATCCCGGGGATGGATTCCCAGGGTCACGTTCTCACCCGGCTCATAGATGTTGATGCCGTCGTTCTTCTCGATGACCTTCACGGTCTGCCCGGCGGCGGTAATGTAATACTTGATGTACAGCCCGTAGTACTCCCGGCTCTCGATCACGCCGGCGGTCTGAAATTCGTCCCCCGCCTTCTCCCGGTTCACCCGGACCCGCTCCAGCCGGATAAAATGGTGCTGATCCGCCGCCAGATGCATGTCCCGGACCAGCCCGTCCTCCAGCCGGTTGATGTCCCCGATGAAGTTGGCCACAAACTCGGTTTTGGAGAAATTGTAGACCTCGTTGGGCGTGCCGATCTGCTCGATATTTCCCTTGCTGAATACGGCGATCCGGTCGCTCAGGGTCAGGGCCTCCTCCTGATCGTGGGTCACGTAGATGGTGGTGATGCCGAAATCCTTCTGCATCTTCTTCAGCTCGTTCCGCAGCTGAACCCGCAGCTTGGCGTCCAGGTTGGACAGGGGCTCGTCCATGCAGATGATGGCCGGCTCCGTCACCAGCGCCCGGGCGATGGCCACCCGCTGCTGCTGGCCGCCGGAAAGCCGGCTGACCGCGCTGGCCAGCTTCTCCTGCGTCAGCTCCACCTTCTTCGCGATGGCCTGGACCTTCTCCTCCACCTCCTGCTTCTTCAGCTTCTTGATCTTCAGGCCGAAGGCGATATTGTCGTGCACCGTCATGGTGGGGAACAGGGCATAGCTCTGGAAGACGATGCCGATATTCCGCTTCTCGATGGGCTCATGGGTGATGTCCTTCCCGTTCATGAGCACCGTGCCGGAGGCCGGCTCCAGAAACCCGGTAATCGTCCGCAGAGTGGTGGTCTTGCCGCATCCGCTGGGGCCCAGGAAGGTAAAGAATTCCCCTTCCTTCACGTGGACGTTGATCTTATGCAGCGCCTCAAAGTCTCCGAATTTGACAACAATATCCTTCAGCTCAATCATCCTGAGTTCCACTCCCTTATTTCGGTTTCCTGTATGGGTCAGCCGCTCCGTGGGGAAGAAATCCCGCGCGCACCGCCCGCCCAGGCCTCTCCTGCCCGGGGCTGCCGCCCGTTTCTCACGGAAAACTGTCCGCCGGAAAGAAGCTCATAATCAAAAGGGGGCGAGCCCCAATCCGGGACCCGCCGCCCATTCCGCGTTCCTTATTCGGCCTTCTGGGTCAGGGTCGCCCAATCCAGATTGTCCCAGTCCGGTTCCGCCGGCGCGGCCGCGTTGTCCGCCCAGTAGAAGCCCAGGTTGGTCATGATGTTGGTCCATTCGCTGGAATGGGCCGCCACATACTCGGCATAGCTCATGTCCGTGCCTTCCACGGTGTTCAGCGCAAAGTTCGGAATGGTATAGATGGCCGGGGTCTCGGTGAAGACTTCAGCCGCCGCATCGGTGTTGCAGGGATAGCTGTCGAATTCCTCGGACCAGGCCGCCTGGGTCTCGGCGGAGCCGAACCACTCGGCGAAGGCTTCCACAGCCTTGGTCTGCTCCTCGGTCCGGCCTTCCCGGTCCAGGATGCCCAGGTACTCGGCGATGTAGTAGGTGCCGTCGTCGATCTCTACCAGGGCCCAGTTTTCAGGCTCCAGGGTTCCGTGCAGGCAGTTCTCGATGCCGGCTTCCTCAGCCGCCTCGATGTTGCCGTACAGGGAAGAGGAGTAGAAGGTGGACACCTGCACGTCGCCCCGGATCAGGGGATCCAGGCCGTAGCTGTCGCCGGTGAAGTTGCCGCCCGCGCAATAGGCCCACAGGGTCTTCCAGCCGTCCACGGTGATACCGCCGGCGGGAGAGGAGGGATCGGCGAAGGGATACAGCATGGAGCTGTTGATGTTGGCGTTGGTGGTGCCGCCGACCTTGCCCTGACGATACCACTTGTAGCCGCTGTTTACGATATCCGCCCAGTGGGCAAAATGCAGGGCTTCCCCATTGGTGCCCAGCTCGTCGTTCCGATAGAGCATCAGCACGTTCTGGATCACGATGCCGTAGGCCTTGCCGTCATACTTGAAGTCGCCAACCTTGTCCGCCCAGGTGGGGGTCCAGTCCGCGATCTTCAGATTGGCGTAATTGCCCTTGATCAGCTGGCTCCAGCGGGTCTCGTTCAGGCCGAAGATCAGGTCTCCGTCCTTGTTCTCGTCCGCGGCCTGCACGGCGGCGGTGTCGCCAGAGATGACGGTATTGTCATCGATGGAGATGGTGAAGCCCGCTTCCTTGGCCGCGTTGATCAGCCAGGTGGTCCGCTCCGGAGAATTGGAATTGGAATAAATGCGGATCGTGTAGCCGGAATAATCCTCCGCCGACGCGCCGAAGGCGCACAGGCTCAGGATCAGGGCCAGCGACAGAACCAATGAAACAAGTTTCTTCATAAGGGTTCCTCCTTTATTCACTTCCGGGGATGTTCTCCCCGGTGGGTTTGAGGGTAGTTTACCACAACCGGCCGGGAAATACAATCTTTTTCATGAAATATTTTCCGTTTTCCCTTCCGGAAATCATTCGGAGCTGACTTCCTTTATATCATCCGTTATTGCTCACGGGATCAGGAGGCCGCCTGCAGCTGCCGCCGGTTGCGCCGGGCCGATGCCCTGTAGTATAATCCGGGGGAGGGCCGGGGCTGAAATCCGCCCCCGGGCGGGCCTCCCATCCCCCGCCGGAGGGAGAGTCTCTTCAGCCAAAGCCGCCTTCCTGATCGTTCCCCGGCCCGGCGCCGGGTGCCGAAAGACATCCAGAAACGAGGGCAATTCATGCGCATTTTTCAGATATTCCGCAGGGGATTTCCGCTGGCAGGGCTGCTGCTCCTGCTGATGCTGCCCCTGTTCGCCCTGGGGGAAGCCATCTCCCCCCTGCATCAGGTGACCAATACCCCCACGGATACCGCCAATGACAATAAATCCGTCGTCCGGACCTGGCTGGTGGAAACGGCGAACGCCGACGTCACCCAGGAGGTCAACGGCATCGTCCGGGCCTACGCGGACCGGCTGGGGCCGGATCTGCCCGCCCAGAAGAACGCCACCGTGGGCAACAGCCGCCTGGACGTAACGGTCCGCTACAGCCGGACCGGGCATACCTGGCTCAGCTTCCTCGTCTCCGCCCGGACCCAGTACCGCCAGCAGGTCACCGCCCAGGAGATTACCTCCCGCACCTATAATATGAGCACCGGGGCGCGGATCATGCTGACGGACATCTTCGACGAGGACCCCGCCACCTGGGAGTATCTGGCGGAGCGGGTGCGGGACGGCCTGACCGCCTACTGGCCGGATATCGAGCCGGATCCGGAGGCCCTGGAGGCCCTGTGTGGCCGGGAGGCCCTGAGTCAGGCGGATTTCACCCTGCACGGCATGAGCCTGGTGCTGCATTATCCGGCGGATCTGCTGTACGAGGGGAAGCATACCCTGATGAATATTACCCTTTTCTATCCCCAGATCCGGGACATGATGGCGGAGGAGGCCTGGCTGGAGACGGACAATCTGAGCTATTACCATACCTGCGCCCTCACCTTTGACGACGGCCCCAGTGTCCTCAATACCCCCAAGCTGCTGCGGGTCCTGATGGAAACCGGCGGTGTCGGCACCTTCTTCGTCATCGGGAACCGGGTTCCCGCCTACGAATACCTGGTGCAGCGGGAGAGCGACGAGGGCCACGCGGTGGCGTCCCATAACTGGCACCACGGCAACGTGGCCAAGTCCTCCAAATCGGCGCTTCGCGCCATGCCGGAGAAGGTCAATCAGGCCATGATTGCCGCCATCGGCATCCCCGTCCGTTATAACCGGGTGCCCGGCGGCCTCTATCCCCGGATGATCGAGGCGAAGGTGGGCTGGCCCTGTATCCAGTGGAGCCTGGATACCTACGACTGGCGGGGCCGGAGCACCGCCCAGGTGGTGTACAAGGTCCGCGACGCCATCCAGGACGGGGATATCATCCTCTGCCACGATATCAAGGACAATACCCCGGAGAGCGCCAGGCAGATCGTCCGGTATCTGGAAGAGCAGGGATACATGCTGCTCACCGTGGACGAGCTCTTCGCCAAGGACGGGATCACCCTGGAGCCGGACAAGGTCTATTACCGGTGCCAGAACGGGGATACCTCCAAGCGGGAGGATCCCTGATTGATGAATAAAGGAACGCCCTGTAACTATTCAGCTCTGAAAGCGGAGCGCTGAGGTGTTCCACTTCCGGGGGCCTTGATTCTCGCCGGTTCTTAGCGATTGGCAAGCCGCAAGGCGCAGACAGAGCTTAGAACCGCTGCGTAAGTGAACGGAGCCGAGAGGCGTCCCCCGGAGTGGAACAACCTCAGAGAGCGGAGCGATTGAATAGATAGGCCTTACGCAGAAGAACCGTAAAAAACAGCCCGCCGGGGCATGCAAACCCGGCGGGCTGTTTTTATGATATTTATCCGAAACTCTCTTCCCCGAGCCCGGCGTTTGGATAGAACACCCCGGCCCACCAGATGACGCCGGCGATATATTCCACCTGCTCCCCCTCGAAGAAGAAGCAGACCTGCCGGGCCCCGGTATTCTCGCACAGGGTATTCACCATGCTGTAGCAAAGCAGCGTCTCCCGCTCCCGGCCCCAGCTCTGGATCTCGGACCGGAAGCTTTCGCTCAGGTTCAGCAGCAGGGTATCCCCCTCCAGGGCGATTCCCAGGATGTCCTCTTCCCCCACCAGGTCCGGCAGGGTGGCCTCCATCCCTTCCGCCATCTCCCGGGCGCCGGGCCCGTCCATCAGGGCCGTCAGCTGCTCCCGGGGGCTGTCCGCCTTCTCCCGATCCACGCTCTTCTCCGTCGGCACCAGCAGGCCCTCCCGGGCGAAGTACACCGTGGTGCGCCCCATCAGGAATCCGGAAAAGTCCTCCCGGTGGAACAGGCCCCCCAGCACCTGCACGGATCCGTATTTCTCGCTGCGCACGCTGGTCAGGGGCCGGTCGCCGATCCGGACGGCCACCCCCGCGATGCCGGGAATAAAGGTGGTCAGGGTGTAGCAGATCGCCGCCATCAGGCAGGCCTCGTCCACCCCCGCCTCCTCCCAGGCGCGCTCCGCCTCCTCCCGGAAGGACAGGGTCAGCATCCGCCCTCCGTCCGCCAGCTCACTGGTCAGAGGCTCATAGGCCAGCTGGGACGTCAGCTCCGGCATGTCCGGCACCCCCGTCAGGAACATGGCCCCGTGGCTCAGGTTCTCCAGGATGGTCAGGGTCATCTGGCCCGGGGTCTGCCCCTCGAAGGTCAGCGTCCTGTTCTCGCAGGTAATTCCTTCCCCGTTCTCCAGGGGATAATACAGCGTCATGTAGGAGGTCAGGGGCGTTTCCGCCGCGTTCTGCCCGATGGGCGCCCGCTTCGCCTCCATCTGCTCCCAGAGCACCGGCAGGTTCTCCCCGGGATGGGCCATCAGGCTGCCCATGGCCAGGCTGTTCGCGGTATCCAGGCCCACGCTGCGCCCCGCCACCAGCACGTTGACACACCGGACCGTGTCCAGCTCGCACAGGGTGGCCGCCAGCGCCAGGCTCAGGGTATACAGGGCCCGGTAGCTCAGCCCCAGGGCCGAGGACCCCAGGTTCACCGTCACCACGCCCCCGCTCAGCTCCACCGGGCTGTCCCCGTACAGGCTCAGCTCCGTGCCGCCCCCCAGGGCGTCCACCTGGGCGTTGGAGGGATAGTTCAGCAGCTCCATCACGATGGCCTCCATCTCCTCCGCCCGCAGCAGGCCCGATACGGAAGGCACATGCTGGGCTACCAGGTTCAGCCCGTTCTTTCCCGGCAGATACAGGGTCCAGAGGCCCTCCTGCACGGAGATGCGGTCCGCGTCCGGCGCCTCCCAGGCAACCTGGGCCGGGGGCAGGGTGGGCAGGTCTTCCCCTGTCTCCTCCCCGATCCGGGGCGCGCATCCCGTCATCAGCGGAAAGCAAAGGGCCAGCGTCAGCCACAGGCAGACGATTTTCCGTCCCCTCATGCCCTTTCGCCTCCCTTCCCGTCCTTCGGCAGCCTTACGGTGAAGCAGCTCCCGGCTCCCGGCTCGCTCTCCACGGACACGGTGCCTCCGTGCATGTTGACCAGCTGGCGCACGATGCTCAGGCCCAGGCCCGTGCCCCCGGTCTCCCGGCTGCGGGCCTTGTCCACCCGGTAAAACCGGTCGAAGATATGCTCCTGATCCTCCAGGGGGATGCCCACGCCGTTATCCCGCACCCGCCAGACCAGTTCCTCGCCCTCCCCGGTCAGGGACACCTGCACGCTGCCCCCGTCCTGGGTATATTTCATCGCGTTGTCCGTCAGGTTGTACAGCACCTGGCTCAACCGGTTCCGGTCCCCCGTCATGGTCAGCCCCGGCTCCGCCCGGTAGGCCAGCAGCTGTCCCCGCTTCTCCGCCGCGGGGGCCAGCAGCCGGATCACCTCGCCCGTCAGGGCGGTCATGTTGATCTCCTCCCGCTTCATGTCCCCGCCCGCGGTGTCCACCCGGGTCAGGGTCAGCAGGTCCGTAATAATCCCCGTCAGCCGGTCAATCTCATGGTTCATGTCGCCCATGAATTCCTGCCGCATCTCCTCCGGCATGTCCGGCTGATACATCATGGTTTCCAGCAGGATCTTCATGGTGGCCAGGGGAGTCTTCAGCTCATGGCTGGCGTTGGAGACGAACTGGTTTCTGGATTTGTCCAGGTTCTCCAGCTGGGCCGCCATGGTGTTATAGTTCTCCGCCAGCTGGCGCAGCTCGCCGCCGCCCTTCTCCTGCACCCGGACGCTCAGGTCGCCCCGCCCCATCTTCCGCATAGTGCGGCTCAGATCCACGATGGGGGTGGTCAGCACCTGGCTGAGGATCAGCGCCAGCGCCAGCGCCGCCACCGCGATGATGATGAACACCATGTTCAGCTGGCTGCTTACCGCGTACATGGAGTCCATCATGCCCTGGATCCTGCTCACGTACAGCAGCACCCCGTTCCGCCCCCGGGGCCCCACCATCTCGTGCGCCCCGTAGGCCACGTATTCCGCCTCCGTCTCGCCGGTCATGCGGGATACGGTTTCCCGATCCTCCCGGTGCATCCCGTAGGCGCTGGTCTCATCCATCACCAGCACCCGCACCACCTCCGCCAGCCTCAGCCGCTGGCCGCACAGATCCCTCATGCTGTCAAACTGGACCTTCCCGTCCGTATCCAGCAGCAGCAGCCGCCCGTCCAGCCCGTCGGCGGAATCCTTCAGCCGGCTGGTCAGGGTGGCGCTGTCCGCCGACTGCATCAGGGGCCCGTAGACCGCCGCCAGGCTTTCCGCCGCCTGGGTGTCCTCCCGGGTCCGCTGCTCCGTCAGGTAATCGCTGACCACCCCGGTCAGCCGGGTGGCCGCCACCAGGAAGGATGTGCCCACCACGACAAAAAAGGCCAGCAGGATTTTAAACCTGATGCTGGCCCAGAAAGGAATCTTCTCAGTCCTGATCCGTGAAATAGTAACCAACCCCCCACTTGGTGAAGATGAACTCCGGCTTCGTCGTATCCCGTTCAATCTTCTCCCGCAGGCGGCGGATATGCACGTCCACCGTCCGGGCGTCCCCGGCGTAATCGTATTTCCAGACCGTCTCCAGCATCTGCTCCCGGCTGAAGACCGTGCCCCGGTTGGTCACGAAGAGCTGCAGCAGATCGAACTCCTTGGCGGTCAGCTTGATATCCTTCCCGCCCAGCACGACGCTGCGCTTGATCAGGTTCACGTCCATATCGTGCACCCGGATGATCCGCTGCTCGGACTGCTGCATGCTGGCGGAAACCCGGCGGAAAATCGTCTTGATCCTGGCCTTGACCTCCAGGATGTTGAAGGGCTTGGTCATGTAATCGTCCGCGCCGTATTCCAGACCCAGAATCTTATCCATGTCCTCCCCCTTGGCGGTGAGCATGATAATCGGAATATCGCTGGTTTCCCGAATCCGCTGGCACACCTCGATGCCGTCCTTCTTCGGCAGCATCACGTCCAGCAGGATCAGGTCATAGGCGCTCTCCTCAAACTTGCGCAGGGCTTCCTCCCCGTCGGTCGCGCTGTCCGTCTCGTACCCTTCCTGCTCCAGGGTATATTTCAGCCCCTTCAGGATCAGAGGCTCGTCATCCACCAGCAGTATCCTTTTCGCCACGGTAAAAACCACCCTCCCGTAACCATTTGTACTTAATATTAATTGATTTTTCCTAAAATTGCAAGTATTTTGTTACAATTTCTTGACATTTTTGAAAGGAGCACCCTTGATGTCCTTTTCATTCGTTCCCGCTTGCCATTCCCGGCCAAAACGTTTATACTATTTTTAAAGATGAAAACCGGTTGCCGGAGCGGCCCCTCCGCGCAAGGGCGGAGGAGGAGGCTCCCCGGTTTTCTGCGGTCTCCGGCCCGCGAAAACAACATACGCATCCTCAGCGCCTGTGTTTTCATGCGCGGTCCGCGGCAACAAAACAATACAGAATCAGGAGGAAACAGCTTATGCCCACAGGACTGACGCCGGAAGGTCTCGTCTATTCCGACGGTTATGCCGATACCATGAATAACCTGGTGCTCCCCTCCCTGAAGAAGCGCGTCCGGCCCGTCACGGTCCGGGGCGCGGGGGATAAGCCCATTGCCGCCTTCCGCTATGACGCGGACCGGCCCCGGGGCACGGTGGTGGTCATCCACGGGTTCACCGAATGCGCGGAAAAATTCAGCGAGCTGACCTGCAGCCTGCTGCACAGCGGATACAGCGTCCTCACCTGCGACCAGCGGGGCCACGGGGCCTCCTGGCGGGATGAGCGCCTGGGCGGGGATATGTCCCTGACCCATGTGGATTCCTTCCAGGAATACGTGGACGACCTGGGCGCCCTCTGCGACCAGGTGCTGAAGCAGATGCCCCGGCCCTGGTACATCTTCGCCCACTCCATGGGCGGGGCGGTCACCTGCTGCTTCCTGGAGGATCACCCCGGCGTCTTCGAGAAGGCCGTCCTCTGCGCCCCCATGATCGCCCCCCAGGTGGGAGGAATTCCCCTGCCCGCGGCCCGGGCCATGTGCCATGCCGCGACCCTGCTGGGCATGGGGTGGAAACGGGTCTCCCTCCGCCAGCCCTACGCCGGGCCGGAGGATTTCGCAACCTCCTGCGCCACCGGGCAAGCCCGCTTCGCCTGGTACGACGACCTGCGGGTCCGCACGGAGCGGTACCATAACAGCGCCCCCACCTGGAGCTGGACCCTGGAAGCCTTCCGGGTTACGGACCGGCTGCTGACCAGCGGCAGACCCGAGGGAGTTAAGATTCCGGTCATGCTCTATACCGCCGAGCGGGATGAGCAGGTGATGCCCGAGGCCCAGGCGAAGTTCGCGGCCCGCCTCCCCCATGGGCAGCGGAAAATCGTGCCCGGATCGAAGCATGAGATCTACCGCTCCACGGATGAGGTGCTCTTCCCCTGGTGGCGGGAGATTCTCACCTTCTATAACTCCAAGTCCTGATCCCTTGCAAATGCGAAGGGCCTGGGAGGCAGATGCCTCCCAGGCCCGTTTGTTATTCATAAGCTTTTTTCAATGCAGTCCGGCAGAGCAGGATCATCCCCAGGCTGGCCAGCGCCATCACCAGGTAGCACAGATCCATCCGCATCCACTGCAGGAAGAGGATCTTCTTCTCCAGGGCGAATTCCATCGCCAGAATCACGCCCATGCATCCCGCCAGCCCGGCGCCCAGCTCCCAGGGGATCCTCCGCCCCGCCCGGCGCAGCCGCCGGAAGCAGAGGCCCATGCATAGCACCAGCACCGCGCCGCTGATCAGCTGATTCACCCGCACGAAGCCCCATTTGGGCAGGCTGTCCGCCCGCAGGCTCTCCAGCGTCGTCTGGGCCCCGGCGTACAGGGTCAGCCCCCACAGAAAGAGCGCCCCCGGGGCATTCGCCTTCCCCTTCCGGATCAGCAGAATTAGGAAAAGGATCGCGAACAGCCCCTCCAGCAGGAAGATGCTGAAGTGATAATCCCCGTAGTAATCGGGAATGCCGAAGGGAAAGCGCATCAGGGGTTCCGGGTCCTCCAGGGGGAAGAAGGTGTACTCCCCCCAGGGGTCAAACCAGTCCTCCATGCTCCGGCCGTATCCGACGCCGATGACTCCTTCCGCCAGGCGGCAGACGGCGATCGCCAGCATGCCCGGAGCCGCGGCCAGATCCAGCAGGCGGCCCAGGGGCTCCCCGGTTTTCCGCACGGCGATCCAGGCCGCCAGCACCATGCCCCCCAGGGCCCCGTACAGCATGAACCCGCCCCGGCTGAAGTTGAAAAAGTAGTTCTCCCGCAGCAGGTACCATCCCTGGGACACCAGGCACTGGCCCAGCCGGGCGGCCAGGAACCCCAAGGGCAGCGCCAGCAGGGCGAAGCGCATCCGCGTCTCCCGCCGGATCTCCCCGGGCCGGGCCAGAAACCACCCCAGCGCGCAGCACAGCCCCGCCGCCAGCAGCAGGCCGTAGATCTGGATATGCACCGGGCCGAGGGTTAATTCTTTCACGCCGTTACTCCTCCGGATTCCGGGCCGAGGCGAAATAGATAATATCGCAGACCGCCCGCCCGCTCACCGTCTTGTGCACCTGTTTTCCGTTCACGATCAGATGGGTGGAGCCGCCCCCGTCCAGGTTATAGGCCATCCTGCAGTCCGGATAGATCTCCAGAATGAACCGGGCCAGCTCTCCCAGGTTCATGCCGGTGCCGTTTCCGCCGTCGGAGTCAATCTCCACCACCGCATATTCCAGCTCCCCCAGCTGCAGCAGGGCGATCCGCTGGGTGGCCAGGGTGGGATAGTGCATCTCCGGAGGATATTCGCTGTCCTCCCGGACGACCTTCCCATCCTTCACCAGCACCGGCCCGAAGGTGAAGACGTTGACCGGCTTCCGACCCTCGGCCTCCAGGGAGGCGATGGCCTCCGCCATGGATTCGCTGGTGGCCTCCGGCACGTCGTGGAAATCCCCCCGGTCGTCGATGATCAGGGAATCCCAGGTTCCGTCCAGCGCGTCCCGGTACAGCACCCCCTGGCGCATCACGTAGCCCTTGTCGTAGTTATACTTGAAGTAGTCCCCGTTCAGCGCCACCGCGGCGTTCACGTACTGGGCCAGCTTCTTGGCGCTGGTGGTGCCCGGATCGTCGTAGCTGTCCATGCTCATAGCCGTCCGCAGCTGGGAGGCATCCGCCACCTGGATGGTGATCCACCGGCAGACCGTGGATTCCCGGCTGGATTTCGGCTTCCGGGTCTTGCTCTGGATCACCACGTGGAGGGATTCGTCCCGGTATTCCCGGTCCGTGATCCATCCGTCCTGCCGCAGGGGAACCCCGTGGGTCAGGTGATCCAGGTCCAGGGGAGCGACCTCTCCCAGGGCGGAAACCGCCGTGAGCAGCATCAGCAGCGCCCAGAGGAGGGCGCTGCTGATGAAATGATCTCTGATTCTCATGGATGGATATTCCTTATTATTCGTAGCTCACCTGGCGGTTCTCGGACTGATAGTCCATCACGACGATCAGGGTGCGGCCCCGCTGCAGGCGGATCTCCTCGCCGTTCTCATCATAGAAGACCGTCCGCTCGGACATGGTGTCCCGGTTCCATACGCCGGTCAGGTGCTTGCCGCCCATGAAGTAGTCCGCGTTGCCGGTGCCCAGCACGGTGGGGTTCGGCGCGTCCACCCGGGCCCATTCCATGTCGGTGAACTGGATGATGACGTTGTTGAACTTGACGTCCTCTTCGCCTTCGTACCGGAGGTTCTTATAGACGTTGTTGTAGCTGCCCTTCTTGTCGGACATGTAGCGGTAGTAGCACTCCTCGTCCTCGTCCCACTCCAGCAGGCTGTTGTAGATGGCCAGATCGCCGCGGGCCCAGGTCACGTAGATGGCCTCCGCGTCGTCCCCCTCCTCCGGCAGCTCGTCCGTGAACAGCCAGGTATGGTTCGCGGCTTCAAAGTCGTAGGGGATCAGGGAAACCATGGCCGCCAGGTTGGCGGAGATGTGGTGGGGCTTGGTCAGGTCCACCTTCTTGCCGTTGGCCTTGCTGTAGGCGGTATAGTACTGCTTCCAGGGGTGGTTCGAGCCCACCGTGCCGGCAAACAGCAGCATGCCGTCAGCCTTGACGTCCGCGCCGTATTTCTTGAACTCGGCGGGCACGTTGGTGGCGGTGTATTCCTGCTGGCCGTAGAAGGCAAAGCCGCAGTCCCACTCTTCCCGCAGCCAGGCGTGGAACAGACGGGCGGACCGGCAGGGGCCTACCGCGTCGGGCAGCAGATCGGAGAACAGGAAGGTCAGACGGGTCTGTCCCTCGCGGTACAGGGGCGTCTCGTAGACGACGTCCGCGTATTTCACGCCCCAGGGGGCCCGGTTATAGGTCACCTTGCCGTCCTTGAAGCCGATGCCGCCGTCCGCGTTGTCAATCTGCACCAGGATGGGCATATACCGGCCGGTCACCGCCAGCCCGGCAAAGCCTTCGGGCGCCTGGGCCGCCACGTCGCTCAGCGCCAGGCCCGTAGTGGGAGAATAGCCGCTGATCGGATCGTTCTCATAGGCCTTGTCGATCACGATGCCCCGGTTCTCTCCCCCGTTCAGCACGGTCTCCGCCGCGGCGGCAGTAAAGAGCATCGCCAGGCACAGCACCAGGCTCAGAATCTTCTTCATCTCTTCCTCTCCTCCATCATGTCTTTTTCTCATGGGTCTGTTTTACAGAAAAAACCGACAGACATTTTACAGTTTCTTTACAGTTTTGTCAATATTTCCGCGGCATCTTTAGCCGACGGTTTACTTCATCAGGAACTGGGCTTTGGCGGGTCCGGTCTGGCAGTGGGTAATGGCGCAGGCGATGGCGTCCGCCGCGTCGTCCGGCTTTGGAATCGTGTCCATATGCAGCAGCAGCTTCACCATCTGCTGGATCTGCTTCTTGTCCGCCTTGCCGTATCCCGTCACCGCCTGCTTGATCTGCATGGGGGTGTATTCATACAGATTCTCCGTATATTCCGCCGCGGCGATGATGGCGGCCCCCCTGGCCGCCCCCACCATCAGGGCGGTGGTCACGTTCCGGGCGAAGAAAAGCTCCTCGAAGGCCACGTCGTCCGGCTTATAGATCTCAATCAGGTCCCGGACCCCCAGCTGCAGGGTCCGCAGCCGGTGCTGCATGGGCGTGCCCGCCTTCGTCTCCACGCATCCGTAGGCGATCAGCCGCATGCGGCTGCCGGTGCTCTCCACCACGCCCCATCCCATCAGCGCGTATCCCGGGTCAATTCCCAGCACGATCAATCTGTTTTCCCTCCACTTTGCATCCGTCAGGCCGGCGGGGGCTCATTCGATGAACATGGCGTCGCCGAAGGAGAAGAAGCGGTACCGCTCCTTTACCGCCTCGGCGTAGATCCGCAGGGCTTCCTCCCGGCCCAGGAAGGCGCTGACCAGCATCAGCAGCGTGCTCTGGGGCAGATGGAAATTGGTGATCAGGGCGTCCACCGCCTTGATCCGAACCCCGGGATAGATGAAGATCCGGGTTTCCACCTCCCCGGGATGGATCACCCCGTCCTCCCCGGCCATGGTCTCCAGCGTCCGGACGGAGGTGGTGCCCACGCAGACGATCCGGCCTCCCGCCCGGCGGACGGCGTTCAGCTCCGCGGCGGCGCTTTCCGACACCTGGCAGTATTCGCTGTGCATCACGTGGGTTTCCACGTCCTCCACCTTCACGGGGCGGAAGGTTCCGAGGCCCACGTGCAGCAGCACCGGGACCACATGGACCCCCTTCGCCCGGACCTTCTCCAGCAGCTCCGGGGTAAAATGGAGTCCGGCGGTGGGGGCAGCGGCGGAGCCCTCCTGCTTCGCGTACACGGTCTGGTACCGCTCCGGGTTCTCCAGCCGCTCATGAATATACGGGGGCAGGGGCATCTCCCCCAGCCGGTCCAGCAGCTCCTCGAAGACCCCTTCGTAGAGGAAGCGCACCTTCCGGCCCCCGGTGTCCGCCACGTTTTCCAGCACCTGGCACCGGAGCAGCCCATCCCCGAAGGAGCAGAAGGTGCCGGGCTTCAGTCGGCGGCCGGGCCGCACCAGGGCCTCCCAGTCGGTGGCGTTCTCCCGGCGCAGCAGCAGCACCTCCACCGGCACCCCCGTATCCTCCTTGACGCCCAGCAGCCGGGCGGGAATCACCCGGGTCTCGTTGATCACCAGGGCATCCCCGGGGTTCAGGTAGTCCGCGATATCATAGAAATGCCGGTGCTCCAGGCTTCCGTCCTTCCGGTGGACCACCAGCAGCCGGGAATGATCCCGGGGCTCCACGGGGGTCTGGGCAATCAGCTCCTCCGGCAGCTCATAGTCAAAATCCGCAGTCCTCATTCCGTCCTTCAGATCTCCATCGTCATCTGGGTTTCCGATGCCCCCGCGGGCATCTGCTTTTTCATATGGGCCCAGGCCAGGGGAGTGCAGACCCGGCCCCGGGGCGTCCGCTGGATGAAGCCCAGCTGCATCAGGTAGGGCTCGTAGACGTCCTCGATGGTCACCGCGTCCTCCCCGGTGGTGGCCGCCAGGGTATCCAGCCCCACCGGGCCACCGGCGAATTTATCCATCATGCAGGTGAGCACGTTCCGGTCCACCTTGTCCAGCCCCAGCTCGTCCACCTCCAGCAGGGTCAGCGCCTCCCGGGCGATCTCCCGGGTAATCTGGCCGCCGCCCTTCACCTGGGCATAGTCCCGGACCCGCTTCAGCATCCGATTGGCGATCCGGGGGGTTCCCCGGCTCCGGCGGGCAATCTCCAGCAGGCCCTCCTCATCCGCCTGGACCCCCAGGATGCCGGCGCTGCGCCGGACGATCCGGCTCAGCTCCTCCGGGGAGTACATCTCCAGCCGGAACAGCATGCCGAACCGGTCCCGCAGGGGGGCGGAAAGCTGCCCCGCCCGGGTGGTGGCGCCCACCAGGGTAAACTTCGGCAGATCCACCCGGATGGACCGGGCGGTGGGCCCCTTGCCGATCATGATGTCGATGGCGTAATCCTCCATGGCGGGATAGAGCACCTCCTCCACCTGGCGGGAGAGGCGGTGAATCTCGTCGATGAACAGCACGTCCCCGGCGTTCAGGTTGCTGAGGATGGAGGCCAGATCCCCGGGCCGCTCGATAGCGGGACCGCTGGTGATCCGGATGCTCTGGCCCATCTCCGCGGCCACGATGCAGGCCAGGGTGGTTTTGCCCAGGCCGGGGGGGCCGTAGAGCAGCATATGGTCCAGGGCGTCGTGGCGGGAGAGGGCGGCCTGAATATAGATGTTCAGACTGTCCCGCACCGCCTGCTGCCCGACGTATTCCTTCAGGGTCCGGGGGCGAAGGGTCTGCTCCGTGGCGGAGTCCTCCATCTGCATCCCCGAGGCTACAAAGCGTTCCTCATCCATTTCTTTCTATTCCTTACTGCTCATATTATAAAGCGGAGCGCCGTCATACGCCGGCCATGCTGCGCAGGGCCAGGCGGATCAGCTCCTCCGGCCGGTCGCTCTGATCCCGGACCCCGGCCAGGGCGTTCCGGGCTTCCATGGCGGAATATCCCAGGGCGGTCAGAGCCTCCATGGCCTCCATCACGTGGTCCGCCTGATCCAGGGAGGCCGCCGCGGCCGCCGCCGCGCCGGAATCCGCCGTGGCGGAGACGTCCGCCTGGGTCACCTTCTCCTTCAGCTCCAGGGCGATCCGCTGGGCGGTCTTCTTCCCGATTCCCGGCGCCCGGGACAGGGCGTTCACGTCCCCCAGCAGGATGGCCAGGTTCAGATCCCGCAGGGGCATGGCCCCCAGCAGGCCCAGGGCGGTCTTGCTACCCACGCCGGATACGGAGGTCAGCTGCAGGAACATCCGCTTCTCCTCCTTCGTGGCGAAGCCGAACAGCTCCATGGCGTCGTCCCGTACGCTGAGCACCGTATAGCACCGCATGTTTTCCCCCGCGGCAGGGGCCGCCTGCAGGGTATTGTTGGAGCAGCTCAGCTGCCAGCCCACCCCCCCGGCCAGAATCACCAGGGATCCGTTGGCCTTTTCGCAGACCTGTCCCTCAATAAAAGCGTACATGCTTCCCTCACTCCTCCCGCAGCTCGGCCATCTTTTCCTTCATCGCGGCGCAAGCCCGGGCCCGGTGGCTGACGGCGTTCTTCTCCTCCCCGTTCACTTCCGCGAAGGTCTTGCCCAGGGGCTCGTAGAGGAAGAGGGGATCGTATCCGAAGCCGCCCGTTCCCCGGCGCTCGTACAGGATGGTGCCCGGGCACCGGCCCTCCGTCAGGATGGGCTCCCGTCCCGGAATCTTCAGGGCCAGGGCGCAGATGAAGAAGGCCTCCCGGTCCGTCCGGTCCCCCATCTTCCGCAGCAGCAGATCGTTGTTTGCCTCGTCGTCCCCGTGCACCCCGGCGTACCGGGCGGAATAGACCCCCGGCTCCCCGCCCAGGGCGGTAACCGACAGGCCGCTGTCGTCGGCGATGGCCGGCAGCCCCGTGGCGGCGCAGACCGCCTCCGCCTTGATGGCCGCGTTCTCCGCGAAGGTGGCGCCGTTCTCCTCGATGTCCTCGGTGAAGCCCGCGGCGCTCATGGGCAGGATGGTGTAATAGTCCGCGAAGATCTGCTGCAGCTCCTGCAGCTTATGGGCGTTTCCGGTGGCGGCCAGCAGCACCGGCCGGGCGCACAGATGCCGGGCCCGGTCTCCCAGGGCCTCCCGCTGGGCTTCCATCAGCTCCCGGACGCCCTTCTCTCCCAGGGCCAGCAGCCGGTCCAGCTCCTCCCGGGAGAAGGCCCTGCCCTCCCCGGTGCCCTGGATTTCGATCATCTCGCCCCGCTCGTTCATCACGATGTTCATGTCCACCTTCGCCTGGCTGTCCTCCTGATAGCACAGGTCCAGGCAGGGCTCCTTCCCCACGATGCCGCAGGAGATGGCCGCCACCTGATGGCGCAGGGGGGAAGCCAGCAGCCTGCCCTCCGCCATCATCCGGTCCACGGCGCAGGTCAGGGCCACCATGGCCCCGGTAATGGAGGCCGTGCGGGTTCCCCCGTCCGCCTCCAGCACGTCGCAGTCCAGGGTGATGGTCCGTTCGCCCAGGGCCTTCAGGTCGATGGCCTGGCGCAGGGACCGGCCGATCAGCCGCTGAATCTCCACCCCCCGGCTGTCCTTCTTGACCCCGTCCCGCTTCTTCCGGGTGCCGGTGGAGGCGGGGAGCATGGCGTATTCCGCCGTCACCCATCCCTGGCCCTTCCCCTTCAGGAAGGGGGGCACCGTCTCCTCCACGCTGGCGGTGCAGATCACCCGGGTCTTCCCCGTGGCGATCAGGCAGCTGCCCGCCGCCGTGCCGACAAAATCCGTCTGAATGCTGATGGGGCGCTTGTCCCCGGTTTCTCTTCCGTCTATCCGCATCGTTCTTACCCTCGCGTATATGTCTTGATCATGACCCCCGTTCTGTCAGGGCCACCCTTCATTTTATCGAAACCAGGAAACCCTGTCAATCACTCGCGGCCGGCCGCCGGCCCCGGCTCAACCTGATTCGCAACCACAAAACGGGCCGGCGGGAATTCTCCCGCCGGCTCTGTGCACATCTCCCGGGAACTTACTGCGCGCCGTCCCTGCTTTCCTCGTTCATGATTCTCACAAACTCCTCTCCGGTGATGGTTACAGTGCCATCCGGTATATAGCCTCGATATCCGCTTTATTCTTTGAGCCGTCTCTCGTTTTTACTTCCTTTTACTGGTTTTTACTGGTTTTTTCTTTTTTTACTACTTTTTACTACTTTTTACTGGTTACTGCTTTAAACCGGCCATGCAGTGCTTTCATCGCAAGTCAATCAGCTGAAATTTTTGCGGCATCCGCATTTTTTTCACAAATCGTTTTTATCTGGAAATAAGGCTCTCATCCAGAAGGAAATCCTCAATGCCAACGTACTGAATTCCATTCTCATCCCGCCACGGTTTTACATAATCTTTCACAACAACTATTTTCTTGAATGAATCGGGAATTCTGATCA
>JAFPWU010000008.1 GCA_017412715.1 Clostridia bacterium
ATCGCATCAATTGTATTTCCGTTGATTGCGTTAAACTCTGCCCAGCTCGTGTATTCTTCTCCACGCCCTTCTTCTTTAAACAGTACCTGCCAGACTGGAGCAAACACCATACCATCCTGTTTGTTTTCAGCGCGGACTGCTACATAGGTCAGCGCCACTCGTTCAATAGAGCTCACCTTGATGTCATTCCGTGACTTGGCAGCTTCCGCATAGAGAAGGGCCACAGCTTCCTCGGGAGAGATCAGTTTCTCAGGGGTGTACACTACTTCACCGCGATTATACGTGCTGACAATATTGGCATAAACAATACCACGGCTGGAAACGAACAGTGTGATTTGATGTCGCCCGTCGCTGACATTATCTACGCCCAGAGGGGTATATACCAGGAAATATCCTTCGTCTTCTGCCGTTGCGGCGGAGTAATCCTGACGCGGCGCGTTGCTGTAGCCGTCGCCTTCAAACCAGAACTGGTTATATGCATCTCCCAGGGTACGAATCCGGTCAAGGCTCATATCCAGTTTCCATGCCAATTCATAGCCATGAAGTCCCATCTTTTCAAAGAGTGCTTCCGCTGTATGCTGCGCATCCTCCAGAGAGAGATGTGTCAGCTGATCATGCTCAAACATAACACCTTTTGTAAAGTCTTCATGTCCCGAGTGAACCTGACCGGCCATTAGCGCGATTCCCTGTGAAAGTGCCTGCCTAGGCAACATCATCGGTTTTACATCCGGGTTGTAGGTTTCCCGTTCTTTCCAGTTATAGTCGAACAGGTCATCCGTGTATTCCGCATACCAGACAGCCTCCGCACTGTATGAAAGTTCCGCATGGTCGTTGAATGTCAGGCTGATATCTTTTTTTGCTCCTTTTCGTTCTGCTATCCCGCTCTGATTGAACCATTCTGGCTGCACCGTGACCATGAAGTCGTTTTCAATGGCCTGGTAGACAGGCAGCGTGCCGGTTTCCCGATAAGATGCGGGAACAAGGATCTCATAACCATTCTGCGGTACAACTTCTGCAGAAACTTGTACTGGCTTTTCCGGTTCAGCGGTTTCCTGTATAACTACCGGCTCAAAGCTCACTGTCCAAGTCTGAGGCTCCACTTTATCCTCTTTAACCATTCCGGTCTCTGTCCATTCGGCCACATCAATTGACAGTTCCAACTGATAGGTTGTACCGTCTTCCAGCGCATATCCACCGGTTTCAAAGGAGAAAGTGATGCTTCCGTCTTCGTTTCGGAGATTATATACACCAACATCTCCGGAATTGACCATGGAACCATTGTCCACTCCAATTCTTTGTGGATAGCAGTCAATGGAAAGCATTCTCCCACCTGTTTCCCTGGACCGGCGAATCAGAGACTGCGCTTCATCACCATGAATTACTTCCTCCAGTTCCCATCCATCTGCTATATCCATAGGAATCAGGACATCCTTTTCATTTGTCACACGAGCTGTGCCCACACCATAAATTCCACGGTCGCGATAGACCACTTCATCTAAGGTGAAATCCACGCAACCCAGTGTAACGGTTTCACCGATCTGTGCGATTTTTCCACCCTGAAGCCAGTCACCATAATCATGTCCCCAGTGCTGACCAAAAAACTCAGCAACCTGAGATGAAGACAGTATTGCATAAGCTGTTCCGATGATCGCCAGTCCCATAACAATACAAAGAACAAGCACAGTTGAAATTTTCTTTTTCACAGGTTCTTCTCCTTTCGCGTTTGCAAGAACCCGCTGCGTGAGCCATGGATCTTCCTGCAAACCTGAAAGGGTGGATTCCATTGCCTTCTGGACTTTTTGCTGTTCCTCATGCAGGGTCATGTTCTTCACTTCCTTCCAAAGCAAAACGCAGTTTTCTTCTTGCTCGGTTCAATCGGCTGCTGACAGCCTGATGGGATATCCCTAAAGCTTCAGCCGCCTCCAAATACGTAAATCCTTGAAGCCAACACAACAGTGCAACTTCCCGCAGCTTGATCGGAAGACCCATAATCGCTATGGTCAGGCTTTCATCTTTTTCTTCCGACCTGGTTTCTGTTTCCGGAAGCATATCTGGGGTAATCCTTCGATCCATATGCCGGAACCAACCGCTTTTACACATATCCTTGCATGTGTTGATTGCGATCCGGTTCAGCCAGGTCTTTTCAGATGAATGCCCGTCAAAACGATTCAGATTCCGATAAGCCTTTATGAAGGTTTCCTGTACAGCGTCCTTTGCCAGTTCCTCGTCATGCAGATATGCATAACAGAGTCGGAGGAGCGGAAGCTGATACAGGTCAACCATACGTTCAAGCGTTTCTTCCAAACTGTCAGGGCCCTTGACAGTTTCCATGGCGACTCACCACCTTTCACTCATTAGACGATTTTTATTCTGAAAATGCAATATTGGATAATAGATTCGATTATAAAATCACCCCGATTTGGGACAGAGGAAGGTAAGAAATCTCAGATCGGGGTGATTGCCATGAAAAAAACATGTTTTCCCGCAAGACTACATTATAAAAATGTTCGACTTTCAGGCATAGGAAGGTGTAAAACCCAGAACAGGAGGCACCTTCCATGACAAACGAGCAGAAAATCAGAATCGCGTCTCTCCGGAGAGCTGGCCTCGGGTATACCGCGATTGCCCGGGAAATCGGCCTCACCAAGAGCGCTATCAGTAATTACTGCCGGGGCAATGGCCTCGGCAGTATTATTGAAGGAAAGGGCAAAAATGACTTGCAAAAATCCTCGGTCAGAGTGATTACTAGTGAAGCCCCAAAGCCTGTCCAGCAAGGGACTTCAGGCTTTCGCGTGACCACCATTTTCGCTGATGAACCCAACGAGGCGGCGGTCGTGGAGGCACTTCGAATTCTGACAAATGTGAGGTGATGACAAGTGAAAAGAGTAATTTGCCTTTACCGCGTCTCCACCATCGGGCAGGTCGACCACGATGACATCCCGATGCAAAAGCTGGCCTGCAGGGAGTACGCAGCCACCCATCCGGACTGGGAGATCGTGGACGAGATCTCTGAGAAGGGAGTGTCCGGGTATAAGATCAGCACGAATGAGCGAGACGCCATCGTGGAAATCAAGAAGCGAGCAGCACAACATCAGTTCGATGTGCTGCTCGTTTTCATGTTCGACCGGCTGGGCCGCCGGGAGGATGAAACGCCCTTCGTAGTGCAGTGGTTCGTGCAGCAGGGCATCGAGGTCTGGTCAACCCGCGAGGGAGAGCAGCGCTTTGACACCCACGTTGACAAGCTACTGAACTACATCCGCTTCTGGCAGGCTTCCGGCGAAAGCGAGAAGACCGCGATCCGAGTTCGTACCAAGCACGAGCAGATGGTAATGGAGGGACAGTGGCGCGGCGGCCTCGTCGCGTACGGATACCGGCTTGAGTACTTGGGCCGCACCAACAAGAAGAACCAGCCCGTCCGGGATCTGGTGATCGACGAAGAGGAAGCCAAGGTGGTCAAAAAGATTTACAGCTTGCTCAGCGATGAGGGCTACGGTACCAACCGGGTGGCCAACTACCTGAATGAGCAGGGCATCAAGACCAAACGCGGCACCACCCTTTGGCGCGGAACCAGCATCCGGTCGCTGATGCCACCATGCGTTCGTACCTTTGGCCTACCGGTCCAGTTGGACATTTGGAACAGTTCGTCCTCCCACTTTGCGAGAGGGATTTGATCAGCGTTTCTTTAATGGACACTGCCTGAGAGAGAGGAAAACCGTGCGGCTGTACGGGGGATCAATAATCGTCCAGAAAACTGTGTCGGACGCCACGCTTTTTATAACCGATGACCGCGTCCAGATCAACGTTCTCCATGCTTTTGAAAAGATTGGATTCGATATACGGGATGTCCTTCTTTAAGGAGGCGATCAGCTTCTTGGTTTCCAGACGCTTGGAGTCTGTGGTTCCATCCTCGCGGACGGTGGCGCAGGTCTCGGTAAAATGGCATGCGCACTGCAGGAAAAACAGGTCATTGTAATCCCTCCAGGCGCAGATATCCTTTTCCCGGATCAGGTACATGGGTCGGATCAGTTCCATGCCTTCAAAATTGGCGCTGCGAAGCTTGGGCATCATGGAACGGAACTGTCCGCTGTGCAGCATCCCCATGAAAACCGTTTCAATCACATCGTCAAAATGATGGCCAAGGGCAATTTTGTTGCATCCCAGGGCTTTGGCCTGACTGTAAAGATATCCGCGCCTCATTCGGGCACAGAGGTAGCAGGGATTCTTTTCAACGGTATCCACAGTATCGAAAATACTGCTTTCAAAGATGGTTACAGGAATTCCGAGCATCCGGGCATTGCTTTCAATCAGTTTTCGGTTTTCAGGATGATATCCCGGATCCATCACCAGAAATACAAGTTCAAAACGGACCTTCCGATGCCGCTGAATCTCCTGGAACAGCTTGGCCATCAGCATGGAATCCTTTCCTCCGGAAATGCATACGGCAATCCGGTCTCCATCACTGATCAGCCTGTATTTTTTGCAGGCCTGGGCGAAAGGGGAGAACAGTTCCTCGTGGAACTTTTTGCGGATGCTTACCTCCGCTTTCTGCCGCCTTTCGTCCTGCTCAGCGGTCTGCTCCTCAAGGGTTATTTCCGTCACTTTTTCCATATCTCACCAAATCCTTCACGACTTCTCCCGCGATAATCAGTCCGGCCGCCGAAGGCACAAAGGCCGTGGAGCCGGGGACATCCCGCCGCACCGGAGGTTTTTGCGTATCGGGGGGACAGATGCAATGACTCTGATCGCTGAGGGAGGGTTCCTCCAGGGGCCGGATGGGCGGCTCCGTGGAATAGACGACCTTCAGATCCCTGATTCCGCGCTTCCGGCATTCGCTCCGGATTATCCTGGCCAGCGGGCATACGGAAGTCTGATAGATATCCGCCACCCGGAAGGCCGTCGGATCCATCTTGTTTCCGGCTCCCATGGAGCAGATGATGGGCGTGTCTGCAGCTTTCGCCGCTTCAATCAGGGACAGTTTCCCTGTGACCGTGTCAATGGCATCAATCACGTAATCATACTGAGTGAAATCAAACTGATTCCGGGTTTCGGGCAGATAGAAGGTTTTGTACGTATGGACGGTGCATTCCGGATTAATTTCATGAATCCGTTCCTCCGCCACGTCCACCTTGTATTTTCCGATGGTTTTCCGGGTGGCATACAGCTGACGGTTTAAATTGGTCAGACTGAACCGGTCGTTGTCAATCAGGTCCAGCGCTCCGATTCCAGACCGGACCAGCGCTTCTACCGCGTAGCAGCCCACTCCTCCGATCCCGAAAACGGCGACACGGCTTCGGAACAGGCGCTCCATGGCTTCCGGCCCGAAAAGAAGCTGGGTTCTGGAAAACTGATTCAGCATGGATGAGCTCCTTCTGCCTGCAATTCCCGATTCTTCTTCGGCCTGCAGGCATGGGGTATTATGCCACAACTAAAACAGCCCGGTCAATCGGCAGGGAAACTTCCAATGTGCCCCATCGAAACACGGCATGGAAGGAAGAGGTCTGCTTCTGAGCCAGCAACGGCCGGCAGAGAAAAGGGAAGTTTACGGTTTATCCGCGGCTTTGGTCAGGTTGGCGATGCGGGACAGCGGGCGGGATTCCAGACGGGCCTGATTGGCTTCGATTTCACGCTTCAGAGCTCTGGCGGGCTCTGAGGCGTTTTGTTCATCATAGAGCATATCAATCAGACGGCGCTGCTGGTCAAGCAGGGAGGAACGGATCATGGAGGAGGGCTCCATACTGCTGATGAGCTGCGCCTTCTGTTCCTCCAGCCGGCGCTCGGCTTCCCGGCGAATGCGCTCGGATTCCTCCCGGAGGGCCGCCAGGCGGGCATTGATCCGCTCGGTGCGGTAAATGACCTCCGGATATGCGTCGGCAAAGCGCCGATAGAAGATATTCCGGTCGCTGAGGAGCAGACGAACCTCCCGATTGATGGCTTCCGTGCTGTCGGCTTCGCTGGATTCTACGCTGTTCTTGATCAGCCTGAGAACAAAATGCGTCATGACATAGTCCGCGGCGAAAACGGTCAGCAGGACTGCGGCCAGAATGCGGCGCGGATCCAGGGAAACCAGGTCGAAAAGCCGGTACAGCAGCGGATTGATCAGGTGTATGATGGCCACTCCACCCAGACCGAAAAGAATCAGATTGCCGATCCAGATTCTGCCGTGGAGATTCATGGGCTTCCGGCTGTAATCCCACCATCGGGCGTGAAAACGTTTTTCCATGAAATAGCTGGTGAAATATTCCACCGCCCCGCAGAGCACAAAGGAAAGGGCGAAGGTGGTGCCGTAGGCGGATTCCACGGGAGAGAGAAGGCCGACGGCCAGGGTAATCAGGGCCGCTCCGGAACCGTAGATGGGGCAGATGGGACCGGTGAAGAATCCCCGGTTAATGAAGCGGTGATACTGAATGAACTTCAGCGTAACCTCGATACACCATCCGAGGAAGGAATACGCAAAGAACAGCAGAACGAGATTCGTGAGAGCTTCCATGGCTACGCTCCTCCGTTTCAAAAAAAACCTGCCCCCAGTTTAGCCCAAAGCCGGTTCTGGCGCAAGGGCGAACATGATTTGTCCCTTTTCATTCCGCAGGATTCGGTGTAAGATACAGACAGCGTGAAGGCTGCAGAACCGATGAAACGAGGGTGGATCAGATGGAAAGAGTTTTTTGTACTCATGAAGTCCGGAAGAGCAGGGAATGCGGGCCGGTGTGGACGTTCACGGCGCTGGACGCCGGCGGGCTGGAGAAGCCGGAAAAGCTGATTGTGCCAGGCGTATGGGAGGCTCATCCCAGACTGCGGAACTATCGGGGACGAGGGGTATATGAGCAGAAGATCCACTGCGGCGGGAATGTGAGGATCTGGCTGGGAGGCGTCAGCTTCCGGGCGGCTGTATATCTGGACGATGCGCTGCTGGCGGAGCATTACGGCGCCTATACGGGATTCGAAGGGCTGGCGCAGGATGTTCCGGAGGGGGAACACACGCTTCGGGTTGAGGCGGACAACCGTTTCGGGGAGGATTCCGCCCTTCACATTCCCAACGATTATTATGCCTATGGCGGGATCAACCGGCCGGTTCTGGTGGAAGAGTTGGGAAAGGCCTACATTACCCGGTGCCGTGTGACGCCGCGAAAGACAGAACAGGGCTGGGTGGCGGAAGCGGAAGTAAGCGTCCGCAATCTGGGCGGAGAAACGGTGCGGGGAACGGTGAAGGTAACCTTGGCCGGACAGACGGCGGCGGTTCAGGCGGAGGTGCCCGCAAACCGGACGGCCGCGGTGAAGGCGAGGGTCGCCTGCGGGAATGCGGAGGAATGGACGCCGGATACGCCGGTGCTGTATATGGTGAAAGCCGTGCTGGAAATGGACGGTGCCCCTGCGGACGACTGGATTGACCGGATCGGGTTCCGGGAGGTCCGGACGGAGGGAAACAGGATCCTGCTGAATGGAAAGCCTCTGCGGCTGAAAGGCTTCAACCGGCATGAGGAATACGGCGCCTTCGGCTTGAGCGCTCCTCTGGCGGGGATGATGCAGGACCTGCAGCTGATGCGGGAGATGGGGGCGAACTGTGTACGCACCTGCCATTATCCCAACGACCCCCGCTTCCTTGATCTGTGCGATGAGACGGGCATGTTGGTCTGGGAGGAATCCCACGCCCGCGGGCTGGATGAGGAGCGTATGCGCCATCCCCGGTTTATGGATCAGCTGCGGCTGAGTACGGAGGAGATGGTGGAGCAGCACTTCAACCATCCGTCCATCTTCATCTGGGGCTGCCTGAACGAGTGCGCGGATGACACGGAATACGGCGCGGAATGCTATCGGGAAATACTGAACCTGCTCAAACGTCTGGACGGAAGCCGGCCGGTGACCGCGGCGCTGCTGGAACGTCCCGGCGGAAAAGTGTACGGCGAAATGGACGCGGTCAGCGTAAACCTGTATCCCCAGTGGTATCACGACACCCCGGTGGAGAAATCGCTGGGCAGAAAGATGACGGAAATCCGGGAAAAGGGCGGGGCCGGGAAGCCGGTCATCGTCAGCGAGATCGGCGCTGGCGCCATCTACGGGTTCCACGATCCGCTGGGCGAAGCGAAATGGTCCGAGGAACGGCAGTGCAGGATCCTGAAGGATCAGATTCAGGGGGTTCTTGCCAATTCTGAGGTCACGGGAGTATTTCTCTGGCAGTTTGCGGATGTGCGGGTGGACGGGGAATGGTTTGCCAGGCGGCCGAAGACAGTCAACAACAAGGGCGTGGTAGATGAATACCGGCGGCCGAAGCTGGCCTTCAGGACCGTAAAGGATTGTTTTCAGTCCGGGCAGGAAAGCTGAGGGCACCGGCAGCTGTTTCTGGATCATTTCCTGGAGATCCGGGCCAGCGAAAAAACCTTAAAGAAGTAATGAATTATGCGTTTTACGGAAGATGAGCGGCGCGTATACGCGCTGATCGCCCGCAGCGGCGGGCTGAAGGCGCGGGAGATCGCTGCGCGGCTGGGTCTGGACAGGAAGGAGATCAACCGCTTTCTGGTTTCCTCCGCGCTGATGCGGGAAATGTGCTATCAGGACCATGAGTACCGCTGGCATGCGGTGATCCGTCAGGTTTTTCCCCATGAAGGGATTTATGAGTTTTCCGGATGGTACGGCACGGTGCGGGAATTTGTGGAAACCGGAGAGGCGGAATGGCTTTCGGCACTGGAATCGGGATGCAGGAGAATCGGAAGGAACCTGAACGATACCCGGGGCCTGATCCATTCCTTTCTGGATTGCAGAAAAACCATGCTGAGGCTTTTCGAGGATCTGGCCGGAATGATGGACGGAGGGTTTCGGGACTGGGAAATTGCCTTTGAATTCCGGATTAACCGGGCCCGCTATATCCGAATCTACTCGGATGTGCTGGTGATTACCGGGGAAAAGGTTTTTTCCCTGGAATTCAAAATGAAGGACGCGATCGATCCGGAGGAAGTGCTGCAGGCCGCGAAATACGCGCCGGCGCTGGAACTGGTATTCGGCGAGGATGTGATTGCGGCGCTGGTGCTGACCGGGGCGGCGGATCTTTACACCTATGCGCCAATTGGCGGGACGGATTCCGCACTGCCGGTGTGCTCCGGGGATATGCTGTTTAACGTGTTTGATGAATATCTTCACTTTCTGAGAGAATAAAAAACCTGCGGAAAGATGACGTCCGCCGAAAGGGAATAAACCGGTGCTTCCGCGGGGAAGCTAATAATCAAAGTCCCCCTGGCTCAAATTTGCCAGGGGGAAAGCTTTTTCGGCGATGAACGCCGGAACGGAATCAGTATCAGCGCTTCCTCAGGTTTTCCCTCCGGAAGGGCAATCACTGCTTTTCCGGGACTGGGAACAGCCGCTGCAGCCGGCACAGGATCTGGAGCAGCAGGTGTTTTTGCTTTTACGGATACGAATCAGGGCCAGCGCCACCAGGACGGCGATGAGGGCCAGAACGAGGATATCCCAGATATTCATCCCTCTCACCTCAGCCCATTCCCAGGGCGAGCCCGATCAGACGGACGATCAGCGCCGCGATCCAGGCGATGCCGCATTGCCACAGGACAACGCTGACGGCCCATTTGTGTCCCAGCTCCCGCCGGATGGAAGCAACGGCGGCGACACAGGGCGTATACAGCAGACTGAAGACCAGCATGGACGCTCCGGCCAGGGCGCCGATGGAAGTCACTCCGTCCACAAACAGGGTTTCCATGACGGAAACGACGCTTTCCTTGGCCATGAAGCCGCTGACCAGGGAAGTGACGATGCGCCAGTCGCCAAGCCCGACGGGCTTCAGGAGCGGCGCGACGAAACCGGAGACGGCGGCCAGGATGCTGTCCTGCTGGCTCTCTACAAGGTTAAACCGGAAATCAAAGTGGCTCAGGAACCAGACGGCGATCGTAGCGATTAAAATAATCGAAAAAGCCCGCTGCAGAAAATCTTTTGCCTTGTCCCAGAGCAGCTGAATCACGTTTCTGGGGCTCGGGAAGCGGTAATTGGGTAGCTCCATAACAAAGGGAACCGCTTCTCCCCGGAACAGGGTATTCTTGAACAGGAAGGCGACCAGAATGCCCACGGCGATTCCCAGCAGATAGAGCCCAGTAATGATCAGCCAGCTCTGCCTGGGGAAAAACGCGCTGACAAAGAAGGCATAAATCGGCAGCTTGGCTGTGCAGGACATAAAGGGCGTCAGGAGGATTGTCATCCGCCGGTCCCGCTCGCTTGGCAGGGTCCGGGTGGACATGACCGCCGGTACCGTGCAGCCAAAGCCCAGCAGCAGGGGCACGATGCTGCGGCCGGACAGCCCCACGCGCCTGAGCAGCTTATCCATCACAAAAGCCACCCGGGCGATATAGCCGCTGTCTTCCAGCAGGGAGAGGAAGAAAAACAGGATCACGATGAGAGGCAGGAAGCTGACGACCGTGCCAACCCCTTCAAAAATTCCTTTCAGCACCAGGCTTTGGATGGCTTCGTTGATATGCACGCGCTGCATTCCGCTTTCCGTTATCTCCGCCAGCGCGTCAATCCCGCTTTGCAGCAGATCCTGAAAGAACGGCCCTACGAGGAAAAAGGTCAGATAAAAGACCAGCGCCATAATTCCGATAAACACCGGAATCGCCAGCCATTTGCCGGTCAGCACGGCATCAATTTTCCGGCTGCGGATATGTTCAATGCTTTCATGGGGTTTAATAATACAGGCCTCGCACACCTTTCTGATATACTGAAAGCGCATGTCCGCCATGGCGGCGCTGTGATCCAGTCCGCGCTCCGATTCCATCTGAATGATAATGTGCTCCAGCATTTCCATTTCATTTTGATCCAGCCCCAGCTGCTCCGCGACAAGCGCGTCGCCCTCCAGCAGCTTGCAGGCGGCAAAACGCAGGGGAAGCCCTGTGCGCTCCGCGTGATCCTCAATCAGATGACTGACCGCATGGATAGCCCGATGGACGGCGCCTCCGTGATCCTCAGAGCCGCAGAAGTCCTGCCGCAAAGGCTTTTCCTGATACCTGGCGATATGGATCGCATGCCGGATCAGCTCGTCCACACCCTCATTTCTGGCAGCTGAAATCGGCACCACAGGCACTCCCAGCAGGGCCTCCATGGCGTTCACGTCCACGGCGCCGCCGTTTCCCCGGAGCTCATCCATCATATTCAGAGCCACCACCACGGGCACGCCCATTTCCAGCAGCTGCATGGTCAGATAAAGATTACGCTCAATGCTGGTAACGTCCACAATATTGATGATGGCCTTCGGCTTTCCCTCCAGGACAAAGTTTCGGGAAACCAGTTCCTCGCTGGAATAGGGAGACATGGAGTAAATCCCCGGGAGATCCGTAATCAGAGTATCATGATGTCCGCGGATCACGCCATCCTTTCGATCGACCGTTACGCCGGGGAAATTGCCAACGTGCTGATTGGCCCCGGTCAGCTGATTGAACAGCGTGGTCTTGCCGCTGTTCTGGTTGCCCACCAGCGCGAAGGTCAGGGTAGTGCCCTCCGGAAGAGGATTTCCACTGCCCTTGGGATGGAATCTTCCCTCCTCGCCCAGGCCCGGATGATCGGTAGGCTTCCTTTTCTGCCGGCTGCCGGGAACGTCCGAAAGCTTTTCAATGGGGGAAATGGCGATCTTCTCTGCGTCCGCCAGCCGCAGCGTCAGCTCATATCCGTGGATTCGCAGCTCCATGGGATCCCCCATGGGCGCCAGCTGCACCATGGCAACTTCCGCGCCGGGGATGACCCCCATGTCCAGAAAATGCTGGCGAAGGGCGCCTTCTCCGCCGACGGTTTCTATGCGGGCAAACTGACCGGGTTTCAATTCATTCAGGTTCATCTTGCAGTCTCCAAATACTTAATATTTTACCGCTCCCTATTATATGTGCGCCAGCGAAAAAGTACAAGCCCGTTCCAGACTGAATGGACCGGCGGATCACAGGGCCGGAAGAACCGGAACTTCGAAAAAGGACCTGAGAACCGGGCAAACAGGCTCCCCTGTGAATTGAAGAGGCTCCCCGGATATGGTATACTGAAGGACAAGCAAGCGGGCCTGCCGGCCCGGCCTACGAGGAGAAGAAGATATGAGCAGAACCTATACCCAGACCATGGAATTTATCATGAAGGAAGTCGGCAGGGTGAAGGGGGTTTCTTTGCCGGTTCATGCTTCCATGCTGGAGAGAGCGGTCAGGAGGCATCTGCCTCTCCGGAAACTGCATCCCAACCCGTATGACGAATTCTGCAATCCGGAGATCGGCCCCAATGAAGGGATTGTCCAAAGGTACGCAGCCGCCTTCCGCAGGATGAAGGAAAACGATGCTGTGTCTTCCGTCCCTCTGGAACCCGAAAATCGCTATATGGATCCGATCTATGTTCAGAAGATTACACCGGAGGGATATATGATTCTGAACGGCCATCACCGCTGGCTGGCGGCGGTTCAGAGCGGGATGAACCGGATGCCGGTGAGGATTGTGAACCTGACGCAGCAGAAGGATCTGGAGCGGATGATCGCTCACGCTAAAAATGACAAAAGAGTGACCATGGACCTGGACGAGGTGGTCTTTACGCCGGGGCCGGACGGAGGAAAGGAAAAGGCGCTCCGTTTCCCGCTGAACCGGATTTACCGGCAGGAACTGCGCCATGGAATCCCTGCGCTGATCAGCTTTTTGGAGCAGAAGGGATATGATGTCTGGCTCTATTCGGCGGGGTATTATTCCCAGGACTATGTGGAAAAGCTTCTGAAGCATCACGGTGTGAAAGTGACCGGCGTAATTACCGGAACCGCAAGAAAGGGACCGAAGAATGCCGGGACGAAGGAAGAAGCGGAGCGGCTCCTCCGGAAAACCTATCAGCGGACGATTCATGTGGATCAGAACGCCATACTCTGCGTGGACCATAACGGAGGAACCTTCTCGGAAATTCCGCTGGAAGAGGACGGGGTCTGGGCCGCGAAAATCATCGATCTGGTGAGAGAAGGGAAGGCAGATGGCTGAGCAGCTGACGCAAAAAATGCGCGTGTCCTTTGACCTGGACGAAGTGCTCTTCGTTTCCCCGAAGACCCACAGGACAGAGCCGCTTCCGGCCAGGATCCTGGGCCGGCTTTATCCGGAACGGCTGAGGCTGGGGACGCCCGATCTGATTCATGCGCTGCAGGAGATGGGTTACGAGGTATGGGTATATACCTCTTCCTTCCGGTCCGAAAAATATATTCGGGGGCTTTTCCGCTGGTACGGGATCCGGTTCGACGGAATCATCAACGGGACCCGGCATCTGCGGGAGGTGCAGGGAAACCGAAGGGAGACGCTGCCTCAGAAGCTGCCGAACAGATACCGGATCTCGCTGCATGTGGATGATGAGGAGGTTATCTGTTCTTTGGGAAGGGAGTACGGATTCAAGACATATCACCTGGATGCGGAGGACGATAACTGGAAGGAGAAAATTATCGCCCGGGCGGAGGAGATTAAAACGCAGGAGACAGAAAAAAGGAGCCATCCGTACTGAAACCCGGATTCTGCCCGGACGGGTGCCGGCGGAGCCTGCATTCAGCGCTTCTCCGGCCTGCGAATACAACGCCGCGGCTTTTTTTACCGGACGGCTCTGAATGGTTGTCAAGCAGGGAGAAAAAAGTTATAATAAGGAACAGAAATCCGGGGCGAGACAAGGATGAAGGAGGAAGAAAAATGGTAGAAGCAGTATTGAATACCGCCAGGGATAAGATGGCGAAGACCTGCTCGGTCTATGAGCGGGATATGCAGAGCATCCGGGCGGGCCGGGCGAATCCGCAGGTGCTGGACAGGATTACCGTGGACTATTATGGGACTCCCACGCCCATCCAGCAGGTGGGCAACATTTCCGTGCCGGAAGCGCGGCTGATGGTGATCACCCCCTGGGAGCCCAAGATGATTACGCCCATTGAAAAGGCGATTCAGACCAGCGATCTGGGGCTGAATCCCTCCAATGACGGGAAGGTGATCCGGCTGGTGTTCCCGGAGCTGAACGAGGAGCGCCGCAAGGATCTGACCAAGCAGGCCAGCAGGGCTGCGGAGGAAGCCAAGGTGGCGGTTCGCGCAATCCGGCGGGATGCCATGGAACAGATCAAGAAGATGAAGAAAAACAGCGAGATCACCGAGGATGACCAGCGGGACGCGGAGGAAGATCTGCAGAAAATCACCGACAAGGCCATCAAGGATGTAGACGGAATTTACGCCGCCAAGGAAAAGGAGATCATGGAGGTGTAAGATTCCTCCCTCTCCCGGAAAAAAGGGGAATACAGACTGGAAGGTTTTTCTCCTTCCGGGACGGACCGGCGGGGAAGCCGGAGCGGATAGACGGAATCACAGCGCGGCTTTTGTCCGAAAGACCGCGCGTTTTCTTCTTTTTTGCCTCTCCTGTGCCGGCGGAATCATTCGGAAGCGGACAGAGGATAAAACGACAGAACAGGGAGAAGGATACGGCATGAATGTGAAAATGGTCAGGGAATTCTGGCGGATGTGGGGGGAGGAGGAACCCGAAAAAAAGGGAGAACTGCCCCGCCATGTGGCCATCATCATGGACGGAAACGGGAGGTGGGCCAAGCAGCATAAGCTGTCCGTGTCCCGGGGCCACCGGCAAGGAACGGAGGCCCTGCGGGAGATTATCCGGCATACGGACGATCTGGGCATCGAAGCCCTGAGCCTGTATGCCTTCTCTACGGAAAACTGGCGGCGGCCCGCTGAGGAAGTTGCGGCGCTGATGCAGCTGATTCTGGATTTTTTCGCGTCGGAGATTGATGAACTGGACGAGAAGAATGTCCGCATTCTGATCCTCGGGGACAAGGAAGGTCTGCCGGAGAAGCAAAGGGAAACCCTTTTAGAGGCGGAGCGGAGAACCGGCGGGAACACAGGGCTGCGGCTGAACATAGCGGTGAACTACGGAAGCCGGGCGGAAATGGTCAAAGCGGTGCGGGAGATCGCGGAGGAGGCCAGGGAGGGGAAAATCCTTCCCGGGGATATCAGCGAGGAGATGATATCGGAGCACCTGTATACCAAAGGGCAGCCGGAGGTGGATCTGCTGATCCGGACCAGCGGAGAGATGCGACTGAGCAATTTCCTGCTGTATCAGAACGCGTACGCGGAATTCGTGTTTCCGAAGGTGCTGTGGCCTGACTTCACGGTGGAGGAATATGACCGTTGCCTCAGAGCCTTTGGAAAAAGGGACCGGAGATACGGCGGACGGGAGGAGAGCGGGACATAACCTGCTTTTCATCGGGTGCCCTGCGTTCAGGGAAACGGAAAGGTCATAAATCCGGAGCACGGGAGGACAAAGAAGTGAAACAGAGGATAATCACCGGGCTGCTTCTGGTGGCGCTGCTGGCTGCGCTGCTCTGGGCGCCGGGATGGTTTGTGGCCCTGGTGATGCTGATCTGCGTAGGTTTTGCCACCTGGGAGGAATACCACGCGCTGGGTCTGGCGGGTCACCGGGCGGTGTCCTGGCCGGCCTGGGTCGTGCTGGGAGGGTCCGTGCCGCTGACGCTGGCCTTCGGGGCGAGTATGATCGTACCGCTGATGGCCATCGCGCTGCTGATCATGGCGGTGCAGATCCTGTGGCGGGAGAAACCGGATCTGATCGATCTGGCCATTTCCGTCATGCCTATTCTGACGGTGGTGCTGCCCGGGCTATGCCTGGTGGCCATCAGTCTGACGGGGCAAAAGGCCGTGGAAGTAGTGCTTCTGTGCCTGGTGTTTGCGGTTCCGCTGCTGGGAGATACCATGGCGCTGTTTATCGGCAGCGCGGTGGGAGGAAAGAAGCTGTGCCCGGCCGTGAGCCCGCATAAAACGGTGGCGGGGGCTATCGCGGGGCTTGGCGGAAGCTTGCTGGCCGCCATGATCATTTGCGGAATTGCGCAAATCGCGTGCAACGCGGAGACGCTGGCGAAGCTGCCCAGCTGGTGGATCTACCTGATCCTGGGTCTGGCGGGCGGATGCGTGGGCCAGGTGGGAGACCTGTTTGCATCGCTGGTAAAGCGGCATAGCGGAATCAAGGATTTTTCAAATCTGTTTCCCGGCCACGGAGGGATGCTGGACCGGCTGGACAGCGTGCTGTTTATGGCGGTTCTGGTTTTCTGCTATCGAACCTTCATGATCTGAGGGATAAAGGCGACGGACGGAGAAAAAAGGCATGAAAAAGATCGCGATTTTAGGGTCCACGGGATCCATCGGGACGCAGGCGCTGGATATCTGCAGGAGACATCCGGAGGAATACAGGGTGACTGCCCTGACTGCCAGGCGAAGCCGGGAAAAGCTGTTTGAACAGGTGCGGGAGTTTCGGCCGGAGATGGCGGGACTGACGGAGGGAGCCGGAATCGGAGACATTCCGGACGACCTGCGTTTCTGCCGTTTCATGAGCGGGAAAGAAGCGCTCAGGGCGGCTGCGGCTGAAGTGGATGCGGACCAGGTGCTGGTCAGCATCGTGGGCATCGCGGGGCTGCAGAGCGTCATGGACGCGCTGGAAGCCGGCAGGCAGGTGCTTCTGGCCAATAAGGAGGCCCTTGTGACAGGAGGGCGCCTGGTGATGGAGAAGTCAAAGGAGATTGGAAAGCCAATCCTGCCGGTGGACAGTGAGCACAGCGCCATTTTCCAGTGCCTGCAGGGGGCAGGACCCAATCGGGCGAAGCGGATTCTGCTGACGGCTTCGGGAGGTCCCTTCAGAACCTGGAGCAGGGAGCGGATCAGGAAAGCGACCCGGGAGGAGGCCCTGAAGCATCCAAACTGGGACATGGGCGCGAAGATTACGGTGGACTCGGCCAGCATGTTCAACAAGGGACTGGAAATCATGGAGGCCCGATGGCTGTTTGACATGCCGGAGGATCGGATCCAGGTGGTGGTGCACCCGGAGAGCATCGTGCACTCCGCGGTGGAATTTGAGGACGGGGCGGTGCTGGCGCAGCTGGGATTGCCGGATATGCGGGTACCCATCGGGTATGCGATGTCGTATCCCGGGCGGGAAACAACCGGGGTTCCTGGGCCGGACCTGTTTGCCATCGGGAAACTGACCTTTGAGCAGCCGGATGAGGAGAAATTCCCTTCGCTCCGGATGGCGAAGGAGGCGCTGAAGGCAGGCGGAGCGGCCTGCACAGTGCTGAACGGAGCCAATGAGGAAGCGGTGGCAGCCTTCCTGAGGGGGGAGATCGCCTTCGGAGAAATCTACGAGCGGGTGGAAGAAGCCATGGAAAGGCTGTCGGACCTGAAGGCCGGAAGCCTGGAGGAGATCTTTGAGGCGGACCGGCGGGCCCGGGAAATTGTGAGAGAAAAAGAAAGGAAATAAAGATGGGATCCATTCTGGTAGCTATCCTGCTGCTGGCGATTCTGATTATCGTGCATGAACTGGGACACTTCTGGGCCGCACGGATGACCGGGATTCAGGTGGTGGAGTTCGGGGTCGGGTTCGGCCCGAAAATCCTTGGCTGGAAGAGCAAAAAGCACGGGACGAATTTCGTGATCCGGGCCATCCCCCTGGGGGGATACAATGCCTTCTTCGGGGATGAGATGGGTGCGGAGAAAAGCGAGGAAGGCGGAGAGACGAAGGAACCGGATCCCACGGATCCGCGGCTCTTTTCGAACCAGAACATCTGGAAGCGGATGTTTGTGGTTCTCATGGGGCCGGTAATGAACTTTCTGCTGGCCTTTCTGCTGGCTACGGGATACTACTGGGTGAACGGAATTCCCACGGTGATCGGGGTAGATCCCTATATTTCTTCGGTCAATGCCGCGGGGCCTGCCTATGAGGCAGGACTGCAGGCGGGGGACATCATCACGGAAATCAACGGGGTGAACATGCTGGACGGGACGAGCCAGACGCTGCTGGATACCCTGGGAAATTACCGGGAGGGAGAACCGCCGCTGAAGGTGCGGGTGAAGCGGGGAGACGCAGAGATTGAGACGGAGCTGACCCCTGCATGGAACGAGGAAGAAGAGCGGATGATGGTGGGGGTCTACATCAGCGGGACCTACCGGACGGAGACGGAAAAAGTGAATCTTCTTCAGGCTGCCGGAGCCAGCGGGGAAATGTGCTGGCAGGCTGCGGGGATGATTCTGCGGGCCCTGAAGAATCTGGTGACCACCGGGGAAGGCATTGAGGATACTTCCGGGCCGGTGGGAATTATCAGCGTTGTATCCAGCCAGGTAAGGACCGGCGGCTTCCAGGCCTTCCTGGAGATGCTGATTTCCATTTCCATTAACCTTGGGCTGATGAACCTGCTGCCGATCCCGGGGCTGGACGGAAGCAGGCTGGTTTTTGGAGTGATTGAGCTGATCCGGGGAAAGCCGGTGCCTCCGGAAAAGGAGAATCTGGTGCATATGGCCGGAATGGTGCTGCTGTTCGGGCTGATGATCGTGCTCACATTCCGGGACGTGATGAGGATATTCCGATAGGATTTCAGAGAGGTAAGCAGATGACGAAAACGGTAAAAGTGGGCGAACTGAAGCTGGGCGGCGGGAATCCCGTATTGGTGCAGAGCATGACAAATACGGATACCCGGGACGTGGAGGCGACGCTGGAACAGATTCGCGCGCTGGCGGCGGCGGGATGCGACCTGGTTCGCGTAAGCGTATACGATGAAGCCTGCGTGCGGGCTGTGCGGGCGCTGGTGGACGGCAGCCCGGTGCCGCTTGTGGCGGACATTCACTTTGACTATCGGCTGGCCATCGGCGCCATGGAGAACGGAATCGCCAAGATGCGGATCAATCCCGGAAACATCGGCGGAGCGGATCGGGTCCGGGCGGTGGCGGACTGCGCCAGGGCGCATCATATTCCCATCCGGATCGGGGTGAACAGCGGCTCCGCCGAGAAGGATCTGCTGGCGAAATACGGCGGCCCTACGGCGGAATGCCTGGTGGAGAGCGCGCTGGGACACGCGAAGCTGCTGGAGGAGGCGGGATTCCAGGATATTGTGCTGAGCATGAAGTCCAGTGACGTGCGGACCACGGTGGAAGCCTATCGGCTGGCCCATGAGCGGCGGGATTATCCGCTCCACGTGGGGGTGACGGAGGCGGGACTTCCGGGACAGGGCACCGTGAAGAGCGCCATTGGCATTGGAAGCCTGCTGCTGGACGGAATCGGGGACACGATCCGCGTGAGCCTGAGCGGGGATCCCCTGCCGGAGGCGAAGGCGGGATGGGATATCCTGCGGGCGCTGGGGCTGCGGACCCGGGGGGTGCAGCTAATTGCCTGTCCTACCTGCGGAAGAACGGGAATTCCCGTGGCGAAGATTGCGGAGCGGGTAGAGCGGGAGCTGGGAGAGGTTCAGGTACCCATCAAGGTGGCGGTCATGGGATGCGTAGTGAACGGCATCGGCGAGGGAAAAGAAGCGGATATCGGGATTGCCGGAGGAAAGAACGGGGAAGGCGTCCTGTTCCGGAAGGGACAGGAGCCGGTCAAGGTTCAGGGCGATCTGGCGGAGATTCTGGTGAATAAAGTCAGGGAAATGATCGGAGAGGCATGAGCTACGAGGATTTGATCAGCAGGATCGCGCGGGAGATTCCGGAACTGGCGGGAAAACTGTCAGCTCCCCGGGTGGTCTATGTGAAATCTCAGCGGAAAACCTATCTGACCTTCGAGAGCAGCGTGCTGGTGGAGGAGAAGCAGTTCCTGGAACTGGAAAAACTGCTGCGGGAGGTGTTTCCAGGCAGGCCGCTGGCTGTGAGGGTCGTGAGCCCGGGGCTGCGGGACAGTTTTCTGGCGGATATCGGTACCTACCGGTCCGTGCTGACGGATTTTCTGAAGCGAAATTACCAGGGAATCATCGGATGGCTGGATCAGATTGACTGGAGCTGCCAGGGAAACCGGGTGACGCTGACCTTTCCGGATGAGGTATCCCTGGATATCTTCGGGCGGAACAATATTACCAACCGGCTGGCCGTAGCCATCCGGGAGATTTTTGATGCCCAGGTGATCGTGGAAGCCACGGTGGCAGGCGATCGGGAGGCCCGGGTGGAGCGCATGCGGCGGGAGCGGCAGGAATCCCTGCTGACCGTGACCCGGGCGGAAATGGCGGAAAAGTACGGCACGGAGTATGATCCCCAGCAGGCGGGAAGCAAAAGCAGGCAGAAGAGCGGCGAACCCTCCGGAAGGGAGGGCGCTTCCGCGGGAGCTGCGGAGGAAAAAGCCCTTTCCGGAAAAAGAGCCGGGAAGCCGGATCCAACCGGAAACGGGTCATCGGCGGAAAAACATCCAGGGATGCCGGAAATAGGAACGGGAATTCCCGTACCGGAGATGCCTGTCCGCCCCGTGAAGGGGGCAATTCTGGGCCGGAGCATCGGCGACCGGCCGGTAGAGATCCGGGAACTGAATGCGGAGAGCGGGCTGGTGGTCATCCAGGGGGACGTATTCCTGGTGGAGACCAAGGAGCTTCGGGGCGGCGAAATGGTGCTGCTTTCCTTCGCGGTGACCGATTATACCTCTTCCATTCTGTGCAAAACTTTCCTTCGCTACCGTCCCAAGCGGGGCCGCGGAGGATCGGAGGAGAACGAGAAGCCGGTCTCCGAGGAAGAACGCAAAGCGGTATGGGATAAGATTGACCGGATCAAAGAAGGGATCAATGTCAAGATCCGCGGGGAGTGTCAGTGGGACAACTTCTCCCGGGAGCTGGCGGTCATGGTCCGGGACCTGGTGGAAATGGAGAAGGAGGAAAGGGAGGACACATCGGAGGAGAAGCGGGTGGAGCTTCACATGCACACCAATATGTCCACCCTGGACGCCCTGACTCCGGTGGGCGATCTGATCAATCGCGCAGTAAAATGGGGCCATTCCGCCATTGCGGTGACGGATCATGGCGTGCTGCAGAGCTTTCCCGCGGCGTTTCGGGCAGCGAAGGGAAAAATCAAGCTGATTCCCGGATGCGAAGGATATCTGACGGAGGAGCGGGATATCGTCGAGCGGGCGGATGACAGGCCCTATGACGGGCCGATCGTGGTGCTGGATTTTGAGAGCACAGGGCTGAATACCGCCACGGCCAGGATTATCGAGATCGGGGCGGTAAAACTGGAAAAGGGCACGATCGTGGACAGCTTCCAGGAGCTGGTAGATCCCGGAGAGCCTCTGAAGGCGAAAATCAGCGAAGTGACGAATATCCATGACGGGATGCTCAGCGGGAAACCGAAGGCCGCGGAAATGCTGCCGAAGCTGCTTGCGTTTATCGGAGACTGCCCGATTGCCGCCCATAACAGCGAATTTGACGGAGCTCTGCTGCGGGCGGAGCTGAGACGGCTGGGGATGCAATTCGACAATCCGATTCTGGATACCCTGACCTATGCCCGAAAGCTTTATCCGGAGCTGAAAAGCTTCAAGCTTAAAAACCTGTGCAGACATCTGGGGGTCAGTCTGAAAAATGCCCACCGGGCGGTGCATGACGCCACCGCCACGGCCCAGTGCCTGGCCAGAATGTTCCGGCATACGGCGGAAAAGTATCCCGAGGTTCATACCCTGGAGGATCTGAACCGGCAGATCCGGGGCGGGGCCATCGGCAGCAGCTGGCACATCATCCTGCTGGCCAGGAACCGGCAGGGGCTGGTGAACCTGAACAAGCTGGTATCCATTTCTCATCTGGAATACTTCCGCAGACAACCGCATATGCCCCGGGAGATCATCCGGCAGTATCGGGAGGGGCTGATTCTTGGAAGCGCCTGCGAGGCGGGGGAGCTGTTCCGCGCGGTGCTGGCCGGAGAGAGCATGGACCGCCTCCGTGAGATCGCGTCCTTCTATGATTATCTGGAAATACAGCCCATCGGGAATAACGCCTTCCTGATCCGGGAGGACTATGTGAAGAACGAGGAGGATCTGAGGGAACTGAACCGGGTGATCGTCCGGCTGGGAGAGGACCTGGGAAAGCCGGTGGTGGCCACGGGGGACGTGCATTTTCTGGATCCGAAGGACGCGGTAGGCCGGGCGGTCATCCAGGCTGGGATGGACTTTCCCGATGCGGATCTGCAACCCCCGCTCTACTTCAAGACCACCGATGAGATGCTGCAGGAATTCGCCTATCTGGGTGAGGAAAAGGCCAGGGAAGTGGTGATTACCAATCCCCGGAAAATTGCAGACCTGGTGGAACCCATGACGCTTTTTCCCAAGCATCCCAAAGGGGAGGATACCTTCCAGCCCTTCTGGGACGACGCGGAGGACAATATCCAGCGGATGACCTGGGAGCGGGCCATTGAAATGTATGGGAACCCCCTGCCTGAAATCGTCGAAGCACGGCTGACGAAGGAACTGAAGTCCATCGTGGGATACGGATACTGCACGCTGTACAACATTGCGGAGAGGCTGGTATCCAAATCCCTGGAGGAAGGATATCTGGTGGGATCCCGGGGATCCGTAGGATCCAGCCTGGTGGCGAGAATGTGCGGCATTACCGAGGTGAACGCCCTCCCGCCCCATTACCGATGCGAGAACTGCAGGAAGGGATTCTTCGACGTGGACCGGACCAGGTACCGGGTTGGGGTAGACCTGCCGGACCGGAACTGTCCTCAGTGCGGAAAGCCGCTGAAGAAGGACGGATTCGATATTCCCTTCGAAGTATTCCTGGGGTTTGAGGGCGACAAGGTGCCGGATATCGACCTGAACTTCTCCGGGGAGTATCAGAACAAGGCCCATCACTATGTGGAAGAGCTGTTCGGAAAGGATCACGTGTTCCGGGCGGGAACCATCTCCGGTCTGGCGGAGAAGACCGCCTACGGGTACGCGATGCACTATCTGGAGGACCGGGGGATTCAGGCGGGAAACGCGGAGAAGATGCGGCTTGCGGGAGAATGCACCGGCGTCAAGCGGACCACGGGACAGCATCCGGGGGGCATGGTGGTGGTGCCGCAGGAATACGATATCTGCGAGTTTACCGCGGTCCAGCATCCGGCGGATGATCTGGAAAGCGATTTTACGACGACGCATTTTGACTTTAACTCCATGCATGACATCCTGGTGAAGCTGGACTGCCTTGGACATGATGATCCCACCATGATGCACGAGCTGGAGAAGCTGACGGGGGTCAATTTCCAGGAGGTCCCGCTGGATGATCCCGGAGTAAGGAGCCTTTTCACCTCCCCCATGGCGCTGGGCGTAAAGGAGGAGGAGATCCTGTGCAATACGGGAACATACGGGGTTCCGGAGTTTGGGACGGAATTCGTGAGGGGCATGCTGGCGGATACCATGCCAAGAACCATGGAGGAACTGCTGCGGATTTCCGGCCTGTCCCATGGGACGGACGTATGGCTGGGAAACGCGAAGGATATCATTAACGCGGGAATCGCGCCGCTGAGCGAGTGCGTATGCTGCCGGGACGATATCATGAACTATCTGATGGAGCGCGGGGTGAAGCCGAAGACAGCCTTCTCCACCATGGAAAGCGTGCGGAAGGGAAAGGGCCTGAAGCCGGAGATGGAGCAGGCCATGAACGAGGCAGGCGTTCCGGAATGGTTCATGGAAAGCTGCCGGAAGATCAAGTATATGTTCCCGAAGGGGCACGCGGTGGCGTATGTGACCATGAGCCTGCGGGTAGCGTGGTTCAAGCTGCATATGCCCCAGGCGTACTACTGCGCGTACTTCACGGTACGGGGGGACGGGTTTGACGCCGGGAGCATGCTCCTGTCGGCGGACACGTGCCGGGAGCGGCTGCGGGAGATCCGGCAGATGGACAAGCCCACAGCAAAGGACAAGGAAACCGCCACCTGCCTGGAACTGATCCTGGAGATGAACATGCGGGGCATCCGGTTTCTGCCGGTGGATCTGTATCGGAGCGATGTGAGCCGCTTCCGCATGGAGGATGTCAACATCCGCTGCCCCTTCACGAGCCTCAGCGGGTTTCCCGAGAGCGCGGCCCAGGCGATCGTGGCGGCCAGACAGGCGGGAGATTTCCTTTCTGTGGAGGATCTGCAGCGGAGGACCAGGGTGGGAACAGGCACGCTGGATATGCTCCGGACCCACGGGTCCCTGGAGGGAATGAGCGAGACCAATCAGATCAGCATGTTCTGATTTCTGCCCTGGGAAACTGAGAAGGGAAAAAGCCGAATCTGCAGGGAAAAGAAATCAGGATGTCGAAAAAGAAACAGAGAATATCCGGCGGCAAAAAGCCGGGAATACGGTAAAGGAGGGGAACGGGCATGCAAAAAACCATGAATTTCAGGACCTTCTTCTGGGCCCTGGGGATTCTCTGCGCCCTGTTCCTTGGGCTGTTCCTGATCCTGTCCGGCAAAATGAATGAAAAGCAGCAGCAGGAAAACGCGCTGCGGATGACGCTGAACCGGCTGGAGGAGGAAAACAAGGAGATCGAGGCAGAGCTGAAGCTGGTGGATACGGAGGATTATGTGGTCACCAGCGCCATGACCAATTATGCCTTTATGAATAAGAACGACCTGAGATTTCAGTTCACCAATCCGGAGGCACTGTACGCTTATACGGAAAGCGAGCTGAAGATCATGATGGACGAGCTGGCGGACTGAGAGCGTGAAATCCCCTCCGCGGCGGTCCTGCATTCCCGGTTCTTTTCCTGTAGTGTACTTTCCCGGAAAAACTGCGCAAACATGGAGGAGCACATGCAGAAGGTGGCGGTAATCGGAATCGGATCCAATTCGGTACGGATGCTGATCGCGGAAGTGGAGGAGGACGGCTTTCGCCGGCTGACCCGGGATCGGGAAGGGACCCGGCTTTTTGCGGGGCTGGACGCGGATGGAAACCTGAGCCAGGAGAGCATGGAAAAGACCGCGGCGGCGGCGGAACGGATGGCGGTTTCCGCGGGAAAAATCGGATGTAACGCCCTGCATATTTTCGCTACCAGCGCATCACGGGATGCGAGGAACGGCGAGATGTTCCTGCGGCTGCTGCGGGAGAAGACGGGAGCGGAACCTGAGATTATCTCCGGGGAAGAGGAAGCGGTGCTGAGCTTCCTGGGGGCCACGGACGGAGCTGCGAAGAACGGCCCGTGCGGCGTGATTGATATAGGGGGAGGCAGCACGGAACTGGTGATCGGTCAGGGGACCGAAATCGACTTTGCCGCTTCCTGTCAGATGGGAGCCGTGCGGCTCTTCCGCCTGCTGCCCATCTCGAAGAAGGAGGATATGCCGGCGGTGGAGGACATGGCCGGGAAAATTCTCCGGGAGAGGCTGAAGGGCGTATCCCTGTCGGCAGTCCCGAAAACCTGGATCGGTACGGGCGGCACTTTTACGGCCCTGGCAGCTCTTTCCAGGGGGGTGCACTGGACGGACCGGACCTTTATGCAGGGAACCAGGCTGGAGATTTCCAGAGTCCGGGAGATCGGGGAGAAACTGGCCGGGATGACCCCGGAGGAGCGGCTTCGGCTGGAGGGGCTTCAGCCCAGCCGGGCGGATATTGTGGTTCATGGCATCTGCATTCTGCTGGCCGTGATGAAGCACATGGGTACGGATACGGTTCTGGTCAGCGAGTACGGCAACCTGGACGGTTATATCCGAAAGTATTATCAGCTTTAAGAAAGCACGGAATAAATCAACGTTTTTCAGGGAAACGGTCTGAATGTCGGACGAGGGAAGTGATCACCGTGTGCGGAAGATTCTATCTGGAACCGCAGGATCCCCTGATCCAGGACCTGATGGAGCAGGTGAACCGTTCTCCCCTGGCGGAAAGGTTCAGGGGCAGGTACGCGCGCCAGCCGGTTCCGGCCGCAGGGGAGATCCTGCCCTCCGCCATCGTTCCGGTGATCGCGCTCAGCCGAAAGCGGGAGCGGAAAGCCTTTCCGATGAGGTGGGGCTTTTCCATGGGAGAAGCCGGGCGGGGAGGTTCCCGTCTGGTGATCAACGCGCGAAGCGAGACGGCCCCTGAGAAGCCCATGTTCCGGGAATCCTGGACGTTCCGCCGATGCGTGATTCCGGCCTCATGGTATTTTGAATGGGAACATGTCCTGACGCAGGGGGGACGGAAGAAGGCCGGACAGAAATACGCGGTCCGGTCGGAAAACGAATCGATGCTGTGGCTCGCGGGTCTGTACCGCATGGAGGAGGGCCTCCCGGTTTTCACCGTTCTGACGCGGGAACCCGCTGAAAGCGTGAGCTGGATGCATGACCGGATGCCGCTGATTCTTCCGGAATCGGAAGCCGGCCTGTGGATTTTGCCGGATACGGACCCTGAAGCGGTACAGCGGCATGCGGTTACAGCTCTGAAATGTGAAAAGGCTGAGCCCGACCAGAATGACAAAGGGAGTCAGGGGAGGAACAGAGAAGATGAAGTTCTTTCAGAAACGGGGAAACAATCCGTCCTATGATGCGGAGAAGCTGACGCCCGCGATCAGAAGCAGCATCTGCACGGGGGAAAAAGCAGCGGGATTTCGGGAGAAGGAGACCGGAAAGTTCCGGGAGGTCATGCTCATTCGGGATGAAGGGGATCTGGAGAGCTTCCGGCGCGAGTACGGGATCAAAGGAGAGATTGAGGTCTTCTATTGAAATGGTTTTCAGTCAGAAAACAATGAATCGGCGTTACCTGCGGTAAACGCCGATTCATTTTGGGCCGGAAGGCCACGGGTCGGAGAGGTTCCTCTCCTATGCTCTTTTCCTGTTCAGGATCTCGCCCCAGATGAATCCCCGGACAATTTCATTCCCGGGGAATGCGGGAATCTGCCCCGCCGTGGGACCGGCGCTTCCTTCTGGCTGCGGCATGACTGCCGGAGCGGGATGACAGGGATCCGTCCCCTCCGGAGAATCCTTCTGCAGGCTTCCGGAGAATATGGCGACAGGATCGTCATGACAGGGATCCGTTCCCTCCGGGATATCGACCCGCAGGCTGCCGGAAGGCCGGATGACGGGATCATCGCGGCGGGGATCCGGCCCGTTCATGGAGGAGCTTCGCAGGCTGCCATGATCCATTTCCGGCTGCGGGTTCATTTCGGCAGGGGGAAGATCCCGGGAAGGCGGAGTGCCTTCGGCGCGATGGATGCTATTTTTTTCCTTCCTGGCTGCCGGTTTGCTGACCGGGGAGGCTGAACCGGCCTGCTTTCCCCGCTTTTTTCGGGCGGAGGAAAGAGAGAAACAAATAACCAGAAAGATCACAAGAGAGAGGAAATCTTCCACGGGATTTCACCTCCTTTGGCTGATGCCGGGCTTATTTCCGGGGCTGTGTTTCCGCAGGGGTGTTCTGCGGCGCGCTGGCCTTGGCGATGGATTCTCTCATTTCCGTATCCGCAATGGTGTTCTTCATGTTGTAATAATCCAGAACTCCCATTTTGCCGTCCCGAAGCGCGGAAGCCATGGCCTTGGGTACTTCTGCCTCCGCTTCCACCACCTTGGCCCGCATCTCCTGCACGGAGGCCTTCATTTCCTGCTCCCGGGCCACAGCCATGGCCCGGCGCTCTTCCGCCTTGGCCTGGGCGATCCGGCGATCCGCTTCCGCCTGATCCATCTGCAGCTGGGCGCCTACGTTTCGGCCGACGTCCACGTCCGCGATATCGATGGAAAGAATTTCATAGGCGGTTCCGGCATCCAGTCCCTTGCTCAGCACGGTACGGCTGATCAGGTCAGGATTCTCCAGCACTTCCTTGTGGGTTTCCGCGGAGCCGACGGTGGTGACGATGCCTTCGCCAACCCGGGCGATTACGGTTTCCTCCCCTGCGCCGCCAACCAGCCGCTCGATATTGGTCCGGACAGTGACCCGGGCCTTGGCCCGCAGTTCAATACCGTCCTTGGCGATGGCGGCGACGACCGGCGTTTCGATTACCTTGGGGGTTACGCTCATCTGGACTGCCTGGAAAACATCCCGGCCTGCCAGGTCAATGGCGCAGGCCTTTTCAAATGCCATTTCAATGTTTGCCCGCTGGGCGGCGATGAGGGCGTTAATGACCTTATCCACGTTGCCGCCTGCCAGGTAGTGGGTTTCCAGCTGGCTGATGGTCAGATCCAGACCGGCTTTCCGCGCTTTGATCAGGGGATAGACCAGCCGCTGGGGCTGAATCCGACGGATCCTCATGCCGACCAGGGTTCCGATGGAGATGTGCACGCCGCTGGCCAGGGAGGAAATCCACAGCCCCATGGGCACAAAATGCAGAAATATCGCCAGAACCAGAAGGGCGACCACGATGATTACGGGAATCAGGACCATGCTTTCCATAACTTTTAACCTCCTTATGATTTTCAGACTTCAAGCGATATGCTCCCGCCGGATCGCGCCGCATCTTCGGAAACTCTCCTGAACGGGAACGGGTCGGGACGGAATCATATACAAGCGGCTTTTCCCTTCGGGATCATCCCGGAGGCCGCAGGATCAGCTCTCTGCGGGCCGCACCAGCACATGATTTCCCTCCGCGCCGGTTACACGGATTTTTGTACCTTTCTCCAGGAATTCACCGCCGCTGGACGCGCTGACCCGGGAGCCGTTCAGCTCAACCTGACCCTCGGGACGCAGAGGCGTTGCCGCGGTGCCTTCCAGGCCGATCAGGGCTTCCAATGCCTTTCTGGTCTCGTCGCCATCCAGATGCTGGGCATCCTTCAGCACCAGCGGGCTCTTGCTTAATCTGCCCTTCATGGCGCTTCGATAGGAAAGGAAGACCGCCAGACCGATGAGCGCAAGCACCGCCAGGGTGAATATTACGGCAGGAACCAGGCCGTAATGAATCCAGACCTGGTTGACCGCCAGCACCTCAAGCACGATCCCCAGAAAACCGGCTATGCCGAATCCGGGCATAAAGGCTTCCGCAAGCAGAAGTCCGAATCCGGCCAGAAAGAACAGTATCAGAGGTAGATTGCTGCTAAGAAAATCCAAGGGTTATGCCTCCTTTCGTTTTCTGATGATGCAAGTTTAACAGGAAAAAGAGGGATTGTACAGTATCAATCCGGCAAAATAGTCAGGACTATTTTGCGCAGCAGGCGCCTTTCGCCGCGTGTTCCTCCTGAGAGGGAAGGGAAAAGTTCAGTTTGCAGGTCAATCCGAGGCATGGTATAATAAATGAAAAATTGAGAATCCGGATCTTTCGGAGAGCCTGAGGGAAGCGATAGGATCGGAAAGGATCTTGAGCCTTTTGTTCCGCGCGCAGGCGCCGAGGAGCGCTCATGCCCGAAGGGGAGCCGGCGAAGGGAAAGAAAGGGAAACAAGTGACAGATTTTTTGGCTCAGGCGGCCAGGGTCAGACCTTCCGGGCGGCAGCTGGCATGGTATGAGCTGGGTTCATACGCCTTTGTTCACTTCGGGGTCAACACCTATACGGATCGGGAGTGGGGAGACGGCACCGAGCCCGAGTCCATTTTCCGTCCGGAAAAGCTGGACTGCGACCAATGGGTGTCGGCGGTTAAAGCCGCGGGCATGAAGGGGATCGTCCTGACCGCAAAGCACCATGACGGGTTCTGCCTGTGGCCCTCCGCCTTCACGGAGCATTCGGTGAAGAATTCCCCGGGATGTCCCGATGTGGTGCGGGCCTGTGCCGAGGCCTGCAGCCGGGGCGGGATCAGATTCGGATTCTACCTGTCGCCCTGGGACAGGAACAGTCCCCTCTACGGGACGGAGGAATACAATAATTATTTCTGCGCGCAGCTGGAGGAGCTGCTGACCGGATACGGGCCCATTTTCTGCGTATGGTTTGACAATGCCTGCGGAGAAGGCCCAAACGGAAAGAAGCAGATCTATGATTTTGAACGGTATATCGCGCTGATCCGGAAGCACCAGCCCCAGGCGGTGATCTTCAACGATTTCGGCCCGGATATCCGATGGTGCGGCAACGAGGCGGGAAAACCCCGGCGGTCCGAATGGGCAGTGGTGCCCGGGGAGCTCTGCAAATATGCCCGGCTGCAGACGGGACCTGGCCCCCTGGCCGGGGAGAGCTCCCTGGATTATCTGTACAATACGGACGAGACCATGGGAGAGTTGCCGACGATTTTACGTTCCCGGGGGCTGGTGTTCACTCCGGCGGAAATCAATACATCCATCCGGCCGGGCTGGTTCTGGCACGAGCAGGAGGAACCGAAGGAGCTGGAGACCCTGTTCCGCATCTGGCTGACCAGCGTAGGGGGGAATGCCTGCCTCCACCTGAATGTTCCGCCCAATCGGGAGGGTCTGGTGGATCCCCGGGATGCGAGGCGTCTGGCGGAGCTGGGGGAGCTGCTGCGAAGGGAATTCGGCAGGCCGGTTTATCCCCGGGTGACTGGGGACTTTACCTATGCCTCCCAGCCGGTGTACAGCCTGCAGCTGGAGGAAGCGCCTGGAGAAATCCGGTATGTGGAACTGAAGGAAGATCTGGCGGAGGGCCAGCGGATTGAGAGCTTCCAGATCGAAGCCCGGGGGGAGGACGGCAGACGGTTCCCGCTGTACCAGGGAACGACCGTCGGTTACCGGAAAATCTGTCCGCTGAGGGATCCCTTTACCGGTCAGAATCCTCTGACCAGAACCTTTGACCGACGGATTCCGTCCCTCCAGGTTCGGATTACCGCCGCCAGGGGAGAGGTCAGAATGAAGGATCCGATTCTTTACGCCGTTCCCTGAGCAAAGAGGGGAACAGCCGGAAAAAAACAAAGCAGTATTTCCTTAGAAATGAAAACAGAGTGCAGCTGACAGCTTTGTTTGTCTGCGCTTATGAAGGAGCCTGGAAGTATCGTATGAGCAACAGAAAAAAAGAACTATTCCTGGCCTACGGCCAGATTCTGCTGGGCTGCGTGATTGGCGCGGCCGCCTATCCCGCTTTTCTGATTCCCAACAGCATTGCTCCGGGGGGCGTGACCGGCGTCGCAACCATCCTGAATCATCTTTTCCAATGGCCGGTGGGTACGGTTTCCCTGACGCTGAACATTCCGCTGTTTATCATCGGCTACCGCAGCATGGGAAGAATCTTTGCCTTTCGGAGCCTGATCGCGACCATGCTCTTCTCTCTGCTGATTGATATTCTGCCGCTGAGACCGGTCAGCGGAGATCCCCTGCTGGGCACGCTCTTCGGAGGCGTGGTGCTCGGCCTTGGACTGGGGCTGATCCTTCGGGGCGGCGCAACCACCGGCGGCACGGACATGATCGCAAGGATGGTTCATCGCCGTTTCCCGTTCATCACAGTCGGCGCCTTTCTTTTCGCCCTGGATTTCCTGGTGGTCGCTGCTGCCGGGCTGTTGATGGGAACTTCAGAGGCGCTGTACGCGCTGATCAATATTTATGTCTCATCCAGGGTCATCGACGCGGTGATGGTAGGCTTCGGCGGAAATAAGGCCTGCTTCATTATGTCCAAAGCCTGGGCTTCCGTAACAGAAAGAATCATGGAGGAGATGGGGCGGGGAGTCACCCATCTGTCCGCCCGCGGGGCTTATACCGGAACAGAGCAGCCGATGGTGCTGTGCGTGATCTCCCGTCAGGAAGTAACCGCCATTAAGCGGATCGTGCGGGAGGAGGACGAGAATGCCTTCATGTTTATCTCCGAAGCCCATGAGGCACTGGGAGAAGGCTTTTCCCGCCTGGACGCGGAGGAATGAAGGGAAACGGATTGCTTTTCTGCGGACTTTCTGGTAAAAAGGACAGGAAGAAGACGTCGTTCCGATGAATTGGAATCGGCCTGATGAATGACGCGAAAAGAATGGAGGAAACACCATGGCCTTGCATGTGATGGAAGAAGCCAACCGCTGTCTGCAATGTAAAAAGCCCCGCTGCCAGGAAGGATGTCCGATTCACACTCCGGTGCCCGACGCGATCAGGCTGCTGAAAGAGGGCAGGCTGAATGAGGCGGGCTGGATGCTGTTTGAAAACAATCCGCTGACAACGATCTGCGCCCTGGTCTGCAACCACGAAAAACAGTGCGAAGGCCACTGCGTGCGGGGAATCAAGGATGCACCGGTCCATTTTTCCATTATCGAGAGCTATATTTCCACGACCTACGCCAACCAGATGGTCAAGGGCCCCGCTCCTTCCAACGGGAGAAAGGCGGCCGTGATCGGCGCGGGCCCTGCGGGGCTCACCGTCGCGATTATTCTGGCCCGGTACGGTTACGGCGTCACCATTTTCGACAGCCGGGATAAAATCGGGGGCGTGCTGCGGTATGGAATCCCGGATTTCCGGCTGCCCGACTCCGTGCTGGATGATATGGCGTACCGGCATCTGGAGCTGAAGGGGATCCGGTTCCGCCCGAACACCTATATCGGAAGCGCGATTACCATCGATGATCTGTTCCGGGACGGGTACCAGAGCGTATTCGTGGGTGCCGGCCTCTGGAAACCCAGGAAGCTGAATATCCGGGGGGAAAGCCTGGGACATGTGAGCTATGCCATCAATTATCTTGCCAATCCGGCCGCGTTCAGGCTGGGAGAACGCATTATGGTGATCGGCACCGGAAACAGCGCCATGGACTGCGCCCGTACCGCAGTCCGCCACGGCGCGAGGTATGTTTCCTGCGTGAATCTCACCGATACGCTCACGGCCAGTCAGTATGAAAGCAGCTACGCGAAGCTGGAAGGCGTGAATTTTATTTACAATAAATGTACGCTGGAAATCCGCGAGGACGGCGTGATTCTTGCCGACAGTCAGATCGATGAAGCGGGCAGGATCTCTCCGGTGCCGGGTACGGAAAAGCTGTATCCATGCACGGGAGTGATTATTGCCGTGAGCCAGGGTGCAGAAAGCAATCTGGTGACGACGACCAGAAATATCGACACCGGTAAATCGGGTCTCCTGACCGTGGACGAGGACGGCCATACCAGCCGCCCCGGCGTCTTCGCGGCCGGCGATGCCGCCAGCGGGGCCCGCACGGTGGTGGAAGCGGTAGCCAACAGCAAACGGGTAGCCGAAGCCATGCATGAATACATGCAGACGCTGCCACTGCCGATCGTCACCGATTATCCGGATGCTCCTGTCATGGAGACCGTGGAAGCGGCGGCCCAGGCGGAGCAGGTTCTGTAGGGGAACGCTGGTTTGTTCCGTCCCGGCCGTTCTCCTTCTTCGAGCAGGCCGGGCAGGTTAAGCCCCTGGTCAGGAGATGCCTGCCGAAATAACACTTATTCAGCAGCTCCTGCGGAATGGATGACAGGGGACAAAAGGCTGATGATATGGAAGGGCCAGCCATGGACAGAGGGCAGAAGAATAGACCTGATCTGAAAAATCACGGGTGGCAAAGCAATCAGGCGCGTTTTATTACAACGCTTCTGACAGTTGCGGTCATGGTGATGATCTTTATGCTTTCTACGGAGGATGCAAATCGCTCCAATGAAACGAGCGGAGTTTTCAGCCGGATTGTGCTGAAAGTGATTTCACCGGGGTACGAACAGCTGCCGCCGGATCGGCAGGAGGCGCTTTTCAATTCCGTGCAGAACGTGATCCGGAAGTGCGCGCACTTTTCAGAATATGCGCTGCTCGGACTGGCGCTCCGCCTGTGCCTGGAAAGCTGGTTCGGGCCGGGGCCGCGGAAGGAATGCGGCGCATGGAGCTGGGCGGGCGGTACGCTGTACGCCTGTACGGATGAGCTGCACCAGATGCTGGTGGACGGCAGAAGCGGCCAGGTGAGGGACGTCATGATCGACAGCTCAGGCGTGCTTTTTGGAACGGTCCTGGCTGTCCTGCTGATCAGAAAAACATGGAAGGAAAACCCCGCGCCGACGGAAGAGGGCTGAGCCTGTTTTCAGGCTACCGTTTATCCTTGTCGATCAGCTCCAGGGACAGGGTGGCCAGGAAGGCAAAGAAGAGAATAAAGAGACCCAGAACCATCCAGTTGCCCAGAATATTCCCCCGCGTCCGGGCATAGTCTTCATTATAGGCTGCTTCTGCAGTTTTCTGCTGAACCAGCGCTTTGACCTTTTCCTCCCCGAAAATGTCGAACACATCTCTCAGCGTAAAGCTGACCGTAAAGGTCTGATCCCTTTCTTCATTCAGGGCTTCGCTGCTTTTCAGGGCATCCAGCAGGGGCCCGAGCCTGAGGGTGCGGGCTTCCGCATCTTCCGCCGGGATTTCTTCTGAACCATCCTCCGAAGAAGCAGGACTCAGAATTACCGCATCCCGGTATTTTTCCACCCCGGGGCTGTCCAGCAGATCCAGCACCTGGCCCAGGGTGAAGGTGCCGCCCATTTCCTTGTCCCGCATACCGGAGAGCGTATTCCAGGCGGTTACCATGGGCAGCTCGTTATATCCGCTCTGGGCGGCAAGGGTCTGAATGCCGTAATTGGAGATGGTAAAATTGGACAGTGGCTGACTCCATGCAGGCAGGGGAATGACGCCGCCGGAGAAAACCAGCTGGAAGATCAGTACAAAGGGCATGACGGTCATGGCGCCGGTAGTGGTGTGGGAAACACTGGAAATAAACAGGCTGAGCATGTCCGCCGCATAGGAGACCAGCAGCATGGTGATGCCGATATCCAGCACCATCAAAGGTGTCATGAAGCCCTCTAACGGGAAGGGAACCCCCAGGAGCACAAGCACATAGATGGACAGCCCGGTCTGAAGCAGGCAGAGCATCAGCTGGTAGAGCATGTGGGCACAGATATAGGAGGAAACATGCATCCCGGAACGGTGCTCCCGTTTCACAATGCCTCTCTCCCTGCAGATGGACTGGATGGAGTTGAAGCATCCGTTCCAGATGGCCACACAGGTCAGGGCAAAGGCGCCGATCAGGCTGCCTTCCATATTGATAAAGAAGCGATTCCGGATGACCATGCCCACCAGCCCCGCAATGATGGCAGCCATGGGCAGGACCTTCCAGTCATTCTCACTGATAAAAAAGCGAAGCTGCTTTCCAAGGTAAATACCGATCTGGCTGAACCTGCCCGAGTGATGAATCCGGCGGGTTCTTTTTGCTGTTCTTTCCTCAGCCATGCTGCACCTCCGCGTATCTCAGGATGAATTCGTCTGCACGGCCTTCGCCGCCTTCTTCCGTTCCGTTGATGGTCTTTACAATTTCTTCCATCCGGTCTCTGCCGAAGAAGGTCCGGGCCTCCTCCACGGAACCGTAGAAGGCCAGGCGCCCGGTACGGTTTGAATCCTTCGCCAGTACGATGACGTCATCGAACAGATCAATGACCCGATCCGGCGTATGGGTGATGACGATGATGATTTTTCCCTGATCCGCGATCCTCCGGAGCTGCTGGAAGAGCTCCCGGGCCATGACGCCGTCCAGGCCGCTGTCCGGTTCATCCAGAATGAACAGCGAAGGATTGGAAATGAATTCCATGGCAATGGACAGCCTCTTCCGCTGGCCGCCGGAGAGCTTGTCCACGTGGCTGTGGCGGGAGGGGCTCAGTCCGAAAATCTTCATGACCTCTTCCACCCGCGCTTCCCGCTGAGCCCGGGTGAAATAAGTGGGAAGGCGCATGGCGGCAGCGTCCATCAGCGTGCGGTATATGCTGTCCGAACCCCGCATCAGATCCAGCTGAGGGACGAAGCCGATATCATACTGCATTTCCTTATAACGAGAATACATGTTTTTCCCATTCAGCACCACTTCCGCTTTGGCCTTCTCATAGCCGTTGACTGCGTTCAGAAAGGTGGTTTTTCCGGCGCCGGACCCTCCCAGCAGCAGCACCATATGCCCCGGCTGAATATACATATGAATATCGCGCAGCAGGTACTTTTTCCGGAAGAAATCCATGGTGGTCCGTTCCTCCAGATTCACCGTCAGCCCTTCCTCCAGCGATTCCACGTGAGCCCCGGAAAAGAAATCCGCCGCTGCGCTGTGAAGCTCCTCCACGGTCCACAGGGGCTGATACTTCTTCAGCCAGCCCCACATAAGGGCAGGTATGAATTCCGCAAGGGTCCAGAGGAGGATCCATCTTCTCCTCCGGCCGAAAACTTCGATCAGCCCGAGATAGATTCGGATCGTATAAATTATGGATGCAATGCTGAAGAGCAGGGAAATGATTTCCACCATTGTGATGACGGTCTCGGACCCGTCCCGTTCAGAGACGGTCAACAGATTGATTACCTCCAGCAGAATGATGATTCCCCTGAGGAAAGCTGCAACCCGGCCTTCTCTTTCCCGAGAGGCCGCCTGCCCCAATCCGTCCTCCCGCAGGCAGGGAATCAGCGCACGCCATCCTTTCAGACCGCATTTCTGAAAAATCCCCCACAGGCCCGCGTATATGAGAACGTTCAAGACCAGGGAAAGATAGCTGTCATAATTCGCTCCCAGAAAGATATTTGTCACCAGATTGGCTGCCAACCGTCCGTTCAAGGCTTTCTCCTCCCATTCGCTCAGGAAAACGCAGAATCTGCACGCAGCGGGCAGGTGCCGCCCGCGCAGAAGAGCTAAGGATACGCTGATTTATTTTATCCTGGCAGTCCCCGCCATCCCTCCGGCTTCGTCACACAGCGTCCCCGATCCCTGCTATTATACCCGAATCCGGCAGGATTTCAAAGAGGTGAGATGATGAAAACTCCTTGATATTTGTGCCTCAATCCCGTATAATTTCGCTGAGGGAAAAGCGGTTTTTTCACCGGGACAGTCGGGCTGCCACTGCAAACGATTGCTCCGCCTGTATCTGCAAAAAATGTTTCACGGAGGAGGAAACAGAAAATGAAGATCAGATCCTGCCAGGTGAATCACCTGGAAAATCCCCTGGGGTTTCAGCTGCTTTCGCCCACCTTTCACTGGGTGACGGAGGACTGTCAGGGAAAGAAGGAGACGGAAAGCAGAATCATCGTGAGGCAGGGAGAGAAAGTGGTGCTGGATACCGGCTTTGCTCCCCATGACAGCCTGGCAGTCCCTCTGGCGATCAAGCTGGCCCCCAGAACCCGGTATACCTGGACGGTGACGGTCCGGACGGACGCGGGAGAGGAAGCCGTCTCTCCGGAACAGTTCTTTGAAACGGGCAAAATGGACGAGCCCTGGGCAGGCGCATGGATTCATTCCGGCGCTCCCGAGAAGGATAAGGCCCGGCATCCGGTTTTCAGCCGGAGCTTCACCGCGGAGAAGGAAATCGCCTCCGCTCGGCTGTATGTATCCGGGCTGGGCCTGTTCGACGCGAGAATGAACGGGCGCCGGATCGGGAAGGAGTACCTGACACCCTATTGTACGAATTATAACGCCTGGGTTCAGGCGATCACCTTTGACGTAACGGATCGGATTTGCGCCGGGGAGAATACCCTGTCCATCGCGCTGGGGAACGGATGGTATGCGGGCCGGTTCGGTTTTACTCCCAACCAGCCTCCCTATTACGGCACAGAGATGAAACTGATTGCCGAAATGCACCTGTGCTACGCGGACGGGACGGAGACGGTGCTGGGCACGGATGAAAGCTGGGAGGTGACCCGTTCCCGGGTGACCTTCAGCAATATCTATGACGGAGAGCACCGGGACGATACCCTGCCTCCCGTGGCCGCTGAGCCGGCAGCAAAGGCGGAGCCCCCGAAGGGAAAACTGACGGACCGGCTGTCTCTTCCGGTGGTGATCCGGGAGGAGCGGCCCGCGGCGGAGCTGATTGAATCCCCGAAGGGAGAAAAGATCTTCGACTTCGGCCAGAATCTGGCAGGCTCTTTCCGGCTGCGGATTCACGGGGTGCCTTCGGGCGGCCGGGTTCATGTTCAGGTGGGGGAAGTGCTTCAGCAGGGCTGCTTCTATCGTGACAATCTGCGCACCGCCCTGGCGGAATACATTTATATTTCAGACGGATCCGACCTGGTGCTGCAGCCTGAATTTACCTTCTACGGATATCGGTACGCGAAGGTGGAGGGCATTCCGGAGCTTGCGAAGTCCGATATGACCGCGCTGGTGATGTATTCCGACATGACGGAAATCGGTTCTCTGACGACGGGAAACGAAAAGATTAACCGGCTGATCCTGAATGCGGAATGGGGCAAGCGGGGAAACTTCCTGGATGTGCCCACAGACTGCCCCCAGCGGGATGAGCGTATGGGATGGACGGGGGACGCGGAGGTCTTTTCTCCCACCGCCCTGCTTCAGTCCGACGCCTATGCTTTCTATAACAAGTATCTGTATGATATGGCCACCGAGCAGGCTTCCGCGGAAGGCTGTGTGCCGGATGTGGTGCCCTCCTTCGGCGTGTTCAACGGGGGTACCTGCGCCTGGGGGGATGCTACGGTGATTATCCCCTGGAATATGTATCTGGCCTCCGGAGATGACAGCATCCTGAGGAACCATTATCCGGCCATGAAGGCCTGGGTGGAATTCATGCGTCGGGAGGAAGCGAAGGATCATGCCTATCTGAAGAAGTTCCACTATGGCGACTGGCTGGCGCTGGACGGGGACGGCGGCGTGGATTCCGTGAAGGGCGGTACCGCGGACAGCTACTGTGCCTGCGTGTATTATCTTTACAGCACCCGGATCCTGGAGAAAACCGCAGGGCTGCTGGGCATGGAGAAGGACGCCGAGGTCTACGGGAAGCTGGCGGAGGAGATTCTTTTCTATTTGAACCAGGAGTACTTCTCTCCCCTGGGACGGTCCACCGTGGATACCCAGACCGGCTATCTGCTGGCGCTCCGCCACGGCCTGGGCCCGGTACCCTCCCGGAACGCAGAGGGCCTGCTGGACAGGCTGAAGCGGGCGGGCACCAAACTGCAGACCGGTTTCATCGGGACGCCGCTGCTGGCGGAAACCCTGACGGAGCTTGGCCGGGCGGATCTGGCCTATCAGCTGCTTTTCTATGAGGAATTCCCGGGCTGGCTGTACGAGGTGAACCTGGGGGCGACCACGATCTGGGAGAGATGGAATTCCATGCTGCCGGACGGCTCCGTTTCCAGCACCGGCATGAACAGCTTCAATCATTACAGCTACGGGGCCATCGTTCAGTGGATCTATGAGCGGGCGGCAGGCCTGAAGCGGGCGGCGGATGTGCCCGGATACCGGAAGGTGGAGTTTGCCCCGATTCCTCACTGGAAGCTGAAGCGGGCCTGGGTGACTTACGATTCCGCCGCGGGAAAATGGGAAGGGGGATGGAAGATTCTGGATGAAAAGCATCTGGAACTTAGCCTGACTGTTCCCTTCGGGTGCGAGGCGGAGGTGAAGCTGCCCTGCGCGCCGGAGAGACTGTACGCGGACAGCACCAACCCGCTTTTCGCGGATGTGCGGGATGGCGTCTGCCATGTAGGTCCAGGAACCTGGACGGTTACCTATGAAACATCGGAATTGCTGCGCACCGTGTACAATACCCGGATGTCGCTTCAGGAGCTGCTGGCCAGCGCCGCCGCAGCAGAAATCCTGACCAGGGAGTTCCCGGATGTGAGAAATCTGCCTGGGTACCTTTGGGATGCACCCATCCGGGAGGCGGCGAAGCATGTAGGCATTCCGGAAGAGACGCTGGACCGCCTGGATGAAATGCTCCAGGGCATCAGAGAGTAAAGGGAGGCTGTACCGAATGAAATTTGGACATTTTGACGACCGGAACCGGGAATATGTAATTGATACGCCCCGTACGCCCTATCCCTGGATCAATTATCTGGGCTGCGAAAAGTTTTTCGGCATCATCAGCAATACCGCGGGGGGATACTGCTTTTACCGGGACGCAAGGCTCCGCAGGATCACCCGTTACCGCTATAATAATATGCCCGTGGACAACGGCGGCCGCTACTTCTACATTAAGGACGGGGACACGGTCTGGAACCCGGGATGGAAGCCCGTGAAGACGGAGCTGGATGAATACTCCTGCCGGCACGGGATGGGATATACCGTAATTACCGGAAAGAAGAACGGGCTTCGGGCCAGCCAGCGCTCCTTTGTGCCCCTGGGATTTGACGCGGAGGTGCATCAGGTATCCCTGGCCAATGAAACGGACGTCCCCAGGGATGTAATTCTTACCAGCTTTGTGGAATTCTGCCTGTGGAACGCCCAGGATGATATGCTGAATTTCCAGCGGAATTTCTCCACGGGCGAGGTGGAGGTGGAGGACGGCGTCATCTATCATAAGACGGAGTACCGGGAACGCCGGAATCATTATGCTTTCTACGGGGTGAATACCCCCATCGACGGGTTTGACACGGACATGGAAAGCTTCCTGGGCCTGTATAACGGCTTTGAGAATCCGCAGGCCGTCATGACCGGGACCATGACGAACTCCATAGCCTCCGGCTGGCAGCCCATGGCCGCCCATCAGATCCGGGTGCACCTTGCTCCCGGGGAGGAAAAGAAGTTCAACTTTGTCCTCGGATACGTGGAGCTTCCCCAGGAGGAGAAGTGGGCGGCTCCCGGGATCATCAACAAGAAACCCGCGAAGGAGCTGCTGAGCCATCTCCGCACGGACGAGCAGATTGAGGAAAAGTTCCGGGAACTCCGGGAACACTGGGATCACCTGCTGAGTGCCTACGTTCTGAAGACGGAGGACGGGAAGCTGAGCCGGATGGTGAACATCTGGAACCCTTATCAGTGTATGGTGACCTTCAATATGAGCCGCAGCACCTCCATGTTCGAGAGCGGCATCGGCCGGGGCATGGGATTCCGGGATTCCAGCCAGGACCTGCTGGGTTTTGTCCATCAGATTCCGGCCAGGGCCCGGGAGAGGATTCTGGATATCGCCGCCACCCAGTTCCGGGACGGAGGGTGCTACCATCAGTATCAGCCGCTGACCAAGAAGGGCAACAACGAAATCGGCGGAGGCTTTGGGGATGACCCGCTGTGGCTGATTGCGGGAACCGCGGCGTATATTAAGGAGACCGGGGATTTTGACATTCTGAACGCCCCCACCCCCTATGACTGCAATCCCCAGGACTGCGGCACGCTGCTGGAGCACCTGGAGGTGAGCCTGGAGCATGTAATCAACAACCGGGGACCTCACGGGCTGCCCCTGATCGGCCGGGCGGACTGGAACGACTGCCTGAATCTGAACTGCTACAGCGATACGCCGGATGAGAGCTTCCAGACCTTTTCGAACCCCAACGCCCCGGATGACCGGGTTGCGGAAAGCGTGCTGATTGCCGGCATGTTCGTCTCCATCGGGCCGGAGCTGGTGGCCATTGAGCGGAGGCTGGGAAACCGGGAAAAGGCGGATGCCTACCAGCAGGCGATCGACCGGATGACCGAGGCCATCGAGCGGGACGGATGGGATGGAGAATGGTTCCTGCGGGCTTACGACGCCATGGGAAACAAGGTGGGCTCAAAGGAATGCGAAGATGGCCAGATCTATATTGAGAGCCAGGGATACTGCGTGATGGCCGGCGTGGGACTGAAGAACGGAAAGGCCGAGCAGGCCCTGGAGAGCGTCCATCAGCGGCTGGAGACGGAACACGGCATTTTACTGCTGCAGCCAGCCTACAGGGAGTATCATCTGGAACTGGGCGAAGTCAGCTCCTACCCCGGCGGATACAAGGAGAATGCCGGGATCTTCTGCCATAACAATCCCTGGATTATCGCGGCGGAGACGGTTCTGGGCCACGGGGACCGGGCCTTTGACCTGTACAGCCGGATTGCTCCCGCCTGGCGGGAGGAGATTTCGGACCTGCACAAAATGGAACCCTATGTGTACAGCCAGATGATCGCGGGCAGGGATGCGCCCCGCTTCGGCCAGGCGAAGAACTCCTGGCTGACGGGAACCGCCGCCTGGAACTTCTATGTGATCAGCAATTATATTCTGGGCATCAAGCCGGATTGGGACGGCCTGAAGGTGGATCCCTGCATCCCCCACGGCTGGGACGGTTATGCCGTCAGCCGGCGGTTCAGGGGCGCGGTCTATGAGATTGAGATCAAAAACCCGAGCCACGTGTGCCGGGGCGTGAAACAGATGACCCTGGACGGAAAGCCCCTGGACGGAAACGTTATTCCGGTCTGCCAGGGCGGAACCCACAAGGTGGAAGTGATCCTGGGATAAGCGGCGTGACCGGAAAGGACCTTTGCGGACTGCGGAGGTCCTTTTTTCCTGCCGGAGAAAGCGGCTGGAGCCAGGGCAGGAAGAGAAAAGAGGACTGCGGAAGTTTTTTTGCGAAGCGGAGGAAATATGGAAACGACAATCAACCTCGCTGGAATGTGGCAGGTAAATCTGGACGGGGCCTCTCCGGAGACCTATGAAGCCCGGGTGCCCGGGACGCTGGACGGGAACGGCATCGGAGGTCCGGACCGGCCGGAGAAGCAGTGGGGGGACGGAAAAACCGTGATGGATGAAAAGGGGATTCCCCGGATCACCACCCGGTTTACGCGGAAGCATACCTTTACCGGACCTGCGGTGTGGACCCGAAAACTGGTCCTGCAGGAGAAGCCGGGGAAGGAGAGGATGATTCTGACCGTGGAGAGGAGCAGGAAGCTGAGCCTGACGGTCAACGGACAGGCGGCGAAACTGATCCATCCCGGGAGCCTGTCCACCCCCTGGATGTTTGAGGCCTGCGCCATGCGGAAGGGAGAAAATGAGCTGCGCCTGGTGTCGGATAACAGTTATCCCGGATGGCCTGGAGAGGCGATTCTCTATTCCTCCGCGGCTACGGATGAAACCCAGACCAACTGGAACGGCCTGCTGGGGAAGATTACCCTGGAGGCCAGACCCGGGGCCTGTCTTCTGGCGCATCGGCTGATTGCGGATCCGCAGGGGGACAGGGCCGAGATCCAGGCGGATCTTTCCGTTCAGCCAGCCCTGGAGGGGGAAACGGCCCTGCTGACCGTCCGATGCGAAGCCCTGGCGGCGGGAGAGGCCAGCCTGGAGATCCGGCTGGGGGCCGGCCTGCAGACGGTCCGGATGCGGGGGGCGCAACTTCGGCAGGATCTTCGGAGATGGGATCCGGATGACCCATGGCGGTATCCCATGGAGACGGAGCTGCTTCTTCCGAAGCAGGGGATAAAGGATGTGTTCCGGAAAAAGATCGGAATCCGGGATTTCCGGAAGGACGGGAGGGACCGGCTGAGCCTGAACGGAAGGAGGATTCTGATCCGGAGCGAAGCCAACTGCGCCGCGTATCCGGAGACGGGACATCCGCCCATGGAGACGGAATCATGGCGCAGGATTCTGCAGCAGTATCAGGCCTATGGCGTCAACTGCGTCCGCTTTCATTCCCACTGCCCTCCGGAGGCAGCCTTCGAAGCGGCGGATGAGGCGGGCATGATGATGCAGCCGGAGCTGTCCCATTGGGATCCCAGGCACGCCTTTGAATCGGAGGAGTCCTATGCCTATTACCGGACGGAGCTGCGGGAAATCCTCCGGATGCTGGCCTGCCATCCTTCCTTTGTGATGCTGACCCTGGGCAATGAGCTGTGGTGCGATGAGACTGGACGGGGGCGGATGGCGGAGCTGGTCCGGGAGGCCAGACATCTTCTGCCGGACCGGCTGTATGCCTGGGGATCCAATGCTTTCTACGGCACCCGGGGATGCGATGAGGAGAGCGATTTCTATACCGCCCAGAATCTGGGGCCGTATCAGATGCGGGCCATCAGCGCCGGCGCGGACGGGGAACATCCGACGGAGAAGGTCCGGATCAGGGGATATCTGAACAATGTCTATCCGAATGCCCGAACGAACTATAACGAGGGAATGGCGGCCCTGCGGAAGGAGCATGATCAGCCCATCTTCTCCTTCGAGGTAGGTCAGTACGAGGTGCTGCCGGATTTCCATGAGCTGGCGGACTTTCATGGGGTGACGGAGCCGGAAAATTACCGGATCATTCGGGAAAGGGCGGAAAAGCGGGGCATGATGCCCCTGTGGGATCGGATGGTGGAGGCCAGCGGGGAGCTGGCGCTGATCGGATACCGGGAGGAGACGGAATCCGTCATGCGAACCCCGGGCATGTCCGGGCTGAGCCTGCTGAGCCTGCAGGATTTCCCCGGCCAGGGAACCGCCATCGTGGGACTGATGAACGCTCACCTGAGACCGAAGCCCTTTGATTTCGCCAGACCGGAACGGTTCCAGGCCTTTTATCGGGACCGGCTGCCGATTCCGGAACTGGAGAAGTACACCTATTGGGCCGGCGAAACGCTACGGGCGGGAATCCGTGCGGTGAACTATGGCAGGGAGAGCCTGACGGGCATCCTGGTGATGACGCTGCTGGACGAAGCGGGCCACGAGCTGGCGAGGACATCGATTCAGGACTTTGCCGCACCCGCGGGGGAGGCGGAGCTGGCGGGGAACGTCGAATTGCGGCTGCCCCGGGTCAGCGAGCCCGTGGCCGCGGAATGGCGGATTGCCCTGCAGGGGCAGGAGAGCCTCTTTGCGAACCGGGGGAGGATCTGGATTTATCCGAAGGAAACGGTTTCCCTGCCGGAGAATGTGCTGAGGGCGCGGATCCCGGACTGCAGGGCGCTGGCCTGGCTGGAGCAGGGCGGTACGGTGCTGCTGGAGCCCGACGGAGAAGCCATGCCCGGAAGCATCCGGGGCCAGTTCACTACGGATTTCTGGTCCGTGGGAACCTTTCCCCAGCAGGAGGGCGGCATGGGCCTGCTGATCCAGGAGGATCATCCCCTGTTCCGGCATTTCCCGACCTCCTTCCATACGGATTATCAGTGGTGGCTGATGGCGGGGCAACGGGCCCTGCGGCTCCCGGATGAAAGCCTGGCGGAGGGAATCCTGGTCCGCCAGATGGACTCCTACGCTCAGCTGCGCAGCTTTGCCATGATGCTGGAGGCCCGGGTCGGCCGGGGCCGGGTGCTGGTCTGCACCATGGAACTGGACAGCCTTCCGGACAAGCCGGAGGTCCGCCAGCTGAAGAACGCCATCGCCCGGTATCTGGGATCGGAAGCGTTTCAGCCCCGGCTTTCCATTCCGGAGGAAACGCTGGCAGGGCTGTTCCGCCAGGAGATGCGCGCGGGAGAAGGACGGGGACAGGCAGACGGGCGATGAATCATCGCGTCCGCGGGAAAAACAACAGAAAAAAATCTCCCTCCGGCAAAGCGCCGGAGGGAGAAATGCATTTGATGTTACACGCAGCCGTGGGCCAGCATGGCGTCAGCCACCTTCAGGAAGCCGGCAATATTGGCGCCTACCACATAATTATCCTTGGCGTCATATTCTTCCGCGGCGCTGTCAATCGCGGCGAAGATATTTTCCATGATGCCCTTCAGCTTTGCGTCCACTTCCTCGAAGGTCCAGGAAAGACGCTGACTGTTCTGGCTCATCTCCAGGGCAGAAGTGGCCACGCCGCCGGCGTTGGCCGCCTTGCCGGGAGCGAACAGCACGCCCGCCTTCTGCAGGGCCAGGGTGGCTTCATAGGTGGTGGGCATATTAGCGCCTTCAGCAACGGCTGTGACACCGTTTGCGATGAGGGCCTTCGCGCCGTCCTCGTCCAGCTCATTCTGGGTGGCGCAGGGCAGCGCGATGTCGCACTTCACGGTCCAGATACCCCGGAATCCTTCGTTATAGACCGCGCCGGGCACCCGTTCCGCGTACTCCCGGATGCGGCCGCGCTCCACTTCCTTGATCTGCTTCACCACATCCAGCTTGATGCCGTCCTGATCCACCACATAGCCGTTGGAGTCGCTCATGGCTACTACCTTACCGCCCATCTGGGTGATCTTTTCGGCGGCGTAAATGGCTACATTGCCGCTGCCGGAAACCACGACGGTCTTGCCGCATACGTCCATTCCGTGCTTCTTCAGCATGGCGGAGGTCAGGTAGCACAGGCCGTAACCGGTGGCCTGCTTCCGGGCGAGAGATCCGCCGTAGGACAGCCCCTTGCCGGTCAGCACGCCTTCATACAGGCCGGTGATCCGCTTATACTGTCCGTACAGGAAGCCGATTTCCCGGGCGCCGACGCCGATATCGCCGGCCGGCACGTCCGTATCCTTGCCGATATACTTGTACAGCTCTGTCATGAAGCTCTGGCAGAAGCGCATCACTTCGTTATCGCTCTTGCCCTTGGGATCAAAGTCGCTGCCGCCCTTGCCGCCGCCGATCGGCAGGCTGGTCAGGCTGTTCTTCAGCACCTGTTCGAAACCCAGGAACTTGATCACGCTCAGGTTTACGCTGGGGTGGAGCCGCAGGCCTCCCTTGTAGGGGCCAATCGCGTTATTATACTGTACCCTGTAGCCGCGGTTGACCTGGACCTTTCCCTGGTCATCCACCCACGGCACCCGGAAGAGGATGGCGCGGTCGGGCTCCACAAAGCGCTCCAGCAGTCCCTTGTCCTCATACTCGGGATGCTTGTCGAAAACGGGGCTCAACGCCTCCAGCACTTCCTTTGCTGCCTGAAGAAACTCCTTCTCGTGAGCGTTTCTCTTTTCCAGATCAGCATAGACACGGGCTACATACGCATTCATGGGGGAACCTCCTTTGCTTCCTTATCCTTTTCAGGCCGGACGCTTTTCCGGCACGGCGTTAATTATGAAAAAAGGGCCTGAAAAAATCAAGCCCTTTCCTGTTCTTCCCATGTATTTTCTGGTATTTGGACCCTTGGGAAACGCTGATTTGCTTCCTCCCGGAGGAATTCAGCCCCGGGATATATTTCAGCGAATCCTTTACTTCACCGCGGCCAGCAGCGCCTCGGTCATGTCTTCCTTCTCCCAGGGCAGATCCAGATCCGGCCGGCCGAAATGGCCGTAGGCCGCCGTCTGCCGGTAGATGGGACGGCGCAGGTTCAGCCGCTCGATGATGGCGGCGGGCCGGAAATCGAACACCTGCTGCACCGCCTGGGACAGCTTTTCATCGGAAATCTTTCCGGTGCCAAAGGTTTCCACCAGGATGCTGACGGGCCTGGCCACGCCGATGGCGTAGGCCAGCTGGATCTGGCATCTGTGGGCAAGCCCCGCGGCCACCACGTTCAGGGCCGCGTGCCGGGCCGCATAGGCGGCGCTCCGGTCCACCTTCGTCGGATCCTTGCCGGAGAAGGCTCCGCCTCCGTGGGGCGCGTATCCGCCGTAGGTGTCTACGATAATTTTCCGCCCGGTCAGCCCCGTGTCCCCGGCAGGACCGCCGATGACAAAGCGGCCGGTGGGATTAATATAGTATTTGGTATCGCTGTTCAGCAGCTCTTCCGGGATCACCGGCGCCACCACATGCTTCAGCAGGGCTTCCCGGATTTCCTCCTGGGAAATTTCAGGGGCATGCTGGGTGGAAATTACGATGGTGTCCACCGCTACGGGCCGGTCGTCCTCGTAGACCACGGTTACCTGGGTTTTTCCGTCAGGCCGCAGCCAGGGCAGCGTGCCGTCTTTCCGCACCTCCGTCAGCCTCCGGGCCAGCCGGTGGCTCAGGGCGATGGGCATGGGCATCCGCTCGGGGGTTTCATCGCAGGCATAGCCGAACATCATGCCCTGGTCTCCCGCGCCGGTATCCCCCAGGGATTCCTCCCGCCCTTCCAGCGCCTGGTCTACGCCCTGGGCAATATCCGGACTCTGGGCGTGAATGGCGGTCATGACGCCGCAGGAGGCGCCGTCAAAGCATTTCTCGGAGGAATCGTATCCGATGTCCAGTACCACGTTCCGGACAATATCCGGGATCTCCACATAGGCGGAGGTGGTAATCTCTCCCATCACGGTTACGATGCCGGTGGTGGCGAAGGTTTCGCAGGCGACCCGGGCATAGGGATCCTGGGCCAGAATGGCGTCCAGCACCGCATCGCTGACCTGGTCACAGAGCTTGTCAGGATGTCCTTCGGTAACGGATTCAGAGGTAAACAGTCTGCGCATTTTCATTCTCCTTTCGTGTGTCTGCGCGCAACGGAAACGCTGAAGGAATCGGTACAGGCTGGGACAGCGCTCATTCGGACGAGGCGGAATCAGCCCCCGCTCAGGCGTCTTTCAGCTCAGCGTTTCCATCCATGGAAATATCGCGCTGAATACCCTGTTCATTCATCCCTTCTCCCGGCATAGAAAAACGCCTGACAGCGCAGGCAGCCAGGCGGGAAATTCCATTCAGGAAGCTCCTTATCTGTCAGCTTCACGCTATTGCGCGCGCTGGGGGATTTGGCACCTTGCGCGGAACGCGCCGGTTGCCGTGACTTCATAGGGCCCATCCCTCCGTCACTCGTGATAAGGTATTCAGTTCAAGAGATATCATACGCCATATCCAGGAGACTGTCAAGAGTGAACTTACACATCCGGATGGCGGGGAATACGGTGAACGTCAAAGCTTCCGGCTTTGGGGTTCGCCGGCAGTCTCCTGTGAAACTGCCGGATTCACATCGGCGATCAGCTCCCGCCTGGCAAGGAAAAGATTGTTTTTTTATATGAACGCTCCGGCTCATTTTCTTCTGTTCCGGTGTATTTTCTTCCGTTTTGGTTTATTTTCTTCTGCTTTGTTGACTTTTTTCGTGCGCTGTGATAAAGTTACCCTCATAAATTGCAGGAGCAATGACCTGCAAAAAATAAAAAAAGGAGTGTATCGGTCATGAAAAGAATTCTGTCTGTTCTCCTGTGTCTGCTGATGGTCTGCGTAAGCATCAGCGCTCTGGCGGAGGGTGAAAAGGTTGGCGTGTCCATGCCCACCAAGGACCTGCAGCGTTGGGTGCAGGACGGCGAAAACATGGAGAAAGAGCTGAAGGCTGCCGGCTTCGAAGTGGAGCTGCAGTATGCTTCCAACGATGTGCCCACCCAGCTGAACCAGGTTGAAACCATGGTTGACAATGGCTGCAATGTCATCGTGATCTCCGCGATCGAAGGTTCCTCCCTGGGCACCGCGCTGGCGAAGGCCAAGGAAAAGGGCATCAAGATCATCGCTTATGACAGGCTGCTGATGGATTCTGACGCGGTTGACTTCTATGCCACCTTCGACAACTACATGGTTGGTACCGTTCAGGGCAACTATGTGAAGGAAAAGCTGGATCTGGACAACGCGGCTGGCCCCTTCTACATTGAATTCACCGCCGGTGACCCCGGTGACAACAACGCGGGCTACTTCTTCAACGGCGCGTTCGATGTGCTGAAGCCTTATATCGAGAGCGGCAAGCTGGTTGTCCGTTCCGGTCAGACTGCCTTTGAGCAGGTTGCGACTCCCACCTGGAAGACCGATGTGGCCCAGAAGCGCGCTGATGATATCCTGACTGCCTACTATGCCAACGGCGAACAGCTGGATGTGTGGCTCTGCTCCAATGACTCCACCGCCCTGGGCGTTACCAATGCGCTGGACAACTACACCGGCGAAGGCTGGCCGATCATCACCGGTCAGGACTGCGACATTGCCAACACCAAGAACATGATTGCCGGCAAGCAGTCCATGTCCGTCTTCAAGGACACCCGGACCCTGGCGGCCCGTGTCGTGACCATGATCAAGCAGATCCTGGCCGGCGAGGAAGTCGAAGTGAACGACACCGAGACCTACAACAACAACGTGATCACCGTTCCGTCCTATCTGTGCGAGCCTGTGTTCGCGGATGCCAACAACTACAAGGAGCTGCTGATTGACTCCGGTTACTACACCGAGGATCAGCTCCAGTAATATCCTTCAGGTCAATCCATTGCGATGCAGGCGGGCCCAGCCCGCCTGCATCGTTTAAGACAGGGAAAGTCAGAGGGATTTCAGTCTGATCAAAGTTCCGGCCCCATCTCCGGGAAAAGCCGGCAAGCTGGAGGAATACCATGACGAACTATTTGCTGGAAATGAGGCACATCACCAAGACATTTCCGGGCGTCAAAGCGCTGGATAACGTAAATCTGCAGGTGGAAGAGGGTGAAATTCACGCGCTTGTGGGGGAAAACGGCGCCGGCAAATCCACCCTGATGAACGTGCTGAGCGGCATCTATCCCTACGGAACCTACGAAGGGGATATCGTCTACAACGGAAAAGAATGCAAATTTAACAGCATCAAGGATTCTGAAAAACTGGGCATCGTCATTATCCATCAGGAGCTGGCCCTCGTGCCGGAGATGACGATCGGCGAGAACATGTATCTGGGCAATGAGCGGGGCCACAGGCTGGCCATTGACTGGAACACGACCTATTCTGAAGCGGATAAATACCTGAGGATGGTGGGCCTTTCCGAAAGCTCCAAGACGCAGGTCAAGGACATCGGTACCGGCAAGCAGCAGCTGGTAGAAATCGCCAAGGCGCTGGCGAAGCAGGCGAAGCTGCTGATTCTCGATGAACCCACTTCCTCCCTGAACGAAGAAGACTCCCGCGCGCTGCTGGATCTGATGCTTGGCTTCAAGAAGCAGGGAATGACCATGATCATCATTTCCCACAAGCTCAATGAGGTTGCTTACGTAGCGGATAAGATAACGGTGATTCGTGACGGCACCACCATCGAGACTATTGATAATCATGGCAGGGAACCGGTCAGTGAGGAACGGATCATCAAGGGAATGGTCGGGCGCGAGATGACCAACCGGTTCCCGAAAAGGGAAAAAGTCAAAATCGGCGATGTCATGCTGGAGGTCGACAACTGGACGGTTCATCATCCGCTGTATCCGGAGCGCAAGGTTGTGGACAATGTATCCATGTTTGTGCGAAAGGGCGAGGTGGTCGGCATCTATGGGCTGATGGGTGCGGGACGCACGGAGCTTGCGATGAGCATTTTCGGTCAGAGCTACGGTGTGAACATCACCGGCCAGCTGAAGATCAACGGCAGGGAAGTTCATTTGAAGAAAAGCGCATCCGACGCGATCAAACACGGGATTGCCTATGTGACCGAAGACCGGAAGGGAAACGGCCTCGTGCTGAGCCAGTCCATCAAGGTCAATACCTCCCTGGCGCATCTCGATGCCGTGTCCAGCCACACGGTAATTGACGGAGACAAGGAGTACGCCGTGGCGGAGGAATACCGGGAAAAGCTGAAAACCAAAACCCCGACGGTGGAGCAGCTGGTCGGAAACCTGTCCGGCGGCAACCAGCAGAAGGTCCTCCTGGCCAAATGGATGTTCGCGGAGCAGGATATCATGCTGCTGGATGAACCGACCCGCGGCATCGACGTCGGCGCAAAATATGAAATTTACTGCATCATCAACGACCTGGCGGCCGCCGGAAAGTCCGTGGTCATGATCTCCTCCGAACTGCCGGAGGTTCTGGCCATGAGCGACAGGATCTATATCATGAATGAGGGCCGGTTCGTTGGCGAAATGAAGGCCAGCGAAGCCACGCAGGAGAAGATCATGGCGGTCATTCTCCAGTCGGGAAGGAGTGCTTGACGATGAATGAAAACCGAATGAGCGTTGGCGCTTTTTTCCAGAAATACACGATGGTGATCGCACTGGTGGCGGTGGTGATCTTCTTTGCCATCGCAACCGGCGGAAATTCACTGATGCCAGGCAGCATCAATAACCTGATCTCCCAGAACGGCTATGTATTTGTGCTGGCCGCCGGTATGCTGCTGTGTATCCTGACCGGCGGCAATATCGACCTGTCAGTTGGTTCCGTGGTGTGTTTCACAGCAGCCGTCGGGTGCGTGCTGATGGCCAATAAGGTCAACATGTGGATCGCGGTTCTCGCAATGCTGGGGATCGGCCTGCTGATCGGCATTTTCCAGGGCTTCTGGATCGCGAAGCTTCGCGTGCCGGCGTTCATCGCCACCCTGTCCGGCATGTATGCCTTCCGGGGCTTTTCCAATGTGGTGCTCGGAGGCTTCCGGGTTGACATTACCAATGATCAGTTCCTGATCCTCTTCGGCGGCGGACGGGAATGCTATGTCCCTGATTATATCCGTCAGTGGATGGGAACCACGGGAAAGCCCAATCTGACCTGCCTGGCGATCGGTGCGGTCACGATCCTGGTCTATATTCTGATGACAGTTCGGAAAATCCTGGTTCAGCGGAAGCTGAATATTCATCAGTCCATCCCCGGCCAGGTCATCACTACGGTGCTGATCTCCGGCGTTGTCGGTTTTATCGTCTGGCAGCTTTCCAACCTTCGCGGCTTTCCGACGGTGCTGATCTGGATTGCACTGGTGCTGGGAATTTATCAGTATATCACCACGAAAACGGCGATGGGCCGCCATCTCTATGCGGTCGGCGGAAATGAGAAGGCAACGGCGCTTTCCGGTGTCAAGACCCGAAATGTATACTGGTTCGCTTATGCCAGCATGGGGCTGATGGCAGGACTGGCCGGAATCCTGACGGCGGCCAGGGCCAAGGGTATTGACCCGGTTTACGGCGAGGGCTACGAAATGGACGCCATAGCGTCCTGCTTCATCGGCGGCGCTTCCGCTTATGGAGGGATTGGCAAGGTTTCCGGGATGATCATCGGCGCCGTGCTGATGGGCGTCATCAATCAGGGCATGAACATGGTCGGTGTGGATTCCAACCTGCAAAAGGTCGTCAAGGGCCTGGTGCTGCTGGGAGCTGTCATCTTCGATGTGCTGTCCAAGCGGCAGAAGCGGTAAGGAAAGGAGGATGGCAAAAGATGGATAGACCTGCAGCGAATCAGTCCAATATTCGGAAGGCGGATCTTGCTTCCCTGCTGAAGAAGAATGCCATGCTCATCATACTGGTGCTGGTGTATATCTTTTTCACGATCATGACGAAGGGCCGTATGTTCCGGCCGAACAGTTTTGCCTCCTTGATTAATCAGAACGCCTATGTGTATATTATCGGGTGCGGCATGCTGATGTGCATGCTGACCGGCGGCAATATCGATCTGAGCTGCGGCGCCTTCGTGTGCCTGCTTGGTGCGCTTGGCGGCATGATGATGGTCTACTGGGGTATGGGGACTGCGATTTCCATCATTGCGCTGCTGGCCATCGGGGTTGTGTATGGCTGTGCCCTCGGCGCGATTATTGCCTATGTGCATGTTCCCCCGTGGATTGCGACCCTGGCCGGTTATCTGGCCTTCCGTGGACTGGGCACGGCGATTCTGGGCGTGTCCTCGACCAACTCTATCTCCTTCAACAGCAAGCAGGAATTCCTGAGCATTTTCTCCGGCACGCTGTTCAAAACCCCGGAGGGTACGCTCAACTGGCCCTGCTTGATCGTTGGACTGGTGGCGGCTGCGCTGGTGATCCTGCTGGTTTTCCGCAATCGGGCGGTCCGACTGAAAAAAGGATATGAAGTGGATCAGATCGGCATGGATGTTGCCAAGTGCGGGCTCAGCGCAGCAGCCATCATTCTGGTCATGTACAAGCTGGCTTATTCCGGAGGCATTCCGACCGTTCTGGTCTGGGTCGGCGCGGTCGTGCTGTTCTACAGCTTCATTACCAGCAAGACTACGATCGGCCGTCATTTCTACGTAGTGGGCGGAAACATTGAGGCAGCGCGCCTCTCCGGTGTAGATACCCGCCGGATCATGTTTATCGCCTATCTGAACATGGCCATCCTGACTTCAATCGCCGCCATGACGACGGTCAGCCGCTTCACCGCGGCCAACGCGGATGCAGGCAAGAACTTCGAGATGGATGCGATTTCCGCCTGCGTTGTGGGCGGTGTATCCGCCAGCGGCGGAGCGGGCACCGTGCTGGGCATGGTGATCGGCGCTACGCTGATCGGGGTCATCAACCTGGGCATGTTCCAGGTCAACCTGGATGCCAATTATCAGCGTGTAGTCAAGGGCTTCGTGCTGCTGGCCGCCGTGGTGTTCGATATCCTGTCCAAGAAAAAGGCAAGGTAAGGGATTGCCCTCATCCATTGATTCCCCCGTGGCATCCGTCACGGGGGAACCTTCTGAAAGGGGAATTTTTTCGAATTGAACAATAAGCAGAACCGATCCTACCTTTACGGCGTGGTAGGCGGATACCTTCTGTACCTGGCTTATGAGCTTTTTGCGGACAGGCAGGATCCCAACACGACCATGATGCCGGTGGTGCGCTGGCTGTTTGTCGGCCTGTTTACCGTGGCGGGCATTTTTCTGCTGATCTGGGCGACCCGTCTCTGGCTTGAGGCCCGAAAAGGGCAGGATGAAGAGGAAAGACCGCCGGAGAATCCCAATGCAATGAAATAAACTCCGACCGATAAATGCGGAAAGGGACTTGAATGAAGGATTACCCTGATGAAGTCAGACGGGCGTTCAGATCTTACCGGACAGCCCTGGAGGAAGCGGAACGGAAACGGAAGCCAACGGACGGCTTGCTGGGCTTTGGCCGCGCGCTGAAGGACGATCCGTGTCATGAGGTCCTCGACAGAGAGATTCTGACGATTGTGGATGAGGCAGCCATCAGTGAGCTTTCTGCAGAAATCGCTGCGTCTATTGTGGAAGCACTTCTGTTTCCGGAAAGTGCGCCCCCCTGGCCGTTGTCCGCCCAGTGGATGCTTCGGGCGGAAGAACGTCATGCGTTGAAACTGATTCCCTTCGTTGCGGAGGGTGATGCCGCTGATCTGGCCGGACGGTATGCTTCAAAGTACCGTCCGTGGGATCGCCTGCCCGCCCAGAAAGCCGTGCTTCAGGAACTGAAAAAAAGGGGAAGGAACTCCGGATAAAACCTGCTGCCTTTTTTCCGGGAAACATCAGCTGCTGCCCTTGACGCCTATCACAGGACCGATCCCGGGGCTGCCCTGTTTTTTCCTTGACGGGAACAGGGGAAGTGTGTAAAATACAACCAAAGTGATAAGAAGGAGAACAGGGGGGGGATTCCTGTCATGCGCTGGGAAGAGAAAATCTGGATCGGCACCGGGGAAAACGGCCCTGTTTTTCTGTTGCCTGCCATGGCTAACCGTCATGGGCTGATCGCCGGAGCGACAGGCACCGGGAAGACCGTGACCCTGAAGGTTCTGGCGGAAAGCTTTTCCGAGATGGGGGTTCCCGTTTTTCTGAGTGATATCAAGAGCGATCTGTCCGGCATGGCCAAGGCGGGAGAGAAGACGGAGGCCATTGAAAAGCGGCTGGTCAAGTGCGGCATTCATCCGGATGAGTTCGACTGTCACGCGTTCCCCGCCAAATTCTGGGACGTATACGGGAAAAACGGCCAGCCCATTCAGGCGACGGTGGAATCCATGGGCCCCCAGCTGCTGGGCCGTATGCTGGGAATCAATGAAACCCAGACCGGGGTGCTGAGCATCCTTTTCCGGTACTGCAGGGATTACAGCTATCCGCTGCTGACCCTGGATGATCTCAAGGCTCAGCTGGTTCGCATGGGGGAGAATACCCAGTCCTTTACGCTGAAATACGGAAATGTATCCCTGGCTTCCGTGGGCGCCATTCAGCGGGCTGTGGCTCTGCTGGAGGATGAGGGCGGCGCCTGCTTCTTCGGGACGAAGGAGTTTGATGTCCTGGAGTGGCTGACCCGGGATATGGCGGACCGGGGGACCATCAATATTCTGTCCGCGGATGAACTGTTTGCCCATCCCCTGATGTACTCTACCTTCCTGCTGTGGATGCTGACCCGGCTTTACGAGCGGCTGCCGGAGCGGGGAGACCTGGACAAGCCGGTGGCGGTCTTCTTCTTCGATGAAGCCCATCTGCTCTTCGCAGACTGCTCCAGAGTGCTGATGGACAAGATTGAGCAGGTGGTTCGGCTGATCCGGTCCAAGGGCGTGGGCGTGTACTTTATTACGCAGAACCCGACGGATATTCCCATGCCGATTCTGGGCCAGCTGGGGAACCGGGTGCAGCATGCGCTGCGGGCCTATACTCCCCTGGATCAAAAGGCGGTCAGGGTGGCGGCTCAGACCTTCCGGACCAATCCGGACTTCGATACGGAGGAGGCCATTACCAGCCTGAAGACGGGCGAAGCGCTGATTTCCTGCTTGGACGAGGATGGCGCTCCGGGCGTCGTCCAGCGGGCTACCGTGCTTCCGCCCCAGAGCCATCTTGGCGCGCTGAGCGAGGCGGAGAGAGCGCTGGCGGTGCAAGGGCTGCTCCAGGAGGATCCTGAGGCGGCCGGGAGTCCGGAAGATGTTGAACTGTCTGAAGCCGCAGAGCGGCCTGAGCCTGCCGCGCCGGCGGAACCTGCGGAAGCGCAGGAGCTCCCGCCCGCTCCCTCCGGAGCCGGGGTGGCCGAGACCCTGGATGAGGTCTTCGCAGCCATCGCAGGAGACGCGCCTGCCTTTAGCCCAGAGATTCCCGTGTTGGAGATTCCGAAACCGGAAATACCGGTTCCGGATTTCGCGCAAGCGATTCCTTCCATTCAGTTCCCTGTTTCCCCCACGACCCCTGAGCCGGTGCAGGAGATCACCGGAGATGAGAAGATGAGCCAGACATTCAAGGTTTACGATCCTACCACAGGCCAGTATGTGGTGCAGGAAAAGCCTGACATGACACAGCCGCCTCAGCCTGCGGCGGAGGAAGCGGTACCCACGATTCAGGTGGTGCCGGACGCGGTGGCCCAGGCGGTACAGCCCGTGGTTCAGCAGGCGGCCCAGGCGGTGCAGCCCGTGATTCAGCAGGCGGCCCAGGCGGTGCAGCCCGTGATTCAGCAGGCGGCCCAGGCGGTGCAGCCCGTGGTTCAGCAGGCCGTTCAGGCGGTACAGCCCGTCCTGCAGCAGATGCCGGTCATGGTTCAGGATCCGGCATCCGGTCAGTATGTGCAGCAGATGATGTGGATGCAGCAGGATCCGGCCACCGGAAACTGGATCCCTGTCCAGGTGCAGACTCCTGCCCCGGCAGCGGCCGCCCCTGCGACGACGGATCCCATCGCGCTCGCCGAGCAGCAGAAGGCTGCGGCCGCAGCCCGGAAAGAGGCTGAAAAGGCGGCCCTGCAGGCGCAGAAGGAAGCGGAGCAGGCTGCAAAGGATGCCGCCAAGGCTGCCAAGGAGCAGGAAGCGGCGGAACGCCGGGCCCGGAATGACGCTCTGCGGGAGGAAGCGGCGGAGCGCGCCAGGAGGAACGATTCCGTAGCGGGCCGCATTAAGAACACGGCCATCCAGACGGCGACCCGCCAGGTGACATCCTCCCTGACCAGGGGGATCACGAAAGCGATTTCCGATCTTTTCGGCGGCGGAAAGAAGAGATAAGGAAATGCTGAAGTCCTGTTTTTCGGCTGCTGCCGCCGGGACGGAATCCATCAGCAGTCTCCTCAGGTTCAGCTGATCCCGTTTTCTCTGGCGCTTCGGGAAACAGCTTCCCGGAAGCCTGGAAAATATAAACAAAAACGACAGAAAAAGGGAGGTACCCTCATGAGCAAGCTTCTCAAGGAATTTAAGGAATTCGCGCTTCGCGGCAATGTCGTGGACATGGCTGTCGGCGTGGTCATCGGAGCTGCCTTCGGCAAGGTGGTGACCGCGGTCATCGATATCTTTCTGACCCCCATTCTGGAGGCCCTGCCCAAGATGGAAAACGGAGGGACCGGATTTGCCGGCAGCCTCATTTCCTTTGTGGCTGTGCTGGTGGAATTCCTGCTGACCGCGCTGGTGCTCTTCGTGATCATCAAGGCCATGAACAAGGCCAAGAATCTGACCAAAAAGCCCGAGAAGCCCGCTGAGCCCACGACCAAGAAGTGCAAGTACTGCCTCAGCGAGATCGACATCAAGGCGACCCGCTGCCCCCACTGCACCAGCGAGCTGAAATAAGCGATCCACCCTCGTCTGAAAAGCATGGCCGTCGGTCATGCTTTTTTGCTGCATTCCGCTTGTGTTTTTCCAGCTTTCTATGTAAAATAATCCCCAATATCGGGACGCGGGGGTTCATGCTCCGGGTCCCTCTGCGGAGGGAAGATCATGTATCGAATTGCAAGCAGAAAAGTTTTGAATCCATCCATGATTCAGCTGGAGGTGGAAGCGCCCCTGGTAGCCCGAAAGGCGAAGCCCGGCCAGTTTATCATCCTGCGGGTGAACGAGGAAGGGGAACGGATTCCCCTGACCGTGGCGGGGACGGATCCGGCGGCGGGAACGGTGAAGATTATCTTCCAGGTGGTCGGAGCGACTACGGAGCTGCTTAAGTATAAAATGGAAGGGGATTTCCTGCAGGATTTTGTAGGTCCCCTGGGCCTGCCTACCCATACGGAGGGGATCCGGAGCGTCTGTGTGGTGGGCGGCGGCGCAGGATGCGCCATTGCCATGCCGGTGGCGGAGGAATTCCATCGGCTGGGAGCGGAAGTAACCAGCATTATCGGCTTCCGAAACAAGGACCTGCTGATCCTGGAGGATGAATTCCGTTCCTTTTCTGATGAGCTGGTGGTGATGACGGATGACGGAAGCTACGGCCGCCATGGAAATGTGACCGTTCCTCTGAAGGAGATGCTGGAGGCCGGCAAACACTTCGATATGATCATTACCATCGGGCCTCTGATTATGATGAAGTTCGTGGTGGCCGCGGCCAAACCCTTCGGAGTGCCGGTGACTGTGAGCATGAACCCCATCATGATTGACGGCACCGGCATGTGCGGCGGATGCCGGATTACGCTTGTGCGGGACGGGCAGCGGGTAACGAAGTTCGCCTGCGTGGACGGTCCGGATTTCAACGGATATGAGATCGACTTTGACGAGGCTATGAGCCGGGGCCGCATGTATGCGGAATACGAGCGCCATGCCTATGAGGAAGCCTGCAATCTGATGCAGAAGAACATCGCCGGGTGAGGGGAGGAAAAAAGAATGGCTGTGAATCCTGTAAAACATGAGATGCCTGCCCAGAAGCCGGAGGTGCGGGCCAGAAACTTCCGGGAGGTGGCCCTGGGCTACCCGATGGAGATTGCCCTGGAAGAAGCCAGGCGCTGCCTGAACTGCAAAAACCGGCCCTGCGTGTCCGGGTGCCCGGTTAACATCAACATTCCGGATTTTATTTCCCGGATCAAGGAAGAAGATTTTGAGGGGGCCTACCGGATTATTACCCAGTCCTCCTCCCTGCCCGCGGTTTGCGGGCGGGTCTGTCCCCAGGAAACCCAGTGTGAGAGCCAGTGCACCCTGCACGTGCGGGCCAAGATGGATCCTGTGGGCATCGGCCGCCTGGAGCGCTTTGTAGCGGACTGGCACAATGCCAACAGCCAGGAAAAACCCACTCCTCCCGCCTCCAATGGACACAGAGTCGCCGTGGTTGGCGCAGGACCTTCCGGGCTGACCTGCGCCGGGGATCTGGCCAAGAAGGGATATCAGGTCACGATCTATGAAGCGCTGCATACCGCCGGGGGCGTGCTGATTTACGGGATTCCCGAATTCCGTCTGCCAAAGGCCATCGTGGCGAAAGAAGTGGAGACCCTGAAGGAGCTGGGGGTTCAGGTAGAGACCAATGTGATTATCGGCAAGACCCTGACCGTGGATGAGCTCTTTGAGATGGGCTTCGAGGCCGTCTTCATCGGTTCCGGGGCAGGGCTGCCCAACTTTATGAATATTCCCGGGGAAGCCCTGAAGGGAGTGTATTCCGCCAATGAGTTCCTGACCCGGTCCAATCTGATGAAGGCCTATGAGGAGAACCCCCATACTCCCATCATGAAGGGGGGACGGGTGGTCGTGGTAGGCGGCGGCAATGTGGCCATGGACGCGGCCAGGACGGCCCTGCGGCTGGGCGCGGAGAAGGTATATATCGTCTATCGCCGCTCCATGGAGGAACTGCCCGCCAGAAGAGAAGAAGTGGAGCACGCGGAAGAGGAGGGCATCGATTTCCGCCTGCTTTGCAATCCTACGGAGATTCTGGGCTATCAGAATCCCGAGGATCCCAGGGATCCGAAGAACGGCTTTGTGACGGGGATCCGCTGCATCAGGATGGAACTGGGCGAGCCGGACGCCAGCGGCCGCCGGCGCCCGGTAGAGGTTCCCGGCAGCGAGTTTACGCTGGAGGCGGATACGGTGATCATCGCTATCGGCACCAGCCCGAACCCGCTGATCAAGAACACCACGGAGGGCCTGGAGGTAAACCGCAGGGGCGGTATCATCATCAACGAGGAGGGCCTGACCTCCCGGGAGAATGTTTATGCCGGCGGCGACGCGGTGACCGGCGCGGCCACGGTGATCTCCGCCATGGGCGCGGGCAAGGTGGCGGCCAAAGCCATTCACGAGGCTATCGGCGGGTAAAGGGTTTTGTTTTTTTCCTGTCTTTCAGGGGCCTGCCTCTTGCGGGACGGGAAACAACATGGTACAATGCCCGCAATTCAGCAAGCGTGGTTCAGCCGCGCGGAAGGGGAAAAAGCATGCTGCGCAGTTTCTATTTCGGGTTTTATTACTTTACCTTAGTGCTTTAGGGTAAGGTAATTTTGCATGCATGCTTTTCGGAAGACCGAAAAGATCAGGGCTCGCGGAATTACCGCGGGCCCTTTTTCTGAGAAAGGAGAGGTTAAATATGATTATTGCGCTGAAGAAGGGAATTCGCAGGGAGGAACAGGATCATCTGATTTCCTGGCTGGAGAGCTACGGGGTGCGGATCCATCTGTCCGAGGGGGAGTATCAGACGGTGGTGGGCCTGGTGGGGGATACCACCCGCATCGATACTGACCTGATCAGCGGTCTGGATATTGTGGAGAGCGTGACCCGGATCTCGGAGCCCTTCAAGAAGGCCAACCGGAAATTCCATCCGGAGGACAGCGTCATCCGGATCACGGAGGCGGTGGCTTTCGGCAAAGGAGAGTTTCAGCTCATTGCCGGGCCCTGCTCCGTGGAGAGCGAAGCCCAGGTGGAGACCATCGCCCGGGCGGTGAAGAAAAGCGGGGCGGGGGTGCTTCGGGGCGGAGCCTTCAAGCCCCGGACTTCTCCCTATGATTTTCAGGGACTCCACGAAGAGGGAATCCGGATCCTGACCGAGGTCCGGAAGCGGGTGGGGCTGCCCATCATTACGGAGATCATGGATATCGGGCACCTGCCATACTTCCAGGATGTGGACATTATCCAGGTAGGGGCCCGGAACATGCAGAATTTTGAGCTGCTGAAGGAGCTGGGAAAGACCGATAAGCCGATCCTGCTCAAGCGGGGACTGGCCAATACCATCAAGGAGCTGCTGATGAGCGCGGAGTACATCATGAGCGGCGGAAATGAGCGGGTGATTCTCTGCGAGCGGGGCATCCGTACGTATGAAACCTACACCCGGAACACGCTGGATCTTTCCGCGGTGGCGGTGCTCCATGAACTGAGCCATCTGCCCGTGGTGGTGGATCCCAGTCATGCCACGGGAGCAGCCCGGTATGTGCGGCCCATGGCGCTGGCTGCGGCGGCCTGCGGGGCGGACGGACTGATGATCGAGGTGCATAACGATCCGCCCCATGCCCTGTGCGACGGCCCCCAGAGCCTGACGCCGGAGCAGTTTGACGAGGTGGCCTCGGCGGTGCGCCGGGTCAGGGAAGCGCTGTAAAAGGAGAGAAAAGGGATGCGGATTGGAATCGTGGGACTCGGGCTGATCGGAGCCTCCATGGCCAAGGCCCTGACCAGACTGGAACACCGGGTGCTGGGGATGGACAGGGATGAATCAACGCTGAAATATGCCCTGCTGACGGGGACCGTGGCGGAGAAGCTGACGGAGGAAAACCTGCCCTCCTGCGATCTGCTGCTGCTGGCGGTCTATCCTCAGGCGGCGGTGGAAATCCTGACCCGCTGGGCGCCGAGGATCTCCCGGTCCACCCTGGTTATGGACCTGTGCGGCGTTAAGCGGGCGGTCTGCGAACCCTGCTTCGCGCTGGCTGAGAAGTACGGCTTCCCGTTCATGGGGGGCCATCCGATGGCGGGACGTCAGTTCTCAGGCATAAAGTACGCGGACGCGGACCTGTTTCAGGGCGCATCCATGGTTCTGGTTCCCCGGGAAGGGGAGGATCTGTTCCGGGTCAGCGGGGTCAGTGAGCTCATGCATCGGGTGGGATTTGCTGCGGTGACCGTAACGACGCCGGAGGAGCACGACCGGATGATCGCCTATACCTCTCAGCTGGCCCACCTTGTCTCCAATGCCTATGTTCTGTCCCCCGCCGCGAAGGGGCTTCGGTATTTCGCCGGGGGAAGCTACCGGGATCTGACCCGGGTCGCTTTCCTGAACGAACAGATGTGGACCGAACTCTTTCTGGAAAACGGGGACCTGCTGGGAGAGGAGCTGGACCGTCTGCTGAATCGGCTGACGGAATTCCGGGATTCCCTGCGGCAGGGGGATGAGGAAAGGCTGAAGGCCCTGCTGCGGGAAGGCCGGGAGAGAAAAGAGGAGCTGGACGCGGAATGGAAATCGTAAAGGTAAACACCGGAGTGCCCTACGAGGTGCTGATCGGGGCAGGACTGCTGGATCGGGCCGGGGAGCTCACGGGAGAGGCGGTATCCGGCCGCCGGGTGATGATCCTGTCGGATGACCGGGTGGCACCCCTGTATCTGGAACGGACGGAGGAAGCCTTCCGTCGGGCCGGATTCGCAGCCGCCCACTTCGTTTTTCCCGCGGGAGAGGCGCATAAGACCCTGGCTACGGTGGAGCGGGCCCTGGAGGCCGCGGAGAAAGCCGGGCTGACCAGGAGCGACCTTTTTGCCGCACTGGGAGGAGGATTGACGGGGGATATTACGGGGCTGGCAGCGGCACTGTTTCTTCGGGGCGTGGATTTTGTGCAGATTCCCACCACGCTGCTGGCCATGGTGGACGCGTCCGTGGGGGGAAAAACCGCCGTGAACCTGCGGCAGGGCAAGAATCTTTGCGGCGCTTTCCACCAGCCCAGAAGGGTGCTGTGCGACCCGGAGACCCTGCGGACGCTTCCCCGGGAGGTGTACGCGGAGGGTATGGCCGAGGTGATCAAGCATGGGGCTCTGGGCGGGGAAGAGCTGCTGGACAGGATTGTTCACGGGGAGCCGCTGGAGAACCTGATTGCGGACAATGTCCGGCTCAAGAGCGGGATCGTCAGCCTGGATGAACGGGAAAGCGGTCTTCGGCAGAAACTGAATCTGGGGCATACCTTCGGCCATGGGGTGGAAAAACTCACAGGGTTTTCCATCTATCACGGGGAGGGCGTCAGCATAGGGCTTATGATTGCAGCTTTTGCCGCTGAACATCATGGACTGTGCCGGCCTGGAGTCTGGAAGGAACTGCGGGGAATGCTGACCCGGGAGGGACTGCCGGTGACCACCTGCTTTTCCGCGGCGGAGATTGCGGGAGCTGCCCGGAACGATAAGAAGCGCAGGGGGGACAGAATCACGCTGGTGCTGCCGGAAAGCCGGGGACAAAGCCGGCTGTATCCCCTGGCGGTCAGCGAACTGGATGAATTTATCGCTTGCTGCGACGGAACTGTGACCGGAATCAAGGAGGAATGAGGATGGATATTCAGGAACTGAGGCAGAGGATGGATGAAATCGATTCCCAGATGCTGGATCTGTATGCCCGGCGGATGGAGACGGCCCGGGTCATCGGAGCCTACAAACGGGAACGGGGCCTGCCGGTAACGGACAGCCAGCGGGAGCGGGAGATGCTGAACCGGCTGGGGGACCAGGCGGGGGAGGAAAATGAGGACGGAGTCAGGGCGCTCTTTGGCTTTCTGATTGCCCAGAGCCGAACCCGCCAGCTTCTGGACGGGAAGGGAGCCAGCCAGCTGGGGCAGCGGATCCGGCAGGCGATCGATCAGACGCAGCCGCTTTTTCCGGATAAGGCCATGGTGGCCTGTCAGGGCGTGGAAGGCGCTTATTCCCAGCTGGCCTGCGTGAAGATGTTCCGCCATCCCTCCATTCTCTACTGCAAGACCTTCGAGAACGTTTTCAGCGCGATCGAGAGCGGATTGTGCCGGTACGGGGTGCTGCCCATTGAAAACAGCCTGGCCGGATCGGTGAACAGCGTCTATGACCAGATGATCAGCCACCACTGCTATATTGTCCGTTCCGTCCGGATTCGAATAGACCATACCCTTCTGGCCTGCCCGGGCACCAGCGAGTCGGAAATCCGGGAGATTTTTTCCCACGAGCAGGCGATTCAGCAGTGTTCCAGGTTTCTGGCGGAGCATAAGGAGTGGAAGGTGACCATCTGCTCCAATACCGCTGCGGCGGCTAAAATGGTGGCGGAGAGCGGCCGCAGGGACGCGGCAGCCATTTCCTCCCCGGCCTGCGCGGGCCAGTATGGGCTTGATTGCCTGCGGACGGAGATCCAGAACAACAGCAATAATCATACCCGGTTTATCTGCATTTCCAAGGAGCCGGAAATCTATCCCGGGGCGGATCATACCAGCCTGATGCTGGTGCTGCCCAACCGTCCGGGTTCCCTGTATGAGCTGCTGGGCCGCTTCAATGCCAATGGCGTCAACCTCACCAAGCTGGAAAGCAGACCCATGCCCGGCCGTGATTTTGAGTTCATGTTCTATTTTGATATCGATGCCTCCGTTTATTCTCCTTCCTTTGCCCGGATGCTGGAGGAGCTGGATGTCACCCTGGAGCATTTTTCCTACCTGGGAAGCTATTCGGAGGTACTGTGATGGAGGGACGCTTCGGCCTTCTGGGAGCAAAGCTGGGGCACAGCTTTTCCAGGGAAATTCATCAGGCCCTGGGAGGATATGAATACGAGATGATTGAGCTGGAGCCGGAGGAGATCGGTCCTCTGCTTCGGAGCGGAGAATTCCGGGGGCTGAATGTGACCATTCCCTATAAGCAGACGGTGATCCCGTTCCTGGACCGGCTGTCCCCCCGGGCGGAGATGGTAGGTGCGGTGAACACCATTGTACGGGATGAGAAGGGCCTCCTGACGGGCTACAATACGGACTGGGACGGCCTGGAGGGGCTGCTGGCCCGGGCGGGACTCTCCCCCCTGGGACGGAAATGCCTGGTGCTGGGCAGCGGCGGGGCGGGACGCATGGCGGCGGCCTGCCTGCAGGCAGGAGGGGCCCGGGAGGTACGGATCATTTCACGCCGGGGAGAGGACAATTATCTGAACCTGGACCGGCACCGGGACGCTGCGCTGCTGATCAACGCCACCCCGGTGGGGATGTTCCCTTCGGACGGGGAAAGCCCGGTGGATCTGCACCGGCTGCCCGGGCTGGAGGGCGTGGTGGATCTGATTTACAATCCGCTGCGCACGGTGCTGCTTCAGCAGGCGGAGAAGCTGGGGCTCAAGGGAGTCAACGGGCTGTACATGCTGGTGGAGCAGGCCAGGAAAGCCTGCGAGCTTTTCCTGGAACGGCCGGTGGCCCGGGAAAGGTCCGAAGAGATCCTGGCGGATCTGACCAGGCAGCTGTCCATCAGCAGGGAAGAGATGGAAACCCGGGCGAAAAGCCAGGCGTCCTGGCGGGAGAAGCGGAAGGAGGAAAGAAATGAAAATCCTGGTTGTTAACGGACCGAACCTGAATATGCTGGGCATCCGGGAGCCGAAGCTGTACGGCCGGGAGACCTATGAGGATCTGTGCCGGCTGATCCGGGAAAAAGCGGAGGAGCTGGGAGTGGAGGTAAGCCTCTTTCAGTCCAACAGCGAGGGGGAGATTGTGACCCGCATTCAGCAGGCGTACGGGCAGGAGGACGGGATTATTATCAATCCAGGGGCCTATACGCATACAAGCATTGCCATTCTGGACGCCCTGAAGGCGGTGGGCCTGCCGGCCGCGGAGGTTCATCTGACGGATATCAATGCCCGGGAACCCTTCCGGAGGATTTCCTATGCGGGGATGGCCTGCGACAGGCATTATATCGGACTGGGAATGGAAGGATATCTCAGGGCCCTGGAGGATATGGCCCCGGACGGCAGGAAATCCCAGGAGACGGCCAATCAGCCTTAACGCGGATTCCCGGCCTCCGGTATGCAACTGTGCTTTATACCGGAAGCCGTAAAAACTGCATGATAAAAGCCGCCAGAGCAAAGACTCTGACGGGTTTTGTCATCCTGGGGATTACGCGCCGGCCTGGACGGCTGTCAGCGCAACGGTATTCACAATATCCAGTACGCTGCATCCGCGGCTCAGGTCGTTGCAGGGCTTCGCCAATCCCTGGAGCACCGCGTAGCATTCCGCGCCGGCGATGCGCTGAGTAATCTTGTATCCGATATTGCCGCTCTGAAGATCCGGGAAGATCAGCACATTGGCCCGGCCGGCGACAGGGCTTCCCGGGGCTTTGGAGCGCCCGACCTCCGGCACCAGAGCGGCATCCAGCTGCATTTCTCCGTCCAGCATCAGATCCGGCGCCAGGCTGTGGGCGATTTCCGTGGCCTGACGGACCTTTTCCACCAGCTCGTGTTTTGCGCTGCCCTTGGTGGAGAAGGACAGCATGGCCACCCGGGGTTCTTCCATGCCGCAGAGAACCCGGGCGGTTTCCGCGGCGGAGACCGCAATCTGGGCCAGCTCCTCGGCAGTGGGGTTGGGCACCACGACGCAGTCCGCGTAAACCAGCAGACCGTTCTCTCCCAGGGCCTGATTCGGGCAGTTCATCAGAAAACTGGAGGAGACGATGCGAATGCCGGGTCTGGTTTTGATAATCTGCAGCGCAGGGCGCAGCATATCCCCGGTGGTATGCACCGCGCCGGAAACCAGCCCGTCAGCATCCTCCGATTTGACCATCAGGATGCCATAATACATGGGATCAGCGACAAGGGCCGCAGCCTGCTCCCGGGTCAGCCCCTTGGACTGCCGAAGATCATACAGCAGATTCGCATACTCCTCCGCTTTCGGGCTGGAAGCAGGATCGATTACCTGAATGGACTTTCCTTCCGCGCCGGAGCTCCTGAGCGCCGCAAGGAGCTTTTCCTCATTTCCCAACAGGATTGGTTCCGCGATTCCCTCCGCCTTGATCCTGACGGCCGCCTGCAGGGTCCGGGCATCTTCCCCCTCCGGCAGGACAATCCGCTTCCGGTTCCGACGGGCCTTTTCCCATACCTGTTCGATCATGCTCATCTGCAACCGTCTCCTTTCAGAAAGAGATTCCCTCAAACCCGTTCCACACCGGTTTCCCGCTGTAAGTCATTGCCTCTGCCTGACCCCGGAGCACTTTCAGCGTGGAAAGCGCCAGGGCTTCCTGCTCCATTTCTCCGGGATAGACATGGATCGGAGCGATCCAGCCGCAGCGCTCCCGGATGCCCTCCGTGATATCATCGAACCGCATGAGACCGCCGGTCAGCAGAATGGCGTCCACCTTTCCGCAGAGCACAGCACTCATTTCCCCGATCATTTTGCAGATCTGGTAGATCATGGTATGCCAGACCAGGGAAGCCTTCGGATCCCCCTGAAGCACCAGATCATGAATCGTATCCGAGTTGGAGGTGCCGTAGAGGCTGACGAATCCTCCTGAGCGGGAACACATCCGCCGCACATCCTCAAGGGAATGGTCCTCCAGATAATCCAGCAGCGCAAGCACCGGCACGGAGCCGATGCGGGTGGGGGTAAAGGCGCCCTCCCCGTCAGCACCCATGTTGCCGTCGATCATGCGCCCGTGATCATGGGCGCTTACCGTGATGCCGCCGTCGATATGAGCCACGATGAAACGGAAGTCCTCGTAACGCTTTCCCAGGGAAGCCGCGTGGGCTTCCGCCACCGCCTTCTGATTCAGAACATGGGAATGGGAAGAGCGGTAGACCCCCCGGATTCCGGTTAACCGGGCGTAGTCACAGTATTCATCCACATTCGTGGGATTCAGGGTATAGGCTTCCACATGAAACTCCCGGGCAAATTTCCAGGCCAGCATAACGCCCAGCTTGGCGGGATGCTCGCTGCCGCCTACCGCGGCCACCGTATCCTCATACAGCTTTTCATCGATCCGGGTGACGCCCCCGGGCTGGCTGCAGGCACTGCCGCCGCGCCCCACTGCCACGTCGATGGAGGCCGGATCGATTCCCTCCTCCCGAAGGGCGTTCAGCATGACCTCATACCGGAAGGGCACCTGATCATTTACATGGGGATACTGAAGCAGAACCGGAGCGTCATGAAAACAGCTTTTCTCAAACAGATGTCTTTCATTCTCAAAAACGCTGATCTTTGTGGACGTGGAACCCGGATTGATGATCAGCATTCTGTAGATTTTTTCCATATGGCCTCCTTCGAATTGCCTTTCCTGCCGTCGGCGGATCTATCGGGGCTGCTCCCTGATTTATGGAAGATCGAAGATTCCCCGGAGAACCTTTCGGGAAAGGTCCGGAGTCTGATCCCGCAGGGGAATATTCTCCTCCATGACAAAGGGCGCGCGGATCCGCATCTTCTTGTTTTCAAGATCCAGCCGGACGGGCCAGACCTTCAGGGGTTTACCGGCCCGACGCGCGTACATGGGCAGCAGCATCAGCCAGCCTTCATTCATCTTCTCCGGATCCGGCTGCCGGTATCCCGTGGTCATCTCCGGAAAAATGACCACATTCTTTCCATCCTGCAGCAGCCTGAGGCTTTCCTTGATGGCGCTGACGGCACGGCCGTCATGGTAAACGGGAATATGAGGCACGGATCGGAGAATCGGCGGAAGGATCAGGGAAACCAGGGGAGGAATGACCGCGCTCCAGAGGAGGGCTAACCGGCTGTTTTCATCCCACCAGTGATCGTTTCGGACATAATCCGGGGTGGTCTTCCGGCTCAGGGGAGCCGCGTAAATCCAGATATGGCTTTCCGACCGCAGCGGAAAGCAGGCTGCCATCTCCAGGGGCCCGATGGCCCGCTCGTGATTCGCCACAAAGATGCAGGGCTCGCCATCGAATGGAACTTCCCACTCAACCTTCAGCTTAGGGATAAACAACCGAACCAGGGGGACCGCAATCCTGTAAAAAATCTTACCCATTTCCTCACCCCCGCCGGCGGCCCTGCCGCCTGGGCGGATTATAGTTTACTTTCAGATGAACCGTCAATAAGATTCCGGGCATATAAACAGCAAAAAGACAGGAAGACCCTATCCCAGTGGTTTTCCGTTGAGCACCGCTTCCGCCAGATGCTCTCCTTCATACCGCAGCTTCAGGGAAAAGAAGGGAACGTCCTGATCCAGCAGGTCCAGGAAGATCCGGTCTCCCTCCCAGGTGGGAAAGCTTCTCATCCGGGATTTCGGAACCCATTCCAGATCCCCCTCGTCGCATTCTCTCAGATCCCCCAGGAATCCGTTCGCGGTAAACAGATGCATGAATTCCGTTTCCGGATAGTCGGAGGACAGGAAGGTCACGATTCCCCGATACTTCCAGGAGGTCAGAGTCAGACCCGTTTCCTCCCGGGCCTCCCGCAGGAGGCAGTCCTCAGGGCTTTCCCCCTCCTCGAATTTTCCGCCGATGCCAATCCATTTGTCATGGTTCAGATCATTCTTCTTCTTAATCCGGTGCAGAAGGAGCACCTCCGGTTCTCCGGAGGTGCCTTTCCGCTCTATATAGCAAAGGGTGGAATTATACATGATGAAACTCCTGCAGCAAGAATGGAAACGCTGATGTATGCTGCTCGGGGTGAAATCGCCTTCGCTCAGGCGAAGCCCGGCTCCCGGAACATTTATGCAGCGCTTCCTCAAAAAACCTTACGCGCCGGAACAGCAGGCCGCGCCAGATCAGAGCAGCGCCCGCTGAATCTTTCCGCTGACCGTCTTCGGAAGGTCCTCCCGGAATACGACAATCCGGGGATATTTGTAGGGCGCGGTATGAGCCTTCACATAGTTCTGAATTTCCTTCTTCAGCTCCTCCGTGGGCTCCGTGCCCTTTGTCAGCACGATACTGGCCTTGACCACCTGCCCCCTGACTTCATCCGGCGCGGCACTTACGCCGCATTCCAGCACGTAGGGCAGCTCCATGATCACGCTCTCGATCTCGAAAGGCCCGATCCGGTATCCGCTGCTCTTGATCACATCGTCCGCCCGGCCCACATACCAGAAGAACCCGTCCTCGTCCTTCCAGGCCACATCTCCCGTGTGGTACCATCCGTCGTGCATGACCTCCCGGGTTTTCTCCGGATCCAGATAGTATTCCCGGAAGAGCCCGATGGGAATTCCCCTGGAGATATCGATACAGATTTCCCCGGGAGAACCGGTGGGAACCTCTTTTCCATCAGCGTCCAGCAGGGCGACCTGATAGATGGGAGCCACCTTGCCCATGGAGCCAAGCTTGTGATCCGCGCCGGCCAGATTGCCGATGATCATGGTGCTTTCGCTCTGTCCGAAGCCTTCCATGACCTGCAGGCCGGTCTGTTTTTCGATCTGCCGGTAGACCTCCGGATTCAGGGCTTCGCCCGCGCTGGAGGCATGGGTGACGGAGGACAGGTCATATTTGCTCAGATCCTGCTTGATCAGCATCCGGTACATCGTAGGCGGCGCGCAGAAGGTGGTGATATGATATTTCGCGAACAGGGGCAGGATATCCGAGGCGTCAAAACGGTTGAAATCATATACGAAGATGGCGGCCTCGCACAGCCACTGGCCATAGATTTTTCCCCATCCGGCTTTCGCCCAGCCTGTGTCTGAGATGGTCAGGTGCAGGCCGTTGGGATTCACGCAGTGCCAGTATTTTGCCGTATGCAGGTGCCCCAGAGGATGCTTGAAGCTGTGGGCGGCGATCTTGGGATAGCCCGTGGTGCCGGAGGTAAAGTACATCAGCATCAGGTCATCCCCGCAGGCCGCATCCTCCGGCCGCTGATAATGGGTGGAGTACATCAGGTACTCCTCATCGAAGGAATGCCATCCCTCCCGGGTGCCGTTGACAATCAGCTTCAGCTCCAGGCTGGGGGCGTTTACCGCCGCCAGCTCCGCCTGATGAGCGGTATCCCCGTCCGCCGTGCAGAGAATGGCTTTCACGCCCGCGGCATTGAACCGGTACTCGAAGTCATGCGCCTGCAGCTGGGCCGTGGCGGGAATGGCGATGGCACCGATCTTCTCCAGCCCCAGAATGGCGAACCAGAACTGGTAATGGCGCTTCAGCACCAGCATGACCCGATCTCCCTTTCTGATGCCGAGGGCTTTAAAATAATTGGCGCACCGGTTGGATGCACGATGGATATCCCGGAAGGTGAAGCGGCGCTCTTCCTTGCGGCTGTCCAGATGAAGCATGGCCAGCTTGTTGGGCACCTCTTCCGCGATGGCATCTATCACATCAAAAGCGAAATTGAATTTCTCGGTGTTTTTGAAGGTGATTTTTGTGGGCGTGCCGTTCTCGTCCTTTTCCACATCCGCGAACCGATGCCATACGCGGGTGCGTCCGTTCTCCGCCGGATATTCCGTCAGGGCGGGCCCGGAGGTTACCTTTTCCGGCGTCAGCTCCGGAATGGGCGCCCCGGTGGGATTCAGTACGATGGCATAGAACAGGCAGTCCTTTCCCCCCACCGCGATCATGCCGTGGGGCGTGCCGCTGTCGTAATAAATGGAATCTCCCGGGCCGAGGATGGAGCTGTGCTCTCCCACCTGAACCTTCAGCTGGCCATCAATGACGATATCGCATTCCTGCCCCTCATGGGTGGTCAGCTTGATGTCCTCCCGCTCCGCTTCCGCGCTGTAGGCAGCATGAACATACAGGGGCTCAGCGATCCGATTCCGGAAGGAAGAGGCCATGTTGTAATAGACCATGTCATGGGCTTCCTCAATCCGCTGTCCTTCCCCCCGCCTGGTGACGGTAAAGGAATTCAGAGTGGGGCTTTCCCCCTCGATGATATCTCCCACGTCCACGCGGAAGGCCAGGGCGCATCGGTACAGGAAGGCGAAGTTCAGGTCCGACCGGCCCATCTCGCAGTCAATATACTCCTGCTCCGTGACGCCGGTCTTCATGGCCATTTCCGCGATGGTGTAGTTTTCGATCTCCCGCAGTTCACGAATCCGGTGCGCCATCTCCTGAATCTTGAAGTTCAGCGCGGTTGTCTGTTGCATGCTTGTTCCCTCCCGTCCGGCACATAAAAAATCGTCCCAAAGCGATGCTTTGAGACGAGCATAATCGAAATCAGGCCCGCGGTACCACTCAAATTGCGGCTCCAAAGAACCGCCCCTTCAGGCTCCCTCCGGAAGGCATCCCGGCAAGCCCTATGCCCTGACGCGGCAGCGATCGGGAAGGGTCTACTCGGCGGGAAGCCTTTCTTCCTTCCAGCTCTGGAGCGACTGATCTCCGGCTCCGTCCCGCGGCTCGCACCAGCCGCCGCGTCTCTGAAGCGGGATGCCGGACACCCTCTCCGTCACAGCTTTGCGACAGTTTACCGCAGACCCCCGGCTTTGTCAAGCATCAAAAAAACTGAGAAAAAGGCAGATCATTGACGTTCCGGGAAACCAATGCTATCTTTAGGGAAAGGCCGATTGATTCCATTCAGGCTGACACCGTCCTTCTCCGGGCGGGGCATGTCAGGCCTTTGCCCGGGACCATCCCGAGGCGTAAGATCCGGAAGGAGGCAAATGTATGCTGGAAAAAGAAGATTATATGGAGCCGGAATGCGCCCTGTGCGGCTGGCCTGGGGAGGAGCAGCCGGTCAGAACGATACCTGTGGACCGGATTCTGCAGAAGGTTCGGGAGGATGAGGACAGGAATGACTGGCCGGCTGTGGAGCGGCATCTGAAGTACTGGCTGGAAGAGGCTCGGATGGGACGGGACCGTCGGGGTGAACTGATGCTGCGCAATGAGCTGATGGGATACTATCGGAAGCAGGGTAAGCGGGAGGAAGCCTGTACCCACGCTGAGGCCGCCCTGAAGCTGGTGGAAGCCATGGGCATGGAAAATACGGTGACCGCCGGCACCACCTGGGTGAACGCGGGAACGGTTCGGGTGGCCTTCGGAGAGCCTGAGCAGGGGCTGGTTTATTTCCGGAAAGCCCGGGAGAATTATGAGAAAAATCTGACCCGGGAAGACGGCCGTCTGGGAGGACTGTACAACAATATGGGACTGGCGCTGACCGGATGCGGGGAATACGGGGAGGCGGAGGAGCTGTTCCGCCAGGCGCTGGAAGTCATGGCGGGACAGCCCGACGGAGAGCTGGAGCAGGCCATTACCTGGCTGAACATGGCGGACGCGCTGGAGGCCAGGATGGGGCCGGAAGCGGCGGAGCCCCGGGTTGCGGAATGCCTGGAAAATGCAGAGAGCCTGCTGGATACCGAAACCCTGCCCCGGGATGGTTACTATGCTTTTGTTTGTGCAAAATGCGCACCCGTTTTCGGACGGTACGGATGGTTTATGACCGAGGCGGAGCTGAACCGCAGAGCCGCGGAAGGCGGAGCGTGATTGGAATCATAGCAGGATAGCAAACAGCCTTCGCGTAAAGCGAAGGCTGTTTGCGCAAAGCGCCGATGATTACCCGTTGCCGCCCTCTTCGGGATCGATGGTTTCATCCCGGAGAATGACCCGAAGGAAAGGGGAGGTCTGAACCACATATTTGACCTTGGCGTAAGGATCGCGGTACAGGTTGGCATACATGGTTACAAAGATCTGTTCGCCGAAGACCGAGGTGTGATCATAGGAGCCGTATCCTGCTCCGCTGGAGAGGGAATCCCGGAGGGACTCATCCGAGATCAGGGTAGCCCCGGGATTCAGGTTTTCCTCGAACATCCAGAGCATGACCCCGAGTTCCTGACGCCAGGCGACCAGGGTATCTGAGTCCATGTCCCATCCTCCGATGGAGCCTTCATAATCCTCGGCAAGATCATATCCGTTCTCCAGATTCCGGAGAGAGAGCACATGACCGGACTCGGTGAACAGGAGATTCAGGATGGGTTCGTCCGGCTGTATAGCCCAGGCGCCCGTTGCTTCATAATAGCCTTCCTCCGTGCGATGGACGGACCATACCAGCCGCTCAGGATTCCCGACCCCCAGGCTGTCCATTGCCGCAATTTCCGCGGCATAGTCCGACGCCTCCTCCGGAGAGCCCAGCGTCCGATGATCCAGGCTGGAAGCGAACAGGGGAATGTCCGGCAGGCCCACGTCCGTCCAGGAGGCGCCGCCGCCGGCCATGGTGCCGAACCAGGACTGAGCATCCTGGCCGGAAACGTTTTGGGTCATCAGGTTTTCTTCCCGGTTTTCCTCAGGAATCAGGTCTTTGACTACCGTCGTGCCATAGTTGCTCACATCCAGGGAGAAACGGATCTCCAGGGCGCGGGAGGATTCATCCCGGCAAAGCAGCGACAGCTGCGCGAGGCCGGACAGCCGGGTCAGCCGCTTCTCACCGTCCAATTCCGCCTCCGCCTGAAAGCCGGTCAGCGTCAGATCCTTTACGCAGTACAGGAGGCCCTGGGTGGGGGTGAGATAATCTTCCACAGAGGCATATCCCGAAACCGGCATATCGGCATAGCCTACCTGGAAATACCGGGTTACGGCCTGCTGATAGAAAAGCGTCAGCACCGGGTGAACCAGCCCAGGCACATCCCCCTCCGCCCAGCTGATGGAGACTTTTGTCCCGGTTCCGGATTCAGAAACGGAGACCTGGGCGGAACCGGTACTGTCCAGGACGCCCGCAGCCTGTCGCCCAAGGGAAAGCAGCGCCTCGGACGCCACCCTTGGACGGAGCACACGGTCTTTCATCACATTCACGGTCTGCTGATAGACTGTTTTACCCAGGTACCGCTCCACGGAGTATCCCTGGCCGGAAAAATCCGCTACCGCATATCCGTTCTCCCGCATGCTTCCATCGGCGCGGGGACTCTGAAGATCTATCTGCTGGTAGCTGCTGCACTCCTCCTGGGCACAGAGACCTTCCGCATGCTTGAACAGTTTTCCGTCCAGCAGGAAGTCCGCCTCTCCCCTGGCGGTTACGTTATCCGTACCTGTCAGGATCAACTCGCCCGCCCGATAGAGGGTGGAAAAAGGAGTGGCGGCAACATCTTCCGCCGCCTTCGCAGCGGGGACGAAATACAGAAAAGCTGTCAGACAGAGGGCGGTCAGCAAGCAGACCGCCCAGGAAAAACTTTTTTTCATGAGGATTGAACCCCTCCTTTACGTTCCGGCCTTCAGGCCGGGAAAATGGCAACCCGTGTCAGGAAAACGCGATTATTCTGCGCTGCCCCGAATCATGCTGAAGGTGCAGGCAAAGTGCATCTCCCGGGGAATCCGATAGGCTTCCGCCAGTTCAGGCCCGCAGCTGTTGGAGCCGATGCCGCTCTGATATCCGTCCACGCAGAAGACGGTCATGCCGCTCTTTTCCAGTTCGAAGGAATGCATCTGATCGGCAAGCTCCTCCTGGGTATAGGGGGAGGCATTGAAGGAGAAGCTTTCTCCGGTCACCTGCAGGGTGAGCTCCCCGTCTCCGATCCCGGCCATGCTGCAATCCCAGTGACTGCCGTTTTCCTGGGGCTTCAGATAATTTTCGTGGTTCTTCTCCGGAGTGGTCTCATAAAGCCCGCGGAAGGAAGCCCGATGCTTGTCCGGGTAGCTTTCAAAAGGCCCGCAGCCGAAATACTGAATCCGGTTCATACTCTCCGGCAGGAACAGCCGCAGACCGAACCGGGGAAGGAAGGGATCCTGCTCCCGCCGGCCGGCGTCGCAGCGCAGACTGATTTCCCCGTTATCCCGAATCAGCCAGCAGACTTTTCCCCGTACCACGGGGGGCAGGTATACGGCAGATACGCAGAAATCCGCTGTCAGCTCCCAGCCCTCCGGCCGCCGGGTCAGCTGGGTATTCCGGCCCCGGCCTTCCGCATAGCGGTAGAAGGCCTGGTTCCACTTCAGGGTCACATTGCGGTCATTATCCGTAGGCGCCCGCCAGATATTCCATCTCATGGGCTGAACCAGCAGGGTGCGCTCGCCGAAAACCATCTCTTCAAAGGCAGCGGTATGCTTGTTATAAACATAGCGGAAGACGTCCCCATCGAAGACGATGAAGCGGGGCGTCTCCCGAACCTGGATGGGGCGGCCGCCCTCCGGCATCCGGGCGGGGGAGTATTCCTGCCGGCCCGCTTCATCCTCGCCCACCGGATGCCCGGCCTGCAGAAGGCGGTCCTCCATTTGCAGATATTCGAAGAAACGCACCGCAAAGGCTCCCTGGAGCCCCTGGGGCAGCGGCAGGCGGATTTCCCGCTGACTGTGGGGCGGGATATCCAGCAGTTCCTGGGGCACATCCCCCCGGAAAACTTCCTGTCCGTTTTCCAGCACCGCGTATTCCATCCGGATGGCGTCTTTCAGATTCGTGAAATCCAGCGTATTCCAGAGGGTAAAGCTGCCCTTCTCCAGATCCGCTTTCTCCACCCTGGCGGGACGCAGCACGTTCTTGTACTCCTTCAGGCCGGTATGGGGCCGCCTGTCCGGATAGACCAGACCATCCATGCAGAAGTTGGCGTCATGCACCAGTTCTCCGAAATCGCCGCCGTAATAATACTGCTTCCGTCCGTCGGGCGTTCTGCCCATGTCAATGGCATGATCGCACCATTCCCAGATGAATCCGCCGCAGTGCCCTTCATGCCGATGGAAGCAGCGGAAATAGTCCTCCAGATCTCCGGGACCGTTGCCCATGGCGTGGCAGTATTCGCAGAGCACGTAGGGCAGGGAGAGCTTCTTTTCCTCGAAGTACTGGTCGATCTCCTGGATGGAGGGATACATCCGGCTGTAGGTATCCAGGGATTCCCGGTTGATTTCCTGTCCTTCCGGCGGGAAGGAGGCCCGCTCGTAGTGGGTCAGGCGGGAAGGATCGAACCGTTTCGTCCAGGCCAGGGCGGCAGCCATATTGCAGCCGTATCCGGACTCATTTCCCATGGACCAGAGGATGACGCAGGGACGGTTCTTGTCCCGGTTTACGCAGCGCCGGACCCGGTCTGTAAATACATTTTCGTAGGTGGGGTCATCCGCAAAAGAATTGTAGGATTCCAGGTGCGTGGGAGCTCCGCAGCAGATGATGCCATGGCATTCCATGTCCGACTCATCGATGACATAGAAACCGTATTCATCGCACATCTTCGGGAATTCCGGTGCGTTGGGATAATGGCTGGTGCGGATGGCATTGACGTTATGCTCACGCATGACTCGCAGATCCCGGAGCATCATCTCACGGGTTACGGCGCTGCCGACCAGCGGGTCGCTGTCGTGCCTGTTGACTCCCTTGAACTTGATGGGGGTTCCGTTGATTTTCAGCACGCCGTTTTCCACCGCGATTTTGCGGAAGCCCACCTTCTCCGCGATCCATTCCTCTCCGCAGTGCAGCAGGAGGGTATAGAGACGGGGATGCTCGCTGTTCCACAGCAGAGGGGCATCCAGGGCAATCCGGAGCTCCGTCCCTGCCGTCTCGCCGGTTTGCAGGGTATTTCCCGCTGGATCCAGCAGCTCCCAGCTCACCGGGGAGTCCCCGGCCTTCTGCAGGTCCGCCCGGAGCACGGCGGAGGAAAAATCCTCCGACAGATCGGTATGCAGGAAGTAATCCTCCAGATGCGAGGCGCTCCTCCGCAGCAGATAGACATCCCGGAAGATGCCGGACTGGCGGAACTTGTCCTGATCTTCAAAATAGGTTCCGTCACACCATTTCAGGACCAGTACGGTCAGGCTGTTTTCTCCTTCCCGCAGCAGGGAGGTCACGTCAAAGGCGGAAGTGGAGTGGGAAACCTGGCTGTATCCCGCGAAGGAACGGTTTACCCAGACGTACAGGCAGGAATCCACGCCTTCAAAATGCAGGGTCGCGGTTACCCCCTCCTCCGGCTTCCAGAGGAAGGAACGGGAATACAGTCCGCAGGGGTTTTCCGCCGGTACAAAGGGCGGATCGAGGGGAATGGGGTATCGCACGTTGGTATACTGATGCTTATCATACCCCTGGCACTGCCAGACGGAGGGCACGGGAATCCGGTCCGGGACCGCCGCGGGGGAGAAAAGATCCTCCGGAATGTCCAGGAAACTGGGATAGTAACCGAAATCCCATTCGCCGGAAAGCATGGTCACCCTGTCGGATTGAGTCCGGTCGCCCTTCAGCGCGCCGGCCCGGTCCCCGTAAGGGATAAAGTAGGCCCGGTTCGGGAGGGTGTTGACATGCAGGTGAGAAATGTCCTCATGATAGCGGGGAAAATCCATGACGAAATCCTCCTTGATTTAGGGAAAGGCTGATGGCCCCCGGTCCCGGACCTCATCGCCTTCGGCTGGATGAGGACCGCAGAAAGCCCGTTGGTTCAGCTTTTCCTCAGAATACATACTGATAAATGCCCAGCCACTGGGTCAGGGCGCCGAAGAGAACAAAAAAGTGCCAGATGAAATGGGCACCCCGGGATTTCCGGGCAAAGGGAATGATCCCCAGGGTGTAGAGCACCCCGCCAGCCAGGGTATAGATGAACAGGGGAAGATCATTTCGGAGCATACCGGGGAGAAAGACCAGGGCGCTCCAGCCCAGGACAATATACAGAGTCATGTGGACGGCCTTCGCCTTGCCGGGACCGAAAATGCCGATGAGCGTGATGCCCGTCAGGATGATGGCCCACTGGACGATGCACAGAATGATCCCGGTCCGGTTTCCCCAGTAGACCAGCCACATGGGGGTAAAGGTGCCCCCGATCAGCAGATAGATGGAGGAATAATCGAAACGGCGCCAGACCCTTTTTACCCGGGAGCCCCACCGAAAAGCATGGTACAGGCAGCTCATCAGAAACATCAGCACCAGGCAGATCCCATAGATCCATCCGGAGATCAGCTTGGGCCCCGTATCGGCCTTCAGCAGCATCAGCACCATTCCGGCCACGGACAGCAGGGCGCCCACGCCGTGGGTGACCGCGTTGCCTACTTCCTCCAGGGTGGTGCGCCTGGGAGGCTCCTCTCTGGGAGGCCGCAGCTCTTCCGGAGAAGGCTCTTCAAACAGGCTGTCCATCTTCCGAAGCAATCCTTCATCCACGGAAAATGCCTGAACCTTTCCTGCCTGAACTTCTTCATTGCGAAGGACGATCCGCCGGGCGGCCTCCTCAGGCTCCAGCGGGAAATAACGGAAGGACCAGGGAATCCGGTGAGCATCGAAAAAAGCCTTTGCCTTTTCCCGCTGCTGCCGGGTCCAGAAGCCCCAGTCCAGGATTACATCCGTGCCCGCGTTCACAATCTCCAGGGATTTATCAAGCAGGTAACGTTCTGCCCGCTCCACATAGGCGTCATGCTGATCTCCAGCGCCCTCCGGAAAGAGGGAAAGCATCATTTCGTCCAGGGACAGCACGACCCCCCGGCGCTTTCGGGCCTCCCTGACGGCCCAGGTGCTTTTTCCGCTGCAGATTTTTCCACAGGTCATGATGACTTTGGCCAACCGCTGCTCACGTCCTTTCCCGCGGAGTACCGGAGTTCATGATAACACAACCGGAGGGAATTTACCACACTCAGGACAGCGCGGAATTCGTACTTTCCTGTTCCCATCTGGAAGGCTGGGCAGGGCAGCTTGCGGATCGCTTTTCTGCCCGGTGCTCTACGTAACACCCGCAGAGCACGCAGGTTCCCCGGGCAAGATGGTCGCATCCCCTGCAGGCGGAAAGCCTGCGGGAGACCAGCTCCGGCGCGGCCCGCTCCTCCGGAGGAATCAGGCCGATGAGCTCCCGAAGAGAGACGGAGAGCGCGTCGCCGTAGGGAAGGTCCCGGATCAGGCAGCGGATACAGGGCTTTTGAAAATCAGCCGGAGCCATGGGGGCTCCGGCTTGCTGTATATGATCCTTCATGATTGTTCTTTCGATCCTTCCTCCCGGGGAAAGCCAGGGAAACGCTGCCATCCCGCCCGGGATGAAACCGCCTTCGCTCAGACGGATTCCAGCGCCCGGGCATTTATTCAGCGCTGCTCCCGGTACGGTTTACTCCAGGGTGATTTCAGCCACGGAACAGGGAGGCAGGGTCAGGAACGCGTCTCCGTTTTCATCCACCCGCACCGCCAGGGGCTGAATGGAAAGGGGAGAGGCATCGAAATCGTTCTTCTGCCGCATGTCCCCAGCCAGCATCCGGGCCCGGGCTTTCCTGGCGGGAACGCCTGTAATGCGGATTTCTTCCGCGCTGCCCTCGTCCAGATTGGCAGCGGTGACGGTAACGGCCCCGTTCTTTTCGGAGGCGGATGCGGTGATCCGCTCCACCGTCCAGGCCTCCGTGCCCGCTGTCCCCGTCTGGACGAAGGAAGAAACGTGCCGGGCGTCCTGGTGGGCCTGGTACAGGTCCATGACATGGTAGGTGGGAGTCAGCACCATCTTTTCTCCCTCGGTAAGGATGACGGCCTGCAGCACATTGACGGTCTGGGCCAGGTTCGCCATGATGACCCGGTCGCAGTGCTCATTGAAGATATTCAAGGTAATGGCTGCCACCATGGCGTCCCGCATGGTGTTCTGCTGATAGAGAAATCCGGGATTGGTGCCCGGTTCCACATCAAACCAGGTGCCCCATTCGTCCACTACCAGGCCGACCCGCTTCTCCGGATCGTAGCGGGTCATGATGGCGTCATGATGGGAGATGATCTCCTCCATGCGCCAGGCCTTCTTCAGAGTCTTGTAATAGTCTTCCCGGGTGAAGTCCGTAGCGCTGCCTTTCTTTTCCCAGCTGTCGCCGCAGACGGTGTAGTAATGCACGGAGATGCCGTCCATGCAGCCGGCGGCCTCCCGCATAAGCACCTCCGTCCAGTGATAGTCCAGTCCGCTGGAGCCGCTGGCGATCCGGAAGGGGCGGTTTTTCCCGTAGGTCCGGCAGAAGGTCTGATACCGCCGGTACACATCCGCGTAGTATTCCGCCCGCATGTTGCCGCCGCAGCCCCAGCTTTCATTCCCGATGCCCCAGTATTTGACGCCCCAGGCGTTCTCCCGGCCGTTTTCCCGGCGAACTCGAACTACGGAAGAGTCTCCGTCGGAGTTGCAGTATTCGATCCACTCCGCCATTTCCCGTACGGTGCCGCTGCCCACGTTGGCACTGAAGTAGGGCTCGCAGCCCACCTGCTCGCACAGATCCATGAACTCGTGGGTTCCGAAGGAATTATCCTCCACCACGCCGCCCCAGTTTGTGTTAACCATCCGCTTCCGTGATTCCTGGGGACCGATGCCGTCCTGCCAGTGGTATTCGTCAGCAAAGCAGCCGCCCGGCCAGCGGAGTACGGGAGCATGAATTTTTTTCAGGGCTTCCACCACATCAGACCGGATGCCCCGAACCTGGGGAATCGGACTGTCCTTGCCCACGAAAAGCCCCTGGTAGATGCAGCGGCCCAGGTGCTCAGAAAAATGGCCGTATATGTTCCGGTTGATGTTTCCCCGGCTGCGGTCGGGGGAGAGGGAAATAACTGCCATGTAATCATTCCTCCTGCAAAACGTTTTTCCGGGGAACTGCCTCCCCGGGCAGAAATACAAAAAGCTCAGGCTGATTATGACAAAAGGAACCCCTTTCGTCAAGAGGCAACGGGTCATTTTACACAGCATGGCTGAAAGGGCCCGAGGAAAAAACGGAGCCGGGGCTGAAACCCCGGCTCCGGACTTTTTTGATTCCGTTTTTTTCCTGTCATTCCGCCTTCAGCACAGCAAAGGATTGGGGCCCCATGGTCAGGCTGTCCGCTCCGTTCTTCACGCTGCCCAGCGCATACACGGGCTTCATTCCCTCTGCCCTCATGGCGCAGGTCAGCGTCTCCCCGGAGGGATTCACACCGATCAGCAGCTTCCCCCGGCGGTACACAAAGGGCTGACCCTTTTCCGTACACACCGGTTCAAAGGCCGCGTCCGCCTGCAGATCCTCCTCCCGGTGCCGCAGTGCCAGCAGCGCCCGCACGGTGTTCAGCAGCGAATCGGGCCGCTGCTCCTGTTCCGCCACGGTCGGCGCGTCCGGCGCCGGATCCACCGGCAGGTACAGGCTGTCAGCGCAGCCCGTCGAGAAGCCCAGGTTCTTCCCCGGCGCCCACTGCATCGGCGTCCGGGACCCGGTGCGGAAGTAGCCGCCCTCCTTCGTGGGCAGCTCCTGATACCGCATGCCGATTTCATCCCCGTAGTACAGGAAAGGCACGCCGGGCATCGTGAAGATGAAGGCGTAAGCCAGCTTCATTTCCCGCTCGTCCAGGTTGAACCGCGGCCGGACCGTATCGTGGTTGCAGGTGATCATTGAGATATAGCCCAGATCCTTTGTGTCCCGGTACCAGTCCAGATAGGTTTCCAGAAAACGGCAGATATCCCGGTCTCGCGCGTCCCGGCGGAAATAGCTGTTGTCCTCCCGCTCAGCGGAGGGCATCCCATAATCCCGCATCAGCGTGGAGTAGCCGTTGCCGGGATTGTTCAGATAAAAGTCCATGTCATAGCCGGCCCGAAGCGCCAGCTTCGGCTCGCTCCATTCGGCTACCATCGCTGCCTCGGGATATTCCGCATCCAGCATCTCCCGCACATTGCGCCAGATCGCGCTGGTGGCGGATTTCCGTTCGTCGTCGTATTTGACCAGCGAGGCCGCCATATCCACCCGGAATCCGTCGCAGCCGTGATCCAGCCAGAAGCGCATCACATCCTTCATAGCCTCCCGGGTCGCGATGGCGTCCGGATGATCCGCGGGCAGCTGCCAGCTTTCCTCCGGATTCAGGAAACCGTAGTTCAGCGCCGGCTGGCACTTGAAGAAATTTAGGATGTAGGTCCCGCTTCGCTCGCTTTCCCCTCCGATATAAGGCAGATTCCGGGCGCCCTGGAAGCAGAAATCCGTCCAGATATACCGGTTGGAATATTCGTTCTTCTCCGCCCTCTGGCTTTCCCGGAACCAGGCATGCTCCTCACTCGTGTGTCCGGGCACCAGATCCAGCAGAACCCGGATTCCCTTCCGGTGAGCCTCCCCGAAAAGACGGTACAGATCGCTGTTTGTGCCGTAACGCGGGGCCACCTTTTTGTAGTCCCGCACGTCGTATCCGGCGTCTTTGAAGGGGGAATCGAAGCAGGGGTTGATCCACAGCGCGCTGCACCCCAGCCCCCGGATATAATCCAGCTTTTCGATGATCCCGTTGATATCCCCGATGCCGTCCCCGTTTGTATCATAGAATGACTGAGGATATATTTCATAGAATACCGCGTCTTTCAGCCATGTTGCCGCCATACCGTTTCATTCCTCCCCGTATGTACGCCTTTCGCTCAGAAGCAAAAGGTCTCCGGCGCCTCCGTAAAGGAGGAGACCGTCGCGGACGCATTTCGGAAATAAAGGACCTGTGTATTGTCGTCATCCGCGCTGTACATGGCTTTCAGGCTGGGCATTTTCTCCAGCATCGCGGCCTTGGGCTCCCGCCGGTCATCATTGACCAGCTCGCCGGCAATCCGGATCCACTTTCCGTCATGGAAGGCACAGATCTCCGCTTTCGGATTGGCCGCCAGCTGTTTGCTGACATCCTTCACCTTCCCGGTCTGGATGTACAGCCGGTCTTCGAACACCAGCGCCGTTCCGAAGGGCCTCACCCGAGGCTGATCCCCCTCCGCCGTCGCGAGATAGTAGGTCCCTGCCTCTTCCAGAAATCTGCACGCTTTTTCCACATTTGTCATCTGTTCCATTCTCCTTTCTGTCCGTTTCAGCTGATGCCGCAGCGGATTTCTTCTTCTTTGAGCATAGACGCATCGGGCCCCGCTGTCAAGGATATTCTCTCGGCGCTTCCCGCAGTATTCCGGGCACATGTAGAAAGCGGACGTGAACGGTGAAAACGAACTGCCCCTGTACACCTTTCTGAAATCCCAGAAGGGCTTTGCCGGATTTCAGGATCATCAATACAGGGAACTGCTGGAAAAAATGTTCTCGGCCGCCGATCCTGACTGGGCCAGCAAGCCGGACATCAAATGGAACTTCACCAAGTTTGTGATTGACCGGAAAGGCAACGTTGTGGCCCGGTTCGAGCCCACGGCCGATATCGCGGATGTGGAAGCCTGCGTGAAGACGCTGCTGTAAAAACAAAACGCCTGTGCGCCGACAGGAAAAACTGCCTGCGCACAGGCGTTTGCGCTCTGTGGCGGAAGAAAGCGAGGGAGGGAGCAAAAGGAAACAAGGGTGAATGTTGAAGGGATGACCGCGCGTTTACTTCCCTGCTCCGAAGGAGAGGGTGATGGCCACATCTCCATGCCCTAACAGTTCGGTCATTTCCTCCTGCGTCAGCTCCACGTGTCCAAGCCGGGTATAGGACCAGGAATTGCTTCCGTAGAAGATAACGATCTGATCCCCCGCGTACAGCACAATATCCCCCGGCTCCGTTTTCATCTGTGCGTCGTTGCTGACCAGCTCCTGCCCGATGGGGCCGACCTGCTCAAAGCCGCCGTACATGGACATTTCAACGGTCAGCGGCAGCAGCGCCTTCAGCGCGGCTGCGGAAGGATTATCTTCCCAGGTGACGGGGACTTCGGTTTCTCCGATCATTAAGGTCATGGCTGGTTCCTCCGTTGTGATCTCTCCCGTCCAGTTCATGATTCCGCCGAATTCATAGATGTTTGTATATCCCATATTCGCCAGCTTCTGCGAAGCTTCTCTGCTGCGCCGGCCGCTGCGGCAATAGATCAGGATGATCTGCTGCTTGTCAGGCAGCTGCTCTGGCGGTTCTGTCCCGATGCTTTCATCCAGGATTGCGCCGGGAATATGGCCGCTGTCATATTCGTCCTGCCGGCGCACATCCACGATGATGTGCCGGTCGTCCCTGCGCATCATTTTTTTTGCTTCTTCCTGGGAGATCCGGTGATATTTCATCCCTTCCTCCGCACTGCAGCCGGTCAGGCCCAGCAGCGCGGCCAGCAGAACCGGTAAAACTCGTTTCATATCCTGTTTTTCTCACTTTCTGATGAATTGCTGATCAGTCCCTATGTCCTCGCGAACAAAACGTTCAGCTGTCATATGAAGATCATACTTTTCCCGGAGCGTGGCCAGCTGCGCCATCATGGGAGAGGCATGATGCGCGTCAATGGCAGCCTGATCCGTCCAGCTGTCAATCAGCAAAACTGTTTCCGGATCATCCAGCGGCTGAAAGTACTGGTAGCGCAGATTGCCCGGTTCTTTCCGGATGCGTTCCGCGATGCCCGAGGCTTCCATCTCCTCCGCAAAGGATCTGGCTCTCCCGTCCGTGCCTTTGTAATACAGCGTGACTGTGATCATCTGACATCCTCCTTCCAGAATGAGAAAAACTTACCGCTCACATGTCCTATCCCTATTGATTATACCATAGGGAAATGAAATGGGGGAATATTTCCCTGTGAAAAAATGTGCCGCCCGTTCAATGCCTGCCTCCGGAGAAAAACCTTGAACTGGCGAAAAATATCCCCTATAATCAGACAGGAAGGGGAGAGAAAGGGCTTAAGCGATGTCCAGGTCACCGGGATCATCCGTGACGACATGAAGCAGCAACAGGAGAAGAGGCAATTGTAAAACCCGGTTTCACCTGCAGATGAAACCGCGCGCAGCAGGGTGTTTCAGTCTGACATTCATATTGGAAGCTGAACCTCCCGTCAGAGCTGAATGATGAAAGGCGAAGGGAAGATGTCGACAGCGGAAATCGCACGGGGACAAATGATCCGAAAGGCACTGAAGGTTGCGTGGCCGGCCATGGCGGAGAGCTTTTTCGTAACGCTGGCCGGAATGATCGATACCATGATGGTGTCCGCCCTGGGAAGCTACGCGGTGGCGGCGGTAGGACTCACAGGGCAGCCGAAGTTTATCGGGCTGACGCTTTTCTTCGGAATCAACGTGGCCGTTTCCGCGCTGGTGGCCAGACGGAAGGGGGAGGGCCGGCAGGAAAATGCCAATGAGATTTTCTGGACGGCCTTTCTGCTGACACTGGTGCTGTGCGCGGCGGTGACGGTGATCTTTGTCCTTCTGGCCTCTCCCATGATGAGCCTGGCGGGCAGCAACGAGGATACCCACGAGGCCGCGGTGCTCTATTTCCAGATCATTATGGGAGGCATGGTGTTCAATGTGATTACCATGGTGATCAATGCCGCCCAGCGGGGCAGCGGAAATACTACGCTGTCCATGACCACCAATCTGACCAGCAGCATCGTAAACATCATCTTCAACTATCTGCTGATTGAGGGACACTTTGGATTCCCAGCCTGGGGAATCCGCGGCGCGGCCATCGCTACGGTTCTTGGAACGGTGGTGGCTGCCATCATGGCGCTGGGTTCCCTTTTTAACAAAAGCAGCTATGTGCGTTTCCCCCTGATCCGGAAGGAAAAAATCCGCTTTACACGCCAGAGCGCAGGATCGATCTGGCGCCTGGCCTATAACACCTCCCTGGAGAATATTGCCATGAGGGTGGGGTTCCTGGCGACCGCGCTGGTCGCCGCCCGGCTGGGAACGGATACCTTCGCGGCTCATAACATCGGCATGAATATTCTCGGACTGGGTTTCTCCTTCGCGGACGGCATGCAGGTGGCGGCCATTGCCTTGGCGGGAGAGTCCCTCGGCGCGGGAGCAAAGGACAGGGCGAGACAGTACGGGATCATCTGCCAGCGGATCGGCTTCATCATTTCCCTGATTCTGGCCGCGCTGCTGTTCTTCGGCGGCGAATGGTTCTACGGGCTCTACTTCCAGGAACCGCATATTCTGGAAATGGGCGTCCTGATCTGCCGGTTTACCATGGTGATCGTGCTGCTCCAGATTTCCCAGATCATTTATACGGGATGCCTTCGTGCGGCGGGGGATGTGCGCTATACCCTGATCGCGGCCTTGATCAGCGTGACCCTGATCCGCACGGTGGTAACGGTCGTGGCAGTGAATGTGCTCCATCTGGGACTCAGCGGCGTGTGGATCGGAATCCTGGCGGACCAGACGACCAGATTCCTGCTGATGGGACGGCGCTTCCGGAAGGGAGAATGGGTGAACCTGAGAATCTGAAAGGCGTTTTATGTAAAATACGTGAAGCGTTTCTGAATATTTTGGAATACTTGTTACATTTTGATGACTTCGTGCAGGAAATCACCCTCCGCACGTCAAAGGAAAAAGGAAGAGCACGGTGTTTCCTTGTAAAGTTCGGGACGAAAGTCCTATTTTGATGAGTTGAAGGAGGAAAAAGACGGATGTTTGGCAGCGGAAAACTGAAGGAGATGGAGGCTCAGCTGACTGCTTTCAAGGGGAAGCTGGAAAGCGCCGTGAAAGAGAAGCTGGAGCTGACTGAGCAGCTGAAGAAGGCGAGCGAGAAGGCAAAGGAGCTGGAGCAGCAGCTGGCGGCCAGCCGGGCGGAAGCGGAGGAGAAGATTGCAGAGCTCAGGCGGCAGCTGGAAGAAAGCGAAGGAGAAGCGCTGAAGGAACAGGCCCGGCAGACCATCGTGGAATATGAGGGACTGAAGGAGCTCTACGTCCAGAAGAATCAGGAGATCGACAGCGTGCGGGAAAGCACGGAGGAAGGCTTTGCCAGAGAAGCGGCCACCAAGAGGCACGAACTGGAAGAGGAGATTGCCACCAACCGGGCGGACAATGAAGTCCTGGTGAGCCAAACCGTTCATACCTTTGCCGGCAGCTATCAGTACTACCTGGATCAGGTCCGCGGCCTGATGGATGCCCTGAGCCGGGCGGCGCAGGAAACGGGCGCTTCCCTGTTTGACGGGGATATGGGAAATATTAAGGAACGCTTCGGCGCGAAGATTCTGGAGCACCTGCAGGAGAATACCGACACCCTGCGGCAGGATTCCGGCGACCTTTTCCTGATCGGGAAAGAGGAGGAATGCGAGAAAGAGACGCCTGAAGAGGAAGCGTGCGAGAAAGAGACCCCTGAAGAGGACGTCTGCGGACAAGAGGCCAATGAGGCAGCGTGCCGGGCGGAGACTGAGGTGGAAGAAGCGCCCGGAGCAGGCGAAGAGGACGGGGAAGACGAGGATGATGATTCCTGGGAAGAGGACGGGGATTACGAAGAGGATGAGCCCTGACTTCTGATGGCATCGAAAAGCCTGCTGGGATGACGGATACTGCAGGAGATGGAACCGCGCCTGATCCGGAATGAAAGAACGGGTAAAAAAACTGCCGCGGAGGAAACGGAAGGGAAGGAGAGATTCGCTTGAAAAAATGGTTGATAGCCCTTTGCTGCGTGCTGGTCGCCGTAGTGGTGGCTTTTGTTACGGTGCAGAATAACAGCAATTCCCAGATTGACCGGCTGAATACCGACCTGGGAGACATGTCCGAGGAATACAATACCCTGAAGGAAAAGGCCGAGAAGGATGAAAAGACCATCGCCGACCTGAATCAGCAGGTGGAGGCCCTGACCGGCGAAACCGCCAGGCTCACTGCGGAGAATTCTCAGCTCAACGAAAGCCTGGAGACCCTGACCCTGCGGCTGAGCAACTCTCAGGAAAAGCTGCAGGGGGTTATGTACATTCTGACGGACGGGGCCGAAGGAAATATCGACAGCCTGGTTTCTCCCTATGTAAAGATCTACGAGGATGTGCCGCTGAACAGCGAGTATTTTGAGGCGGTGAACTATGTGACCGGACACGGGCTGATGGCCCCCCTGGGAGAAAATGTGTTCGGCGCCGCTGAAAAGGCTACGCTGGGAGATCTGGCGAGCGGATTGTACGCCCTGCAGGGCAGAACCGGTACCGCGGAGGAGGCGCTGGCCGCGCTGCTCCTGGCTGAGCAGACGGTGACGGAAAGCCTGCCGGAGGAAGCTTCCGCAGCAGAACAGGCGGAGGAGACCGCTGAAGAGACGGAAGCAGCTGCGGAGGAGGCCGAAGAAACCGCGGAGGCTCCCTCGGAGGAAACGGAAGAAACCGCGGAAGCGCCTGCTGAAGAGGTATCAGCGGCTGAGAAAGCCGCCGAAGGCGCCGCAGAGGTTCCCGCAGAGGAAACAGCGGAAGCCGCGGAAGCGCCCGCTGAAGGGACGGAAACAGCCGCGGAAGCCGCTGAAGAAACCGCAGATGTCCCGGCGGGAGAGACTGAAGAGACCCCGGAGGCAGCTGAAGTGCCTGAAGAAACCGCAGCGGAAGCTCCCGCTGAGGAGACCGCAGAGGCTGCGGAAGCAGTGACGGAAGAAGCCGGCGAAGCGGCCGAGGAAACGGCGGAAGCACCGGCCGAGGAAGCGGAAGAATCGGCCGAGGAGCCCGCTGAAGCAGCAGCGGAAGCCGCCGAGAAGGCTCCCGAAGACAGCGCTACGATTCTGACCGGTACCCGGTTCCTTGCGCTGATAAACGTTTACTGCGCGGAAAACGGCACGGAAGTCCCGGCGTTCACCCTGGCGGGCAGCGAGGAGGATGAGATTCTCCGGGGAAGTCTGGCCGTCTATCTGCAGACGCTGGCCCAGAGCAAATAAGCCGGATTACCGTTCGACTGCCACCGATGAGCGGGGAGAAGATCTCTCCGCTCATTTCATTTCCCCCTGCTTGAAACCCGCAGACCTTTGCACTATAATGAAGGGCAATCGGCAGGAAAGGAAACGGACGGGATATGAATGTAACGCAGCTTGCGGATCAGCTTCGGCGGGATCCCAGGTTTATGGAAAACGTGACCCGGTGGGAAGTGATGCCGGCCCGGCCTGCCCGGACGACGGAGTATCCGTCCTGGCTGGACGACAGGCTGAAGCCGGTGCTGGCTAAAAGGGGAATCCATGCCCTGTATACGCATCAGGCCATGAGCGTGGAGGCCACCCATCGGGGAGAGGATGTGGTGGTCGTCACACCTACTGCCAGCGGAAAGACCATGTGCTATAACCTGCCCGTGCTGTCGGCCATCCTGCAGAATGAAGACGCCCGGGCTCTGTATATTTTTCCCACCAAGGCCCTGAGCGCGGATCAGGTCAGCGAGCTGTACGAGCTGATCGAAATGATGGGTGTGGATATCAAGACCTACACCTATGACGGGGACACTCCGGCGGCGGCCCGGAAGGCGGTCCGGCAGGCGGGGCACATCGTGGTCACCAATCCGGATATGCTGCATTCCGGCATCCTGCCTCACCACACCAAGTGGGTCAAGCTTTTTGAGAACCTCCGGTATATCGTAATTGACGAGATCCATACCTACCGGGGCGTATTCGGCAGCAACCTGGCCAATGTGATCCGACGGCTGCTGCGGCTGTGTGAGTTTTATGGCAGCCATCCCCGGTTTATCCTCTGCTCCGCCACCATCGCAAATCCGAAGGAGCTGGCGGAGACGCTGATCGGCCGGCCGGTAACGCTGGTGGATCAGAACGGGGCGCCCATGGGGGAGCGGCATTTCGTATTTTACAATCCTCCGGTGGTCAACCGTCAGCTTGGCATCCGGCAGGGGGCGATCCCCGTGACCCGGAGCATCAGCGGGCTGCTGCTGAAAAACGGGATCCAGGCCATTACCTTCGCCAGATCCCGGCTGACGGTGGAGGTGCTTACCAGATATCTGAAGGACATGGTGCGTGATCCCCTGGGGAATGCGGGCCGGGTCCGGGGGTATCGGGGCGGCTATCTGCCCACGGAACGCCGGGAGATTGAGCGGGGGCTCCGGGCCGGGCAGGTGGACGCGGTAGTATCCACCAACGCCCTGGAACTGGGAATCGATATCGGTGGCCTGGATGCCTGCGTGCTGTGCGGATATCCCGGCACCATTGCCAGCGCCTGGCAGCAGGCGGGCCGGGCAGGCAGGCGGCAGGCGGCCAGCATTGTTTTCTTTGTGGCGTCCTCCTCGGCAATTGACCAGTATATCGTTACGCATCCAAACTACTTTCTGCATCAGAGCCCTGAGAACGCCCTCCTGAATCCGAACAATCTGTATATTCTTATGAGCCACGTGAAGTGCGCGGCCTTCGAGCTGCCCTTTGAAGACGGCGATTCCTTTGGAAACGCTCCGGGCATGGAGGAGATGCTGGACTATCTGGACGAGGAGCAGATCGTTCACCACGTGGACGGAAAATATCACTGGTCGGCGGAGGACTTTCCCGCCAGCGAGATTTCCCTGCGCTCCGCCGCGGCGGAGAATTTTGTAATCATCGATATTTCCGATCCGGCCCATCATCGGGTGATCGGGGAGATGGATCGGTTTACCGCCCCCATGCTGCTGCACGAGAATGCCATCTATATGCACGAGGGACGGCAGTTTCAGGTGGAAAAGCTGGATTTCGACGCCTGCAAGGCATTCATCCGGGCGGTGGATACGGGATACTATACGGATGCGGATCTGAACATCAACCTGAGCCTGCTGGATATTGAAAAGGAAGAGCAGCTGCCCCGGGGCACCGGGGTGGGGCTGGGGGAGATCAAGGTGACGGCTCTGGTCACCATGTTCAAGAAGATTCGCTTCGATACCCATGAGACCCTGGGATTCGGACATGTGCGCCTGCCGGAGACGGATATGCATACCACGGCCATGTGGTGGACGCTGCCGAAGGATCTGGTGGCCTCGGTTCCCAGCGATACCCTGAAGAACGGCATGATGGGGGTGGCTAACCTGCTGCGGATCGTCTGTCCCCTGTATCTCATGTGTTCCCCTCAGGATATCGCCGTGGTCTATCAGGTAAAGAGCCCCATTACCGGGGAACCCACCCTGATTCTGTATGACAACTGCCCCGGCGGGATCGGCCTGAGCCAGAAGGCTTACGGAGCACGGGATCTGCTGCTGGAAAAGGCCCTGCAGGTGGTCAGTGACTGCAGCTGCAAAAAGGGATGCCCCTCCTGCGTGGGCCCGGTGGGCGAGATCGGCCAGGATGGGAAGCAGACGGCCATGTACCTGCTGCGGGAGCTGATCCGATGAATCTGCGGGACAAGCTGCGGGCTGTAGGGGGCACCACCGGCGGGACCCGGCCCCGGCAGGAAAAAGAGGAACCCCGGGACTGCCGGCATATCGAAGTCTTCCGGGAGGCGGAGGAATTCTCCGGAGCATTGGAGGTCAGTCGGGATACGGTATCCAGGATGACCGTGACAGAGCTGCCGGAGCCCTTTGATCCCCGGCGGATTCTATACCTGGACACGGAAACCACCGGGCTCATGGGAAGCGGCACGGTGGCTTTTCTGGTGGGCCTGGGATACCTGACGGACAGCGGGTTTGAGGTACATCAGTTCCTGATGAGGGATTATGATGAGGAGCCCTATCTGCTGCGCCATGTGGAGGAGGGGCTGAGGCGGTTTGATATGATCTGCACGTTCAACGGCGCTGCCTTTGACATCCCCCTGCTGGAGGGCAGATTTCTGATGAACCGGATGCGGGGGGATTGCCTGCAAAAGCCCCATCTGGATCTGCTCCACGCGGCCAGGAGAATCTGGAAGCCGCGGCTGAAGAGATGCAATCTTGGCCGCCTGGAGGAAATGATCCTGGGCAAACCGCGGAGCGAGGATCTGCCGGGAAGCCAGGTGCCCCAGCGGTATTTCGAATACCTGAAGACGAAGCAGGATTATCTGCTGCAGGATATCCTGGACCATAACGCCCAGGATATCGCCACACTGTGCGTGCTGCTGACCAGGATGGCGGAAATGTACGAACATCCGGAGAGCATTCCCTTTTCCCAGGATGTGTATGCGATGGGGCGGGCGCTGGAGAAATTCCATCATCCGGAAGATGCCCGGAAATGCTTCCGGCTGGCGATTCGGGGAAAGACGGCCGCGGATGCTTCCGCGGCCCTGGCCCACAGCTACCGGCGGGCGGGAGATCGGGAACAGGCCGCGAAAATCTGGCGGCAGATGATCGCCTCCGGCCGGGGCGGAGTGCAGCCTTATATCGAACTGGCCAAGTATCAGGAGCATGTGCTGAGGGATTACCGGGGAGCGCTGGAAACTACGGAGCGGGCGATTCTGATGCTTGGCGAGGCGGCGCTCCGGGAGGACGGGGCTGTACAGGAAACCCAAAATGAGTTACAATACCGGCGGCGCCGGCTGAAGTCGCGCCTTGGGAAGGAATGAAAAGCAAGATGGGAATTGGAACGGCGTTCAAGGCCAATAAGGCCTATAAGACACAGCAGAAGGGCAATACGGCAGAGGCCATCCGGCTGTATGAGGAATGCTTCGCTGAAGGGCTGAATGACCCCCGGTATGTGCTGGCATATGCGGTGCTGATTATCCGGAAGGGCGAGTACCAGAAGGCGAAGGAATTCCTGGTGAAGCATCAGAAGGCTCCGGGCATGAGCTCCGACCAGAGGATCACCCTGATCGTGGACTACGCGGCGTGCTGCTTTCGGCTGGGAGAGCTGGACAAGGCCGTCCGCAAGATGGAGGAGCTGTACCGGAAGGGGCCCAACGGCCTGATCTACCAGACCCTGGGATACCTGTATGTGGAACAGTTTGACCAGAGCAGGAAGGCAGCCTTCCTTGCCCGGGAGACGGAAAACCAGGAGCAGGAGGATCCCGCACTGGCCATGCTGGCTGAGGGGCAGGGAGAGTCCGTCCCCCATACCATGGAGGAAAAGTGGGAAGCTGGCCGCCAGAGGGTGCTGAAGTTTAATCAGGAGGCCGTGGATTACGACGACGAGGATCCCATCTGCCTGGATAACCTGGCGCAGACCTATTACCGGGTTCTAGGGCAGAAGGAAGAGGCCCGGACCTTCTTTGAGAAGGCGCATGCCATTAAGCCGGAGCAGATCGATACCCTGTATTTCCTCAGCCGGTACGACCTGGAGGAGGGAAATACCCGGGCTGCGGTTGAAAAGATGGAGAAAGCCCTGGAGGGCAGGTTCTCCCCGCTGAATTACTGCAGCCGGGAGGAGTTGGAAAACGAGCTCCGGACCCTGAAGGGGGGCGCCTGAGCCATGAGCATGGAGGAAAAGATGGCCCCGGAAGAGAAGGAAATGGAGCCCCTGCAGGAGACTGTCTGCCCGGAGGAAAGCGGCGCGGGTTCTCCGGAGGAGCATCCGGAAGCGGAGAAAAAGAAGGAAAAGAAATCCTTGGGCAGAGAAATTTTTGAATGGGTCCTGACGATTCTGGCGGCGGTGATTGCAGCTCTGGTGATCCGGTCCTTCCTGTTCGAGCCGATCCGGGTGGACGGGGCCAGCATGAATGATACCCTGCTGGACCGTGAGGTCATGTTTGTGTCCAAGCTGGATTATGCCAGCACCTGGCTGAGTCTGCCCTGGCAGAGTACGGAAGAAAAGGAGAACGCGGCCCGGCTGACCACGGGATTCGGATCCCCGTCCCAGTTTGACGTGATCATTGCCCGGTATCCCGGGAGGGGGGATACGAATTTCGTCAAGCGTCTGATCGGCATGCCGGGAGACCGGGTAAGGATTGAGGGCGGATACCTGTATGTGAACGGTGAAAAGTACGAGGAAACCTATATCAACGACGCCTACCGCACGAACAGCGGTTCCGCCGGGGAAAGCTATGACGAAGTATATATTCCGAAGCAGGGGGATATCCTGAGCCTGGAATATACGGACGAGAACCAGAACCGGATCGCCGTCTATGTGAACGGAGAAATCTGGGGCTGGCGGGGCATCTGCTCGGATGCCGTTGCGGTGGACGGAACCAGGCTTTCCTATGGACATGACGGAGCGCTGAAACTGAACGGAGAGGATATCACCGCGGATACGGATCGGATTGTCTCCCTGGTTGGCAAGGAATTCTCCCTGGAGAAGGATTTGTATTTCGTCATGGGGGATCATCGGAACAATTCCAATGACAGCCGGGCCCAGGGACCGATCAGCCGGGACATGATCATAGGCCATGTGAGGTTTGTTTTCTTCCCCTTCAATGCCTGGCGGGGAGTGAAATAATACGGTGTTTCTCCGGAACAGAATCCCGTTTTCCTATTCATGATATCAAGATCTGTCCCTTCGTGAATCCTGTCAGAAGACAGACCCGGGCAGAGATGGATCAGGCAAAGGAAAGGGCTGAGAAACAGTTCGGCGATCAAAAGCTTCCCCGCAGATACCGTCTCTACGATAAGATTAAGGAAAATGTATCCTTGCGGACGGTGGATGCGGTGATTATCGGTACATCCGTCCTGATCGTGCTGCTCCTGATCTACGGGATTATGACCGGCAATCCACAGCAATAAAACAGGAACGCCTCAGACTCTCCGCCAAGGGTCTGAGGCGTTCTCATCATTCGCGAAAACGGCAAACCAGAATGAAGGGGGAAAACCCATGAAACGGATCCTGGATGTACAATCCATGCGGGCAAGTGACGCGGCTGCTATCTCGGGGGGAATCCCCGGCAGGGAACTGATGGGCCGGGCCGGAGAGGGCATCTTCCGGGCCGCGGCCTGGAAGCCTCCGGTAGCGATTGTCTGCGGCAAGGGAAATAACGCAGGGGATGGATATGTGCTGGGCGTGAGACTGGCGGATTCAGGAATTCCCTGTACCCTGTTCCTTCCGGAAATGAGCTTCAGTCCGGACGGGGAAGACTGGTACCGCCAATGCAAAGCTGCCGGGATCCCGGTCCGGCTTTGGGAGGAGACGGAGAGCCTGGAGGGCTTCGGATCCGTTGCGGACTGCATCTTTGGAACAGGATTCCGGGGTCGGGTTACGGGGGAGGCGGAACGGATGATCGACCTGATCAACGGCAGCGGGGCCTATGTGGTCAGCGCGGACATCAACAGCGGGCTGAACGGGGACAACGGTCTGGCTGAGAAGGCGGTGGTCAGCGATCTGACGGTTTCTGTGGGGCACTTTCAGCCAGGCCACTTTCTGAATCAGGCCATGGATCTGATGAAAAATCGGGTGAACTGCGAGATTGGGATTGACCCCATGGGACCGGAACGGTACCTGATGGAAACTGAGGACGCGGCATCGCTTTTCCCCCCCAGAAAACATTTTGTAAATAAGGGAACATACGGATATGTGGGCATCATCGGGGGAAGCCAGCGGTACGCGGGGGCGGTCCGGCTGGCCTGCGCTGCCAACGCCGCCATGCGGTCCGGCGCAGGCGTGGTAAAGGCGGCGATTCCCCGTAGCCTGTGCCCTGCCTTAATGCCGCTGATTCTGGAAAGCACTGTTTTCCCTCTGAGCGATCAGGAGGGAACTATATCGTTCCGACGGGAGGAGTGGCAGGAACTGATCCGGGGACTGCGGGTGATTGCGGCAGGCATGGGCATGGGAAACGGCCGGGACACCCGGGAGGCGGTGGCCTTCCTGCTGAAAGAGTATGCAGGCACCCTGATCCTGGACGCTGACGGGCTGAATGCGCTGGCGGAGCTGATGGGGAAGGAGCCGAAGCTGCTGGCGGAGGCTTCCTGCCGGGTCCTGCTGACGCCTCATCCGGGCGAATTTTCCCGGCTGACGGGACGTAGTATTCGCGAGATCCAGGAGTCCGGATGCGCCATGGCGGAGGAATATGCGGAAAAACAGGGAGTTACCCTGCTGCTGAAGGGGCCAGCCACCGTGGTGACGGACGGAAAGGTAACTTACCTGACGGATCGGGGATGCCCGGGGATGGCTACGGCAGGCAGCGGGGACGTGCTGAGCGGGATCCTGGCGGCCGTTTGCGCGGGGGATGCTCCGCTGCCGAAGGCAGCGGCTGTCGGAGCCTGGCTGAACGGAAGAGCCGGGGAAATTGCTCAGACACGGATGGGAGATGTCTCCATGATCGCCGGCGATACCGTTGCCGCGATTCCGGAGGCGCTTCGGGAACTCAGAGAAAAGTACGAAATTCAGGGAAAATGCTGAGAAAGCGAAGACCTATTTCATTCAGGCGGTTTTCCCCTTCGTTCGGGCGAGGCAGGACAAGCGCTCGATCAGGCGAGCTCTGCCGCTGTACACGCTTTCAGGATTTCCGCTGAAAAGGCTTTTTCTGCCGGAGAGAAACGACCGGGGAGCCCCGCCTGGGGCTCCCCGGTTTTGCTGGATCCGAATAAGATCAGCATCAGGCGTTGAGCTGGTCAAGGAGTCCCTTGAGCTGCTCGTGGGTCAGGCCTGTAAAGCTGATGAGTCCCCGGAGGGGCATGTAGTTCATCATGGCAGTGTTCATTTCGTCGGAAATGGCTTCGCTGGCCGCTTCGGTGCTTCCGCCGTGATCCTCGCCGGAGCCGAAGGCGGAACCCATCTTTGCCATCATGGCCTTCATTACGGCGCCGGCCTTGGGATCCGCCATAATATCCATGAAAATGGAGTTCTCGTCAAAATGGACGGGAATCCGAACGGTGCTTTCCACTTCCACCGGGGCCGAGAGAACCATATCCCGGCTGGATGTGCCGATCTGGATGTCAAAGATGCCGGACTCAACGTGCCAGTCATGGATCGCGGTATTCCAGTAGGCGAAGGAACGTTTATCCAGAGTGAAGGTAACCGTCTTTGTCTGGCCGGGGGCAAGGGCGATCTTGTCAAAGCCCTTCAGTTCCCGCAGAGGACGGAAGACGGTGCTTTCCCGATCTCCCACGTAGAGCTGGACGACTTCCTCTCCGGGAACGGCGCCGGTATTGGTTACGTCCACGGAGACGGTCAGCGTGTCGGTATCCCTGATCTTCTCCGCGCTCAGCTTCAGATTGCTGTAGGCGAAGGTGGTATAGCTCAGGCCGAAACCGAAGGGGAAGAGCACGTCCATTTTTTTCCTGTCATAATAGCGATAGCCTACAAAGATGCCCTCGGTATAGGGGGCGGTATTGCCTTCGCCGCCATAGGAAAGATAGCAGGGAGTATCCTCCAGACGGAGCGGAAGCGTCTCCGGCAGACGGCCGCTGGGGTTCACATCCCCGAAGAGGACCGCGCGGTTGGCCGTGCCTACATTCTGGCCGCCCAGATATCCCTCGATCAGTCCCTTCGCCAGGGTCACCCAGGGCATCTCCACGGGAGAACCGTTATACAGCAGAACGATCAGATTGGGATTTGCGGCGGCCACCGCTTCGATCAGGGCGTTCTGGTTGGCGGGAATCCGCATATGGGTGCGGTCATAGCCCTCAGACTCGAAGGAATCCGGCAGGCCGGCTACAATGACGACCTTGTCCGCAGCCTTCGCGGCGGCGACGGCTTCCGCGGTCAGGGCTTCGTCGACTTCTTCTCCCTTCAGACTGTAGCCCTGGGCGTAGGTGTAAGCGTCTCCTGCGGCCTCCAGCGCATCCAGCAGGGTGGTCACTCTGAAGCAGTTAATATGGGAGCTGCCGCCGCCCTGGAAACGGGGCTTTTCCGCGAATTCACCGATGACGGCTATTTTTTCGCCCTTCTTCAGGGGAAGGATGTTCTCTTCATTTTTCAGGAGCACCATGCATTCCGCCGCAAGCTTTCCTGCGAGGGCATGATCAGCTTCCTGATCCCAGGGGGTATCCGGCTTCGCATTGTCAAAATACCGCTGATGGATCGTCAGGATATGCTCGACGCACTGATCCACATACTTTTCATCCAGCCGGCCCTCCTGCACCGCTCTGAGCACCAGGGCATCGTTGACGCCGTTGGAACCGGGCATTTCCAGATCCAGCCCGGCAGCAACGCCCTTGACCCGGTCGCTGACGGCTCCCCAGTCACTCATGACATAGCCGTCGAAACCCCATTCGCCCCGGAGCAGATCCGTCAGAAGCCATTTATGCTGGGAGGCATATTCTCCGTTCAGCTTGTTATAGGAGCACATAAAGGTCCAGGCCCTGCCCCGTTTTGCTGCGGCTTCGAAGGCGGGAAGATAGATTTCCCGGAGAGTCCGCTCGTCCACCACGCTGTCGGATGACATGCGCCGGTGCTCCTGATCGTTGGCGGCAAAGTGCTTGACGCTGACGCCGATATTTTTGCTTTGCACGCCCTGGATCAGGTCCACGGCCATCTCTCCGGCCAGATAGGGATCTTCGGACATGTACTCAAAATTCCGGCCGCAGAGGGGGGACCGCTTGATGTTGATAGCGGGACCCAGATTCACGGCCACCTGCTCATGCTGGCACTGGTCGCCGATCGTTTCGCCGATCTTCCGCACCAGAGAGCGGTCAAAGCTTGCGGTGGAGGCGCAGGCTGCGGGAAAACAGACGGCCTTGATGGAATCATTGACCCCCAGATGGTCGCCCTTTTCTTCCTGCTTGCGCAGGCCGTGAGGGCCGTCGGAGACCATGACGCCCTTCACCCCCAGGCGATCTACGCTGCGGGTGTGCCAGAAGTCGGCGCCGGAGAGGAGGGAACATTTTTCCTCCAGGGTCATTTGGGATACCAGTTCTTTCGGGGAAATCATGGGGCGAACACTCCTTTTCCATACTATATATTTCTCCTGGATCATTCCAGCAATGATCCGGGAGTTCATTCTCAGAGAAACGGACAGCTCCGCCGGCATGGAAGAGGTCAGGGGAATACAGGCCGGGGCTGCAGAGCAAAATGGCGGCAGAGGAAAAATGGGAAAATGTCCTGAGCAAAGAAAGAATAAACCAATAATATAAGGATAATGTAACAAGGGAAGGAAGGGTTTGTCAACCCAAAAGAGGAGATCCGGGGAGAACCGGAAAGCTGTATTTTTTGTATTGACATTCGACCGAAAAGTTGCTATGATTCTTCCCTGAACAGAAACATGTTTTGCAGCCAAAGAAAGTCTATGGGATTTCCTGCGGAGGAATCCATAGGACAAATCTGTCTTTTGTTTTTCCGGGCGGAATGCCCTGGAAATATATTTTGAAGGAGGTTCGACCTGTATGAAGAAGATCCTTGCCCTGGTGCTGGCGGTGGCCATGCTGCTTTCCGTTGCCGCTGCCGGTGCGGAAACTGTGACGACCCTGCCCAGAAACAAGACGCTGTATCACGGCGGATGGCAGTACGGCTCCATCGCTGCATGGAACCCGCTGCATTCCAACTCCAACAACTCTATGGCCATTTCCGCCAACCCCCGCGGAAGCCGGACGCTGGTCTGGGAGACCGCTTATATGTACAATGCCCTGGACGGCAAGCTGTACGGCCTGCTGGCTGAGGACGGATATGAGTGGAACGAAGACATGACCCAGCTGACCTTCGGCGTGAAGGCTGCGGCGAAGTGGAATGACGGGACTGCCGTGACGGCGGACGACGTGGTTGCCACCTGGGAAGCCTGGAAGAAGCTGGACGGATACAACGGCACCTACGCCGGATATGCTCCCTATATCGCCAATATTGAAGCGGCTGACGGCAAGGTGGTTATCTCCCTGGTGACCAATGATGAAGGCAAGCCCGTGAACCCGCTGCTGGTTTATGACTATCTGAGCGGCACTTACATTCTCCAGAAAGCCTGGCTGGACAGCATGTTCGAGAAGCATGGCGGCGATGCCAAGGCCGTTGCGGAAGATACCTGCTCGGAAAAGGACGTGCCCTACTCCGGCCCCTACACCTTCTATTTCGACAATGATCAGCTGACTGTCCTGGTCCGGGACGACAACTACTGGGGACAGGATGAGTCCATGTGGGGCAAGCTGCCTGTTGCCAAGTATCAGGCGCATACCATTTACAGCGGCAATGACGCTTCCCTGGTGGCCTTCAAGGAAGGTCAGATCGACGTGAACCAGCAGTTCGTCAGCAACATCCAGGATCTGTGGGAAAAGGATGGTCTGGCCATCTCCACCTACATGGATGAAGCTCCCTACGGCGTCTGCGCTACCATGCCTACCGCCTGGTTCAATATGGAAGTTCCGGTGCTGCAGGTGAAGGAAGTCCGGAAAGCCATCGCCATGGCCGTGGACTATGACACCATCATTGCAAACGCCATGACCAACCAGAGCCCCTCTTTTGCGGATGTGCCCCGTTCCGTCATGAACCCTACCGACGGTGAGCAGGCCCTGCTGGACCATGACGCAATTCAGCCCTATCAGTGGGATGCTACCGATGACCTGGACACCCGGATTGAAAAGGCCAAGGCCCTGCTGGATGAGGCGGGCATCGTGGATACCGACGGAGACGGCTACCGCGAGTACAACGGCGAGAAGGTCAGCCTGAAGAGCTGCTGCCCCAACGGCTGGACCGACTGGCAGGCCGCGATGGAAGTGGTTGCTGCTGCAGGCGAAAAGATCGGCCTGGACATTACCACCAACTATCCTGAATGGGATATCTATCAGACTGTATTTACGGCTGCTTCTCAGACGGAGTATGACATCTTCATGTGGTCTCCCGCCGGCGCTGCGCCCTCTTCTCCCTGGGCCCGCGTCCGTGGCCTGATGAGCTCTGAGTATATCGGCCTGAACAGCAACTGGTCCGGAAACTTCGGCCACTGGTCCAATGAGCGCGCTGACGAAATCATTGCCGCCATTCCGCTGGCTGCCACCGAAGAGGAGCAGAAGGCTCTGTACACCGAAGCCACCATTCTGTACCTGGATGAAGTGCCCTCCTTCTCCCTCATGTATCGTCCTGAGAGCTTCTATGCTGTGAACGAGACCGTATGGACCAACTTCGTGTCTCAGGATCTGAATGCGGAGCTGGCTGCCGAAGGCAAGCCCCAGATTCCTCCGCTGGATCTGATCGATGGCTACGGCATTGCCGGTCAGTACTATATCGAGCTGGTAGAATGATCCCCCCTGGCAGATATTCATAGACTGACAAAGCGTCAATTCTGCGCGGCCATGACCTGTTTCAGGCGGGTCATGGCCGCCTTTTGCTAATCAAGAGGGGGCGATCAGTTGAGTAAGGGATACCGAAAGTATTTTAAGAAGAAAATCTTCTGGTTCATTATCACCTTTATCGTCGCTGTGATGCTGAATTTCTTCCTGCCCCGGATGATGCCCGGTGACCCGGTCAACGCTATTTTAAGCAAGACGCTGGGAAACACCACCGATGCGGCGGCTATCCAGAAGCAGTATGAGGTCTATCAACAGGCTTTCGGACTGGACAAGTCTTTGCCGGAGCAGTTTCTTATTTTCTGCAAAAATGCGATCCGGGGAGACTTTGGACTTTCTTTCAGCCAGTATCCCAGGTCCGTGAGCGATATTATTTCCAGCTCTATCGGATGGACCCTGGCCCTGCAGATCCCTGCCATCATTGTGGGATGGATTCTGGGCAACGTGCTGGGAGCGGTGGCCGCCTATCGGAGAAAGATCTGGGATAAGGTGGTTATGCCGGTGAGCCTGTTTTTCAGCGCGGTACCTGCCTTTGGCGCAGCGGTCGTGCTGCTTGTGATCTTCGGCATTACCCTGAAATGGGCTCCGGTGAACGGAGCTTACGATCCGGGCATGATTCCCAACTTCAGCTGGGAGTTTATTTCCTCGGTGATCAGGCATTATCAGCTGCCCTTCTTCTCCATCGTGCTGATTTCCATCGGCGGTCAGGCTGTGGGCATGCGTTCCATGTCCATCTATGAGCTGAACGCGGATTATGTCAAGTACTCCCGCTTCCTGGGAATCAAGGATAAGAAGATTGTTCGGTATGTGTTCCGCAATGCCATGCTTCCCCAGGTGACCGGACTGGCCATGTCCATCGGTTCTTCCGTGGGCGGCGCTCTGGTAGCGGAGACCATTTTCAGCTATCCCGGCCTGGGCAGTACCATGTACAAGGCGATCACCGCCTCGGACTATCCGCTGATTTCCGCTACTACGCTGATAATCACAGTGATGGTGCTGATTGCCTCATTCCTGCTGGATATCATTTATGCGTTTATTGATCCCCGCGTCAAAGCGGCGCAGTTTGATTAAGGAGGTGGAAGAAGATGAAAAATATCCTGAAAAGCTGCCTCCACTCTCCCCGGTTCATGACTGGATTCATTCTTTTCATTATCCTGCTGGGCATCGCTCTGTTCTATCCCCTGTTTCATCCGGGCAATCCCCTTCAGATGATCGGGCAGAACAGCTTTGTGGAGCCGGGAACCTACCTGTCCCTGTATGATGCCAATACGGTGAACCTGAACGGAAAGACCAGCACCTTCATCATGGATGATGCGGCGGTTAACCGGGCTGACAGCAATATTTCCGAGGCGGACAGACAGACGATGCTTGCCTATCTGGCCGCTGCCGGGGTAGATGTGAGCCACCTGGATACAAGCCATGAGAATCTGGACAGTCTGGTTACCCTGTGGCAGGAAAACTATGATTCCAGCAAGAAGGTGGAAGGCTATACCACTTCCGCCAAAAAGCGTGATCTGCGGACCCTGAACAGCCGGCTGCTGGCGGCATTGAACGCAGGCGAACAGACCCTTCTGACTAAGAACGGGGATGAGGAAGTCCGCACCGCCGTGGCGAATAACGCCTATGTGCGTTCGAACCAGGTGGCCAACGTGATCAACCTGCCTCTGGGCACGGATAACTTCGGCCGGGATATGATGAAGGAACTGGCCGCGGCTATCGGAACTTCCCTGATCATCGGCCTGATCGCCGGCACCATAGCCACCATCCTGGGGCTGGTCATCGGGCTGCTATCCGGATATCTGGGCGGCATAGTGGATGACATTCTTATGTTCGTATGCAATGTGTTCACGGTTATTCCCGGCTTTGTGCTGCTGATTCTGATTTACTACTCTGTTGGACAGGAGGCGCGCGGAGTGACCACCTGCGCCATCGTCATTGGAATTACCAGCTGGGTCTGGACAGCCCGTTCCGTCCGGTCTCAGGTCATTTCCCTTCGGAACCGGGATCATGTGAACCTGTCCAAACTGAGCGGGCACAGCCTGGTGCGGATTATCGTAACGGATATCCTTCCCTATATTGCCAGCTACGTGGTGATGGCCTTTATCCTGCAGGTTTCCAGCGGCATCCTGGCCGAAGCTCAGCTGAGTCTGCTGGGACTTGGCCCGAAGACCACCACGACCCCCACCCTGGGCCTGATGATGAACTGGGCTATGCTGTACAATGCCCATACCCAGGGTTATTGGTGGGCCTACTTCCCGGTGATCGCGGTGATTGCCCTGACGTCGTTCTCCCTTAACCTGATGAATACCGGCCTCGACCAGGTATTCAACCCGACGCTGAGAGATTAAAAGGAGGTGTGAAACATGGCAAAGAAGATGCTGGAAGTCAGTGAGCTGACCACCAAGTATATTACCCGAACCGGGGAAAACGTCTATTCCGTGGATCACGTCTCCCTGACCATTGAGGAAGGCAAGAGCCTGGGCATCGCGGGCGAAAGCGGATGCGGAAAGTCCACGCTGGCTCTGAGCCTGATGGGCTATTACTTCGCGCCGCTGCATTATACTTCCGGCACCATCGTGGTGGACGGAAAGGACATCACCGGACTGGATCCGGATGTGGTGCGGAAGACGGTGCTGGGAACCGACGTGGCCTATATCCCTCAGGCGGCCATGAACGCGCTGAACCCCACACGGAAGGTGGGAAAATTTATCGAAGATGTGATCCGGGCCCATGAGCTGCCCATGGACAAAAAGCAGATCCGGGAGATGGCGGAGCAGCGCTTCGCGCTGCTGGGCCTGCCGGTGGATTCGCTGGACAAGCACAGTGTGGAGCTTTCCGGCGGCATGCGGCAGCGGGTGGTTATCGCAGTTTCTACCATTCTGAACCCGAAGGTTCTGATTGCGGACGAGCCGTCTTCTGCGCTTGATGTAACCAGCCAGAAGATGGTGATCAAGATGATGAAGGACATGATGGCGAAGGGCCTGGTCAAGAGCATGATCTTCATCACTCATGAGCTGCCGCTGCTTTACAACGTGACGGACGATATCATGGTCATGTACGCGGGACAGATCGTGGAGCGGGGAACCGCCCATGAGATGGTGTTTGATCCCGTGCACCCCTACAGCCGGGGCCTGATGAGGTCCATCCTGGTGCCGGAGGAAGGTACGCGGGATGTGAAGCTGACAGCCATTCCCGGCACACCCCCCAATCTGAAGCATCCTCCGGCGGGATGCAGGTTTGCGGAGCGGTGCAGGTATGCCACCCCCGCCTGCAGGTATAATCAGCCGCCTCTGCTGGAATTTGCGGAAGGCCGCAGCTACCGCTGTATGCACTCGGTAGATCATCTGAAGGAGGTGTACGAAGGTGAAGACTGAGGAAATCAATGAGGCCATCCAGGAGACCGATGCTGCTATCCAGGAGGCGGATTCCCGGGAAAGCGTCACCTTCGGCGCTAACCGGAACAAGGATTTTTCCAAGGAGCCCATGTGCCTGAGCGGGCGGGGCGTTACCCGGGTTTTCCATACCGGGAAAATTACCACCGTGGCCGTGGACCATGTGGATTTCGACTTTCATCGGGGCGAACTTATTTCCATTGTAGGCGAATCCGGCTCCGGAAAGACGACCCTGAGCAAAATGTTGCTGGGGCTTCTGGATCCCACGGAAGGGGAGATTTCCTATATGGGCAAGCCCCGGGATATCTCCACCCGCGCCAAGAAAAAGGAATACTGGCAAGGCATTCAGGCGATTTTCCAGGATCCTTTTTCCAGCTATAACGTATTTCATAAGATTGACTCGGTATTGCTGGACTGCATCAACATGCGGGGAGATAAAAATCTGTCCAAGGAAGAGAAGCATGCGCTGATGACCGAGGCCTGCTCCTTCGTGAACCTGAAGTTCGCGGAGCTGACCAACAAGTATCCCTTTGAGCTGTCCGGCGGACAGATGCAGCGGCTGATGATCGCCCGCATCTTTCTGCTGAAGCCCACTATCCTTCTGGCGGATGAACCTACCTCCATGATTGATGCCTGTTCCCGGGCCACGATCCTGGATATGCTTCTGAAGCTTCGGGACGAAACGGGTATGACGGTTATCTTCATTACCCATGACATCGGCCTGGCTTACTATATTTCCGACTCCGTGTACATTATGGAGCATGGGAAATTCGTGGAAAGCGGCAAGCCGGACAAGGTGATGCTGGAGCCGGAGGCGCCGTATACCAAGCGGCTGATCAGCGATGTGCCGAAGATTCACGAGCCCTGGGATCTATCTACGGTGGGATAGGATTTTCTTTTCCGGAGACGTATGCATGCACTTCCTTCGACAGGCTGTGAAGCAGTATTTGCTTCGATCCTTTTTTCAGAAGGATATGGCATAGAATGGATGGCAGGCATTAAGAGCAGAACCCGAAATAACAGGCCGCAGGCACTTTCAAGAAGTAGGAAAGCAACAAGGCAGCGAACTATCTCAAGTCTCTTGGGGTGAAAAAAGGGGACGCAGTGATGCTGATCCTGAAGCGCCATCACGAGTTCTGGCCCATCCTGATGGGACTGCACAAAATCGGCGCAATTACGGTTCCGGCCACGCACCTGCTGACCGCCAAGGATATCCGGTACCGGGTTCGGGCCGCGGAAATCAGCGTCATTATTACCACGCAGCATACCACTACCGTGGCGGACTCGGTGCTGGAAGCTGCGCCGGACTGCCCGACGCTGAAGCACCTGCTGATGGTCAGGTCGGAGAAGGAAGGTTTCGAAAGCTTCGATGCGGGATTTGCCGCCGCTTCCGATATCTGGGAGAAGCCTCAGGGAAAGGAATATCCCTGCGACAGGGATCTCATGCTGGTGTATTTTACCTCCGGCACTACCGGGCAGCCCAAGATGGTGGCCCAAGACTATTATTATCCCCTGGGCCATATACTTACCGGCTGTTACTGGCTGCAGTGCGAGGACGGAGGTCTTCATCTGACGGTTTCGGAAACCGGATGGGCCAAGTCCGTATGGGGCAAGCTGTACGGCCAGTGGCTGGCGGGCAGCTGTGTCTTCGTATATGATTTCGATAAGTTCAAAGGGACGGAGATCCTGGAGATGATCGAGAAATTCGGCATCACTACCTACTGCTCCCCGCCTACTATGTACCGTTTCATCCTGCAGGAGGATCTGTCCAAATATGATCTGTCCAGCCTGCATCACTGCTCCGTAGCAGGGGAGCCTCTGCCGCCGGAGATTGTGGAGGATTGGAAACGGCAGACCGGCATCGAGCTGCGGGAGTGCTTCGGACAGACGGAGCTGGTGCCTACGCTGGTGACCTTCCCCTGGATGGAGGTCAAGCAGGGTTCCATGGGCAAGCCTGCGCCCCTCTTTGACGTGGATGTCGTGGATGCGGAAGGGAATTCCTGTCCCGCTGGCCAGACGGGGGAAATCATTATCCGTATCCATTACGGAAAGCCCTAAGGCATGTTTGCGGGATACTACAAACATCCGGAGATGACGGAGGCTGCTCTGGCGGGGAATGTTTACCACACGCTGGGCCTTGCCTGGAAGGATGAGTGGGGGTACTACTGGTACGTAGGCCAGGCGGATGACGTCATCAAGTCCAGCGGATACAGAATTGGGTCCTTCGAAGTGGAAAGCGCGCTGCTGGATCATCCGGCGGTGCTGGAGTGTGCTATTACCGGCGTGCCGGATCCGCTGCGGGGACAGATTGTCAAGGCCACTGTGGTCCTGAAGCCGGGATATCAGGCATCGGACGCCATGGTGAAGGAGCTGCAGGATCATGTGAAGCATCTGACAGCGCCCTACAAGTATCCCAGAAAAGTTGAATTCGTGGCAGAGCTGCCGAAGACCATCTCCGGCAAGGTACGCCGGTTTGAAATCAGGAACAGGGACAGCGGAAAATGAACCAGACGGAGCACACGGCCATCGTGCTGCGGCATGTGAACTATCGGGACAATGATCGGATGGTGACCCTTTTCAGCCCCTCCCGGGGACGGATCGATGCCATTATCCGGAACTGCCGCAAGCCGAAATCTCACAATCTTAATGCGGGGGAACTTTTTGCCCTGGGAGATTATATGCTCATGGAGTCCGGAGGCCGGGCTACCGTGACTTCGGTACACCTGATAGAGACTTTCTATGCGCTGAGGCAGGATTATGAGCGGCTGACCTGCGGGACCTATGTGCTGAGCCTGACGGAGGCAGTTATTGAGCCGGAACAGGAGCGGCAGGAGCTGTTCATGCTGCTGCTGCACACGCTGAGCCGTCTGTCTTTTTCGGATCAGCCCTGGCGGCCTCTGCTATCCGGGTTTCTGCTGCATTTTGCGGCCTGCGAGGGGTTTAAGCCCCGCCTCAACCACTGCGTTCAGTGCGGAAAACGGATGGGCGAGGAAGGGCCTTTCTTCTTCGATATGGCGGAGGGAGGCTTGTGCTGCCGGGAATGCCATGAAGAGTGGAAGCGGGCGAAGATGCCAGGGGTCAGGGCGCAGGAGAGCCTGACTCCTCAGCAGGTTCGGTGGATGAGGAAAGCGCTGGCCAGCGGATCTGCTGCCTGGGTGGATCGACAGGAGAGCTATGCACCGTTTTCCCTGCTGAGGAGATTTGTGGAAGACAGATTGGGACGACGAATCCGAAGCAGTGTGCTGCTGCCGGAATAGAGAAGTAAGATCGGAGCCGGATCAGGAAAGGATACAGGTAACATGAAGATAGATCGGGAGCATGAGCTGCAGACCCTGCGGGAGGTACAGACCTCGTCGAAGACCGTGTTTGACGGGGTGCTGCTGCATGTGAAGCAGGATACAGTCAACCTGCCCAACAGCGGAAGCGGCATCAGGGAGGTGATTCGGCATATCGGAGCGGTCTGTGTGATTCCCGTGACGCAGGATAACCAGGTGATCGTGGAGAGGCAGTATCGCTATCCCCTGGATCAGGTGATCACGGAGATTCCTGCGGGCAAGCTGGACAGCAGGGAGGAGGACCGGCTGTCCGCCATTCAGCGGGAATTGCGGGAGGAAACAGGATATACCGCAGACGAGTGGATTCCGCTGGGGGATTTCTATTCCGCTCCGGCTTACAGCGATGAACGAATCAGCATGTATATGGCCCGGAAACTTCATGCAGGGGATCGGCACCTGGATGAGGATGAATTCCTGGATGTAATGACTGTGCCGCTGACGGAGCTGGTGGAACAGGTTATGACAGGGGAGATCACTGACGCCAAGACCCAGACGGCTATTCTGAAGGCTGCCCGGATTCTTGGCCTTTGATCCATCTTTCACTATGACGCTGTTCGGAATCCGCTTTATGAAGTTAAAAAATTAATGCTGGACAAATTGCTATCCATTTGCTATAATATTCGTTGCTGGTTTGTGCCGATGTGGCTCAGTTGGTAGAGCAGCCGATTCGTAATCAGCAGGTCAGGGGTTCGAGTCCCCTCATCGGCTCCAGCTTCGAGGTGTAGCGCAGTTTGGTAGCGCGTTTGGTTCGGGACCAAAAGGCCGCGGGTTC
>JAFPWU010000009.1 GCA_017412715.1 Clostridia bacterium
GAACGAGCCCGGATCCCGACGAGCCTGACGTACCCGTTGATCCCGGCCATACGGATGATGAGCCCGAAGAGAAGGACGGACATCTGAAGGTAACCAAGGAAACGACGAGCGAGACGCCTGAAGACGGATATGCTCTGGGAGACACGGTAAGCTACAAGATTACCGTAACGAATGACGGCAACCTGACGATTACGGACATTACCGTAACGGACGAGCGGACGGGACTGAGCGAGACCATCGCCAGCCTGGCGCCCGGAGCGAGCGAGGAGTACACCACCAGCACGACGGTAACGGAAGCTGATATCCTGAGCGGACACATCGTGAACGATGCGACTGCGACCGGAACGAGCCCGGATCCTGACAAGCCTGATGTACCCGTTGATCCCGGCCATACGGATGATGAACCGGAAGAGAAGGACGGCCACCTGACGATTACTAAGGTAACGACGAGCGAGACGCCTGATGAAGGCTATGCGCTGGGCGATACCATCGAGTATGAGATCACGGTGACCAACGATGGCAACCTGACGATCACGGATATCACGGTGACGGATGAACTGACCGGAGACGAATGGACGATCGCAAGCCTGGCGCCTGAGGCGACCCAGACCTTCGAGACGAGCTACACCGTCACGGAAGATGACATCCTGGCTGGCGAAGTCGTGAACGTAGCAACAGCCGAGGGCAAGAGTCCCGATCCGGACGAACCGGATGTACCGGTTGTGCCGGGCACGGATCCCGAACCCACGGAAGACCTGGATACGACCCTGACCGTGAACAAGACCATCGCCAACGAACCGGCGAACGGAGAAGCCTTCACACTGGGCGAGACGATCCAGTACAACATCGCAGTTACCAACGAAGGCAATGTAACCTTCCATAATGTGGCTGTGGATGACGAACTGACCGGTCTGCATGAGACGATCGAAGCCCTGGCGGTAGGCGAAACCCGGAACATTACGACCAGCTACACGGTGACCGAAGCGGATATTCTGGCTGGCAGCGTGACCAATACGGCAGTTGCGGCCGGCGATCCGATCGACGATCCTAAGCATCCGGATGAACCCAAGACTCCGGAAGATGAGGATACAGTCACCACGGGCGATGAGGACGATCCTGACGGACCGACTCCGCCGATCGAGGAGAAGAACCCGCACCTGACCCTTACGAAGATCGTAAGCGGACAGGCGCCTGAAGGCGGATATAAAGTTGGCGATCCCATCGTGTTCCAGATTACCGTGCTGAACGACGGCAACGTAACGATCAGCGGCATTACGGTAACTGACCAGTTTGAAGACCTGCCTTACGGAGCGACCCTGTACCGCGGCGAGGGCTACACAGTGAGCGGCAGCAAGGCTGTGATCCCGAGCGTGGCACCCGGAGCGTCGGTAATCATCTATGGCTACTACATCGTACAGGCGGAGAACGACGGAACCAGCATGGTGAACACGGTGACGGCCACCGGCGATGATCCTGAAGGCGATGATCCTGAGGTTGTTCCCGGACGGACCGATCCGATCCCGATCGTGCCTACTTACACGACGGCTACGGTGAACAAAGTCTGGATGAACGACACGGCGGCGCAACGGCCCGCTGCGCTGGCCGTTGCGCTGTACAGAGTGAACGCGGATGGAACTGAGACGCCGACAGGCATCACAGTGGATCTGACCGAGGCGAACGGATGGACGGCTACCCAGAGTAACCTGCCGATGTACGCTAACGGACAGCGGATCATGTATGCCTGGAGAGAGACTGAGGTACCTGCCGGATACACGGCGGCCCTGAGCTCCTTCGTTCCGACGGCGGAAGGCTGGGCCTCCACCATCTGGAATGTGCTGACGCCCGGAGCGGCTCCCGCACCGGGACCGGCACCGGCAGGCGGACCGGCTGTACCGGCCGCAAACCTGGTAACGATTGAAGACCTTGAGACTCCTTTGGGCCTGGGCGGCGTTTACAACAACGTTGGTGAATGCTTCGAGTAATCGACCCGGACTATGAAGGAAAGACACCGGAACCTTCCCCCGGATGGAAAATCCATCCGGGGGAAACCCAGGCTTCTCTCTTAAGAGAGGAGTGAAGAAACTTAAGACCAAATGAACGGACAATAGCTGGAACGACGGCCCTTCTGAAGGGCCGGGAACGCAAAATCCCTCTCCCCGGAGTACTTCGGGGAGAGGGGAAAGCGCGTTTTTATCAGGAAACGCATAAGATACGAAAACTACCGGCAAACCGGATCAGATATAGAATCCCAAGGGGAAATCAAGAAGAAAGCAGGTAGGACAAAGATGTGGAAAAAGATCATCGCGCTGCTGCTGACCCTGGCCATGGCGGCCGGCAGCATGACCTTTGCCCTGGCGGAAACCGCGGAGACGCCGGCAACGGAGCCCGCGGAGACTCAGGAGGAGACCGCTGAGAAAGCGGAGGGAACCGAGGACGAAGCGGAGGGAACCGAGGACGAAGCGGCAGAAGAAGAGAACCTGGTTCCGATGGTGGTTGAGCCGGATCCGGAACTGGTACGGACCATGGGCCTTGCGGCCGCGACCGCCGTGGCCTACGGCGTGGATCCTGCCGAGATCGTCTATTATGATCATCTGAGCGTGGGAAACACCACGATGATGCAGGGCAATTTCTTCACGGAAATGTGGGGAAACGCGACCTCTGACGCAGACGTGCGGGCTCTGCTCCACGGATATAACCTGATCCGCTGGGACGGGGATACCGGCGTATTCCAGGCGGATCCCACAGTTGTGCTGAGCGAGCTGGGACTGGAATCCGAGGACACGGGAGACCGGTACTACACCTTCGTGCTGCAGGATGACCTGTACTACTCCGACGGAACAAAGATTACCGCATGGGACTATGCGTTCAGCTTCCTGCTGACCCTGAGCCCCGAAATCGCGACGCTGGGCGCCATCCAGGAGCGGATTCCCGGACTGGGGGCCATCCAGGGGAGCGAGGCCTACATGAACGGGGAGAGCAATATTCTCACCGGCGTGAATGTGATTGCGGATAACACCATTATGATCACACTGGACGGGGATTACCTGCCCTTCTTCTTCGAGCAGGCGCTGCTGAGCTGCATTCCGTATCCCATCAGCGTGATCGCTCCCGGGGTCCGGGTGGCTGACGACGGCGCGGGCGTATACCTGACCAACATCGATGGCACCGTCAATAACCGGGTATTCACCGCGGAGCTGCTGGAAAGCACCCTGGAGGGGGAGAACGGATACAGGAGCCATCCCAGCGTAGTCAGCGGACCCTACACCCTGACCAGCTGGGACGGTACCGTGGCTGAATTCGAGAAGAACAGCTACTACAAGGGGAACGCGGCCGGCGCCCAGGCCCTGATCGAAAAGCTGAGCTACACGCTTAGCGAAAACGACAGCATGGCCGCGAAGCTGGATGAGCACGAGTTCGATCTGCTGAACAAGGTGACCTACGCACCGGTCATCAGCGAAGAGCAGGAAAAGATCGCGATAGAAGGATCCGGGCTGGCCCTGGGGAACTATCCCCGCAGCGGACTGGCCTATCTGGCCTTCGCCTGCGAGAAGCCCACAGTATCCTCTCAGGCGGTCCGGCAGGCTATTGCCTGGAGCATGGACCGGGATCAGATTACGGCAAATTATACCGGGAACAACGGTCTGCGGGTGGATGGATACTACGGCATCGGCCAGTGGATGTACGGCCTGGTGATGGGCACCTCCGATCCTCCGATCTCCGAGACGGACGAAGCCGCGGCTGAGTTCGGACGGACGATCGCCCAGGAGACGGCAGCCTGGGAGGCGCTGAACCTGGAAGGGCTGACCGGATACGGACTGGATCTTGAAGCGGCGGCGGCGCTGCTGGACGCGGACGGATGGAAGATCGACGAAGCGACGGGACTCCGGAGCAAGAACGTGGACGGAGAGAACGTGACGCTGGATTTGACAGCCATTTATCCGGAAGGAAACGTGATCGGGCAGGAGCTGGAGAGCGCGCTGGTGCCGAACCTGAAGGAGATTGGCATCGGGCTGACGCTGAAGGCTGTGCCGATGGCGGAGATGAGCAAGTGGGTGTACGCGGAAAACCGGGAGATGGACATGGTTTTCCAGGCGGTGAACTTCGATGTCGTATTCGATCCGGCGAGCACCTTTGATCCCAACAATGCGGCCAGCGTGACCCGGCAGCAGGATCAGGGACTGTATGAGCTGGCGGCGGCGATGAACGAGACGCAGCCCGGAGATACTCTGGGATACGTGCAGAAGTGGCTGGCCTTTGAGGAGAAGTTCAACGAAGCGCTGCCGGTGATTCCGCTGTACAGCAACGTTTATTTCGACTTCTATACCGATCTGCTGCATGATTACAATATCGCGCAGCACGCCACCTGGAGCGAGGCCATTCTGGGCGCCACGAAGGTGGATATTCCCGAGTATGAGATCCCCATGGTTCCGGCGGAGGAGCTGGCAGAAGGGGAAACGCTGATCGGGGATTGATTTCAGCCAATAAAAAACACAGGCTCGCATGCCTGTGTTTTTTATTACTCTGGGGAAGGTAATCAGCTTTCCCCGCCCAGGGGGGTGATCCGGAAATGGAAGGGAACCTTATCTCTGTCGTAGATGGTATAGAATACGTGTTCAATTCTCTCCATGACCATGGAGCCGGACTGATAATTGACGGTGGGAAGCAGCAGGGCCATCACATACTCATCGGCCTGGGCGACGATATCGCCCCGGCGCAGATTACGGCGGAGAATCTCCTCCAGGGCGGCGAAAGCGCCCTTATAGACGATGGCGTTTACCTTTTCCTTATCCCCGTTCCCCAGCATGATAAGCCCGAGGAACATGGTGGAACCCAGGCGTTCCAGATTCCGCATCTGAATATGATAGAAGACGCGGAAGGTGTCCATATCGCAGAAGAAGGGGCCGGCCTGCACGTCGTCGCCCTCGGTCAGACGGTTCCGCAGCACATCCAGATTATACCGCAGGCTGGTTCCGGCCTTGCTCATCTGGCGATAGAAGGCCTGGAGCTCCTCGCCGGGCTCTACGTCCAGCAGGCGGCGCTCCCGGTCGGTCATCTCCCGATACTCCGCCACGGCATCCTCGGTCCGATGCAGCTGCATCAGGGCCCGCATCCGCTCCAGCTGCAGGGGCTCGTCCATGTCGTCAATCTTCATGGCGGCCTCGGTGATATTCAGGATATCGGTCCAGCACTCCCGCTGGCGTTTCATTTCGATCAGGCTCAGGGCGGTATCCAAGTAAATCCGGTGGAACTGGCTGACGGCGGAAGTGCCGTTCATCATATCATCGGGCTGATAAAGATCCCCTTCGTACAGACTGAGCAGCTGCTGACAGCAGGCCATGCGCTCGTTTTCGGGCAGGCCGGCACGGAGCCGGTCGTAGAGACTCAGCACCTCCAGCACGTCCACAAAGACGCCGGGCTGATGATCCCAGCGATAGCCGCCCGGGCAGGAGACCACGCAGGCGCTGAGCACCGGAGAGATCTCCGCCAGCATGGAGCGGAGACGGCTGATCATGGTCTTCAGCGCGTTTTCCGGATTGGCATTCCGCTTACGGCCCCAGAGCTCCCGGATGAGCCGGGGAGCGGCTACGGGGGAACCGCGCTGCAGGATGAGATAGGTCAGCAACGCTACGCCGCGGCGGCTGCGGGCGGGAAGTGTTTCGATCACTTCCTCACCATTGCGGATAGTACAACCGCCCAGGAGGCGGATTTCCAGCTTTTCTCCCATGCGAAAGGCCTCATTTCTCTTGTGTTCTTGCCTATTATCTTACTGCAAAGTTTGAAATCCTTCAAGATTTTTTTGTTCGATTGTCTCTTTAGTCGCTTCGCTCTCTGAGGATAATCCACTCCGGGGGCAATCGCATGGGCGCCGGAGCGGCAGGGTTGCTTTTGGCGGAAAACCGGGTATACTGGAGTAAGAACAGGAAGAAAAGGGGTGGACGCCTACGGAACGGGAACGGATTGCCGGGAGGCTGAATGAGAATGGGATTCCCTTCCGACCGGAACTGCCTGAGAAGCTGGCGTGCTATTTTTCGCTGCTGAAAGAATGGAACGGGAAAATGGATCTGGTGGCGGAAGCGGAGGACGAGGAGCTGCTGGATCGGCATTTCATGGACAGCCTGGGGATCCTTAGGATGGGACTTCTGGAAGGGGCGGAATCCCTGATTGACGTTGGAACCGGAGCCGGATTTCCCGGGATGGCCCTGGCGCTGGCGATGCCGGAGATACGGGTAACCCTGCTGGACAGCCAGCAGAAACGGCTGAATTTTCTGGCGGAGGTGATCCGGCAGACCGACAGCCAGAACGTGGCCCTGATCCATGCCCGGGCGGAGGACGGAGCCAGAAAGCCGGAGCTGCGGGAGCAGTTTGACCGGGCGGTGGCCCGGGCGGTGGCGCCGCTGAACGTGCTGTGCGAATATCTGATGCCTTACGTACGGGTCGGAGGGCTGATGCTGTGCTGGAAGGGACCGGGGCTGACCGAGGAGATGGAGGCCGGCCGGCGGGCGGCCTTCCTGCTGGGCGGGAAGGTACGGGAGCCGGAGGCCGTGCCCATCCAGGGCAGGGACTGGGAGCACCTGATTCTGCCGGTGAGCAAGGTAGGGCCTACCCCGAAGATGTATCCCCGGAAGGCGGGAACCCCGAAAACACGGCCTCTGGGATGAAAGACTCCGCCTCGCTCTCGGGGAATTCCGTCCCGGGGGACGGCTCGCCTGCCCGGGGCTGCCGCCCGTTTCTCACTGAAAACTGTCCACTGGACAGTTTTCCGGGCGTTAGAAACCCCCGTTCACTTACGCGGCTCGGCTTTTTCCACCATAGCAGAAGCTTGACTTTCAGGACGGATGGGGGTATAACTTTCCGGAGAAAAAGTTAATGAAGGAGGCACGAATCGGATGAAATGGATGATCGTGACCGATTCCAGCTGTGATTTGAAAGAGCTGGAAACAGGATCGGACGAAATCGGTTTTGATACGGTGCCCTTTATCATGAATGTAGATGACAGGGAATTTGTGGATGACACGGAGCTGGAGGTTCCGAAGATGGTGGACGCCATGGAGGTGTCCTCGAAGAGCCACAGCGCATGTCCTTCCCCCTCCGCGTGGGAAGCCGCCTTCCGGAAGGCGGACAATATCATCGCCATGACAATCTCCGGCAGGCTGTCCGGAAGCTATAACAGTGCAATCGTGGGCAAGAACATGGCCATCGAGGAGGAACCCGGAAAGCGGATTGAGGTGATCGATTCCCTGTCCACCGGGCCCAAGCTGGTACTGATGGCCCAGCAGGCCCTGAAGCAGATTCAGGCGGGAACTTCCTTTGAGAACGTATGCGCCTCCTGCAGGAATCTGGCGGAATCTGCGAAAACCATCTTTACGCTTTCCTCCTTCCACAACCTGGTTCAGAACGGCCGGGTCAGCAAGGTGGCGGGATTCGTGGCCGGAAAGCTGGGGATCCGGGTCATCGGCATAGGATCTCCGGAGGGGGAGATCAAGCTGAAGGACCTGCTGCGGGGAGAGCAGCGGACGATGAAGAAGATCCTGCGGGAGATGGAGGAGAACGGGTACGAAGGAGCGGAGATGGCCATCAGCCACTGCATGAACGAAGGGATGGCCCAGCGGATGAAGGAAATGATCCTGCAGCAATGGGAGAGCGCGAAGGTGCAGATTCTGCCCACAAGAGGGCTGGACAGCTATTACGCGGAACGGAGCGGGCTGATCATCTGCTATCCTGTGGCCGGAGCATAATGCATATTCCGAGCTTAAGTTTTTGCTGTTGAACCCTTTCCCGCCATCCTGAAAAACGGAGGCGGGAAGGGGCTTTTGTCGTTTTTTTAGAAAAGCCCGGAAATTCGCCTGAAAAGGTAATGATCTTTCCCGAAGAGTGAATAGACAAGCGGAGAACGATTTGATATAATAACTTTACTGAATTGACTTCAGGAGCGTTATTTTTTTAATGAATATACGAGATATCAGAGAAATAATGGGGCTGACCCAGGCGCAGGTAGCTGACGAGCTGGGCGTTCCGAAACAGGAAGTGATTGATTGCGAGGAGAATGGGGAGACCTATCTTCTGATGCAATATCTTTCCGCTTTTCCGATTAATCCCCAGGTATTGAAGGATCCGGATCTGGATCCCTTTTTGCCGTCCTTTGATCAGACGACTCCGGGGCACCGGATGCAGGCCTGGCGGGAGGAGAATGGGATTTCCCCGGAGGAGATGGCGGACACGCTGGGTATTACGCCGATCGACCTGCTGGCCTTTGAGGGGGGAGCAGGCCCCCAGATCAACCGCCGGCGGGGGGAAGAGATCGAGCGGAAGACCGGGATGAACCGGAAATGGCTGATGTACGGCGACGGCAGGAGCAAGGGGAAACCCAGAATCCAGCCGGCCCACAAGGCGGAGGCAAAGACGAAAAACCTGCGGGAGGACCGAAACCCCGCGCCGAACAAGCGGGACGGGCAGCGGGTAAAGGAGGCCCGGAAGGCCGCGGGCCTGACCCGGGAACAGCTGGCGGAGATGATGAATCTGTCCGTCAGCCGGGTGGCCCAGATGGAATCCGGATACATCCGGGAACAGAAGGCGGAGCAGATTCTGCACCGGATCGCGTCCATGGAAGAAAAAGAGGGGGAAGAATCCCCGAAGGACGCGGGAATCCGGCTGCGGAACGCCCGGAAAGAGGCGGGGCTCTCCGTGAAGGAGGCCGCTGAGATCATGGGCGTGAAGCACACAACCCTGGCCCATCTGGAGAGCGGATATGTGACCCCGAAGCACGCGGACGAGCTGATCGGAAAGCTGCAGGCCGTGCCGGCCAGGACGGAAACCGCGGCATTCGATCCTAAAGAGGCGGGGGCCAGAATCCGGGAGGAGCGGATCAAGGCGGGGCTGAGCCAGAAGGAGCTGAGCACCATTCTGCACGTGCCGGCGGCCCGAATCAGCCACGCGGAGCTGGGCAGCGTGACCGAGCAGGAGGCGGAGAACATTCTCCGGCGGATTCACGGCAAGCCCTCCCGGGAGATCGTGAACCGGAAGATCAAGCCCAAGGATCAGGTGATCCTGGGATCCAAGATCCGGGATACCCGGATGCGGATAGGGCTGAGCCAGAAGGCGCTGGGTGAGATAATGCAGTTTCCCCAGACCAAGGTGAGCCTGATCGAGAAGGGAAAAGTGGACGAGCCCACTGCGAAAAAGATCCTGGCCGCGCTGGAGGCCTACGAGGAAGCGCAGGCGAAGGAGGCTGCCGCGGAGGCGGCCAGACTGGAAAGCGCGAGGCAGGGGACGGAAGCAGGCGGAGAGAGAGCCGGAACCGGGAAGGAACCGCGGAAAGATCTGGGAGAACAGATCCGGAAGGCCAGAATGGCCGCCGGGCTGAGCCAAAAGGCGGTGGCGGAGCTGCTGGGAGTATCCCAGGGCAGCGTCAGCTATATGGAGCAGGGGCGGATCAATGAGGAAAATGCCGAAAAGGTGATTGCGATCCTGGAAGAAAACCGGAAGGCATAATACGAATTTCGGCTGAAAATGAACGGGACCCGACAATATTGTCGGGTCCCGTTTCTGGAAACAGAAGGGATTAATCCAGGGTTCCGGTTTCCTCGATCTTCCGGATCATATCGATCCGGCGCTGGTGCCTTTCCCCTTCGAATTCGGCATCCAGCCATTCGGCGACGATCATCTTTGCCAGCTCGATGCCGATGACCCGGGCCCCGAAGCAGAGCACATTGGTGTTATTGTGCCTGCGGGAAAGCTGGGCGGTATAGGGCTCGGAGCAGACGCAGGCCCGGATGCCCTTCACCTTGTTGGCGGCCAGGCTGATGCCCACGCCGGTGCCGCAGATGCAGATGCCCAGATCCGCCTCGCCGTCCGCCACCAGGCGGCCCACCCGGTAGCCGTAGATGGGATAATCATCCTGCCGGTCATGGGGATCATCGTTGCCCACGTTGATGACTTCGATTCCCCGGGCCTGCAGGAATTCCATGATTTGCAGCTTCATTTCCACCGCTGCGTGATCATTGCCGATTGCCAGTTTCATTGCTTTTTCCCCCTACTCCATTTTTTTCTGCTGCTAGCTATTAAGTCGCTCCGCTTGCTGGACTGAATAGTTACATCTGCAGTTTAAATCAAAAATCATTCCGCAGGCTGCCCGGCGGGGAGCTGAATTCCCAGCTCCTTCGCGCAGCCAACCAGGGTATCCAGGGCGTAAAGGATTTCCTCGTCCGTATGCTCGGAGATGACATTGAACCTCAGCCGGGCTTCGCCCCTGGGCACCGCCGGGAAGACAGCCGGAGGCACGCAGACGTTTTTATCCCGCATGGCGTTGGACAGCACGTAGGCATCCAGATCTTCCCCGATCAGCACCGGAATGATGGCGGATTCTCCGGCAAGACAGATGTTCAACCCCCGTTTCCGCGCCTCGGCGCAGAAGAAGTGAATATTATGCTGGAGCCGCTCCATGATCTCCGGCTCCTGATGCAGCAGTTCGATCGCCTTGCGCACTGCCGCCGCCAGGGGCGGGGAGATGCCCACCGAGAAGGCAAATCCCGGCAGCATGTAGCGCATATAGTCAATGATCGCCTGGCTTCCGGCCAGGTATCCCCCGCAGGCTCCCAGGCCCTTGGACAGGGTGCCCATATGGATGTCCACATCCCCGGGCTGCAGGTTGAAGTATTCATCCACCCCGCCTCCCGTGGGGCCCAGCACGCAGCTGGAGTGGGCTTCATCCACCATCAGGAAGCAGCCATACTTTTTCTTGACCTCCACCAGCCCGGGAATATCGCCCACATCCCCGTCCATGGAGTAGGCGCCTTCCGCGATGATCAGCACCTTTCCGAACTTTTCCCGCCGGGTGGACAGAATCCGGTCCAGGGTTTTGACGTCGTTATGAGGGAAGGGGCGGCAGGTAGCGCGGCTCAGCTGGCAGCCCTGCCAGACGGAGTTATGGCTCAGAGAATCGTAAACGATCAGATCGCCTTCCCCGCAGAAATTGCCTACGAAGGTGACATTGGTAGCGTGACCGCTGACCAGGACCAGCGCGTCATCGGATTTCTTCCACCGGGCGATTTCCCGCTCCAGCTCCCGGTAAATGGTCTTTTCTCCGGCCAGCAGCCGGCTGCCGCTGGCGCTGGTTCCGTATTGGTCGATGGCGGCCTTGGCGGCCTCGGAGACTTCCTTCCGTCCGGACATGCCCACATAGTTGTAGCTGGCGAAATTCAGCTTACGGACGCCATCCACCAGGGAGGTATCGGTCAGGGCGGAATCGTGACGAATAAAATAGGGATCCCGATTATTCGTGGCCGCGGCCATTTCAGCGCGGCGGGCCGCGAATTCTTTATATTCGGGGGCGTCTTCGAATCTGGTAATAGGCTGCATGCAGAGTCTCCTCTCATTGGCATTTCGTCGGTCAGTATACGGGCAGGGGAACTTTCTTTATCCCACGGGCCTATTATCAGGGATAACCACCGGAAAAGCAAGCAGCGAAAGAAGAAAAACACCGTCAATTTGTGCATTCCCCCTGTTTTTTTGCGCTTTTCAGGGCTTTATGGTATACTTTTTTCAAGGAAACGCCGATTCTCTGAGGTCTGGCGGAAAAGGAGGAGGGTCTATGTATCGGAGATATTCCCAGGTGAATGAAACCAGCATGCCGGTATCGAATGTACGGCGAAACCGGATCAAAAATATACTGATTCTTGTGCTGGCAGCTGCCGTGATCGCCCTGACGGCCATCGCGCTGCCGGCAGTGCAGAGCCGTTCCAGTGCCAGGAACCTGATCATTCAGCGGATGCAGAACGAAATCGCCTCCGCCGTGCGGCTGACCACCTCCCTGAGCCGGAACGCGGGAGCCAGCTCCGCGGCGACCCTGGCCCAGATCCGGAGCAATATCTACGCTATCGCTACGCTGAATGAGGTAAGCGTCGGGATGGAGGGGGCCTCCGGGAGACTGGTGACGGAGGAGGAGCTGACCTCGCTGCAGTCCTTTATCGACAATTATCTGGCCTTCCTGACCACAGGGATGGATACCGGGGAATACCAGACCAGCCTGCAGAATTCGCTGGATGTGCTGGAGCTTACTATAAATGGTTTAGAATAATGGGAGAACCCTATCCCCCTGACCCCTTCCCCTGGTTTCAGGGGAAGGGGGAAATAAAGGTTATTTGGGGCTTCGCCCCAAATAACCCGGGAGAGAGAGACTGAGAAAACAGCAACTTCCCCTGGCTTCAGGGGAAGGGGAAGTAAAGGTTATTTGGGGCTCCGCCCCAAATAACCCGGGAGAGAGACTGAGAAAACAGCAACGTCCCCCGGATTCAGGGAAAGGGGAAGTAAAGGTTATTGGGGCTCCGCCCCAATAGACTGAAAGCGGGAAAAGATGGGGCAGGAAATACGGTATTGTGGGAAGGGAGCAATTCTGTGATCGACTGGGGAGAAAAGCTGGAGGAGAAGATCCGGATGCTGCCGGATTCTCCCGGATGCTACCTGATGAAGGACCGGGAGGGGACCATCATCTACGTTGGAAAGGCTGTGAACCTGAAGAACCGGGTTCGCAGCTATTTTCGGGATACGGCTCATACGCCGAAGGTTGCGGCGATGATCAGCCACATCGACGATTTCGAGATTCTGCTGTGCGAGACGAACCTGGAAGCGCTGATTCTGGAATGCAACCTGATCAAGCTGCACAAGCCCTATTACAATATTCTGCTGAAGGACGACAAGCATTATCCCTATCTGAAGGTGAACCTGAAGGAGCCCTTTCCCCGGCTGGAGATTACCCGGCGGATGGAAAAGGACGGGGCCCGGTACTTCGGCCCCTATATCGGCGCCAGCGCGGTGAAGCAGGTGATCGAGGCGGTGCGGGGAGTCTTTCCCCTGCGGACCTGCCGCCAGAGCCTGCCGGCGAAGACGGTGAAGCGGCCCTGCGTCAACTACGATATCCATAAGTGCCTGGGCCCCTGCGCGGGGAAGTGCACAGAGGAGGAATACGGCAGGATGATCACCGGGGTTCTCCACTTTCTCGAGGGGGACTACAAGCCGGTGATGGACCAGCTGACGGAGGAAATGACCGAGGCGGCGGCCGCCATGCGGTATGAGCGGGCGGCGCAGATCCGGGACAAGATCCGGGACGTGCAGGGCCTGATGGAGAGACAGATCGCCCTGCGGACGGACGGAAGCGAGCAGGACCTGATCGCCCTGGCCCAGGACGGGCTGGATGCGATGGTCCAGATCCTGTACGTCCGGGGCGGACGGATGATCGGCGGGGACCATTTTCTGCTGCCCCGGGAGGGGGGCGAGGAGCCCGGAGAGGTGCTGGCGGAATTTATGACCCAGTACTATGCGGAAGCCACGATGATTCCCCGGAACGTGCTGTGCCAGACCCTGCCGGAGGGCATGGAGGAACAGCTGGAGAGCTGGATGCGGGAGAAAAAGGGAGCCGCGGTGACCCTGAAGGTGCCCCAGCGGGGAGAGAAGCACGAGCTGGTGCTGCTGGCGGTCAAGAACGCGGAGGATGCCCTGAAAAAGCGGAACGCCAGGAGGACGATCCAGGAGGAGCGCACCGTCGGGGCGGCCCGGAACCTGGGAAAAATTCTGGGCATGGAGGAATATCCCCGGCGGATCGAAGGATACGATATCTCCAACACCCAGGGGCAGCAGAGCGTGGCCTCCATGGTGGTATTTATCGACGGGGTACCGGCCAAGAAGGAATACCGGCGCTTCCGGATTAAAACCGTGGAGGGGGCCAACGACTTCGCCTCCCTGAAGGAGGTGCTGGGGAGAAGATACGCCCACGCCCTGCGGGAGCAGGAGGAGGGAACGGAGAACGGAAAGTTTACGGACCTGCCGGAGCTGATCCTCATCGACGGCGGCCCCCAGCAGCTGCGGTTCGCCATTGAGGCGCTGGAGGAGCTGGGCATTACGCCACCGGCCATGTTCGGCCTGGCGGAGAAGGAAGAGGAGATCTGGCTGCCGGGGGCGGAGGAGCCCATCCGGCTGGATCACCACACGCCGGAGCTGCAGCTGGTGCAGCGGGTTCGGAACGAGGCCCACCGGTTCGGCATCATCCATCACCGGGTGCTGCGGGCCAGGGCCTTTACCCACAGCCAGCTGGAGGATATCCCGGGCATCGGGCCGGCCAGGCGGAAGGCGCTGCTGAAGGCCTTCGGGAGCCTGAAGGCGCTACGGGAGGCCTCGGTGGAGGAGATCGCGGCGGTGAAGGGCATGACCCGGAAAACCGCCGAAGCGGTGAAAGAAGGGCTTGCGAACCCTTCCCGTTCATGAGATAATACCAGACAGGTGTCCGGAAAGCCGGACCCGGGATCATCAACTGCGCCGGAGGAGAAATCATGGCATCAGCACTATGGGCCAAGACCATTGTGGGGCACCGGATCGACCGGCAGGCCACCATTCCCTGCGACCGGCACGATCCCAGGGAGGCCCTGCTGCAGGCCTGCCACGAGCTGGATCTGGCGGAGCCGGTATGGCTGGACAAGAACGACCGGGAGTGGGAGGAATTCGGCATGACCCGGTTCGGGGCGGACGCCTTCTTTGAATCCGTGCCCTTCCAGCGGCTGGAGATCGAATACATCGATCCGGACGCGCCGAAAAAGAAGAGCAAGGATTACAGGAATGAGTTCTGAGACAGAATCAAACAAAGAACGGGGGGAATATTATGGAAAAGAAAATCAATGATCTGATTGAGAGCTACCGGGACGAGTTTGTGCGGACCCTGCAGGAATGGATACGGATTCCCTCCATCAAGGCGGAGGCGGAGCCCGGGGCGCCCTTCGGCAGTGAGATCGGCCGGATGATGGACCTGGCCATGGAGACCGCCGGGAAGATGGGCTTCGCGGTGAAGGGTTATGACGGCTATGCCTGCGACGCGACCCTCGGGGACTGCCCGGAGGTCCTGGGCGTGCTGGGACACCTGGACGTGGTGCCGGTAGGGGACGGATGGATCAAGCCGCCTTTCGGCGCGGAGATCGAGGATGGAAAGATCTACGGCCGGGGCACCAATGACGATAAGGGGCCGACGCTGGCGGCGCTGTTTGCCATGAAGGCGCTGAAGGAGGCGGGGGTGCCCCTGAAGCGGAGTATTCGGCTGATCATGGGCGGCGACGAGGAATGCGATTGGGAGGATATGAAATACTATGCCGCCCACGCTCAGATGCCGGAGATCGGATTCAGCCCGGACGCCTCCTTCCCCCTGATTAATACGGAGAAGGGCATGCTGCATATGGAGCTGCGGTTCCCCCAGGCGGAGGACGGGCTGAAGATTCTGAAGATGGCCACCGGGGAGCGGCCCAACGTCATCGCCGGGGAGAGCATCGCTCTGCTGGAAGGCGGGGAAGAGCTGGCCGGAAAGGTAAAAGCCTACGCGGAGAAGACCGGCCTGGATTACAAGGCGAAGGTAACTGAAGAAGGCGTGCTGGTGACAGCCACCGGGATCTCCGGCCACAGCGCCTACCCGGAGGGAAAGCGCAGCGCCATTGGCATGATGCTGAAGCTGATGAAGGAGCTGGGAGCCCAGGGCGGCATCGCGGTGCTGGCGGAGGCCGTAGGGCTGGAGAGCGATGGGAAGAGCCTGGGCTGCGCCTGCGAGGACAAGGTATCCGGGAAGCTGACCAACAACATGGGCATTCTGCGGCTGGAGAACGGGGAATGGTACGGAACCCTGGATTTCCGCTGCCCGGTGGAGGCGGACCAGGAGCTGCTGAAGCGGGAATGCGCCGGCCACCTGCCGGGAATCCAGATGACCGTAATCTCCCAGAAGGAGCCCCATCATGTGCCCGCGGACAGCGAGCTGGTTCGTAGCCTGCTGGCGGCCTACGAGGAGGAGAGCGGGCTGAAGGGCGAGGCCATGGCCACCGGCGGAGGGACCTATGCCAAGGTGCTGAAGCAGGGGGTGGCCTTCGGGGCCGTATTCCCCGGGGAAGAGGAACTGGCGCACCTGGCCAATGAGTACGAGAGCATTGACAGCCTGATGCTGGCGATGAAGATCTATGCCAACGCGCTGTACCGACTTTGCGCGGAATGAACAGCTACGCAAAAAGTTTGATCAAGGAGAACATCAGAAATGGTAACAGTCAGCAACGTATCCCTTACCTTCGGCGGTCAGAAGCTCTTTTCCGGGGCGGATGTGAAGTTCCTGCCCGGAAACTGCTACGGCATCATCGGCGCCAACGGCGCGGGGAAATCCACCTTCCTGAAGATCCTCAGCGGAGAGCTGGAGCCCACCACCGGGACGGTGACCATTCCGGCCAATGAGCGGCTCAGCACCCTGAAGCAGGACCAGTTCATGTATGACGCGTATCCCGTGATGGACACGGTGATCATGGGGAACCAGCGGCTCTACGATATCATGCAGGAGAAGGACGCTCTGTACGCCAAGCCGGACTTCAGCGAGGCGGACGGGGAGAAGGCCGCGGAGCTGGAAGGGGAGTTCGCGGAGATGGACGGATGGAACGCGGAAAGCGACGCCGCCACCCTGCTGACCGGCCTAGGGATTCCCGCCGAGGAGCACACCATGATGATGTCCGAGCTGCAGGCGGGGGACAAGTTCAAGGTGCTGCTGGCCCAGGCGCTGTTCGGCAATCCGGACATCCTGCTGCTGGACGAGCCTACCAACAACCTGGACAACCGGTCCGTGGCCTGGCTGGAGGACTTCCTGATGGATTTCCCGGGAACCCTCATCGTCGTATCCCACGACCGGTGGTTCCTGAACAATATCTGCACCCATATCGTGGACATCGATTTTAACCAGGTCAAGCTCTACGTAGGCAACTACGACTTCTGGTACGAGAGCAGCAAGATGATGCAGAGCCTGATGAACGACCAGAAGAA
>JAFPWU010000010.1 GCA_017412715.1 Clostridia bacterium
ACCGACCGGGATTGGTCGATCCTCTTGCATATTACCTGAGAAATACTTGAAACCATGTTACGATGTAGCGCCGTATACCTGGCCGGTACGTACGGTGCAACGGGAGGGGCGAGGGCTACCGCCCTCCCTCTACCCTATTCCGGATTCCTGAGGAACAAAAAAACAGGTGAGTGAAAATCCCTCACCTGTCGATAAAAAGGGGATGTCCATTATCCGATAAATCCCAGGGACTTCAGCTCCAGGGTTCCCCTGCCGCTGAAAGTAAGAAACAGTGCCGCGGTATCGCGGAATTCCGTCAGCGCCACATTTCTGACCTCCCAGATATCGCTGTCCGCAGAAAGCTCCATGGTGCCAAGAATTTCAGCACCCTCCTCATCCACGGAAACGGTGACTTTCCCCTCAAAAGCTCCCCGAAGTTCCAGCATCAGGCAGGCCGGGGCCTGGAAATCGAAGTACTTGTATCCCAGGACAGTTCCGTCCTGGATATCCGTAACAAACATCTCGTTCCGATCCTCGGTAATCCGGGTAATTTCCTGGTTTACCGGATCCTGGTAGTCGATATGCTCCATGGTCCGGGGGCAGGTCATGTGGCAGCAGACCGCCGCCGGATAAATCCCTTTCGCGGGGAGGGGGCCTCCGTTCAGACCGCAGCTGGTCATCTCCACCTGATCAATCCGGCCGTCCGGCCTGATTTCGATGGGCTCAGCGCAGCCCTGGCGGGAGTACTCGCTTCCGTCGGTCCCCCGATGGTAGAAGATATAATACTGATTCCCAATCTTCTCAATGCCGCCATGATTGTTGGACAGGGTATAGCAGGGCTTTGTCCTGCCCCGATAGCCGATATTCCCGTTGGAGATGATAATGCCGCCATAGCGGAAGCCCTCATCCGGTTTTTCGCTGATCGCATAGCACAGCTCATGGCTCTTATGGCTGGAATACACGAAATAGTACATGCCGTTAAACTTTCGGATAGAGGACGCCTCAAAGAAGCCGTGGCCCTCGAAACCGGTTCCTGCCGTATGATGGCCGCCCGGAATCAGGGCTTTCGGGCCGCTCTTCACGGTCGCCATATCCTCTTCCAGCTCCACCACCATGCTGTTTTCGCCGAAGCGGATGTTCCTCAGGCCCTCCACCATGCGGCGTTCGTCCTCAGACATCTTCGCGATCATTTCATCGGTAAATTCCGGCAGTTTCATCTCCTTTTCTTCCGCCGGACAGAATCCGTAATACAGGTAGACCCTGCCGTCATCATCCACCAGCACAGCCGGATCAAAAGGCATATCCTCCTTCAGGGTCCGTCCGTCCGGGTAGTGTACGTGCGCATAGAATTCATAAGGGCCGCCGGGCCTGTCAGCCACGGCCACGCCGATTTCCGGATAGAACGGAAAACAGTAATACAGATAATACCGACCGTCCGCTCCCCTGGCCGCATCCGGCGCCCAGAGCTGCATCCGGTCATCCGCGTTGGTGGGATCCTGCCTGCGCAGGTAGGAGGTACCCTCATCCCGCCAGGAGGTCAGATCCCCTGTCGGCGCTGACCAGACGTTATAGTTCCCGGGGCAGTAGACGGTCGCCTTCGAGGCATCGTGCGAGCCATATATATAGACTCGTCCCTCAAATACATGCGGCTCACCGTCAGGGATGTAGACACCCAGGGGCAGGTAAGGATTCATCATCTGTCTCATGAGAAGCCTCCTTGATTTTTATGATTCTCCGGATCATGAACGCGGGCGTAGGGCTGCGAACCGCACCGAAATCCTGAGGATACGCTGAGCAGATGTTCTTTCGGCCCTGGCCGCCTGCGCGAAAGCGATGCGTCAGCCTTTCCCTGAGATTTTACCGTCTCAGGGGTGCACGATCACCTTGAAGGGATCCTTTGAGTCGGTTTCTACCTTCGCTTTCCCATCCTTCATGGTCACCATATAAGTTGCGGCCAGCCTCCCGTCCGTACTGTAAACGGGGACCGTCCGGCTTTCGCCCTCCGCCAGCTGATATACATGCAGCTCCAGATTCTCCGTATAGCGATAATCCGGCCGGGTATCGCATCCTCCCAACGGAAGCACGGTCCCGGGACGAACCATCAGGGGCAGAGACATGAAGTCATGCTTTTCCTCCACCCAATGGTTCCCCTGGGTCTTTTCACCGCTGAGCAGAGAGGTCCAGCAGCCCTCCGGCAGATAATAGGAAACCCTTCCGTCCTCCCGGAAGATCGGAGCCACCAGCAGGCTGTCCCCCAGCATATACTGACGGTCCAGCGTATCGCAGGCAGGATCCTTCGGGAATTCCAGCATCATGGGGCGCATCATGGGGGTTCCCTGCTCATGGGCTTCCATCATCTTTGCGTACAGATAGGGCATCAGCCTGCATTTCAGCTTCGTAAACTTCCGGACCACATCCACGCTCTCCTCATCGAAGGCCCACGGCACCCGGTAGCTGTTTGAACCGTGCAGCCTGCTGTGGGAGGACAGCAGTCCAAACTGGACCCAGCGCTTGTAGACATGGGCCGGGGCGGTGGATTCGAATCCGGAAATATCATGGCTCCAGAAGCCAAATCCGCTGTGGCTCATGGACAGCCCGGCCCGAAGCGTTTCCGCCATGGACACATAGGACGCGCTGTTGTCACCGCCCCAGTGCACCGGGAACTGCTGGCCACCGGCGGTAGCGCTCCGGGCAAACAGGATGGCCTCCCCTTCCCCGCGGGCCTCCCGGATGGTTTCAAAGACCATCTGATTATACAGGAAGGTATAGTAATTATGCATATGAAGCGGGCTGGATCCATCGAAGTAAGCGATGTCCTTCACCGGAATCCGCTCGCCGAAGTCGGTTTTCAGGCAGTCCACACCCATATCCAGCAGCTTCTTCAGGTATCCGCAGTACCACTCCCGGGCCGCAGGGTTGGTCACGTCCACGATTCCCATCCCCGCCTGCCACAGATCCGTCTGCCACACGTCTCCGTTGGTCTTTCTGATCAGATACCCGTTTTTCGCACCCTCGGCGAACAGAGGGGACTGCTGCGCGATGTAGGGATTGATCCAGCAGCAGAGTTTCAGCCCCTTCTCATGATAGCGCTTCAGCATGCCCTCCGGATCCGGGAAGGTCTCAGGATCCCATTCAAAGTCACACCAGTTGTACCCCTTCATCCAGAAGCAGTCAAAATGGAACACGGACAGAGGAATATCCCGCTGAGCCATTCCGTCGATGAAGCTGCTGGCCGTCTCCTCATCATAATTGGTCGTAAAGGAGGTGGACAACCACAGGCCGAAGCTCCAGGCGGGAAGAATGGGAGGCCTGCCGGTCAAAGCGGTATAAAGATCCAGGGTACCCTTGGGAGTTTCCCCATAGATCACATCATAAACCAGCGTCTCCCCTTCCGCGGAAAACTGAACCCGCTCCACTTTTTCACTGGCCACCTCAAAGCTGACGTCGGAGGTATCCTCCACAAAGATGCCGTAGCCCCGATTCGTCATGTAGAAAGGAATATTCTTATAGGCCAGCTCGGAAGCGGTTCCTCCGTCCGCATTCCACATATCCACGCTCTGGCCGTTCTTTACATAGGGGGTAAACCGCTCGCCCAGGCCGTACACGCATTCTCCTACATCCAGCATCAGGCTGTCACTCATGTAGGGTTTCCCCGTCTCCTTATCCAGGGCATGCGCCATGGCCCGGAAGCCGGAGGTAGTCAGGACCGTGCCGTCCTTTCCCAGGAAATCAACCTGCCAGCGGCCCTCCTCCTTCAGCACCTTAGCGGTCAGGTCGCCGCTGGAGAAGCAGACCGCATGCTCCCCTTCCGTCACGACCGGCTCCACGGCTTCTACCATGGTTTCAAAGTGGGGCGCCCGGTCCGCCTTCCCGGCGAAATGCGTCAGCCTCACCCTGATGATATTCTTCCGGGGAGCGGAAAATTCCACCTCCAGCAGCGCGCCGTTCAGGGTGGCGCCCCTGAAGGGCACCGGACGGCAGGCCGCCAGCACCTTCAGCGCATCCTTCTTCTTTTCCATCCGGACGCACTGGGTGGCATAGTTCATGACGAAGTTTTCCCGGGTCATCCAGTATCCTCTTGTAAATTTCAAAGCGCTTTTCCTCCTTCTGTCATAGGGGGTCTGAAAAAACACGCCCGGCACGGAAACCGCTGCCGGGCGGTACAATCCTCATGGTTACTCCTTCACCGCGCCAAGGGTTATGCCGTTGACAAAGTACTTCTGCAGGAAGGGATAAACCACCAGCATGGGCACCATGGAAATAAACACCTTGGCAGATTCCAGCGCCCGGTTGGAATTCTTGGCCAGCTGCTGATACTGTTCCGTCGTCAGCGTAACGCCCACCGGAATCTGGACCGATATCTGACGGATGTAGGTCTGAAGGGGATAATGGACTTCCTTGTTCATCAGCACCAGGCCCTGGAAATACTCATTCCAGTATCCGACCGACACAAACAGGACGACCGTAGCAATCACGGGCAGGGAGCAGGGCACCACGATCTGCCAGAGAATGCGCCAGGGACCTGCTCCGTCCACGGTAGCTGCCTCTTCCAGGTCCTTGGGCAGGTTCCGGAAGAAGTTCATCAGCAGCAGCACGTTGAACACCGGCACCGATCCGGAGAAGACCAGCGCCGCCATGGTATCAATCAGGCCGTAATTCTTCACGGTGATAAACCAGGGAATGGTTCCTCCGTTGAACAGCATGCAGAAGACCAGGATCCACATCAGCACGTTCCGGGGCTTATACTCCTTGGAGGTCTTGGACAGGGGGTAGGCCATCATGATACAGACTACCATGGTCCAAACCGTACCATACAGCACCCGGCGGACGGAAATGCCGAAGGAAACCCAGAACTGGGAATCCCCCATGATCAGGTGATAGGAATCCGCGTTGATGCCGATCGGATAGAACGTAACCAGGCCGCCCTCCGCAGCCAGCTTATCCGACAGGGAAACGCAGAGAGTATACCACAGGGGATACAGGCAGGAGAAGGCCAGGAGACCCAGCACAATCAGGTTGATGGTCAGGAATGCGGTCCGACCAAAGGTTTTTCTTTCGATCAAGATATCCGCCCTCCCCTCAGAAAATCGAATAATCCGCGAACTTGTAGGCCAGCGAGTAACTGGTGACCACAAGAATCAGCGAGACTACGGACTTGAACAGGCCGGCAGCGGTACCCAGAGAGAACTGCATGTTGGTAATACCGATCCGGTATACATAGGTGTCAATAATATCGGCCGTGCTGATAACCAGCTGATTGTACATGTTGAAGACCTGGTCGAAGCCCGCATTCAGCACATTGCCCATGGCCAGCGTGGAAAGCAGCACCACGGTGGGAATCAGCCCTGGAATCGTCACATGCAGCGTCTGCTTCCACCGTCCGGCGCCATCGATGGCCGCGGCCTCATACAGGCTGGGAGAAATACCGGTCAGGGCCGCCAGATAGATGACCGCGTTATATCCGAATTCCTTCCAGACATCCGTGCCGATCAGCAGCCCCTGGAAGCCGTTCGGATCACCCATGGGCAGGAACTGCTGCATCCCCAGGCTGGTGCGGACCAGGTTATAGATCCCCTTGGCGCCCAGCATGCTGGAGATAATGTTTGCCAGAATAACCCAGGAGATGAAGTGAGGCAGATACACGATGGTCTGCACGGTCTTTTTGAACTTCATCTGCTTGACTTCATTCAGCATCAGCGCGAAAGCCATGGGAATAATGATATTCAGAATCACCTTGGAGACAGCGATAATCAGCGTATTGCTCAGCGCCCGCTTTGCGTCTCCCAGCTTCCACAGGTATTCAAACCATTTGAAGCCCACCCAGGGAGAGCCGAACCACCCCTTGGTGGGAATATAGTTCTGGAAGGCCATGACAATACCCACCATGGGCACAATGGAGAACAAAATCAGCCAGATATATCCCGGCAGCAGCATGATGGTATAATGGAGGCCTACCGGCAGTGATTTCTTTTTTCTGACGTTTTCCAAGAACATTCTCCTTTCAAACTGAAAAACAGCGGGGCCGGAAGCCCGGCCCCGCTGCCTCCGTAATAACTTACGGTCTCAGGTTCTTTCTGAATCAGTTGCCAAGGAAATCCTTCGCCAGGTTCAGGATCTCATCGCCGCCCTGCGCATGCCAGTCCGCGCAGAACTGATCCCAGGTATCCAGGCTGCGGGCTCCGGTGATGAACTGCAGGATCGCCTGATCTTCCAGGTCGCTCAGCTGGGTCCAGTACATATCCATGCCGTCAGTCAGGTAGTACAGCTCAGAATAGATCTTCTTGTTGGGTTCGACGGTCGCATAGGGACGATCGCCGACCAGGATCGCGTAGAACCGGTTGAACTGGCCGTTGTTGGTCATGACATCCATATCGGTCACGTTCAGGCGGTTGTCGATATTGTAGTCGGGAGAAATGACATCCTTCAAGGTTGCCACGTCGTTGGCGGTATTCTTGTACAGGCTGTTGAACAGATCGCCGCCCTGCTGGTACTGCTCCACGGTGGTCTTGCCGGCCAGCACGGACCTCAGCGCCTCGTATTCATACTCGCACTCGTCAGCCGCGGCTTCCGTGTTCCGCAGCGGATACCAGTCGATGGCCACGGAAGTGTCGAAAATGGATTCGTCACGAACCAGCACGCTGTTCATGATGACGACCGCCTTCTTCACTTCCTCGGAAGCCTTGGCGGAAACCACGGTATAGGTCGTGCCGATATCCTTCATGTGGATATTCCATTCGCCCGCGTCGTTGTACAGCGGATAGGCCTGCCAGTTCGCCGTGGGGTCGTTGCGGAAGGAGTCACCGTTGCCGTATCCCAGGGACCACCAGGGGCCCATGAAGATGCCGCAGGTTCCGTTCTTTACGTTGTTCGCGTTGTTTCCGTTGGTGATGGTGCCTACTTCGGGGTTGATCAGGCCTGCGGCATACCACTCGTTCAGCTTGGCCAGCGCAGCCTTCATTTCATCCGTCGTGGTGCCCCAGTACAGCTCGCCCGCTTCATCCCGCAGGAAATATCCGGGGGTGGCTCCGAAAGCCTGATACAGGGCGTCAAAGCCGTATCCGTTGTTGGAGCTGTTCAGGAAGTTGGAATAGGTGCGTCCGCCGTTATCGATGCCGGCGATGGCGTAGTCGGGGCTCAGGCCCGCATCCATAAAGGCCTTCGCAGCAGCGCCCAGCTCATCCACGGTCTTGGGAACCTCCAGGCCCAGCTGATCCAGCCAGTCCTGACGGATGAAGTAAATGTAAACGCCGTCGGTATCCACGGTAATATTGGGAATCGCGTAGAAGGTTCCGTCCACCGTGCAGTTGGTGAAGGCGCGGCCATTGGTGGTCTCGACGATTTCCTTCACCTGCTTGGAGGCGTAGTTGTTGAAAGCATCCCACAGATCGCCCAGCTCGCCGTAACGGGCAGCCTGCACCAGATAGTTCCGGTTCGGCAGCACCACGGCATCCGGCAGGGTGTCACTGCCAATGCAGGTGGAAATCTTCTGCTGGAAGTCGCCGGCATTGCCCGCGGTCCAGTCAACAACAACCTTGATGTTGTAGTTGTCCAGCAGGTAACGGGTGTACTGGTTGTTCTCCGCGTCCTCGCCCTCAGCCAGGGTCGTGTCCACGGGGTCAATCTGGCGGCCGATGTGCACTTCGACCACGTGATCAAACTTTTCAAAGGCCCGATCATCGTTGTTTCCCGGGGCGGCATCATCCGCCAGGTCTGCGGCGTATTTCCAGTCCGCAGGCGTGCCGTTATCCTCTGCCAGCGCAGGGATCGCAAAGACGCCGAGCATCATCGCAAGCGCTAATACAAGAGACAGAAGTTTCTTCATAATTTTTCCTCCTTTTATTGTCGCCGAACTGGCAACCTCTGTTATTATTCTACATTCAAGCATGTCATTTGTCAACCGAATTCCGGACATATTTCGCTCCATTTCGACCAGAAAATCTATTTTTTCTGACCTCTGTCTTTCCTTTTCCCTTTATGCTATACTTTCCAATAAAGATGTCCGATGGAAAGAAAGGGGAATGCCTGATGGATGCGAAATCAATCATTACGCAAAGACTGAAGCCCGTACTGGAGCAGCTGAAAACCGTTTCCGGCCTGCCTGATATGTTTCAGAGCTGCTTTCTGAATACGCTGGAAACCACCGTCAAGTGCCGGGAACCCGGGAATACCTTTGTAATCACCGGGGACATCGAGGCCATGTGGCTGCGGGATTCCACCGCCCAGGTGCTTCAGTACATCCGTTTTGCGGATGATCCCGCCGTCTCGGAAATCATCGAGGGCCTGCTGGCCCGCCAGGCTGCCTGCATCGCCATTGATCCCTATGCCAACGCCTTTAATGAGACTGCCAGCGGAAAGCATTGGACGGTTGACATTCCGGAGCCGGATCCCCGGGTCTGGGAGCGGAAATACGAAGTGGATTCCCTCTGCTGGCCCCTGCTGCTGGCGGACCGGCTGGAGAAAAAGACCGGGCGCCGGACTATGCTGACCCCTGAATTTCACCGGATGCTGCGCACCATTGTGGATGTGTTCCGCACAGAGCAAAATCACGAAAAGAGCGGCTATTACTTCATCCGCCACAGTCCCTATCCGGAACCCGATCTGGGAGAGGACGGCCGCGGCGCCCCCGTGGCGCGGACCGGCATGACCTGGAGCGGCTTCCGGCCCAGCGATGACGCCTGCACCTACGGCTACCTGGTTCCCAGCAATCTGTTCGCCCTCCGGGCTCTGTCCGCCCTGATCCGCTTTGCCCGGATCCTGGAAGATGACGCCCTGGCCCGGGACGCGAACCGGCTGCGGCAGGAAATCCAGGAGGGGCTGGATCAGTATGCGGTGGTTCAGACGGAGAAGTACGGAGAAATCTGGGCCTACGAAACCGATGGCCTGGGGCATCACCTGCTCATGGATGACGCTAACTGTCCCAGCCTGCTTTCCCTTCCCTGGCTGGAAATCTGCGACCGGAATGATCCCCGTTATCTCCGAACCCGTTCCTTCGTGCTCAGCGCAGACAATCCCTTCTATTGCACCGGTTCTGCCGCGCATGGCGTTGGAAGCCCTCATACTCCCAGGGGCTTTATCTGGCCCATCGCCCTCTGCGTCCAGATCCTGACCTCCGTCGAGGACCGGGAGGCCGCCGATGCCCTGCGGATGCTGCTGACCACCCACGCGGATACCCGCCTCATGCATGAGAGCTTTGATCCGGACGATCCGGCCCGGTTCACCCGGTCCTGGTTTGCCTGGGCCAATTCCATGTTCGGTGAAGCCATTCATTTCCTTTATGATGAAGGCCGTCTTGAACACGTACTGGAGCTTACAGGTCTCAAAAGTGTTTAAGGAAAAGCTTCCTCCTTTTCACATGACAAAATCCGAGGACATAGCCTCGGATTTTGTTGTCTGTCCGTATCCGGTTTTTCCCCTCTGATCTTCCCGGATTTCTTTGTTTATCAAGCCATATCCCATACGCTGCGGACGCTGGGGCTGTCAGCCGTACCCCGGAGGATCCGAATCCGCCGTTCCCCTGGATTCATATCAAAGAAGTTATCGCTCAGCAGCAGATCCGGATCCTCGCTGCGAATTTCCACTGCCTTGGCATAGGCCGAGGCCGTCACCACCAGCGCCTCCCCTTCCCTGCGAACGGAAAGCGCCGGATCCTTAAACTCGAAATGCTTCGGAGCGCAGAACAGGGCACTGCCCTCGGAGACCGTCCTCCCCGCTAGGGAGAAGGCATAGGATACATAGGTGCCGGTGATGCTGGTCTCCGGAAAAACAATATCCTCCAGCCACCGGGAGGATCTGGGCTCCACGGTGATCTGCTCGGAGCCCTCCCGGAGGACTGTTCCGTCCGGCGATCTCAGCGCCCAGGTGACCAGGCCGGTCACCGGAGCCATGGTTTCATTGCTGACGCAGAGATGAGCAGCGCATACGATGGGATCCGCATGCAGCTCATTGATGTGCGGGTTCTGGTCCACCTCTCCCCGCTCTTCGCAGGAGATCATCACCGGAGCAAAGAAGCGTTTCGCCGCATAATGGAGCGCTTTCCACCGGCCGAAATAGTCAATGGAAGACCAGGAAGCCACGGGCCAGCAGTCATTCAGCTGCCAGATAATGGTCCCGCTGCAGTATTCCCGATCCCGCCGCCAGTGCTCCACCCCGTACCGGATGGCATCCGCCTGAAGCAGCTGAGAGCAGTACAGCAGGTGATCGAAATCCTTCGGGTACCGATAGGTCTTGGACAGGTAGCTCATAATCTTCCCGTTGGCGGAAAGATTCCGCTGATGCCGTTCCATGATCCGGGAGAAGATATTCCGGTCCTCCGGCAGGGTAAAGCTCTCCACTGTGGGCAGGGAGGGGAAGGACTGGAAGCCGAACTCGCTCACATAGCGGAAGCGGTGCAGCCGGTAGTCGGTGAAGGGCTTCTCCCCATGCCACACATCCCAGTAGTGCACATCCCCCCGGGAAGGATCCTGCGGTTCATCCAGTGCTCCGCCTGAGGAAGGGGAGCTGGGCCAGTAGAAGGTCTGGGGCGCATACTCCTTCACCAGCCTGGGAAGGATATACTCGAACATCTTGATATAGTCCGCATGGTGGGAAGGACGGACCTGGGTCCGGTCCTTCTTTCCGTCCCTGAGCTCCGCCACGAGGGGGAAATAGTGGAACTCCTCCATCTCGTTATTGCCGCAGAAAAGCGCCAGGGAAGCGTGGTGCCGCAGTCGGCGAATATTGTCCGCGGCTTCCGCCCTAATGCTCTCCTCGAAATGCTCCGTCAGATCATAATAGGCGCAGGCGAACATGAAATCCTGCCAGACCATCAGGCCCAGCTCATCACAGGTATCATAGAAATCGTCCGGCGGATAGTACCCGCCTCCCCAGATCCGGACCGCGTTGAAATTGGCCAGTCTCGCATCTTCCAGCAGCCGCCGGGTCCGCTCCGGAGAGAGGCGGCCGAACAGATTATCCTCGGGAATATAGTCCCCGCCCATGGCAAAGACTTTTACCCCGTTCACCACATGGCAGAATTCCTCCCCGTCCTCCCGTTTCTCCCGGGATACGGTCATGGTCCGCAGGCCGATCCTCCGCTCCCATCTGTCGGCCTCCTTCCCGTCCACCCGCAGGGTGACGGACACGGTATACAGAGGCTGATCGCCATAACCCGCCGGCCACCAGAGACACGGATTCTCAATCAGCACCTCGCCCCGCTCATCTGCCTCATAAACGGAGCCATCCGGAGCGCTGATCCGGATCACGGTCTCTGCTTTGCAGTTCTCATTCACCACTTCCGGTTCCGGTTTCACCCTCAGGAGTACTTTTCCCGGGGTATGCTCCTGCAGCACCAGCACATTGGGCAGCCTGCCGCCCGAAACGAACTGCAGTTCCATATCCCGCCAGATGCCGGCGTCGGGCAGACGGGGACCCCAGTCCCATCCGAACTGGCAATGCACCTTTCTCAGATGCGGAAAGCCGGGCGTGGCGTCCGAGCTCTGCCAGCAGGGGCGTTTCTCGTTTTCCGCGGCGATATACCTCAGCGGGGAATCAAAAATCACGCGGATCTCGTTCTCGCCCGGCCGAAGCAGGGACAGCACATCCCATTCCCAGGTCCTGTGCATATTATCCGCATCCCCTGCCTTCCGCCCGTTGATCCACACATGGCAAAGGGTATCCAGCCCCGCGCAGCGGAGAATGGCTCTTTCCGCCCCGAGCAGAGCCGGTTCCAGGGAAAAGGTCTTCCGATACTCATAGTCCTTTTCCATCAGGGAGAAGGTCTTCAGCTCATTCTCCCGCCAGAATGGATCCTCGATCAGTCCGTCCCGCAGCAGATCCGTATAGACCGTTCCGGGGACCTGCGCCTCATGCCAGCCTTCTTCCTCCGTACACCGCATGGACCAGGCGCCGTTTAATGATACCTTTTCCATTTAACACTCCTCCTTGTCGAGTTGCCAAAAAGTATATCATGAAGCAAACCGCATTGCTATCCCAAAGCCGGACAAAATCTGTAAAAACTGAAAAAGCGGTAAGGCGCTTCCGGCAGGCGGAGCGGAAAACGCTCCTCCGCCGGCGTCCTTACCGCCAGTGCATTTCTTCTTTGGGATGGATGCGCGGATTGATTCCGCACAGGAGATCCCTGTTCCCCTCGGACAACGGCTGCCGAAAAGCCTTTATTCCGCCTTTCCTTATTTGTTTCTGCTCAGGAAAGCCAGATTCCGGTCAATCAGTTCCAGCCGCTGCTTCACGCAGTCCACTGACCGAAGCGGATCCTCCGGCGTATGGAACACATAATCCATAAGCCGCTCCAAATCCATCTCCGCCACATGCATCCGGGTATCCGAGGAGGCATAGTACAGATAGACCTTCCCATCCTCATCTGCAATAGCCCCGTTGGTAAAGACCACATTGCTCACATCCCCGACCCGTTCTCTGCCCAGGGGGCCCAGCAGCATGCCGCCGGGTTCGGCGATGATCTTTGACGGGTCCTTCAGATCCGTGGCGAAGGCATACAGTACATACCGAAGCCCGGCGGCCGTGTTCCGCACGCCATGGGCCAGATGAATCCAGCCTTTCTCCGTTTTGATGGGAACCGCTCCGGCTCCGTTCTTACTCTCCGTAATGGTATGATATCGCCTGCGGCTGATGATCTTCTCCTCATCGATTACCGGATGGGCAATATCCTCGCAGAGGCCGAAGCCAATGCCGCCGCCGCTGCCGGTTTCAATGAAATCGTCCATCGGCCGGGTATAGAAAGCATACTTTCCATCCACGAATTCCGGGTGCAGGGCTACATTCCGCTGCTGGGGGCTCTGCAGGGTCTTCAGATTCGGCAGCCGCTCCCAGGTCTCCAGATCCTTTGTCCGGACAATTCCCGCAGCGGCCACCGCCGCGGAAAGATCCGGGTTATGGGGATCCTTGCTCTCGGAGCAGAATACGCCGTAGATCCATCCGTCCTCGTGCCGGGTCAGACGCATATCGTAGACATTGGTTTCCTCCGGCTCTGTATCCGGCAGCAGAATGGGCCGGTCCCGAAAGCGGAACCCCTCCGTGGGCCGGTCGCTCTCCGCCACGGCAAAGAAGCTCTTCCGGTCCATCCCCTCCACCCGAACCACCAGGCAGTACTTTCCGTTCATCTTCAGGGCGCCGCTGTTCAGGGTGGCGTTCACCCCCAGCCGCTGCATCATGAAGGGATTGGTCTCCGGATTTGCGTCATACATCCAGAAAGGAGGAACATGCTCTCTGGTCAGAACCGGATTCCGATAGCGGGCATACAGGCCGTTATAGAAGTGCTCGTCCACGGGGTTTGGCCTGGCCAGCAGCCTCTCATAGGATTCCATCAGGGAATCGAAGCTTCTTGTTCTCATGGTCATCATATCTCCTGCTATGCTTCATCTGAAAAGGATACGCATATGCGCACGAAGCGGCGATTTCTGCAAACGCCGCCCGGGCGGAGGCCTTAATAATGGTGCACCGCTTCCTCGTCCCCCGGATTCAGTACGCTGTGATCCTTAATGTATTTCACCACTTCGTCCACCTTCGTAAAAGCCAGTCCCACATGGGTGTCCGCGCATCCATAGTAGATCGCGATCCGACCCGTAGCCTCGTCCTGCAGGGTGGCGCAGGGGAAGATAACATTGGGCACGAAGCCTGTCACCTCATAGGGCTCTTCAGGAGTCAGCAGGTAATTCTCGCACCGGTACAGCACCCTGCTGGGCTCCTCGATATCCAGAATGGCACCGCCCATGGAATACACAAACCCGTTGCAGGTACTGGACACCCCATGGTAGAACATGAGCCAGCCTTCCGTGGTCTCAATGGGAGCCGCGCCGCCGCCGATCTTCACGGACTCCCACCATTCCCGGCCCCGTCCCATCACATGGCGGTGTCTGCCCCAGTATACCATATCCGGGCTTTCGGACAGGAAGATATCCCCGAAGGGGGTGTGCCCGCTGTCAGACGGCCGGGACAGCAGCTTATACATGCCGCCCACCCGGCGCGGAAAGAGCACCGCGTTCCGATTAAACGGGATAAAAGGGTTTTCAACCCGGGTAAAGGTCTTAAAGTCCTTCGTCTTCCCCATTCCGATCGCGGCCCCGTAAAAATCCGTGCACCAGATGATATAGTAGGTATCCTCCACCTTCACCAGCCGGGGATCATAGGCGTAATGAGGCAGCATGGGTTCCCCCTTCTCATCTGTAAAGGGAACCTTTTCCCGCTCCACGTCCCAGTGAATGCCGTCCTTAGAATGTCCCAGATAGACATGGGGAATTCCGTTCACCTGCTCGCCCCGCAGCACGGCGATGAAGCCGTCCTCCCAGGGTGCCACCGCACTGTTGAAGATCCTTGAAATTTCCGGAGTCGGATTCCTGCCGAGAATCGGGTTCTCCGTATACCGCCATACCGGTGCCGACCCTTCCTTCCAATCCGCCGGCTTCTCCTGCCAGGGAATGTTGGGAAGGTTTCCCGCGTTGATCATTTTCGTCTCCATTTTCATTGTCCTCCCATCAGTCTCAGGCACATCCGCCCGTTATGGTACGGGCATTTCCATTCCTCCACCATAGGCCGCTCCGTCAGGCTGCCGTCCTCATAAACCGACCAGTACCATTCGCCGTTCGGCCTGGGATCCACGATCATGCGCTTGATGGTCTCCCACTGAGTATCCAGATCCCTCTTCCAGGATTCATCCTTCGTCATTTCCAGCCCGCAGGACAATCCAAGCATGGTTTCCGCCTGCACCCACCAGATCCGCAGTTCATCCACCTGACCGTTCACCCATTCGTTCTTCAGTCCGTGATCCGTAAAGGCCCGGCGGCGCACGCTCTCAAGCAGGTCCAGGCACATGTTCCGCCAGGGAGCAAGTTCGGTTTCCGGAAAAAACTCCCGGGCGGAATCCCACAGCAGCCATCCGCTCTCAATATCATGGCCGTAGCTCTGCATATCCAGCAGGGGTCGATACTCATCGTCCATGAAGACCTCCAGCCGATGCTTCTCCTGATTATACATCCGTCCCCGAAGAATCTCCAGCCCTGCGACCGCCGCACGCCGAACCGGTTCCCAGGGTTCGGCCCGATGCAGCTCCGTATAAGCTTCCACGACATGCAGCAGGGTATTCATGGTCCGGGTAGCCATCACCCCGTTCTCGCTGAGCTTCTCATTGCTCTCCGGAGAGAAATCCGCCCGGTAAGCCTCTCCATACCCGTTATAAACCCTGCACTTTTCCTCGATCACCCGGAACAGGGCCCGGGCCTTCTCCAGGGCCTCCCTCTTCCCGGTCAGCCGGTAATAAGCGGAAAGCCCATAGATGGCAAAAGCCTGGCAATAGGTATGCTTCGTGGTATCCGCCGGTTTTCCCTCCGCGGTAATGCTCCAGTAAACCCCGCCGTTGGCCCCGTCCTCAAACATGCGCAGGGCTTCATAAGCCCAGTCGGCGTAAGCCCGATACTCCTTGCTGTCCAGCATTCTGGCCGCGGTGGAAAAGGTCCACAGAATCCTGCTGTGCAGGATGCAGCCTTTGTCCGCATCCTTTCGAACATTCAGTTCCTTGTCCACATAGCCGTAAAAGCCTCCGCTCCGCTCATCCTTCAGGGCCTCCCAGAAAGGGAGAATCTTTCCCGTCAGATGTTCCCTCAATTCCTGTGATCGCATGGCTTCTTCCTTCCTCTCCCATCAGGAGCTTTTCCCTGGGGAGCGCTGAATAAATGCTCTTCCGGCGGTCATCGCCTGAGCGAAGGAGATGACCGCCGGAATGCAGCAGATCAATGTTTCCTTAACCCTTTACCGAGCCGCTGGCAAGCCCCGCGTAAATCTGCTTCTGGAAGATCAGAAATACCAGGAGACTGGGGACCAGGGTCAGCAGCACGCCCGCGCAGATAATATTGTAGCTGCTCTTGAAGGGGCCCGAGAAGGAATACAGCGCCGTGGAAATCGTCCGCCAGCTGTTGGATTGCAGATAGAGGTTGGCGTTATAGTACTCATTGTACACCCCCACACCCTTCAGCACAGCCACCGTCACGATGGCGGGTTTCGTCAGCGGCAGAAGGATTTTGAAAAACACCCCGAAGTAGGTGCATCCCTCCAGCACCGCGCTCTCGTCCAGCGCCCCGTCCAGATTTTCAAAGTACTGCAGGAAGATATAGATGGAGATGACATCCGTGCCGCTCATCAGGATCATGTAGCCCACGATGGAGTTCAGAAAGCCCAGCTGCCGCATGATATCATAGGTGGTTACCTGCATGGCGATACCCGGAATCAGCGTGGCGATCATAAACAGGTTCCGGATCAGCCCGTTTCCCGGAAAGTTGAACCGGTTCAGCACATAGGCCAGCATGGAGCCCATCAGCACGGAAACCGTCACGACCACAACCACCACAGAAGCGGAGGTCAGGAAAGCCCGCAGCATTTCCCCTTCCGTCCAGACCTGCTTATAGTTGTCAAAATTCAGCCAGTTGGAGGGCATCGTCATCGCGCTGGTATTCGCGTATTCCTCCGCGGTCTTGAAGCTGGTCGTAAAGGAGGAGACGATGGGCAGCAGCGCGATGAAGCACGCGATGAGCAGCGCCAGATATTCCAGCAGCCGGATCAGCGTCCGCTGTACCCGCGCAGCAGTATTTGTCGAAGAAACTGTAGCCGTTGACATTTGTTTTCCCCTCCTCTCTTACCACAGGGTCTTGGCCTTGTTGGCCTTGGCGTTGAATGTATTATCCGAGTCCTTCATCACATAACGGAAGAAGAGCCGCTGCAGCACGGTGAAAATCAGGATCAGCGCCATCAGCACCATGGCCATTGCGCAGGCCTGTCCCACCTTCTGGGACACATGAGCCATCTGATGAATCTTGATAAAGAAGGTAGCCGTACCGTTAGCCCCCATGCTTCCCACTACATATGCCGGCTCGAAGGCGGACAGGGAACCGGTGATGGACAGGATCAGGTTCAGCATGAAAACCGTCTTGATGCCCGGCAGAATGATGGCCTTGAACTGCTGCCATCGGTTGGCGCCATCGATGGTGGCCGCCTCATACAGGGCAGGATCGATGGACGCGATGGCTCCGATGAAGAGCACCATGTTCTGCCCGCAGTATTTCCAGACGCTGGTAAACACCAGGCTCCAGTTATTAACGCTCTGGTCCCTCAACCAGTAGGGCAGGCTTTCCAGCTGAAAGCCCAAAGCCTGCAGCACGGAATCCAGCACGAATCCCCGGGTGTAAAAATACTTGAAAATATAACCGATGGCAATCCCGTTCACCAGGAAGGGGAAGAACATAATCGCCTTAAAGACACCGTTCCCCCGGATCCGTTCCAGGCTCAGAATGGAAGCAAAGAAGAGAGCCAGGGACAGCTGCACCACTGCGCCGGCCATATAGTACAGGCTCAGCAGCATGGCATCCACATATTCGGACTTGGTAAACACCCGCAGATAGTTATCCAGCCCCACGAAGCCCTTGTTCTTCGTATAGCTCATATTATAAAAGCTGAACTGGATCATTTTCAGGAAGGGAACATAGGTGAACAGAATCAGCAGAAACAGCGGTACGATGGCGAAGGCCACGATCAGCGCGATCTTCTGCCAGTTGATCCGCCTTTTACGCAGGGGGGATTGCACAGTGCTCATGATGATACCTCCGATGATGGTTCATAATTCCGGAAGCGCCCTCGCCCTCGTTTCCTCTGAAAAAAGGCGGGGCCAGGAATTTCCACGGCCCCGCCACAGGGGGATTTCCCGGACTATTACAGGGTTTGACTGTCCGGTTTATTCTGTTTCTTATTCGTTGACGGTCACCTTCAGGGTTGCCTGGGCGTCGCTCCACGCTTCGTTCCAGTCCGCCATAATCTCGTCAAAGTCCTTCGTGCCGTTGAAGCCGTGCTCCACGATCTCCTGCACCTTGGTGTTTCCGCCGGCATTGATATTCAGCTCGGATTCGCTGTTCAGCTCATTCAGCAGGGTCGCCTCGCCTTCCAGCGCAGGCTCATCCGCCAGCATGTCGATGCCCGCGAAGGCCGCATACAGTTCCGGATACTCGCCGTTCTTGTCGATCGGCACGCCGCCTTCCACGAAGGTGAATCCGCTCTCGTGGGTCAGCCACTTCAGATAGTACAGGGAGGCCAGCTTCTCGTCATCCGTGGCCTGCACGTTGATGCCGAAGTTATAGTCGCCGCCCGCGGGAGCGTACTGCTTGCCGTTCACAGTGATGGGGAACGCCATGTAGCCGATGTCTTCCGGCTTGTCGCCCGCTTCCTGCATCTGGGTGTAAGCCCAGGAGCCCAGCACCATGGTGCCGATCTCGCCGCGGTTCATCATGCCCTTGCAGCCTTCCCAGTCCGTGGTGGTATAGTCTTCTTCAATCAGCTTCTCGGCCGCCGCGTCATACAGGATCTTGTAGACCGCGTAGGGGCCCGTTCCCTCGTCCGCCTGCTTGGCAAAGGGATCCTTCGCGTGAGGCAGAACCTGCTGCATGTAGGCGGGATCACCGTTGGAGGCCACGCCCACATAGGCGTCCCAGGCACCCATGGTCCAGCCCGCGGCGTAGTTGGTGTACAGCGGGATGGCATCCGTCTTTTCCTTGATCAGCTTCAGATCTGCGATGAACTCATCGGGGGTCTTGGGCAGCTCGGTGATGCCGGCCGCGGCGAAGACCGCCTTGTTATACAGCACGCCGTTGGCATTGCCGGTAGAGGGCAGGCCGTAGCAGATGCCGTCAAAGGACTTGTCGCTCATGAAGTTATACAGTCCATCCAGAACTTCCAGGCTTCCCAGCGGGACAAAATACTTGCTCAGCTCGTCCTTGTCCACCGTGGGGATGCCCATGATGGTCCAGTCGTTGTTGCCGATCCGCAGCAGCGCGTTTTCCGCGTAATCGGTTATCAGCTCGTACTCGACCTCAATGTTGGGATAGGTCTCGTTGAACTTGGCCACATAGCCTTCAAGCAGTTCCTTCCGGTCCGTCCGATGATAGGCGAAGTGGATCTTCGCGGCCAGGTCCGTATTCTCACCCAGCAAAATCTGGTCCAGGGTAGGCAGCTCATCCGCGGACGCGAAGGAAGCCATGCCCAGAGCCAGGCACAGAGCCAGCACCAATGCAACCAGTTTCTTCATATGGGATTCCTCCTTTTTTCTTTGGTTAACAAAAATCATTTTTGTTAACTTTGTTAAGTTTATTATATGGCATGTTTTTCTCCTTGTCAACTGTTTTTTATGTTGTTTCCGGCTGATTTTTTCATATTTTTATCATCCTCTTTCATTGTTCTCAAAAAAATAGGAGGTTTCCCGTCAGGGAACCTCCTGCTTGTAAGTTAACAAATTAGTTTACAAAAGTTCAATCCCGCGCCTGCATGCCTGCCGGCCCCTCCGACTCCCGGTACACCGGATGGCCGCCGATGACGGTGCGTCCAAAGGGTTTCCGCAGGCCGGCGCAGCGGTCCATCAGCAGCTTTACCGCGATATCCGCCATGGCATCCGTATCCACCCGGAAGGTGCTGATTCCAGGTCCCCGCCCGGTTTCCATTTCAAAATCATCATACCCGGTCACACTGATGTCCTCCGGCACCCGGTACCCCGCCGCAGTCAGCTGGTCGATCAGTTTTCTGGCCACCAGATCGCAGTTGCAGACAAAGGCCGTCGGCATTTCCTCCGGCAGAAGGATCTCCTCCTTCAGCACATTATTCACATCCCGGTCCATGAGCACCCAGTCCATCCGCAGCGGCAGGTCATGGCCCAGCAGCGCCCGGCAGAATCCCAGGTACCTGTCCATGATGGAGCTGGTTGCCCGGTAGTTGCCTACAAACCCGATGCGGGTATGTCCGTTCTTGATCAGATGGGAGGTCAGCCGGTAGGCACCGTATGTGTTATCCCCCACCACCGCATCCGCGCTGGCCTGTTCGTCATAATAATCAAGGAATACCATGGGCATTCCCTGGCCGACAATCATCCTGGAATAATCCTTCCGGGTCTGTCCCATCAGGATGATTCCCTTCACCCGCTGGTTTTCCAGCATCCTGGGCAGGCGCAGTCCGTCCTCGTCCTCCCGTTTTACCAGTTCCAGCATGGCATAGTGCCCCGCCTCCGTCAGCTGCTGCACCAGCCGCTTATAAAAATTGGTATAGAAGGAATTGGCATGAAAAAAAGTTTCAGGAATCAGGATGCCGATATCCAGGTGACCCGGTGCACCAGTCCCCTGATCCGGCCATTCGTATCCCATCTCCTCCGCAGCCCGCAGGATCTTCTCCCGGACCGCTTCACTCATCCCGGGCCTGCCGGTCAGCGCTCTGGAAACTGTCACTGCGCTGACTCCCACCGTCTTCCCGATCTCCCGGGTCGTTACCTTTTTCACGCTTTTCTCCATCCCATCCGGCAAATCATCCGGGTTTCCCCGATAAAGGACAAGATAGTCAAAAAGAACGGGATTGTCAATCCCCCGCCGCCCTGTGCAATTTCCGTGGTCAGAGCAGCTTTGATACAAAGAGAAGACCAGGCATGGCCGCTGCAGCGCAGAACGGCGCCCAGCAGCAGGCCTGCAGTCGGGTTCTTATGAGCCGGATCGCAGGCCTTATTTTATTTATGACCAGCAGCCGCTTCATTGCGTCCGCTTTTTCCCTGCGGCGGCTCAGTGCTGAACCCTGTGCCCGGATGCAGCTTCGAAATGACAGCCGACAATTCCCAGATCGACCTTAGTATAGGATCCCAGCCCCCTGACCCTGATGAAAGGTTCACCGTCCTTCAGGCTGAACACGAATTTCTGCTGGTTTACTGCGGTCGGCGCTTTCAGGGCTGCATCGATCCCCTTGCTGAACCATGGCTCCTCTGAACCCGTCTCCACAACATCCTGAACAGTTTTACTCCTTCTCGCCGTACCCTGTGTCTCTCCATAGCCAAGGGCGATGACCATGCAGAGCGTTTCGCCTGAAGGGATCAGTTCCCTGACTTTTTTCCTGTTGAAGGTCAAAGCAGCCCAGCAGGTATTCAGGCCTTGCTGCTGCGCGAAGAGCACGATCTTTTCACCGTAATAGCCGCACTGATAATCGAAATCAGCGGTCTTCTTTCCGGACAGAACGATATAGTTCTTTACGTTCCTGAAGTGGCCGTAATGAGCCAGCCGGGAATCAAACCCCTCCGGATCATCGTACCGAATAAAGATATTCAGACCTGATTCCTGATTACACTTCTTCACAAACCATTCCAGCTGCTGCCGGTCTTCCTGGCTGACTGCCTTATCCTGATATGCCCGAACCGAGTGACGCGCGTCGATCGCTTCCAGAATCGTCATGCTGCTGCACCTCCTCAGCGCACAGTATATCAGAGAAACAGCCAGGAGAAAAGGCTATGTCAAAGCCGCCGTAAAACAGCTCCCTCCGAAACGGAAAGCCAGCCCCGTCACCGCAGGCCCTGCCGCCTGCTCGCCCTGCTTGAAGGCCTCGGTTTTTTGTGATATGCTTGGCGGAGCAGGATCCAAAGGGGCCAGGCGGATACGTCCCGGCAGAAGCATCCGCAATGCGCCCATAGCTCCCAAAGAGCACAGGAGGAAGACGAAAATGTATATCATGGATGACGGAATCAGGCTGAATGCGCAGATCGATTTTCCGGAAGGATACCGGGAAGGGACCAGAATCCCCCTGGTCATCGTGATTCACGGATTCACGGGCCACATGGAAGAAGCCCATATCCGGGCCGCCGCGCGGACCATGAATCAGGTGGGCTGCGCCGCCCTGCGGGTAGATATGTACGGCCACGGTCACAGCGACGGAGAGTTTAAAAATCATACCCTGTTCAAGTGGATGACCAACGCCCTGACAATCATCGATTATGCCCGAAGCCTGGACTGGGTGTCAGACCTGTACCTGTGCGGACATTCCCAGGGCGGCATGATGGTGATGCTGGCCGCGGCCATGAAGCATGAAGTAATCCGGGGTCTGATCCCCATGTCTCCAGCCTGGATGATTCCCGAAGGCGCCCGGAAAGGATTCCTGCTGGGACAGTCATTTGATCCGGATCATATTCCGGAAACCATCTCCGGCTTCGGCGGCATGGAGCTGAAGGGAAACTATGTCCGGGTGGCCCAGACCGTCCGCGTGGAGGAGGCCATCGACCGGTACGACGGGCCGGTTCTGATCATTCACGGGGACGAGGATGAGGCAGTGCCTGTCAGGTACGGCATCGAGGCTTCCAGGCGCTACAGGAACGCGGAGCTGGTGCTGATTCCCGGAGATGACCATTGCTATACCCGGCATCTGGATCAGGTAACCGAGGCCCTTCGGGTCTGGATGACCGCCCGGCTGGCAGAAAACTGACGCCGATGCCGTGTTTCGGATAAAACCTGCTGCGGATTCATCCTCAGCAGCTGATTCCGCTCCCCGTATCCCCGCATCAAAAAATCTCCGGATAAGTCCGGAGCATGAGAGGACATTATGCGCATCTTTTTTGTTCGGCATGGAGAACCGGATTATGCCCGGGACTGCCTGACCCCCAGGGGACATGAACAGGCCGCGGCCGCAGCCCGCAGGCTGGCGCCGGAAGGAATCGAAGAAATATATGCCTCGCCCATGGGCCGTGCCCGGCAGACGGCCGAGCATACAGCGAAGCTGCTGAACCTGCCGGTGGTCACCCTGGACTACATGCACGAAATTACCTGGGGCGGGCCCGGGATTCCGGAGGACGGTCATCCCTGGACGCTCAGCGAACGGATGGTTAACGAGGAGGGCTTCGACTGCTGCGTCCAGGACTGGCGGAAGCATCCGTACTTTCAGCAGAACGCCGCCACAGCCTGCTTCGACCGGATCGCCCGGGAATTCGACCAGTTTATGGCAGCCCAGGGTTATTTCCGGGAAGGCATCCGGTATCGGTGCACTGCCGGAAGGCCTAAAAACATCGCGCTGTTCAGTCACGGAGGTTCCGGCGGCTGCGCGCTGGCCCATCTGCTGGCCCTGCCGATGCCCTATGTCATGACTTATCTTCCCTACGAGTTCTCATCCGTGATTGTCCTGGAGTTTCCCGTTGTGCAGGGATCCCTGGTTCATCCCCGGATCGAACTGTTTAATGACATTGCTCACACCCGGGAAATCGGCAGCGGGCTGATTATTCAGCAGACGCAGGATACATAGCATGAAAAAAGCAGCACGGAATCCGGCTGCTTTTTTCATGCCCCCGCTTCCGGACAGGTCAGGCGATTCTCATCTCATCCAGCGTATAGCGGATCACTTCATCCAGAGAATCATCCTCATCCTTTGCAGCGGTCAGATTCGACAGCCAGGGATGGGATTCTTCCCAAGAAACCTGTGTTTCCTTCGTTTCCTCATTCATGGCACGTTTACCTCTCAGATTTTTCAAAACCGCTACCGATTGTAGCCCGGATTGGAAAAAAACACAATATCTCTTCTGGTTCTTTTTCTGGTTTTTTCTCCCAGCCGTCAGTTCCACTGGGCCAGCATCTCCTGCATCCAGGCATATACGTCCATTTCATAAACCTGGTTCAGGTGATCCGGCGTCATCACGTCTCCGATCTCTCCCCGGGATATACACTTTCCGTGATTCATCAGCATCGCGTGCGTGCCATAGCGCCGGGCCAGACTCAGATCATGCACTACGGAAAGTACAGCCCGTCCCGGTTCCTTCAGCCATGTCTGAATCAGCGAAAACAGGTGCTGCTGATACTTCAGATCCAGATGATTGGCCGGCTCGTCTAGGATCAGCACCCTGGGATCCTGTGCGAACACCTGAGCCAGAAAGACCCGCTGGGTCTCGCCCCCGGAGAGCGTCAGCATGCTGGCGCGCCGCAGTTCCGTCAGGCCGGTCATGGCCAGCGCCCGCTCCACCTGCTCCCTGCCCTCGCCGCTCCCGCCGGACAGAAAGCCCGCCCTGTAGGCGTACCTCCCCAATCCTACAATCTCCTCCACCGTATAGGCGTACCCAACGGTATTTCTCTGGGACAGCACGCCGATGCGCCTGGCCAGCTGGGCCGGCTTCAGCCTTCGGATATCCTGCCCTTCCCATTCAATGAGGCCGGTACATGGCACGCCCCCCGCGATCGCCTCAATCAGCGTGGATTTTCCGGCCCCGTTCGGGCCCGCCAGCATCAGCCACTGGCCCGCTTCCAGCCGAAAGGATACATCATCCACCGCCCGCAGATCTCCATAGCGCACCGTCACATGATTTCCCGCCAGCATCCGCGTTTACCCCGCTTTCCTGGTCCGATAGAATATGATCACGAAGGCCACAGCTCCCACCAAAGAGGTCACTACGCCGATGGGCAGCTCGACCGGGCTGAGCAGGGTGCGGGCCGTCAGATCCGCCCACAGCAGGAAGATGGCGCCGGCGAACAGGGAGGCAGGCAGCAGACGGCTGTGATTGGGCCCTACCAGCATCCGGGCGATGTGAGGCATCACCAGTCCCACAAAGCTGACCGTACCCGAGATGGACACGCAGACGCCAATCAGAACGGAAACCGTAACCAGGATGCTCATTTTCACCTTTTTTACATTTACCCCGATATGCCGCGCGTTCTCCTCTCCCACCGCAAAGGCATTCAGCTCCGGCGCAAAGCGGAGAATGACTCCTCCGCAAACCGCGAGCGCCGCGCAGAGGATCCCGGCCTGATCGTAATTTACCCCCGAGAAGGAACCCAGTGTCCAGAAATTCAGGGAGCGGGTATGATCGCTGGCGAAGGTAATGATCAGGGAAATGACGGAAGAAATGAACATGGTGAAGATGACTCCGATAAGTATGATGCTGCTGGTAGCCAGGGAACGATCCAGGGCGTATGCCAGGGACAGAATCATCACCAGGGATCCGAAAGCAAAGGCCATGGCCGTCACCATGATGCCCCCGTAACCTGAACCGGGCAGGGTGAAGCCCGCGGCCATGGCGATCACCGCCCCCAGCGCCGCGCCGGAGGAAACCCCCATGGTGGATCCGTCCGCCAGCGGATTTCGCAGCAGTCCCTGCATGGCCGCCCCGCAGAGGGAAAGCGCCGCCCCGGACAGCGCCACGCACAGCACCCGGGGCAGCCGAACATTCAGAATGATATTCTTCGCGATGTTCTGCGGAATGGGCAGCCCCCACAGCGCATTCCAGACTGCGGTCACGGTATCCGAAAAGGGAATTTGCACGCTGCCCACACACACGCACAGAATCATGGACAGCAGCAAGGCCGCCGCCAGCATCGCATAGGTCAGCGGAGTAAATCGCTCCCTCTTCAGAGCGCGGGCTTCATTCATGTGCACCTCGCAATCATCCGTCATCAGATTGATTTCTCAGAAAAAATGGATGGACGCCTTTGGGGCGGCCCCCGCCCGGTCCGGGGGCGGGAACCGCCGGAATAAGGGAAATCTGCTTTTCCGAATATCAGAAGCGATTCAGAAAAGGGCCTTTCCCCATAGCATCAGGCGGCAGGAACCGCCTCTTCCTCGGTTCCGTTCAGGAAATGATACAGCTCAACGGCCGCGTCCTTCAGCCGGGGGCCGGGACGGGAAAGCGCGTTGGAGTCGGAAGCGTTGAACACCTGCCCCTCCCGGATCGCCTTCATATCCTGCCAGCCTTCCCGGCTCAGGATCTCTTCCACCGGAGTGGGTCCTTCCCCGTAGTACATGCTGATGGTCACAATATAGTCAGGGTCGCGGGAGATCACCTGCTCCTCGCTGACAGCCGCCCAGTCATTTACATCCGCGAAGGCGTTGGTCAGGCCGCAGATGGAGGCCAGCTCGTCCATAAAGGTGCCGCTGCCGGCGGTCCAGAGACCCCATTGAAGGGGAGACACTTCGAAGTACACCGTCCTGCCCTCGTCCGCGGAGGCCGCCCTGATCTCTTCAAAGGTGGACTGCATGTCGGCCACCACGGCCTCTGCATTTTCATCCTTGCCCATCAGATGGCCCATCATGCGGATGGCATAATACACGCCCTCAATATCGGTTGCGCTGCTGACCACCACTTTGACGCCATTCTCCTCCAGCTGCCGCACCTGCTCTTCGCTCTGCGCCATGTCATTCATGAAAACGACCTGGGGATTCAGCGCCAGAATTTCCTCAATGTTTGTATCCGCTCCGGACTGCACCACGGGCAGGCTGGTAATGGAAGCCGGATAATCGCAGTACTGGCCAATTCCCACCAATGCATCCTCGCAGCCGATGGCGCAAAGGATTTCACAGTCCGAGGGCTGCAGCGCCACCACGCGGACGGCCGGTTCGGTCAGGATGATTTCCCGGCCGTGCATATCGGTAACCATGATGCCGGCATCCTCCGCCAGGGCAGTCAGACAGCCGGTCATCATCATGGCTGCCAGGAACAGGGAAACGATTTTCTTGGACATTCTTTGTCCCTCCTCATATTTGATCAAATGAATCAGCGAGAGGAGCCTTTCTGATAAAAAAAGCATTCCTCCCTGAGGAACACTAACCGAACCTGCGGCATCAGCGCAGGCCCAATAGCATATCCCACCCCCAGGGGATTGATCAATTCACGGTGTAAACAAGTCTCCCGGCTTGGCCTCATCCTACTTGCGCACCTTCCCGCTTTCGCAGTGGCTTCTTTCGCGCGTTCGTCCGCTTCACGGTTACTGGGATAGCCCGGAACTTTCATCCGTATTCCTATGGCGCGCCCCCTCCGGAGCGCGCCGCGCATCGCTGCGCAGATACACCGGCTATTCATTTGTCGCGTTCATTATAAAGCCGGGGCTGGAGCGCGTCAATTTGTTTTTCCCGACGGGGTTGCATGCGGCGGGAAGAGAAGATAAGATGAACGGGAACCCGGCGCCATCACTGCGGCGGACGGGACAGACCCCGGCGTAATCAGAGCGTAAAGGAAAGGCGATTGAGAGAATGAATATGAAGACCGCTTTAGTCATGGAAGGCGGAGCCATGCGGGGAATGTTCACCTGCGGAGTGATCGATGTGCTCATGCGGCAGGGGATTGCTTTTGACGGCGCTGCAGGCATCTCCGCAGGAGCTGTCTTTGGCTGCAATTTCAAGTCGCGCCAGATTGGCCGGCCCATCCGTTATAACAGGCAGTATTGCGGAGATCCCCGCTACTGCAGCATCCGCTCTCTGATCAAAACAGGGGATCTGTACGGAGCGGATTTCTGCTACCGGGAACTGCCGGACAGGCTTGACCCGTTTGACCGCGATGCCTTCAGGGACAATCCGCTTCGCTTTTTTGTCGGAGCGACGGATGTGCGCACCGGCAGATGCGTATACCATGAATGTACGGACGGCGGCGAGGAGGATATGAAGTGGTTTCAGGCCTCTGCCTCCATGCCGATGGTTTCACGGCCCGTTTCTGTCAGCGGGCTTCTGCTGCTGGACGGCGGAATCACGGACGCTGTGCCTTTTGCCTATATGAAAGGGCTGGGTTACGGCCGCCAGGTCATCGTGCTGACGCAGCCGAAGGGATACAGGAAACAGCCTGCCCGTTTCGTACCGATTCTTCGGACAGCGCTGCGAAAATACCCGGCCGTCGCCGAGGCCATGGTTCACCGCCATGAGATGTATAATCTCCAGATGGATGAAATTGATCAGATGGAGGCCTCAGGCCAGGCCCTGGTCATACGGCCCCCGGAATCGCTGAAGATCGGACATACGGAAAAGAATCCGGATGAACTGGAACGGGTATATCAGATCGGGATCGGCGCGGGGAGGCTCCGCCTTCAGGAGATTCAGAACTATCTGCGGGGAGAGCGCACTGCATAAGGCGAACCGGATCGGGAATCAGCCAAAGATATCCCCCTCCAGGGCGCTGCGGGCGGCCAGGATATATCTTGCCGTATCCAACGGATCCGTACCCCTGCGGCGGGCCGTTTTCCCAAGCTCCAGGGGACATTCCCGGTAGCTGTGGAGGGAGGAGCTCATGCTTCCCCGGCCGCCGGTCAGAGAGGCGAACTGGGTTGGATAATCCATGCTGGCAGCTGCGGGCACCAGAGCAGTCAGCTCCGCGAAATCCTCGCTAATGCGCGTATCTGTCACCTCGCCCCGCATCTGCCTCACATCGTTCATCACCCGGCCGGCATTTTCCGGCGGGAGCACAAAGCGCATCTCCAGAATCGGCTCCAGCAGAATGCTTCCGCCCCGCCGAAGGCCGTCCTGAACGGCCATCGGGGTGGCCACGATGAAATCCAGCGGATGGGTGTGGATCAGATGATGGTTCCCTCCCACCAGCGTAATCTTCAGATCAGTCACGTTCCATCCCAGCCGGCCCTGGCTCAGGGCCATGGGAAGGGCCTGCTCCACCTGGTGCTGGTAGCGGGGCATGATATCTTTTCCGGGCACTGTGGAGGAAAAGGTTACACCGCTCCCCCTGGGGCCTGGCTCAATGTCAAATTCCAGCACGGCCCAGCAGGGTTTGGGCATCGTATAGGCCACAAAACCCGTGGCGCGGTTCCGGATGGTCTCCTGATAGATCACGGACGGATCCCCGAAAGAAACAGGAATTCCAAACCTGCTCTCAAGGACTTCCTGCAATATTTCCAGCTGCACCTTTCCCATGACCTGCAGGTGTATTTCTCCGCTCTCCCGCTCATATCCGGCATGCAGCAGGGGATCTTCTCCGGTCAGTTCCCCGCAGGCTTCCCGAAGCGCCTGAGTCTGGCCCGGATCCCGCGGAATCACCTGAACGGTGATCAGCGGCGTACGGAAATGGCCCGGGTTCACTTTCCGCGGAAGCATCTCCCCGGTTCCGAAAACATATCCGATTTTCACATCCCCCAGGCCGTAGATGATGCCCACATCTCCGGCCTTTATTTCGCCCAGGTCCCTTCCCGCCGCGTCCCGGATCTGGCTGATTTTCCGCTGGCCCAGTATTTTCTCCCCGGTCAGCCGGTCCGCCCCCTCCTCGATTTCCAGGGGCATACGGTTTTCCATCCGTCCGCTGAACAGCCGCACCCACACGCCCCGGCCCATGAGCCTGTCCTGTACCGCGGAGAAGGCCACGCCGCACAGGGTCCCGTTTCCGGGGGAAGGCTCCGGCAGATAATCCAGAACGGAATCCAGCAGCAGTTCGATGCCGGTATCCCTGAGCGCAGATCCCTGCAGCACGGGGAAGGCCCTGCCTTCACAAACCAGGGCTTTCAGCCGCGCGTGAATCTCCTCCTCCGAGGGAATGTCATCATTCAGATACCGGGTAAGCAGCCCCTCCTCAGCGGCACAGACAAATTCCGTAACCTCTGTCGGGTTCCAAAGCGGTACCGCCTCCGGAGCCAGCCGTTTCCGGATCTCCGAAAGCACCCGCTGGGGATCCGCTCCCGGCCTGTCGGTTTTATTCAGGAAAATCAGAAGCGGGAGTCCCTGTTCCAGAAAGGCTTTCATCAGGATTTCCGTCTGGGACTGGATCCCCTGCACGGCATCAATCACCAGGATTCCCGCGTCCAGCGCCCAGAAGGAGCGCTCTATTTCCGCGGAAAAATCCGTATGCCCGGGGGTATCGATCAGCCGGATGTCCACATTCCTCCAGGTCAGAGAAACGCAGGTGGCTTTCACGGAGATTCCCCTGCGCCGCTCCACGGGAAGATCGTCCGTATGCGCCGTCCCCCGGTCCACGCTCCCGGCCTGTCTGATCGCCCCCGCATGCAGCAGCATCTGTTCCGAAAGGGTCGTCTTTCCCGCGTCCACATGGGCAAAAATCCCGATGTTTCGAACTGGCATTGTGTTCCGCTCCCTGTGCAAATGATCGGCTTTCTCATCATAACAGCATCTTTATTGGAAAACAGTGCAAGTATATCACAGAATCCGTTCCTTTGGCCAGGCGCAGCCCGGGGAGTTTCTCTGGACGGAATACGCTGATTCTGCTATAATCCTCCTGCGCTGTTCTCCGGAGGCTTTTCGTTTGCTCTCTCTGCAGGAACATGTTCCTGTATCCTTCTTTCCGCCGGAGCCGATCCGGGCGCTTTTTCCAGGCCCGGATGATCCCATGATTCCATCAAAAAATCTTCAGAAAGGACCTTTCCATGCAAACGGAAGATCAATACAGGATCGCGGTTTTGATTGACGCCGAAAATGTCGATCCTTCCTATGCCGATCAGATATTCACCTATGCCAACAGCCTTGGCATCGTTACCGTCCGGGAAATCTACGGATCCGGCACCTCCCTGAATGAATGGGCGGATCCCATTCTGGTTCATTCCATTCATACGAATTTTACACTCCGGCCCAACCGCTTCAAGAACAGCTCTGATATTTGCCTGGTCATCGGGGCCATGGAAATTCTTGCGGCTTCCCGCCTCTCTGAAAAGGACAGGATCGCTGCGGTCGTCATCGCTTCCTCCGATTCGGATTTTTCTCCCCTGGCGGTTCATCTCCGGTCTGCGGATATGGATGTCATCGGCATGGGAGAGCCCGGCCATTTCAATCCCCTTTGGCCAAGAGCCTGTACGGACTTTATCCCCCTGGAAGCCAACGCCCCTCTGATGAGAAAAAGAGAGAGCGCTTCCCCGGAGGTTCCCGTTCCCGCTGAAAAGGAAACTGCGCCAGACAGCCGCGCGGCACAGAAGGAGGCGGCCTCCGCCACCAGGAGCTTTGACGCGTCTCCCCGGGCCGAAAAGCGGTCAAAATCCCTGAAGGAAAAAAAGCCGGTCTCCCCGAAAACCGCCCAGAGCGAAAGCGCCGTTTCGGACGCGTCCCCTGCCGAAGCCCGAAAGCAGGCTGGCCTGACCACGGATCTTCCGGCCCAGCCCTCCCCGGAGGAAAGCAGGGCGGCCGATGCAGCCCCCGAGGAAAAGAGCCCGGCCGAAGGAGCGAAAAAATCCCGGCCGAAAGAGGCGAAGGCTTCCTCCGGGCATGCGCCCACTCACAAGGCCCGGGCGGAAATCATCCGTCAGTTTATGGCTGATCAGATCCTTTCCCGCGGAGAGCGCATCAAGTCCGGCGATCTCTTCCGGGCGCTGAATACCCTCCCTGACTACAAATATGATCAGCAGCGCTCCCGGCGCAATCCCCTCGACTATCTGAACAAGCAATACAGCGAATGGTTTGTCTTCGAGCCCGGAGAAAACGGCTCCTCCTGGATTTCCCTGAAAACTCCGCCGGAGCGGCCTGCCGGCGAGGCGCCTTCCCTCCCGGAGGCAGCGGCCTCTGGGCAAGTCCGGCTGGAGGAGGAGCCGCAGGCGGAATTGCCGGCCGAGGCTGCCTCCTCTCCCGCTATTCCGGATATACCCGAACCCTCCGAGGAAAAAAAACAGGATGTCCCGTCCTCTGACGCACAGCTTCAGAAGCTGACGGATGCCGGCATTCCGGCAGTTCACGCCGCGCAGGCGGCCGACATCCTGTCCCGCTGCCGCAATCTTCGGGATTCGTATAATCATCTCCGCAAGGCATTCGGCAACGAAACGGGAAAGAAATATCAGGACCTCATCAAGGCAGCCAGGATTCCCCTTGGCAAATCCCCTTCGCGGGAAAAAGCGTAAGGCATTCCTGAAAAATGCTTCCGGGCCGAATTCCGCCTGAGCAAAGGTCCGGGGAAACAGTGAGAAGAAAACAGCATGAACCATGACCATGAAAACCGGGAATCATCTCCCGTGCTTAGGCATCTTCAGGACCTGTGCCGAAAGGCGGATACCGTCGGACAGTGGCAGTATTCAGGATTTCTGACCCCGGCAGAGCAGCAGGAGATGATCCGATTCGGCCGGAACAGCGGCCTTGCCTTTTCCTTTGACGGCGGATATCCCGGCGCAGAACGGCGCATCCTGCTGGCCGGCCGCGAGGATCTGATGGGATACCCTCCGGAGCCTCCCCTGGCGGCGCTTCGGGTTCAGCCCCTCTCAGAGAAGTATGCGGAAGATCTGACCCATCCGGACTATCTGGGGGCCATTCTGGGACTTGGCATCGAAAGGCCCCTGATCGGAGATATTCTGATTCAGGAAAAGGAAGCCTGGTTCTTCTGTCTGGAAAGCATCGCGGACTTTCTCTGTTCCTCGCTGATCCAGGTGCGCCGTACTTCCGTTACGGTCAGCAGAGCCGGAGAGGACCATCCGGTACCGGAGCCCCGCTTTCAGGAGCTGCTCCTCCATACGGCTTCGGAGCGGCTGGACGCGGTGGTGGCCGAATTCACCGGAATCTCCCGCAGCAAAGTCGCAGGGCTGTTCAGCGGGGGAAAGGTTTTCGTGAACAGCCTTCCCGCCGCGGATCCCGGCAAGAAAATCCGGGAAGGGGATATCTTCTCTGTCCGCGGATACGGAAAAGCCGTCTACGATGGGGTGGATCGGGAGACCCGGAAGGGCCGTCTCGTCCTGAAGCTCCGTAGATATATGTGAAGGAATGCCGGACTTCGGAACCGTCTTTCCCCTGAAAAGAGGCGGACGGACGTTTCTCCGGCATTCGCCGCAGGAGAGAAGGCGATAATCCCCGGGATGAAATCAATCCGCGTTTCCTGAAGAATACAGTCTGAAAAGAATCAACAGAAGGAGGATCCTGTCCATGAAAAAACTGCTCGCGCTCCTGCTGGCGCTGACACTTGTATCCGGAATTCTGCCGGCGATGGCGGCCGCCACGGCGGAAGAACCGGAGGCCGCTGCACTTCCGAAGACCGGAGAGGTGATCCAGGGCTTTGCCGTCACCGAGATCCGGGACTTTTCCATGATCGGCGCCACCCTGGTGCTCTTTGAGCATCAGAAGACAGGCGCCCGGGTCCTGTACATTGCCAACGGGGATACGAATCGGGCTTTCCAGCTCTCCTTCCTGACCCGGCCGCTGGACGACACCGGCCTGCCCCATGTCTTCGAGCATGCCACCCTCTACGGCAGTGAAAAGTATCCGTCCCAGACGCTGCTTTTCAATGTAATGTATCAGACCTACAATACCTATGTAAACGCCTACACTACCGACGCCATGACCAGCTATCCTCTGGCCTCCCTGTCGGAAGATCAGCTGCTCCGGCTGGCGGACTGGTATACGGACAGCTGCTTTCATCCCAATATCATGACGGAGGAAAGCATCTTCAAAACCCAGGCATGGCACTATGAACTGGCGGACGCGGACAGCCCCCTGATGCTGGAAGGCACCGTATATTCCGAGATGCTGGGATCCATGACCCTGGATCAGACGGCCCTGTACAACGCCAATCAGCTGACCTTTCCCGGCGCTTCCATCTCCTATGAGTACGGCGGCATGCCCGCCCATATCCCGGAAATGACCTGGGAGCAGCTGAAGAGCTACCATGATCTGTATTATCATCCCTCCAACTGCATTGCATTCCTTTACGGCGCACTGGATCATTATGACGCCTTCCTCGAATTGCTGGACAGGGAGTTCTCCCAGTACGAGCGCCGGGAGTTTGCCCAGGCGGAAGAGGGCTATGCCCCCATCGCGGAGCCCGTCGAGGCGGCCATCCCCTATCCTGCCGCGAAGGGTACGGACACCGTCAATCAATCCCACGTAATCTATTATATCCTCTGCCCCGGCCTGAAGGACCTTCCGGAGGAGGAAATGATTCTGGACCATCTCTGCAGCCTGCTGAGTGCGGAAGGTTCTCCGCTGATGCAGGATCTGAAAAAGGCTCTGCCCACCGGCTCATTCAGCCTTGGCCGGGAAGTGGCAGCGCCGGAGGACGCCATCATTTTCTCGGCCGAACATGTGGGAGAAGCAGATGCCGGCCTTTTCCGGGAAACCGTCCAGGCCAGCCTGAAAACGATTACAGAGGAGGGGCTGTCCCCTGACCTGGTGGACGCCCTCAGCGCTCAGCTGCGTCTGCAGAACAAGCTGGCCGGCGAAACCTCAGACCCGGTCATGGGCATCATCTACGCGCTTGCCTATAACGCCGCGGTGACAGGGAACCCCTTCTCCTATGTGGAGCAGATGGAATCCTATGATCATCTGGCCCAGGAAAACACCGAAGGTAAATTTTCGGAGGCAATCCGGACCTGGCTGCTGGATCCCGCCCGGTATACCCTGACAACCACCTTCCCCGCTCCGGGCCTGAAGGAAGCGGAGGACGAAGCTCTTGCCGCCAGTCTGGCGGAAATCAAAGCCGGGATGAGCCCGGAGGAAATTGAAGCCATCGTAGCGGAAACAAACGCTCAGCCCGCCGAGGAGGACAACAGCGCGCTGCTGGCCTCGCTGAAGGCCGTGGATGTTTCCTCCCTGCCGGAAGAAATCAAAACCTATGAGATTGAGGATACCGTCCGGGAGGACGGAGTTCGCAGGATCGATGTGACCGCCGGCGTGGAAGGCGTTGGTGAGATCTGCCTGTATTTCGACGCCCGGCCCCTTCCCCAGGAGGATATTCATTACATGCGGCTGTATACCCGGCTGCTGGGACAGATGGACACCCCGGCCCACAGCAAGGAAGAACTCAGCCTCCTGATGGATCGGTACCTTTGCGACCGAACCATCGGCGTACAGGTGGATCGGGGCAGCACCCCGGAAGAGGTGCATCCCTGGCTTGTGGCCCAGTGGACAAGCCTGGACGAGGACCTGGAAACAGGCTATGCCCTGATGATGGAACTGCTGCGGGATACGGACTTTTCCAATACGCAGGTGCTGTCTGAACGGATTTCCGCCCAGAAGGCTTCCGTCCGCAGCCAGATCAACAGCAGCCCCTATCTGGCGAGCCTCTATCGGGGTCTTGGAAAAGGAGACCAGGCCAGCCGCTATTACGCATATCTGAATTACACGGATTATTATGCCTTCCTGGAGGATCTGGAAACGAAGATCGCGGAGAACCCCGAGGAAGTGACCGAAGGGCTTCGCCGGGTGCAATCCTTCCTGCTGAACCGGCAGGGCGCCGTTGCAGGCTTCGCCGGAAACGCGGAAAGCATCCGGCTGAACCGGACGCCGGCGGACGAGTTCCTGGCCCAGCTTCCTCTGGAGGATCGCGTATCCCCCACGCTGACGCTTCCGGAACCCGCGGCATCCGAAGGTCTTATTGTGGACACCAATTCCGGATTCAATACCCTGGCCGCTGCCTTCAGCCAGCTGGAGGTGGTGCCGGATGCAGGTCTGGAAGCAGCGGTTTCCCTCGTTTCGGATCAGATTCTGGTGCCCATTCTGCGTGATCAGATGGGCGTCTATACCCCAATGAGCGGCATCCTGAATGAGGATGTGGGCATTTATCTGATTACCTACCGTGACCCCAACGTCGCGAAGACCTTTGATGTTTACGCATCGCTGCCGGAGCTTATGGAGCAGCTGACCCTGGACCAGGAAACGCTGGACGGATACATTCTCAGCCTCTATTCCTCTCTGGCCGCCCCGAAAGGAGAACTGACCGGCGCCATCAGCGAAATCAACCGTCTGATTGCCGGAAAGGATGCGGACCGGGTCCTGAACCGGATGCGCCAGCTGAAGCAGGTGACCCCCGACAGCGTCAGGGCTTCCGCGGAGGTGTTCCGGAAGCTCTGGGAAAGGGGATACCGGGCTACTGCGGCAGGGGCCGGCGCGATCCGCGAAAATGCCGATCTGTATGAAGCAGTTCTGAATCCATTCGGCGCTGTGGATGCCGGGGAGGTCACCCTGCAGGATGTAACGGAGGATCGGGCGGATTATGAAGCCATTCGTTTCGCCTTCGAGAACGGGCTGATGGCCATGAAGGAGGAAGGAGTCTTTGCTCCCGACGCGGACGCCACCGTGGAAGACCTTTATGCGGCGCTGTATTTGCTGGTGGGCGGCGCATCCGGCGCAGGGGAAGAGGCCCTTTCCGCCCTGCCCGCCTACGGGCTGGCACCGGAGCTTGACGGGGATACTCCCCTGACCTATGCCCTGCGGAATCAGGTAATGGGCACCTTCGGACCCGCCGTAGGATTAGACCTTCCTGCCATCGGAGAAGGGCAGGAATCGGAAGTCATGACCCGGTCCGCGCTGGCCCAGGATCTGATGATATTTAAGGGAGAGGATTAATCCTTTCACCCATCGCAAGAAAAGGAGAATGGAAAAATGAACAGGCAATGGAAACAAAAGGCTGCAATGCTTATGGGGCTGATCATGCTGGTGCTGAGCCTGCCGTTTGCAGCCGGAGCGGACTCCCTATATATCATTCCGGACAGCAATACCAGGCAGCTGACCCGGGCCGAGGTATGGGAATATCAGTATGACACCCTGCTGTATGCCTTTAACGAGATCTACGCCCGCCACGGGTATAAATTTGAGACCGGAAGCCGGTGCTACAACTGGTTCACTCAGATGCCCTGGTATCATGCGAATGAGAGCGAATCCAGCACCAATCATCATGAATCATACAGCCAGTGCAGCGCAATCGAGAACTACAACCGGAATCTGATTGTGGACGTGCGCAAGGAGATGCGGGCCATGCATACCACCAACCCGAAAGGGAAAGGCATGCCCACGCCTCCTGCCGGCAATGTGAATAAACCCCGGGGATTTGAATACGTGTCCCTGAAAGCGGGGCAGAAGCTGGCTGTTTACTCCGCTCCATCCGAATCCGCCTATCGGGCGAACAAGGGAAAAGCCATGGTGCACACCAACGGCGCCGTTTACGCCCTGGGCTACGACAGCGGATGGATGCTGATGCTGTATGAAGCCAGCTACGCAGGGCAGTACCGGGTCGGATATATCAACACGGCCAAGATCAGGGGACAGCTTCCCCAGCTGGATGTTCTTGGATGGGATCGTCAGCAGGTTCAGGTGCTGAACGGCACTAATCTCACGGATGATCCCGCGCTGACAGGAAATCCGCTGTGCTATCTGCCCGAGGGAACCTGGGTTACCTATCTGAGCACCATGTTCAACAATACCGGGTGGGATTATATCGAAACCACCATTGACGGAAAGGCGGCCAGAGGATTTATTCCCAGCGGAAATCTGAGCAATATCACCTCTCCGGATGAGGACAGCGAGGTCGGCGGAAACGGCTGATCCTCCTCCGGCCAGTCATAAAAAGGCACCTTCGGAGCTGAAAGCCCGGAAAACTCTCAAAAAGGAGGCGCTGATATGGAATCCGGAAAACTCATTGTCGTGATTCCCGTTCTGGACAACGCTCACCGGCAGCGTATTCGGTCCGCCGCGGCTGCCCACGGAAGGGAAGTCCTTTTCTTCGAATCCGTGAAGGAGGCTTTGCCCGCGCTGCGGGATGCTGAAATCGTCTTCGGACAGCCCGCGGAGCTGGCTTCAAACGCCCCGCGGATGAAATGGCTCTGTACCCCCTCCGCCGGAGTCGACCAGTTTATGGGAGAGAAGGTATTCGCTTCCCCTGACGCTGTGCTGAGCAATTCCTCCGGCGCTTACGGGGTCACCATCGCGGAGCATACGATCATGCTGCTGCTGTCCCTGTTCCGCCGTCGGCTGGATTATGATGACATCCTCTCCCGCCGGGAATGGCGGCGGGATCTTCCCGTGAAATCGATCCGGAACGGACGCTTTGTCCTCGCCGGAACCGGGGATATCGGGCAGGAAACCGCCCTCCGGCTGCGGGCCTTCGGTCCCCGGTCGGTCCTCGGCGTCAACCGCAGCGGGCAAAATCCCGAAAACCGCTTTGACCGGGTGGTCCCGATCCGGGACTGGGAAAGCTTCCTGCCGGAAGCGGACGCCCTGATCCTTTCCCTGCCGGGCACCCCTGAAACCCGGCATCTTCTGGGAGAAAAGCAGCTTTCGCTGCTGCCGGACGGGGCCGCGGTGATCAATGTGGGCCGCGGTTCAGTCATAGACCAGCCCGCCCTGGAAAAGGAACTGCGGGCCGGCAGGCTCTGTGCCGCCCTGGACGTCTTTGAAGAGGAGCCGCTTCCGCAGGATCATTCCCTCTGGACCTGTCCGAATCTGCTGATCACCCCTCATACGGCGGGAAACATGACCCTGCCCTGGACGGTGGAGCGAATCGTGGATCTATTCCTCGAGGATCTGGAAAACTACTGTGCAGGGCGTCCGCTCAGCAGGCGTGTGGATCTGCGAAAGGGATACTGATTCAACCCGGAGCCCGTTGAAAACATACGCGTCGAGGATGCGTATGCTGTAATCCGCCGCAGGTACCACATAAAAAGACGGCCATTCCGCACAAAAGCTGATTGGCCGTCTTTTTTCTATGATATATAACGATAAAAATATCAAAACAGGTATCTGTTCAGTCGCTCCGCTCTCTGAGGTTATTCCACTCCGGGGGACGCCTCTCGGCTCCGTTCACTTACGCAGCGGTTCTAAGCTCTGTCAGCGCCTTGCGGCTTGCCATTCGCTAAGAACCGGCGAGAATCAAGGCCCCCGGAAGTGGAATACCTCAGCGCTCCGCTTTCAGGACTGAATAGTTACCAAAACAGAATGATCAGCCCGCTTTTATGACTCGGCGACCCAAACTGTCATATCGCCCATTTTTCGGTTAGACCAGGCGAAATAAGGGATCGCGGTCAGTGCGCCAGAAATTGCACGCTGGCCTTTTTGTGCGTCCGGATGTTTTGATTTGCATCGATCAACGATTTGCAGACCCATCAGATCATCGGGAAGTCCCTGAATTTCCCTGTATTCCTGAATTTCCGGCTCAGCGGGCAAAACAGAAGAGAATACCGGCATCGTCTGATCCATTTCCTCGAAGCAGTAGATCAGCGGTCCACGTGCCAAAGCAGCTTTTCCGACGCAATCCTGCACCCTGGGATCCGCATGGATGCGTCGAACGGGCAGGTCAAAGCTGAGCTGTATGACATCGCCCGGCTGCCAGTTGCGGGTCAGACAGCAATACCCGTTTTCCATTTTGCCCTGAGCAGCCTGTCCATTGACCGCAAGAGAGAAGGACTGAACATATTGCGGAATCCGGATCGCCAGCGAGAAACTGCCCCCGTCCAGGATCGTATAACAGGCTTTCCCTTCCCATGGATATGCACTTTCCTGTCGGATTCTTCCGCGGCTTGTTTCCGCTTCGCTGCTGATAAAAAGATGACTGAATACCGAACTGTCATCCTCGCTCCACAGATATTTTCCCAGGGACGCTATCAGCCTTGCCAGATTGGGCGGGCAGCAGGCGCAGGCATGCCACTGGGGCCGCTGAGGCCGCACGTGCTCGTATCCCGGTGCGACACCGGACACTCCGATTTTCACCGCCAGCGGATTCACATAGAAGAACCGCCTGCCATCCAGCTGCATTCCTGCCAGCACACCGTTGTACAGTTCCAGCTCCATTAAATCGGCATATCGCCCATCCGCCCTGAGTTTCAGCATTTCATGGGCAAAAAAAGTCATGGCGACTGCGGCGCATGTTTCACCGTAGCACCGATCCGATGGCAGATCGTAATCCGTCGTAAACGATTCATGATACGCTGATGATCCGACCGCGCCAGTAACATACATCTGCTTCTGCGTGATGTTTTCAAACAATCGCTCGCAGGCCGTCTGCAATTCCAGGTCTTTCGTTTCCGCGGCCGCATCCGCCATCGCGGTGAGCATATAGATCTGCCTTACCGCGTGGCCTCTCGCAACGGTCTGCTTCCTGACAGGTACATCAGATTGATTGTAGACCGTATCCTCTGCCCGAATATCATATCCTCCGTAATGGACGCCGGGATGGGAAGGCGTATGTTTTCTGAACCAGTCCGGGTCCTGCCCCCGCAGGTTCAGGAACCGCAGGGCCATATCCCGATAGCGGCTGTTTCCCGTAGCATGGTATAGCCGCAGCAGTCCGATTTCGATTTCCTGATGTCCCGGAATGCCCTCTTCTTTTTCAAAGCGGTCGCAGATATGGTCCGCCAGACGGAGGCAGATGCGAAGCAGCTCATCCTTCCCGGCAGCCTCGTGCAGGGCAACGCCTGCCTCCAGCAGATGGCCGGCGCAGTACAGTTCATGGCATTCCAGCAGGTTTTTCCATTTGTTTTCCGGCGCTTTGACTGTGAAATAGGTGTTGATATATCCGTCCGGCTGTTGGCATCGGCTGACCAGGTCCACCATCTCATCTATGCGGCAGGATAAGGCGTCGTCCCATTTCAGGGCCAGAGAATAGGCCGCCGCCTCCAGCCATTTGGCCACGTCGCTGTCCTGAAAAACCATCCCGTAGAATTCCCCGTCTTCCTCCCCGGCCGCCATCCGGAAATTGCTGATGGCATGGGATTTTTCCGCGCCGGGCACCTCATCCCGGAGAATTTTTTCCATATAGGGAATGGTCACGTCCGTCATGAGCTGCTGGCGGGGCAACCAGAAATCATCCGTGACATGCACATTTTTGAGCGGAATATGCCTTATGCTCATGGCGTTTCCTCCTTCGTCAGTTTTTCATGCCGGTCATCACAATGCCTTCCACGAAATACCTTTGCCCGATCAGATAAAACACGATGCCGGGAATGAAGGACAGACAGGTAGCACACATGATGCTGGACCAATCGTCGTTAAAGGAACCCCGGAAGATGTTCAGCCCCAGCGCGAGGGTATAACGGTCCCTGCGCGTGATGTAGGTAACCTGCTGCAGCAGGTCGTTCCACAGTTCGATGAATTTCAGCAGTCCCACCACGATCATCGCGGATTTGATGGCAGGTACGATGATGAAAATCAGGATGCGGAAGAAGCCGCAGCCGTCAATGGTGGCCGCCTCGTCCAATTCCCGGGGAACGGTTTTCACAAACTGCCGGATCAGGAAAATATTAAACGCCCCGCCGCCGCAGAAATGGGGCAGAATCAGAGGCCAGTAGGTATTGACCAGGCCCAGCTTGCTCCAGGCGATGAACAGAGGAATCAGCGTCACCATGCTGGGCAGCAGCATGGATCCAACGCAAAGCGTAAACAGGAATTTTTTTCCCCGAAAACGCAGGCGGGCAAAGGCGTAGCCGCCCATGGTCGCCGTAATGACTGCTCCTATCACAGCAGGCGCCAGGATGGTCATGGTGTTGCCTAAGAAATGAAGATATTCAAAGGATTTCAGCGTATCGGAATAATTGCTGAACCGCCATTCCGGAGGAAGAAAAGCCGGCGGATAGGCATACAGTTCACCATTGGACATGAGAGACGAGCGGAAAATCCAGTAGATGGGAAACAGAGCAATCATTCCCAGAAGGATCAGAAGTATCAGGCAGAGAATATTTACCGCCTTTTCCCGCCGCTGCCTTGAGGGAAGTCCGTGCGTCTTTTTCAGTCCTGCCGTGCTCATTCCTTATCATCCCCTTCGTAAAAAATCCAGCTGCCGCTGGTAGCGAACAGAATGCCGGTAAAAATGGCGATGAGGAGGAACAGGATCACTGCAATGGCGCTCCCGTAGCCGTATTTATGAGATTTAAAGGCCTGGTTGTACAGCATATAGCACATGAAATAGCTGCCGGTTCCGGGGCCGCCTTTGGTCAGGGACAGAGCCGGGGTGATCACCTGCAGACTGCTGACCAGACTCATCAGTAAATTATAGAAAATGATAGGCGTCATACAGGGAATGGTGATTTGCCAGAACCGCTGCCAGGCATTGGCGCCGTCGATTTCTGCCGCTTCGTGATAGGTGCGGGGCACATTCTGAAGGCCCGCCAGGAAAATCACGATCAGGTTGCCGCTGAGCCATACAGCGATCAGAGCCAGTGACGGCGTGACCATGCCGCTGGAATCCAGAAATTTGACGGATGTTCCGCCCATCGATTTAATGACGTAATTGAAGAACCCGTGATTATAGTCGTACAGCCATTTCCAGCCAAGATATACCGCCAGGGCGGGAAGGACATACGGCAAATAGAAGATAGCCCGAAAAAAGCCCCTGGCGGGCACCTTTCGGTTGAGCAGCATGGCGATGATCATGGAATAGACCACGCTGCCGGCCACTGCGATCCCTGCGTATTCAAGCGTGGTGAGCAGTGACCCGTAAAATTTCGTGTCCCTGGTAAACAAGCGGATATAGTTATCCGCTCCCACAAAGGCCATCTCACCCAGGCCGTTCCAGCTGAACAGGCTCAGAGTGAAGGACGCCAGCATGGGCAGATAGGTAATGCATGTCAGACCGATCACGGAGGGCAGCAGCAGCAACCATGCTGCCCTGGTTTCCGCGCGATTGTATTTCAACGCTTTCGGTTTTTTTGAAAGGACTATCATTCCTTGCGTCCCTCCATTTCAAAGGTGTTTGAAGACATTTAAGAAGTCGGGGGAACGCAGGCGCGCTCCCCCGACCCGGACATAAATCTGTTAGTCCACCTGGATGGCTTCCACCATCTCGGGATAGATCTCGTTGATAACCTCCTCCGCAGTGCGCTCCCCGCTCCACACGCTCTGCAGGGCAGTGAACAGAATATCGTTGGTGGTAATCTGTGTATTGGGGGTATAGTACCAGCAGGTGGGCTTCGCGTAGTTCATGGTGTAGTCCACCAGCACTTTCCTGCCGGTTTCCATATCCTTGTTGTAGGGATATTTCTCATTACCCAGCCAGGCATTGATGCCTTCTTCGGTCTTATAGAAGTACTCGCTCTTGGGAAGCCAGATGCCGGTAAGGACCAGGGAATCCCAGTTGCTTTCCTCACGGGTGTACCACTTCACGAAATCGTAGGCTTCCTGCTGATGCTGACCCTTGAACACGCCGGTCAGACCGGAGGTGCAGATGGTAACCTCTTCCTTCATCATGGGCAAGGGCGCGATGCCGTAATTGATCCCCAGGTTCGGGAAATCGGTGCCCAGGCGCCAGGTGCCATCAGTGGTCATGGCTACGGTCTTGCTGCCGATACCAACGCCCACGCCGTTGTCCTCAGGAATCACATTCAGGGGCGCCACATGTTCTACCAGCGCCAGATCTGCCACCTTCTGGATGGATTCGATCGCTTCAGGGCTGTTAATCAGCACCTCGTTTCCATCCTCAGAGAACCAGGCGCCTCCGTTGGACAGGGCCCAAACTTCCATCTGCCAGGTCCAGTTGTTCACGAATGCGCCGTACTGCACGATCTTTTCGGGATCAAAGCCATCCTCGCCCGGATGCTTACCGGCTTCATCGAAGGTCAGACGCCTGGCCACTTCCACGAATTCATCCCAGGTGTAGGGCGTATCGGCAGAGGGGTAAGGCTCATTCGCCGCGTCGAACATATCCTTGTTGTAGTACAGGATCAGGATTTCGTTGCTGCTGGAATAGCCCACCGGCACACCGGCATCCTTGAAGGTGATGCAGTCCATGGGCTGCAGCTCTTCTCCGGCGAACATATCGGACACGTCCGCCATGACCCCGTTGCGGGAGAAATACAGCACAGCGTTTTCATTTACCATGCCGCAGTCCGGAAGATTGTTGGCGATGGCATAGTTGACCAGGGTCTGAGTGTATTCCTCGTTGGGAATCTGCATGGGTTCGACAAACACCTTGTCCTGGATGCGGTTATATTCATCCAGGGACTGCTGTACAGCTTCCGCCTCCGTCTGGTTGCCCCAGAAGGAATAGGTGATGTGTACCCGGCCGTCTCCTTCCGCCAGTGCAAGGACAGGCAGCATCAGCGCCAGACACAGCATGATGGCTAACAGTTTCTTCATGGTTCTTCCTCCTTTAAGCTGTTCTGTTGTTTTGGCGGTTATACGTTTAACCGTCCCGTTACATATAAGATACCATCACCAGGTCTATATGTCAATGGCATTTTTGTGGAAATTGGCAGAATTATGAAGGTTAATTTCATAACCTTGCGCTTGACGAATCATAAATCGATCGTTATAATTATTTTAATCGTTTAACTATGAGGGGAGGGGCAACAGAATGGCAACCATGCGGGATGTAGCGCTGCTTGCAGGTGTTTCCACAGCCACCGTATCTCATGTGGTCAACGGCTCCAAAAAGCTTTCCCCGGAAACCACAGAAAAGGTGCTGCGCGCGATCTCTCAGGTTAACTATCTGCCCAACACCGTGGCAAAATCCCTTCGCATGGGTCAAACGCATACCATCGGCGTGCTGGTGGAGGATATTCGCGGCCTTCCTGTCGCAGCCATCGTCAGCGGCATCAGTGAAACGCTGGCCAAAAGCGGTTATAAAACCATTTTCCACGATCTGCATCTGCTGGAGAAGCTGTATAACCAATACGAACAAATCGGCACTTACCGGCAGCGGATCAATGACGGCATCTCCCTGCTGCAATCCGCTAACGTGGATGGTATCATTTATGTAGCCATGCATGACCGGCACCTGGATTATCTGCTGGACCCCATGGAAACACCGCTCGTATACGCGTATTCCCATGGAACGGAAAACGATACCTATGTCACCTATTCCAATAAAGACTCGGCGGCTGATATGATCCGCTATCTGCTGCGCAAGAACCATAAGCGCATTGCCGTCATCGCCGGACACCCTCATTCCTATCCCACAGCCCAGCGGCTCCTGGGCATCCAAACCGCCCTTCAGCAGGCGGGGCTTCCGCTTCCGGCCAGTTATATCCGCTACGGCGATTGGGAATACGAATCCGGCAAAAAAGAAACGCTGGCCATCCTGCAGCTTGATCCTTTGCCCACCGCCATCTTTGCGATGAATGATCTGATGGCAGCCGGGTGCATGGCTGCCATACAGGAAAAAGGGCTTTCCATCCCGAAGGATATGGCGGTAGCAGGCTTCGACAACCGGGAAATAGCCAGCTGCCTTCAGCCCCCGCTGACCACCATTGCCCTGCCTACTCCGGAAATTGGCAGCAGGGCCGCTGTGCATATTATGGATATGATCCATAACCCTCAGCCGCACCCCTGCCGGGAAATCATTCGCTGCTCCATTATTGAACGGGCCTCGATCTGATTCCGCTTCCGTTCTAAGGCATTTGGGGAACGGAGGCCGCAGCTGACGAGCGCAAGCCGCATGTACCCATAAAAAACACGCCCATCAGAGATGGGCATGTCTTAAAACGAAATCTGTATAGAATGATCGGGCAGACAAACCTGATCCGGGAAAGGCGCGGCATTGCGGCCGTCCGGGTCTGAATTGCAGTTTGTTGTTGGTATCATTACTGCCTTTTTGCCAGGGTCCTCCAGGATATGTTTCGGCATTAAGAACAGGGCTTATCACTTTTTATTGGGGTCAGTGCTGAATCCTGGCATCTCCCCTGGCCATCTGCCTGGCCATCGCCGGACCCATATACCGAATCACCGCCGGAATCAGCGCATGGTCGAAGTCTTGCCTTACGCCGCATGCTTCGCCGATCACCATCGTGTTTTCGCAGCCTGGGCGGCAGGGCTGCCAATCGGGCAGAAGGTCATTGGCCGGGTTCCCGGTCCGGGCAAAGGCCATCACGCTGCCAAAGACCTGTTCCTGCACCCGCTCCGCCACGGCGTTGTCACCGTCCGGGCGGTGGGTGTGCTCCACCAGATCCATGTTGTGGAACACGTAGGGAATATCGCTGCAATGCCAGGGCGTGGTGCCGCCGTTCAGAGGCTGATCCAGGTTGAACAGATAGGAGAAGGTGCTCCTGTTCAGGGCAGAACGCCTGGCAATATAATCGATTTCCGGACCGCGGAAAATGTAGTCCAGACGCAGCAGATCGATAATGTCCCGCTCAGGATACGCCTTCTTAAACAGCGGGATCAGCGCATCGGCGCCCTCGCCCTCCAGCACTTCGCGTACGGTCATTTCCTGCTGGGCGGGCGTCATGGCGGCTTTGTCATAGGGAGACGGCGCAAAGGAGAAAAACTCGCTGAACACGCTCCCCACCAGCAGCGGGATCTGCTCCGTTTCCTTTCTGAATCCCACCGCGCAGGGATCGCCTGCATAGAAGGCATTGGGATGGGGCTTGCAGCCCACGTATTTCCCGGCTTTCTGGAATTCAGGCCGGAGCTTGAGATACGCCCTCGCCAGCAGCCTGTAATCCACCGTCTCCAGCTCCCTGACGGAGGTCAGGCCCAGCTCCAGCATCAGCGCTTCGGCCAGCTCCCTGCCGGAGCCTTTTTCATCCGCCAGCAAGCCGATGACGCCGCTCATGTTAATGCCCTTGGCATACAGTCCGTCCGCCGCCGGGGTCTGCAGCAGGGTGGTCACCTTGGCCCCGCCGCCGGATTGCCCGAACACCGTAACATTGGCGGGATCGCCGCCGAACGCTGCAATATTGTCATGGATCCATTGCAGGGCGGCGATGATATCGTCCGTACCCGCGTTGGCGGAATTCGCATATTCCTCTCCGAAATCCGAAAGGTCAAAATACCCCAAAATGTTCAGCCGGTGATTGACCGACACCGCCACCGCGTCCCCCAGGCTCGCCATGCTGGCGCCGTCGTAGGCAATATGCTCGATGGAGGAGCCGGCCTCGTATCCGCCGCCGTGAAGCCATACCAGCACGGGCCGCTTCTTATCGTCCAGGCCAGGCGTCCAGAGGTTCAGATTCAGGCAATCCTCATCCATGGGCCAGTAGCGATGGGGCACGTACAATTCCCCGCTGGGGCGTTCATTGGTCAAAAGCGGGCAGACATATCCGTAGCTGGAAGCATCAAAAACGCCGTCCCATTTTTCCACCGGCTCCGGGGCGTGAAAGCGCTTCGCTTTCGCGTAGGGAATCCCTTTGAAGATGCTCAGCCCATTCTGCCTGTAACCCCTGACCAGACCCCTGGATGTCTTCACCAGCGCTGTGCCGCTGTCCCATTGGAAGGTATGCTTCATGTCCCTTTCATCCTTTCAATCGTCAATCCTGAACTGACAGTTGTTATGATGGCTTCTGAATGATCGCTGCTGACCCGATGAAACGCTGAAATGTTCTTTGTCGGTTCCCGCCTGAGCGAAGGCGATGGCCGACGGATCGGAATCAATCAGCGTTTTCCCTGTCTCGGCTTTTTCTGATTACGGATTCGGGATCAGCGCGTCATACATGGCGTCGAAGGAGGTCTTGATTTCTCCCTTTTCCGTCAGAATTCCCGACCAGGTGCCGTTGAGCTTCCAGGTATATTCATTCCAGGCATTGGGCGTAACATCGCTGACCCCCCAGAGGGTAACGCAGGTCAGCGCATCCCTGCCCAGCTCCTGATTGATTCCGCCAAGCATGTCGAACATTTTTCCGAAGAAGGCCGCATGCTCCGCCTGCCTGGCCTCCTCGTAGTTCCGAAGCGCCATTTCGGTAATATGAACTTCCATGCCCAGATCCGCAAAGGCCCGGATGCTGGCCTTCGTATTATTGATCAGATCCTCGCTGAGGCAGCCCGACTGAACGCCGTAGCCGCCCATATACCCCTGCATGCCGATCCCGTCGATCAGCTTGCGCGGTGCACCGTTTTCATCCTGCGCAAAGGAATTGATTTTCTCCACCAGCGCCCTGGCCGCCGCCCGCTTGGCCGGATAAAGCATGTTGAAATCATTATAGAACAGCCGGATATCCGCCCCCAGGGCCTCCGCCGCGTTGCGGGCATAGAGGAAGGAATATTCCACATAGTCCTCCCCCACATAGGCATAGAAGACATTGGGCTGGCCGTTCCGGGCGGTGCGCAGCAGGCAGGGATCCCCTGCGCGGTACTCCGCAGCGCTGTCCCCCATGGCTTCATTGACCACGTCCCAGCAGTAAATCACCCCGGGAAATTCCGTTTCGAAGTGGGTAATCACCTGGGTGATATAGCTTTCCATCCGGGCCAGCAGCACCTCCCGGGAGGCTACGGGTTTGCTGACGTCATAGTCCTCATGGAAGAACCACTCCGTCATATACGCGTCCCAGGTCAGCACATGCCCGCGGACGCCCACGCCGTGATCCCTGGCCCAGCCGACCATTCTGTCCGCCACAGCATAATTCATCCGGGGCATGCCGTCCTCGCTTTGCCGGGAGGCCTGCTGATCCAGCAGGGAATACGCCTTGGTTTCATTGGTGCAGGTAGTCGTATTGAACTGGGCCGCCAGCAAATCCAGATACCGGGTATCCGAGAGCTGATTCGGGCTCAGGCAGATGCCGATTTTAAAGCCTGCCGCCTCCGCCAGATCCTTCAGAGGAGGGGTATAATCCTCCCCGGTGCGGGGGCTCACATCCGCCAGCGCGGAAAACATCGGGCAGAGCATCAGGACGGCAAAAAAGCAGGAAAGAATGATCTTCATGGCAGCTTCTCCTTATGATTGTTCAGGATGGGAACGCTGTTCCGCGCCATCCCTGCGGTTCTCCCCCTCACACAGGCAGGGCCTGTTCTGCTGATTCCGTTTTGTTTCTTACAGGGTATCCACATACCTGCAGGCCGCCAGGGCCGCCACGGAGCCGTCCCCTGCGGCGGTAGTCAGCTGGCGAACGTTCTTCGCCCTGCAGTCTCCCGCTACGAAGATCCCGGGTGTCCCCGTCTCGCAGCTTTCCGGGCTGTCGAAATAACCCCATTCGTTCAGCCGGGCCACATCCCCGAAGTTCCCGTTCTCCGGAATCAGTCCGATGGCCACGAACAACCCGTCGCAGGGAATGGTTTCCCGGGCGCCGTCGGCGGTTTCAATGGTCACCCCCGTCAGCTGCACATTTTCATCCATGCCCAGATCCACGATCTTCACCCCGGTACGGGCGGAAACATTCTCCCGGGCAAAGAGCAGCTCCTGCAGCTTCTTCTCGCCTGTAAACTCCGGCAGATCCTGCAGCATAATCACCTGGCTGCATTTTCCGGCCAGCAGCATGGCCTCCTGCAGCGCGGAATTTCCTCCCCCGGCCACGCAGACCTTCTTCCCCTTAAAGAAGTCTCCGTCACAAACCGCGCAGTAGCTGACGCCTTCCCCCGTCATCTCCCGCTCTCCCGGAAGGCCCAGCTCCCGGTGCTTTACCCCGGTGGCCAGGATCACGCTTTTTCCTTCCCTGACTTCTCCTTCAGCCGTGATCACGGTTTTGTAGGTCCCGTGGTCCTCCACCTTCACAGCTTCTGTCAGATCCACTTCTGCCCCCTGATCCAGGATCTGCTCCAGGAAGGCATCCGCGTATTCATTTCCGCTCATCCGGGCCGTTCCGGGCCAGTTTTCCACCTTGGGACTGTGGGTGATCTGTCCGCCGAAGCCGGACTTTTCCAGCACCAGGACGCTTTTCCCGTTCCGAAGGCCGTACAGGGCCGCCGTCATGCCCGCAGGCCCCCCGCCTACCACAATGATATCAACCATGATCCATTCCTCCGTTTTTCAAAAGGGGGACGCGTCGCGTCCCCCTGATATTATGATGTTCGGGAAGCGCTGATGGATGCCCTTCGGCATTTCTCGCCTTCGCTCGCCTGCGGTATGTCAGGCCTTTGCTCAGACTGCCTGCTTCCGTCCCTCCGTCTTCAGCGTGTTCAGCATCCCGCGGATCTCGGAAACGCCCTTGTACTTCACGGCCTCCTCGCCCTGGGTCACGACAAGGGTGGGCGCCTGCTTTACGCCGTACCGGTTGGCCAGCTCAACGTTCTCCGTCGCCAGCACCTCCTTGTAGAGGAAGCCGTCCTTCTGGAGCAGCGCCTTGGCCAGCTTGCAGTTCGGGCAGGTGGAGGAGGTGAAGAGGATCGCCCGGGTCAGGGCCTTCTTTTCCTCCGCCGCATCCGCCGCGGGCGCTTCCGCCGCAGGTTCCTTTACAGGCTCCTCCTCAGCCGTCGGCACGGGCTTCGCGGCTGTAATCGTCTCCGGATTCCTGGGGCCCTGATGGGTCAGCCGGCTGGCGCCGATATCGTAGACCTTCCGATCCTTAAACTCCTGAGCCTTTCCGTCATTCCAGTTCTGAACCGGCCGGTAATATCCGGTAATCCGGCTGTAAACCTCCGTCTTTTCGCCACAGTGGGGGCAGGTATAGACCTCGCCGGTCAGGTATCCGTGGTTCCTGCATACGGAGTAGGTGGGGCTCATGGTATAGTAGGGCAGCTTGTAGTTCTCCGCGATCTTCCGCACCAGGGCCGCCGCCGCCTTCCAGTCCGGCAGCTTCTCTCCCAGGAAGGCATGGAACACCGTTCCGGAGGTATACAGGGTCTGCAGCTCATCCTGCACGTCCAGGGCGGAGAAGATATCCTCGCTGTATCCCACCGGCAGATGGCTGGAGTTGGTGTAATAGGGCTTGCCGTTCTCATTGGCCGTGATGATTCCCGGATACTGCTCCTTGTCATGCTTGGCAAACCGATACGTCGTGGATTCCGCCGGGGTCGCCTCCAGGTTGTACAGATCGCCGTACTGCTCCTGGTAATCGCTCAGGCGGTTGCGCATATGGTTCAGCACATCGCGGGCAAAGTTCTGGGTCTCTTCATGGGTCAGATCCTTCCGCAGCCAGCAGGCATTCAGTCCCGCCTCGTTCATGCCCACCAGACCGATGGTGGAGAAATGGTTGTTGAAGGTGCCCAGATACCGCTTCGTGTACGGATAGAGGCCGCTTTCCAGCAGCCGGGTAATCACCGTCCGCTTCGTCTTCAGCGACCGTGCAGCGATGTCCATCAGCTTGTCCAGCCGGGCATAGAAGTCCTGTTCATCCTTCGCCAGATAGGCAATCCGGGGCAGGTTGATGGTCACCACGCCGATGGAGCCGGTGCTTTCGCCGCTGCCGAAGAAGCCGCCGCTCTTTTTCCGCAGCTCCCGCAGGTCCAGCCGCAGCCGGCAGCACATGGACCGCACATCGCTGGGCTCCATGTCGGAGTTGATATAGTTGCTGAAGTAAGGCGTTCCGTATTTGGCGGTCATCTCGAAGAGCAGCCGGTTGTTCTCCGTCTCGCTCCAGTCGAAATCCCGGGTAATGGAGTAGGTGGGAATCGGATACTGGAATCCCCGGCCGTTCGCGTCGCCTTCAATCATGATCTCGATGAACGCCTTGTTCACCATATCCATCTCGTGCTGGCATTCCCCGTAGGTGAAATCCAGCTCCTTGCCGCCTACGATGGCCGGCAGGTTTTCCAGATCCTTCGGGCAGACCCAGTCCAGAGTGATGTTGGAGAAGGGAGCCTGCGTTCCCCAGCGGGAGGGAGTGTTCACGCCGTAAATAAAGCTCTGGATGCACTGCTTGACTTCCTTCTGGCTCAGGTTGTCCACCCGGACAAAGGGGGCCAGATAGGTATCAAAGCTGGAGAAAGCCTGGGCCCCCGCCCATTCATTCTGCATGATCCCCAGGAAATTCACCATCTGGTTGCAGAGGGTGGACAGATGGGAAGCGGGAGAGGACGTAATTTTACCGGGCACTCCTCCCAGTCCTTCCTGGATCAGCTGCTTCAGGCTCCAGCCCGCGCAGTACCCGGTCAGCATGCTCAGATCATGCAGATGGATGGCCGCGGAACGGTGGGCCTCGGCGATCTCCGCATCATAGATTTCGCTGAGCCAGTAATTCGCCGTAATCGCGCCGGAATTGGACAGAATCAGGCCGCCCACGGAATAGGTCACCGTGGAATTCTCCTTCACCCGCCAGTCGTTGATATGCAGGTAGTTGTCCACCAGATCCTTGTAGTTCAGCAGGGCGGAGTTCACGTTCCGGACCTTTTCCCGCTGTTTCCGGTACAGAATATAGGCCTTGGCCACATCCGCATACCCGGCCTCGCTCAGCACTTTTTCCACACAGTCCTGAATCGTCTCCACCGCGATCTTTCCATCCCGGATCATGGGCTCATATTCCGCCGTGACCCGCAGCGCCAGCATATCGATGACGCTGGGATGATACTGCTTGTCCAAAGCATCAAAGGCCTTGGTGATGGCATTGGAAATCTTGCTGATTTCAAATTCCGTAACTTTTCCGTCCCGCTTGACTACCTGATACATGATGATCCTCCCTGCTCCTTTTTCCGCGGATCAGAGGCCGCGGCCTGTTTTTCTTTTCCTGAATGTGCGCAAAAAAGAAAGGCTCTCCTTCTCGCGTGCCTGCAAAATATAGCACGAAAGGGAGCCTCTGTCAATATATAGAATGGGATTTTTTATTCCATCACAAGATGTTGTGTCTGGAATACTTCTGTAACATTTTGCGCAAACGCTTCAGCCCCGGATCAGCACCTCATCCGCATGGGGGCGCATGATCTCCGCCCAGGCCTGCATCTCCTCCCCGGAAGGCGCATGGAGTCCTTCAAAGGGAACGGTCTCCCGGTCGGTAAACTTCTGCAGGGCATACCGTCTGGCCCCATGGATCCATTCTCCCATCTCCCGGAAGCTTTCTTCGTCGTGGAATTCCTTCACCACCGTGGTCCGGAACTCGTAGTCGATGCTTCCCCCCATCAGAAAAGCCGCGCTTTCCCGGACAGGGCCCAGGGGAAACTCCCGCAGGCCAACGGTCTGCGCATACCTGGCCGGCCGGTTCTTGAGATCCATGGCACAATACTGGATCAGCCCTTCCTCTGCAGCCCGGCGCAGCCTCTCCGGGTGGGTTCCGTTGGTATCCAGCTTCACCGGATATCCCAGCTCCCGAATGCTCCGGAGCAGCTCCAGGGTCTCCTCCCGCAGCAGGGGCTCTCCCCCTGTCACAGCCACCCCGTCCAGCATTCCCTGCCGCTTCCGCAGGAAGGACAGGAGCTCTTCGGCGCTCATCACCGGCTGCGCCTTCCCCTCTGCCAGCTCGCTGTTATGGCAGAAGGGGCAGCGCATATCGCACCCGTTCAGGAACACCGTACAGGCGATCCTCCCCGGATAATCCAGCAGCGTCATCTTCTGAAGACCATAGATCTGCATCACAGCAGCTTACTCCTCAATTCCTCCCCGGAGAGCATGCTCAGATCCGCCGGAGCCACGTCGAACAGCGTACGGCACCCGAAAATGCCCCGGGTATTCATTCTTCCCACCGCCCTTGCGCAGGCCAGCAGCACGGAGCCCGTAAACTCCGGATTCGAATCCAGCTTCAATCCGAAGGTCATCACATGGCCGTTTTCTTCGCTGGTATTCCCGCTGCGGATCACTTCTCCCCCGTGAGGCAGCCTCCAGTGGTCCCGCTTCAGCTCCTCCTCGGAAATAAAGGTTACGGTGGTATCATAGTCCGCAAAATAGTTCGGCATCTCCCGGATCGCCTTCTCGATGGCGGCCCGGTCGGCGCCTTCCTCCGCCACCACGTAGCACTCCCGCAGATGCTTCTGACGGGCAGACAGCTCCGGCTGTTTTCCTTCCCTTACCGCTTCCAGGGCTTCCGCCACCGGCACGGTATACTGCCGGGCGTCCTTCACCCCCGGTACCCGGCGAATGGCATCGCTGTGGCCCTGGCTGACCCCTCTGCCCCAGAAGGTATAGTCCCGTCCGTCCGGCAGCGCGGCATTCATATACAGCCTGGCCAGGGAGAACAGGCCCGGATCCCAGCCGGCACTGATCAGGGCGGTGTGCCCCGTCCTGAACGCGGCGGCATCCACCCGGGCAAAATGTTCCGGAATCCGCGCGTGGGTGTCATAGGAGTCCACCACATTAAAATTCTTCGCAAGGGCCGGGGTCATTTCCGGCAGATCCGTGGCGCTTCCCCCGCAGAGGATCATCACGTCAATCTCCCCGACAAATTCCTCCGCCTTCTCCGCGGGATATACGGGCGCGCCGCTTACCGTTTTCACCGAAGCCGGATCCCGGCGGGTAAAAACACCGACCAGCTCCATATCGGGGTTCTTTTCAAAAGCCTTCTCCACACCCCGTCCCAGGTTGCCATATCCGTAAATACCGATTTTCATCTCTGTCACTCCTCCAGCGCAGGCAGGTTCTCCCCGTCAATCCGCGTTATTCAGCAAGCTCTTCATATCGTACAGGCCCGGGCCCTTTCCCATCAGGAACGCCGCAGCCTTCAGGCTTCCGTCCGCGAAAACGCCCCGGCTCCAGGCCTGATGGGTCAGCGTCAGGGTTTCGTTCTGTGTCCCGATGATCACCTGATGCTTCCCCACAGTGTTCCCCATGCGGATCGCGTGCAGGCCCACATCCTCCGGCTGCCGCTTTCCCTGTCCGCTCCGGCCCATCACCGCCCGTGCCTCCGGGCGCACCTCCTTCACCGCGTCAAAGAGGGAAAGGGCCGTGCCGCTGGGCGCGTCCAGCTTCCGGTCGTGATGCTCCTCCACAATTTCCACTTCCGCGTCCGGATAAAGGGCAAGCGCCCGCTTGACCAGATCCGTCAGGACCGCAATGCCCAGACTGTAGTTGGCCGCCAGAAAGACGGGAATCTCCTTCGCCGCCTCCCGGATCGCCAGATGCTCCTCCTCCGTCTGCCCGGTGGTCGCCAGCACCAGCGGCAGATTCCGCGCCTTTGCGAAGTCCAGCAGCTCCCTGGTCATGCTGTGGTGGCTGAAGTCGATCACCACATCCGCCTCCGCCCTGACATCCGCAAAGCTCCGGACGCAGGCTTCCGTATCCTCTTTGATCATGGGATCCACGCCGCAGACGATTTCCGTCTTCTCCAGCCGTCCCGCGGAAGCCCGGACCTCCCGGCCCATGTGTCCCTCATAGCCCACCAGGATGATTCTCATATCTTCCGCGCCTCCTCCAGCAGCTTCACCAGCCGCGCCTCATTTTTTTCCTCCATGGGAACCAGGGGAAGCCGCAGTCGATTCTCGCACAGTCCCAGATAGCCGCAGGCAGCCTTTACCGGGATGGGGTTGGTCTCGATCATCAGCTGATTCATTACATCCAGCAACGCCAGCTGGATCTCCGCCGCCAGGGCCGTCTCTCCCGCGAACCAGGCATCCGTCAGCCGGCTCATCTGCAGAGGAAGCACATTGCTGGCCACCGAAATAATACCCTGGCCGCCCAGGCTCAGAATGGGCACCGTCTGATCATCGTTGCCGGAATAGACCGCCAGATTCTCCCCGCAGAGCCTCCGGATCCGGGCCACCTGACTCAGATTTCCGCCGGCTTCCTTCACCGCCGCAATCCGGGGATGGCCGGCCAGCTCGCAAAGCGTCTCCGGCAACAGATTCAGCCCGGTCCTCGAGGGAACGTTGTACAGAATACAGGGTTTTTCGCTCACATCCGCGATGGCCCGGAAATGGGCGATCAGCCCCCGCTGGGTCGTCTTATTGTAGTAGGGGGTCACCAGCAGCACCGCATCCGCCCCCAGGCTGCAGGCCAGGGCTGTCTTCTCCATGGCCTTGGACGTATCGTTGGAACCCGCTCCGGCGATAACCGGCACCCTTCCCGCCGTCTTTTCCACCGCACAGGTCAGCAAATCCCGGAATTCCTCTCCGGACAGGACGGAGCCTTCCCCCGTGGTGCCGGCCACCACCAGAGCATCCACCCCGTTCTCAATCTGAAAATCGATCAGCCTTTCAAAAGCAGGGAAATCCACCCCCCGCTCCGTAAAGGGCGTAACCAGAGCGGTTCCGACGCCCCGGAAAATATCAGCTCTCATCCTGATTCCCTCCATTACAGAAATCAACTGCATCTTACCGCAAGACGTTTTCTCCGTCAAGGTTCTCCCTTGTTTTCTCGTTGTTCGGCCCCGGCACGCCGGGAGATGCCCTGCGAATCAGCGAATCGATCGGAAAAGGACATAACACATCCCCCTCCGGACGGGAGGGGGATAGGCTGCTTAAAATATCAAACGATGGTTTATCTGAATTCCGCTGTCTTCGGATGAGGGGACTCAGGAATTCTGGGAATCCCTGATTTTCCGGATCTGACCCAGGGCCTGCACCGTATAGACCGTCATGGCCAGAATCGCCAGGGCCACTGAAATCCACAGCAGCCAGAGATGAACGGGATACCCCCAATCCGACAGCTCCCGGTGAAAAAAGCTGAGAATCAGGCTGGAGATAAAGCAAACCGTCGCGGTCTTGCCAAAGTAGTTTGCGGATACAACCACATTCTTTCCCAGCATGAACACGCTGCCGGCCACCATGTACAGTTCCTTGATCAGAACGATGATAATCGCCGCTCTGGGAAAAACGCCCGCCCTCGCCTGGCAGAACAGCGCGGTCAGCACCATCAGCTTGTCCGCCAGGGGGTCAAACAGCTTTCCGAAATCCGTAATCTGGTTCGTCTTCCTGGCAATGGTGCCGTCCAGGGCATCCGTCAGGCTCGCTATACAGAAGACCGCCAGGGCCCATCTGTTATGCCCGGCGTTAAAAACGGCCACAAATACCGGCACCAGCACAAGACGGATGATCGTCAGCACATTTGGTACGTTCCACACATTGGCAAATAATTTTTTCAGCCGCTCCTTCAAAGGTTTTCGCCCCTCCGATACTTCGCTCAGGGATATTCCGGCAGCAGGATCTTGCTGCAGAAAACCCCTTTTCCTTATTTCTTCGCAGAGAGGCTCTTTTCCTCTTTTCCGAAAGAATTTATCATCCTTTCTTCCTCCCGCTCAGTCCGTTCCGTCCTGGCGGTGCTTCAGCCGGTACTGACCCGGGGTAATCTCCTTCATCCGCTTGAAGTTCTTGATCATGTGGCTGCAGTCCGCATATCCGGTTTCCTCGCTGATCCGGGTCAGATCCATGTCCGTATACAGCAGAAAATTCTCCACCTGGGCCACGCGGATCTGCTCAATATAATCCTTGCAGCTGACGCCGTAAACCTCCCGGAACTTCTTCGCAAACCAGGGATAGCTGAGCCCGCAGCGCGCCGCAAGGTCCTCCACCCGCAGATTGTCCCGAAGATGCCGCTGAATATACCCGGTCAGGGAATAAATGGGTCTCTCCTCCGGCCTGCTGGCGGCAAGATTCAATCCCCGGCCCAGCCAGAATCGGATCACAGACATGCACAGCGCGCTCAGCAGGGAATTAACCATCAGATCATAGCCGAAGCGGTGAGCCGCCGCTTCCCGGATGCACTGGGAAGTCAGCTCCGACAATTTCATTTCAGCTGCCTGAGCCGCCGGAATAAGCATTGGAAGTTTCTCCCGCCAGGCCTCCTGAAGGATGCTTTTCAGTCCGGGAGAGTAGGCGGGCAGCTCCGGCAATCGGTCCGGATCCATCCGGATCAGATTCATCCGCAGGGGAGCTTCCTCCGCCAGGGTTATCCGGTGTTTTACGCCCGGACAGATCACAAGCGCATCGCCGGGCACCAGGAGGCTCTCCTCCCGATCCAGCCGGACCTGAAGATTGCCCTCCTGCAGCAGAAAAAGTTCAGCGTAATAATGGGTACGCCAGTCGGCGGGAAGCTCGATATCCCTGGAATCAATGCTCCGGCAGTAAAATGGTAAACGCAAGGGATGACACAGCTCAATGGAGTTTTTCATGGACGCCTCCAGTCAGTGCCTGATTAAAAATATGGAATCCGAACAGCCCGGATTATACCCTTATTTTGTGAAAAATTCAACAATATATTTTGACGATTTTGCCCCGTCTTATTGTCCGGCGGCGATTCGATTTTTTTGGCGTTCATCGGCCCTGTCTTGTTGACTTCCTGGTCAGGGTGATCAGCGTTACGGTCGGGGGGTTGAAAATCCGGCCGTGCATATTCCCGTAATGAGGATCCGACCCCAGGCCCGGGCTGATGTACTGGGGAATCCCATCCGGAAAGCTGAGGCCGGAAATCAGTTCATCCTCCGGAAACCAGCCCAGCTCCGGCACATAGACCGCTCCCTTCCCGGGGATCCTCCACTGGCCGCCGTTATAGTGCCCCGCAAGGATCAGAGAGGCGTACCGCATGGCAAATGTCTCCTCCTTGCTGCCCCAGACTGCCAGTTCCCGAATATATTCCGCCGTCAGCGGCGTATGGGTCAGCACAATCTGGATATCCTCCGGCTGAAACCGCTCCCGAAGCTCCCCGATCTCATCCAGCCGAACCAGTTCGTATTCCAGTACGCGCCTGCGGGCCGCATCATCCGCGGTCAGTCCCGTAGCCTTCCTGCTCATTTCGGTCAGCTGTCCCTGATAGATCTCCTTCATACGGTCCAGGTCCAGGGTGTAAAGCTCCTCCGGCACAAACCAGATCGTCCCCTTGCCCCGGGTTTCGGACACGGGACGGTCCAGGATCGTGACCCCCGCCGCCCTGAGGAGATCCGCCCACTCCGTATACACGGAAAGGCTGCCATGGGCCCAGCTGTCCAGGGCATCCCCATCCGTATCGCCCGGAATATAGTACTTGGGCGTTTCCGCGGGCATCAGGGCAATCAGATCCAGCAGCGGGCCCGTCTCCTGGTTTTCCCCCAGCATATCCCCGGTCATGACCACGCAGGAGTACCGGGTGCTCCCCAGCGCTGTTTCTATGGCCTTCTGCCGCTGTCCCAGCTCCGCGCCGTGCAGGTCGCTGAGATGCAGGATGGAGTACTGCTCCAGATCTTCGGGCAGGTTCAGCACCGTCAGATTCACCCGTTCCAGCCGCACCCGATGGCTGACAATATAATTTGAAACCAGAAGGAGGCAAACCAGCAGGAACAGGAGGATCAGCACCGCGTTCCGGAACCCATGTCCCCGGTCCCTTCGACGCCGTCCTTCCGGAGCGAAGATGTACTGATTCTGTGTCCGACGGCCCATCCTTTTCTTCCTCCCGTCACATTCCCGCCGCAGCCCGCAGCGCCCCCAGCTCCTTCTCCGTCAGCTCCCGCCAGTCTCCCTCAGAAAGGGCCGGATCCAGCGTCAGGGGGCCGAAGCGGCTGCGATGAAGCGTCAGCACCTCATGCCCGGTAGCCGCAAACATCCGCTTCACCTGATGAAACTTCCCCTCCGATACGGTAACCCGGGCCAGGGAATCGTCTTCTCCCGCCTTTTCAATTTCCAGCAGCGCGGGCTGGGCCGTGAATTCATGAAGATCCAGCCCCTCCGCGAAGGCCCGGATCTCCCTTTCCGTCAGGCGTCCGGTGACCCTCGCCTCATAGACCTTATCCACATGCCGGGCCGGGGATAGCAGGCGATGGTTCATTTCTCCGTCGCAGGTCAGAATCAGCAGCCCCGTTGTATCCTTATCCAGCCGGCCCACCGGCATGCAGCCGATGGATGCGTAAACCGGAAGAAGCAGCTCCATGACCGTGGGCTGCTTCGGATCCCGGGCCGCAGTGAGAATCCCTGCCGGCTTATTCAGCATGACATGGCGAACAAGCCGGCCATCCACGGAACTCCCCTGAAAAAAAAGGGTATCCTGTTCCGTCTCCACCGACGAGGCCGGATCCGACAGGGTCTTTCCGTTCACCCGGACAGTTCCTTTCCGGATCAGGTTTTTCGCTTCGCTGCGGCTGCAGAGCCCCAGCGCGGTCATCCAGCGATCAAGTCTTATCTTCACCTTTTTAATCCATCCACATACGCAGCGTGGATCAGGCTCCTCAGGGGCAGCAGCGGCAGCGTCAGCACCGCTCCGGCTGCCAGAATCAGAAGGGTTTCCTTTGTCTCCGGGAGGCTTGCGGTCTTCATCAGAAGGCCTGTCAGATCGCGGAGCACAGGCATGTACCGAAAGATCACCCACAGCACCGCCGCCAGCAGGGGAAGCACGCTCACCAGGGAAATCAGCCAGGCTCTCAGGACCCCGCCGTGGTGTCCCCTGACCAGCGCAGGATTCCCCTGCGCCCATGCATGCCTGGCCCCGCTGTGAAACGCGCATCCCGCAATGAGCAGCAGCAGTGCCGCGGCCGCCGCCAGCAGCAGCACGTAAATTCCCCGCATCTGGTCTCCGCCGCCCAGGTCATTTTTGATCATCCGCAGCAAAGTAAAAGTATCCACCTGGCCGGAGTAGAAGCTCCGTCCAACCAGAAAAAAAGCGATCAGCGGCGATCCCCAGAGCATCAGAAAGCATACCCGCTTCAGCCCGCAAAGAAGCTTTCTTCCGTATCGTTCCCCGCTGATGAGGCGTACTGTGGCCAGGGATCCTCCCGCCAGGCTGTCCGCCATGGCTTCGGCGGCATTCATCCGGGCGGGGAGCATCACAAACAGCCAGAGGAGCAGGCTGGCCCAGGCAAAGGGCGCCAGCGATGCGCTGCTCAGGCACAGCAGGGGCGCCAGACAGATCATCGTCAGACAGGCCTCAATCAGAAGGAACTTCAGGGTATCCCCAAAGGAGGCGGTATAGGCCCGCCAGGCTTTCCGCATCGTGCTTTCCTTCAACGCTTTACTCCTCCCAGTTTCTTAATGTTCCGCCCAGTCCAGGGAACGTTCCACGGCCTTATGCCATCCCCGCAGGTTCATGATCCGGGTTCCGTCGTCCATCGTGGGCACAAATTCCAGGTCCTTCTGCCAGAAGCTGGCAATCTCCTCCATTCCGGTATAGAAGCCGCAGCCAAGCCCTGCCAGCAGCGCAGCCCCCAGCGCCGTGGTTTCCAGCACCTGGGGCCGGACAACCCGCACATTGCTGATATCCGCCTGGAACTGCATCAGGAAGGCATTGGCGCTGGCGCCGCCGTCCACCTGCAGCCGGTCCGGCTTGTGTCCGCAATCCTTCGCCATCGCCTGCATCAGATCCTCGCTCTGATAGGCTATCGCCTCCAGGGCCGCCCGGACGATATGCGCCCGGCCGGTTCCCCGGGTCATGCCCACCAGCGTTCCCCTGGAATACATGTCCCACCAGGGCGCGCCCAGGCCCGTCATGGCCGGCACCAGATAAACCCCGCCGGTGCCGGGAATGCTTTCCGCAATGCTCTCGCTCTCCGACGCCCGGGTAATCATCTTCATTTCGTCCCGAAGCCACTGGATCGTGGCTCCCCCCATGAATACGCTGCCCTCCAGGGCGTAGGTGGGCTTTCCTCCGATGCGCCAGGCCATGGTGGTCAGCAGCCCGTTCTCACTGCGAACCGGTTTTTCCCCGGTGTTCATGAGCATGAAGCATCCCGTTCCATAGGTGTTCTTCACATTCCCCGGGTTCCAGCAGGCCTGGCCGAACAGGCTGGCATGCTGATCCCCGGCCATTCCGGTCACTGGAATCGGCCTGCCCAGGATCGCGGGATCCAGCATGCCGATCGGTCCGGAAGAATCCACTACCTTCGGCAGGCAGGCCCTGGGAATCCCAAGCAGCTCCAGCAGTTCATCGTCCCAGTCCTGGGTTTCCAGATTGAACAGCATAGTACGCCCTGCATTGGTGGCATCCGTCACGTGCGGTCTTCCCGTCAGCAGGTTCCAGCACAGAAAGCTGTCCGCCGTGCCGAAGCAAAGTTCTCCCCTGGCCGCCTTCTCATGCAGATTGTAATAATCCAGCATCCACTTCAGCTTTGTCCCGGAGAAATAAGCATCCGGAAGAAGGCCGGTCTTCCGGCGGATCATTTCGCCGTGGCCTTCCTCCACCAGCTGCTCCACGATCCGGGCGGTGCGGCGGCACTGCCAGACGATGGCGTTTCCGACGCATTTTCCGGTCTGCCGATCCCAGAGGAAGGTGGTCTCCCGCTGATTGGTGATGCCGATGGCCGCAATATCCCCCGCGTGGATGCCGCTCAGGGCTACCGCCTCCCTCAGGGCCTGCACCTGGCTTTCCAGGATGTCCTCCGGATCATGCTCCACCCAGCCGGGATGGGGATAATGCTGGGGAAACTCTACCGCGTGGGATGCCACAATGGTTCCTTCCCGGGAAAAGACGATAGCCCGGGAACTGGTGGTTCCCTGATCCAGGGCGACAAGATACTTGGACATCTGATTTCCCCCTCTTCCGTTTCGGCGGCAGCTGTCGCAGGCGCGGCTGCTCTGCGTATTTCTCACTCAATTTTGATTCCGTAGATATTGTTCTTTCCCTTCTCCGTAGTGCCGACCACCATCATCCCGTCATACACCGCAGGGCTGGCCTCGATGGCGCCCTCCACCTGAAGGGACGCCTTCTCCGTGCCGGTTTCCCCGTCCACCATCAGGATTTTTCCGTCCCCGGAGCACTGGATAACGGCCCCGTTTCCGTCCCCGTCATAGACCGCCACGGGAGAGGAATAGCCGCTGCCGCTAAGCCCAACGGCCCAGACGATCCTCCCGTCCTCCTTGTTCAGGGCGATCAGCGCTGCGTTTTCCGAATTCAGGTTCAGCTGTTCCCGGCCCTCGTCGCTCAGGTTGTTCACCGTATAGTACACATATTCGCTCAGCCGGTTCTGGCCGATGACCGGAGAAGCCCGGAATCCGCTGACGGTTTTGTTCTTCGTATCCTTCCTTACGCCCACCGCGGCGGTCCACCTTTCTTCCCCTGTCAGGGCGTCGAAGCAGATCACCTCCGCCGTCCCCCGCTTTCCGGAGGCATAGAGGGTAGCCGCATACAGGTCCAGGCCATCCTCCCCATGCCAGTCCAGCGCCGGAGTGGATTCTACGCCGTCTTTCAGGGTCACCGCCCAGCTGACCTTCAGCGTGTTGGTATCCACGCACCGGAGAATGCCGCCCATGTCCGCGTAATACACATACCGGTCATACATGGCGACGGAGGCTTCCACCGCGGTGGAGGCATCCTTCTCTCCCTTTACCTTGCTCTTCATGGCCACGGTGGTAGGACTCTGGGAATAGGTCCCGGCGGCGTAATCAAACTCGGAATTCAGGTTGATGAGATACAGCATGCCGTTGGTGCCGGCCGTCACCATGCACCCGGTGGTCCGATCGATCAGCGCGGAGGTTTCAAAGGAGCCCACCTGGTTATACGGCCGGTTGTTCTTCCCGTCCAGCCCGTCAATCAGGCTCAGTTCCTTCTGCAGGTAAAGATTATACTGCCTGAGCCCGATCGTGCCGGTATGGCCGGACATCTTCCGGGCAAACTGCCCCACCGTCATGTAAGGGGCTCCCCCTGGATGCACGCTGGGGCTGGCCTTCATGGGGTATCCCAGCTTGATGGAATTCCGGGTAGCCGTCCCGTCGGAAAGATCCAGGAAGTAAATGCGTCCGTCCTGCCCGGCGGCGATCACCTCTTTCAGGCCGGATTTCTCCTTCTTGGCCTCATACATTTCGCTCTGTTCGCGGACTTCCTTGCTCCACTTGACAATGGCAGGCTGTCCCGTCCAGCCGATGCCGTAGTAGGTCTGACCGGCTCCCTTCACGGATCCGGCCTCCGCCGTCCAGCCGAGGGACAGGTGATCCATTCCCTTCACCGTACCCACCGCCCCGTTCTGGCGGAAGGCGTCCGTCCGGAAGGTCAGCACCCCCATTTTCCGCTTCGTATATTCACCCAGAACGGGCATATGAATCTTTTCCTTATCCGCCCTGGCGTACTCGACCACTTTTTTCGTTCCGTTGTAAACCACCACGGTGGAGATCAGGGAAGGATCCGCGCTTTCGGCTGCGGAAGCCGTAAGCAGAAGCCTCTCCGGGGGCGCCTCCTCGCCTTCCGCTTCCTCCGCGGTCTCCCCCATCGGCGCAGAGGCGGACTCAGCGGCCGCTTCCGGTTCCGGATTCTCCTCAGAGTTCTCCTCTTCCGCCTCTTCCGCAGGCTCCGCTTCTTCCTCCGCGTTCACGGTTTCCGCCGGCTCCTCCCAGGCTTCGCTGGGATCATCCGGATCGGCCCCGGTTTCCGGAACCGGGGGCAGCGCTGCCTCCTGTGCTTCTCCCTCACCCAGGCCTTCCTGTTCCGCGTCGGACGCCTCATCCTCATCCGCAGGCTCCGCCTCGGGCTCCGGGGTCGGTTCAGGAGTTGCCGTAGGTTCCTCCGTGGCAAAAACCACGGGAATCTCTTCCTCGGCCTTCCCGGTTTCCTCGGCCTGCGTCTCCTTTGGAGGCAGCACCGTCACCTGCAGGGCATATTCCGTATTTTCCCAGATTTCCCCGGTCAGAACCTGCAGCGTCACCGATCCGTCATAAGGTTCCTCCGTATACCAGTTCAGCTCCCAGAGGAGCCCGTTCTCCTGAACATTGCGCAGATTATCGGTCGCAAGAGGCTCGCCGGTCTCGGCCAGCAGCCTGACGTCGGCCACGCCCTTTCCCGTCAGGGCAAAGAAATCCACCTGGGCCGGAGCCGCGTCGGAATCCTGGCCGCCAAAGATAAAGGAGATCACCTGATTATCCTGGGCAATTTCCTCCTGTCTTCCCATCAGGCCTGTCAGCCGCTGGCGAAGGCCTCCGAAGATTCCGTCCGCCGGAGACAGGAGTACCGCCAGCAGCAGGGCCGCCAGCAGCAGCAGGATCGCAATCGCCGCGATCATCCATCTGATTCCCCCGCGGGTTGGCTTCTCCTGGCGGACTGCCGGCTTTCCGCTATATCGCGGATCCCTTGGGTTTATCCCCGGGCCTTTTTCCTTCCGGAGCCTGCTGTTTTCGGCTGCGGGAGCATACCTTCCCCCCTCCCCGGCCTCCTCCTGCAGAGCCCCGCGGATCCGGTTTTCCTCGGCCAGCCGGCTTCTCCCCGCTTCGCTCATCCTGGCCCGGTCCTGGTAGCTCATGCCCATGCGGCCGGAAGCGTAGCCCACCTGTTCCCTGGGCTGGGACATCCTGTTCCTGGCGGAAAGGCGGCTCAGATCCGGAACACGGGTGGTATCCTCCTCGGACTTCTGCTGCTCCTGCTGCCTGCGGTAGCGGTTCGCTACTTCCCTGGCGGTTTCGCTGCCGGATTCCAGCACCGGGTGATCCGTATAGCGTTCTTCCGTCTGCTCCGGCTCTTCTTCCCGGTATCTGTCAGCCCTTCTCCGCCTGCGGGGAGAGGTCTCCGGCGTTTCCTGCTCCGTCCCGCGCAATTCTTCTGTACGGACCTCTTTATTTTCGCTCAAAGCTCAATACTCCTTTGCGTAATTCCCAAATATAGCCCTCAAAAAAGCATGCGAAGGCAAACTCATCCGTATGCATTATATACCAAACCTTTTCCCCATGACAATACGGGAATTTTATGATAGGATAGGTCCGGTATTCCTGAACCACCCCGCAGCGCGTGAGGAAGCACTGAATAAATGCCCCCTGGCTGAAAACCTTCTGAGGGAGAAGATGGTATGGAGAAACTGGAAGCCAGTATCCTGGGAACCGTTTTCCGCAATGAGGAAAACGGTTATTCCGTCGTGCATGTGCAGGCGGGGCGCAGGGAGCATACTGTTGTCGGCAATCTTCCCGAACTGAACCCCGGAGAGCAGGCCGTTTTCTCCGGGGAATGGGTGGAACACAAGGCCTACGGTCCCCAGTTTAAATGCACCGGCTGTGAAATCCTGATGCCTACTACCCTCCTGGGAATTGAACGGTACCTCGGCGGCGGATCGGTTCGGGGCCTCGGGCCCGCCACCGCGCATCTGATCGTGGAGCACTTCGGAGAGGAAACTCTCACCGTTCTGGCGGAGCATCCGGACCGGCTGACCGAAATCTCCGGGATTGGCAGCAAGAGGGCCGCAATGATCGCGGAGAGCTTCGCTTCCCAGCAGGGGGAGCGCCAGGCCATCATCTATCTGCAGTCTTACGGCATACCTCCCGCCCTGGCCATCCGGATCGCCCATGCTTATGGGGTCAATACGAGGGAAATTGTTCAGCAGAATCCCTACCGTCTCTGCGATGATCTGGAGGGCGTGGGGTTCCGCACGGCGGACCGGATCGGCATCGCCCTGGGATTTCCGCCCGACGGGGACAGCCGCATCCGCAGCGCCCTTCTCTATCTGCTGCAGGAGGCGGCCGAAGGATCAGGCCACTGCTATCTGCCCGAGGACATCCTGCTCCGGCAGGGAACAGGCCTGCTGCAGGTATCCGGGGAAAAATGCTCCAATGTGCTGACCCGGCTGCTGCTTTGCCGGGACCTGACCGCGGAGATGGACGGGGAGGATACGGTCCGCCGCATCTATCTGACGGACTTTTACCAGGCGGAAAAAGAGGTGACCCGCCGAATCCGCGAGCTCATGGCCTCCGTTCAGGCGGGTTCCTGGCCCCATGCCGGCCGGGCGATCTCCAGATTTGAAAGGGAGCACCATATCCAGTTCTCTCCCCGGCAGCGGGAGGCCATCGTCCAGGCGCTGGAAAACGGGGTCTTCGTCATTACGGGAGGACCCGGCACCGGAAAAACCACCATCATCAACTGCATTCTCTCCCTCCTGTCCGAGGAGCACGAGCCCCTGCTCTGTGCGCCCACAGGCCGGGCGGCCAAGCGCATGACGGAGGCCACAGGAGAGAATGCCATGACCATTCACCGGCTGCTGGAATACAACGGGGAAGCCCGCACCTTCTCCCGCAACCGGGACAATCCGCTGGAAGCGGACTGCATCATCGCGGATGAAGCCTCCATGATTGATCTCTCCCTGATGAGATCCCTGCTGCGGGCCATTTCCTCCGGTTCCCGGCTGCTCCTGGTGGGGGACGCGGACCAGCTGCCCTCCGTCGGAGCCGGAAACGTGCTGGGGGATATTCTGGAGAGCGGAACAGTCCCCTGCGTCCGGCTGACGGATATCTACCGGCAGAGCGAGCAGAGCCGCATCGTGCTGAACGCCCACCTGATCAACCGGGGAGAGATGCCGCTGCTGAATGAAAAGGGCACTGACTTTTTTTTCGAACGCAAGCCCCTGCTGCGGGAGGCCGCCGCCTCCGTCGTGGCGCTGGTGCGGGACCGGCTGCCGAAATACCTGCATTATGATCCCCGGCGCGCCTCTTCCCTGGCCATGCGGAACATCCAGGTGCTGGCCCCCGGCAGGAAGGGGGAATGCGGGGTAAACAACCTGAATCTGCTGCTTCAGGAAGCGCTGAATCCTCCCTCCCGTCAGAAGCCGGAGCTCACCTGGGGAGAGAATATCTTCCGGGTCGGAGATAAGGTCATTCAGACCCGGAACAACTATGATCTCATCTGGCGGAAGAAAACCGCCGACGGCCTGGAGGACGGCACGGGCATCTTCAACGGGGATATCGGGTTCATTACGATGGTAGATCCCGGAGAACATCTGCTCTCCGTCACCTTCGAGGATGACCGGGAGGTCCTCTACAGCTCCGGAGACCTGGAAGACCTGAGCCTGGCCTACTGTCTTTCCGTTCACAAGAGCCAGGGAAGCGAATTCCCTGCCGTGGTGATGCCGGTCACCGGGGGCCCGCCCATGCTCCTGACCCGAAATCTGTTCTATACCGCTCTGACCCGGGCGAGAACCCTGGTGGTGCTGGTGGGCACGGAAGAAGTGATCCGGGCCATGGTGGAAAACGACCATATCACCCGGCGCTATACCACGCTCTCGCAGCGGCTGAAAGGAGGTTAATCGATGGCAGAAACAATCATCCGTATCCCCGGGGACGGGCGCCGCGCGGATCTCCTGCTGAGCGAGGCCTCCGGGCTGAGCCGCAGCCGGATAGCCGGTCTCATGGCGGATGGCGCCTGCACGCTTTCCGGGAAGGTCTGCCTGAAGGCCGGAACAAAGGCCGCGCCCGGGCAGGAGCTGCTGCTGGTCATTCCGGAACCGAAGCCCGCCCTTCCCCAGGAGGAAGCGCTTCCTCTGGAAATCCTGTATCAGGACGAGGATCTGGCGGTGGTCATCAAGCCCCGGGGCATGGTCACCCATCCTGCCGCCGGGCACGGATCCGGCACGCTGGTCAACGCCCTGCTCCATCATCTGGATTCCCTGGGCGGTATCGGAGGGGAACTTCGGCCGGGCATCGTGCACCGGCTGGACAAGGATACCTCCGGAATCATGATCGTGGCCAAAAATGACGAAAGCCAGCAGGCCCTGAGCCGGATGCTGGCGGAGCGAAGGATCGAGAAGCATTATCGGGCGATGGTGGAAGGGGCCATGAAGGAGTCCTCCGGCCGTATCGAGCTGCCCATCGGCCGGAGCACAAAGGATCGGAAAAAGATGGCTGTGGATCCTGAGGGCCGGGAGGCCGTCACGGAGTGGCAAACCCTTTCCGAGGGGAAAAGCTGCACCCTGCTGGACGTACACATTCTGACGGGGCGGACCCATCAGATCCGGGTTCATATGAAGGCAGCCGGCCATCCCGTCTGCGGGGATCCCCTGTATGGATGGGAAAAGGGCGTACGGGTTCCCTGCCTGATGCTTCATGCCTTCTCCCTCCGCTTTGCCCACCCCCGTACCGGGGCGGAGCTTTTCTTCGAAGCCCCCCTGCCGGAGGATTTTCAAAAGGGCCTTCGCGCCGGCGGCATTATTCTCCCCTCCTGACGCGGCAGTTTCTCCAGTGCTGTTCTTCATTGGAAAGCGCAGCTGTTCAGCATTTCCTTCCGAAAAATCAACAGGAGAACTGATCCGACCTTTCGCGCTGACGCAGGGGCTTTTCCCCCTGTTTCAGCGTGAATTTCTCCGCAACAGATCCGCCATGATCAGCCCGCATCCGGCCACGAGGAAAATATCCGCCACATTAAAAACGGCAAAACGGACAAAGAGGAATTCAAACAGGTCCGGAACATAGCCGGTCAGAAGGCGGTCCGTCAGATTTCCTGCCCCGCCACCCAGCATCATCATCAGTCCCACCCGCGTCAGGCGGGAAAGGGGCTGATCTTTCAGGAGCAGAAACGCGCCGGCGATCAGCACCAGGCTGAGCGCGCCCAGCAGCCAGGGCTTTCCGCTGAATAAAGAAAACGCCATGCCGGTGTTTCTGGCGGGATACAGGCCCAGGATTCCCGGAATCAGCACCGCCCCTTCCGGAGGGATCCTGTTCCAGAACATCTTGGCCGCCCGATCCGCCGCAAACACCAGCAGGGCGATCCAGCATGGATTTTTCGTTTTCATGGCTTGCGATTCCGGTCTCAGGCCAGGGACTGACCGGCCTCCCGGGCCGTAAACTCCTCCTGTGCCAGCTTCTTCAGGAAGCGCTCCAGCGCGTCCTCCACCGTGGGCATGGGTGCGATCCCCGCCGCCTTCAGAGACTCCGGGGACATGCGGGAATTTTTAGGACGGCGGGCGGGAGTAGGATATTCGCTGGACGGCACGGGAAGCACCCGGCAGTCAATGCCGCTTCCTTCCATGATCATCCGGGCGAAGTCCGCCCAGGACATATATCCCTCGTTCGTTACATGATAGATTCCGAATTTCTCCGTGGGAATCAGATCACAGATCACCCGGGCCACATCCTCGGAAAAGGTAGGCGAACCGATCTGGTCGTTCACCACCCGAACCTCCGAACGGGTTTTCCCCAGGCGGCGCATGGTGCGCACAAAGTTATTTCCGTGGAGGCCGTACAGCCAGGAGATGCGCAGCAGAAAATACCGCTTCATCAGGCTGCGAACCGCCGTCTCGCCCTGGACCTTGCTCAGGCCGTATACATTCTGGGGATCGTAGGGATCGTCCGTCTTCCAGGGTTCCTCGCCTTTTCCGGAAAAAACGTAATCCGTGGAAATATAGACCAGCTTGGCCCCGACGCTCAGAGCCGCGCGTACCACGTTCATGGTTCCGTTCCCGTTCACGGCCGCGCAGACCTGCGGCTCGCTTTCCGCCTTATCCACCGCGGTATAGGCGGCGCAATGCACTATCACGTCCGGACGGTATTCCTGGACATATGCCTTCACAGCCGGGCCGTCCAGCAGATCAAAATCCTGCAGATCGACCCCGCGGCATTCAATATCGCGCTTTTCCAGCTGCTGGACCACATCCCAGCCCAGCTGGCCGTTATATCCGGTTACCAGTACCCTCATGATGCTTACCCCACAAATTCGTGATAGATCGCGCGGATGGTCGCTTCGAAGTCGCTGTCGTTCACCCCGACGATAATGCTCAGCTCGCTGGAGCCCTGGTCGATCATCCGTACATTGATGCGGGCACGGCTCATCGCGGAGAACAGCCGGGCCGCGGTGCCGCAGTTGTGCACCATGCCCCGGCCTACCGTGGCAATAATGGCCATGTTATCCCCGACGGAGACGGATCCGCTTCCCCGGACCATCTCCTCCAGCCTGGAAATGATCTCCCCGCGATGTTCCTCCAGCAGCTCGCTCTTCACCACCACGCACATGGAATCAATGCCGGTGGGCATATGCTCGAAGGGAATTCCATATTCCTCCAGCACGGAAAGCACGCTCCGCCCGAAGCCCACCTCGCTGTTCATCATGTTCTTCTCAACAGAGATGACACTGTATCCCTTATGCCCGGCGATCCCGGTGATCGTAGGCACGGAAATCTCGTTGGGCGCGTTTTTGCTGATGATGGTTCCGGGATGATAGGGCTTGTTGGTATTCCGGATATTCGTAGGAATTCCCGCACGGTGCACCGGGAACATGGCATCCTCGTGCAGCACGGAAGCGCCCATATGGCTCAACTCCCGCAGTTCCTTATAGGTGATGGAGGAAATCTCCGCCGGGCCCTCTACAATGCGGGGATCCGCCATCAGGAAGCCGGAGACGTCCGTCCAGTTTTCATACACATCCGCGTTTACCGCCCGGGCCACCAGGGCGCCGGTGATATCGCTGCCGCCCCGGGAGAAGGTAACCACCTCGCCGTCCGCCTTCGCGCCGTAGAACCCCGGCACCACGGAAGGTCTCCCGTCCTTCAGCAGATCCGAAAGCAGCTCCTGGGTCTTTTCATCGTCCAGCGTGCCGTCCTCCCGGAATCGGACGCCCCTTGCGGCATCCACAAATTCCCAGCCCAGATAGTCAGCGATCAGCAGGCCGCAGAGATATTCTCCCCGGCTGGCGCACCAGTCCCGGGTCCTGCCCTCCCGGATTCCCTGAGCCACCTCTTCCAGCGCCTTCTGGATATCCACCTTCAGGTGCAGCATCTGGGCAATGGAAAGATACCGCTCCCGAATCTTGATAAACTGATCCTCAAAGGGTCTTCCTTCCGCGGCCAGCTCATAGCAGAGGTACAGCAGATCCGTCACCTTTTCATCCGAAGGAAAACGCTTCCCCGGCGCGCTGGGCACCAGATACCTTCTGGTGGGTTCCAGCTCCAGAATGCTGCGCACTTTGCGGAATTGCTCATCATTCGCCAGGCTGCTGCCTCCGAACTTGGTGACGATACATTCAAGCACGAAAAAAGACCTCCTCTTTCCGGTCATACCCGGCTATTTTACCAACCGCCTGCTGAACTGTCAAGATTTCGAACTGGTCGCTTTCGTGGCCGTAAGCACCATGATATCAGTCGCTCCGCCTTTCCGCAGCGCGTCAATGCAGCGGGAGGCTGTGGTCCCGGTGGTCAGCACATCGTCCACCAGCAGCACCGGGAAAGAAATCCTCCCCGCCGGAAGAAACGCGTTTTTCAGATTCTGCCGCCGCTGGCTCTCCTTCAGCCTGGCCTGAGGTCTGTCATTTCCTCTCCGGGTCAGCAGCGGGCGGCAGGGCCGCCCCAGCTCCCGGGCCATGGCCTCCGCCAGCAGTTTTCCGTGGTCCACTCCCCGCTCCAGGATTCGTCCTTTCGGCCCCGGCACCCAGGTCACCACGGTATCCGGCGAGAGCGCAGGAAAATATGCGGGACGGGTCTGCAGAATCGCTGCAAGCTCCGCGGCCGCCCGGCTTTCCGCCCCATGTTTCAGCCGAAGGATCAGCGTTCTGGGAATGCCCCTGTGGGGCCGCATGCTCCAGAAGGGAACCCCGCCGACCTCGCCGGTTTCCCAGCTCTCCAGCAGGTCTCCCTCTCTCAGATCCCGCCGGCAGTCCGGACAGAGGGTGTTTCCGTCGGAGATCCTGCCGCAGTTCAGGCACAACGCGCCCTCCGGATAAAGAATCTCCCGGAGAAGGACCCGGGCCCGCCGGAAGGCCTCCATGATTCCGTCTCTCCAGCTCATGCCTGCTCCTGCGCCTCCGTCATCCTTTCTGTCAGCTTCCGGATCAGCTTCAGCAGCACCTTCAGGAGATCCCGGTCAGCCGAGATCTGAGTCCTGTAAACCATGGCGGGCCGGCTTTCCCGGGCAAAGTTCAGATCGGGACTGATGGATACCATGGCCTGCATCAGCCTGGCCGGATCGGGAATATACCGCTCGTCCAGGCGGAATACCGCGCCGCCCTTTCCCCTGCTTACCTGGCTGATCCCAAGCCGGTTGCACATGGCCCGCAGCTGACTCACATCCAGCAGGGTTTCCACCACCGCGGGCACATCGCCGTAGCGGTCGATCATCTCGTCCAGCACCTCCGCCCGATCCGCGTCCGTGGCCACCGAGGCAATCCGCTTGTACATCTCCATGCGCTGCTTCTCGTCCCCGATGTATTCCGAGGGCAGGAACGCGTCCACCCGCAGATCCACCCGGGTCTCCAGCTCCCGAACGGGCGTCCCCTCATTCACCTCCAACAGCGTTTCCTCGATCAGCCTGCAATACATGTCGTATCCTACGGTCGCCAGATGCCCGTGCTGCTCCGGGCCCAGGATATTGCCGGCGCCCCGGATCTCCAGATCCCGCATGGCGATGCGGAATCCCGCGCCAAACTCCGTAAATTCCCGGATCGCTTCCAGCCGCTGCTGCGCCGTTTCCGTAAGCAGATGATCCGTCCTGACCGTAAAATAGGCATAGGCCTGGCGGCTTGACCGGCCCACCCGGCCCCGAAGCTGATACAGCTGGCTGAGTCCGAACCGCTCCGCGTCATAGACGATCAGCGTATTGGCGCTGGGAACATCCAGGCCGCTCTCGATAATGGTCGTGCACAGCAGCACGTCATAGCTGCCGGCATAGAAATCCATCATCACGTCCTCCAGGGCATGCTCCTTCATCTGCCCGTGGGCAACCCCGATCCGGGCCTCCGGCACCAGCGCCCGCAGCCGGGCATAGAAGCTTTCAATGCTCCTGACCCGGTTATACAGGAAATACACCTGGCCGCCCCGGCCCAGTTCCCGCAGGATGGCGTCCCGAACCACCGCGTCGGAATATTCGGTCACCAGGGTCTGCACAGGCACCCGTTCCTCAGGCGGAGTCTCCAGCACGCTCATATCCCGGATTCCCGTCATGGACATATGCAGCGTCCGGGGAATGGGCGTAGCGCTGAGGGTCAGCACGTCCACCCGCTTCTTCAGATTCTTGATGGCCTCCTTATGGGCCACGCCGAATCGCTGCTCCTCGTCCACGATGAGCAGTCCAAGATCCTTGAAGGCCACGTCCTTCGCCAGCATCCGATGGGTTCCCACCAGGATATCCGTCTTTCCCTCCGCCAGATCCTTCAGTACCTGCTTCTGCTCCTTCTGGGGCCGGAACCGGCTGAGAAAATCTATCCGGGCTCCGGTGTTCCGGAAGCGCTTGACAATGGTATTGTAATGCTGCTGAACCAGGATGGTCGTGGGAGCCAGCAGCGCCACCTGCTTTCCGTCCATAACCGCCTTAAAGGCCGCCCGCAGGCTCACCTCGGTTTTGCCGTATCCCACATCCCCGCACAGGAGGCGATCCATATTCCGGTCGCTCTCCATGTCCGCCTCAATTTCCTTTACGCTCTCCTTCTGATCCGCGGTCAGCTCCCAGGGAAACTCATCCTCGAATTCCCGCTGCCAGGGGGTTGCCTTGCTGAAGGCATATCCCGTGCGCTGGCTCCGCTCCGCGTACAGCTTTTTCAGATCGAAGGCCAGGGTCTTCAGCCCCTCCTTCACCTTGCCCTTCTGGCGGGCCCATTCTCCGCCGCCCAGGCTGTTCAGCTTGGGAGCCTGGGCGGGGTTGCCGATATACCGCTGCACCCGGTCCAGCTGCTCTACCGGAACATAGAGCCTGTCATTTCCCTGGTACTGGATCAGCAGATAATCCCGCCAGGTGCCCTCGCTCTGGAGCCGGGTAATTCCCCGGTAAATCCCCACGCCGTGATCTTCGTGCACGACAAAATCCCCCACCTTCAGCTCCGTGAAGGTGGAGATCCGCTCCCCTGTCCGCTTTTTGCTTTTGCTTTTCCGGTAGCCCTCTCCCCAGATGTCCGCATCGCTGACCAGGACCAGTCCCGGGTCGGGCATCAGGAATCCCCGGCTCAGGGTCATCGGAAGAATCAGGCACTGTTCCTCCGGAATTCCCTCCTCCGGCCGCTCCACGAAGGAGGCTTTTTCCTCCAGCTCCGCCAGGTTCTCGGAGAGCCTCCGTCCCCGGGCTTCGCCTCCGCTGAGCAGCAGCACCCGGTAGCCCTTTTCCCGCCAGGCGGCCAGATCATTTTTCAGCAGACGGACCTGTCCCTGATAGCCTACCAGTCCCCCGGCTCCCAGGTCCAGGCTTTCCGCGGGCCGGATTCCCGCCAGGCCCTGCAGCATCTCCGTGGCCAGGATCATGGGGAATTCCTCCAGCCGCTTTCTGGTCTCCTCCCAGGGGCAGAGCAGATCCTCCTGCTCCGCCACGGCCTCCCCCCGCTTCATGGCCCCCGCCAGCTCCTCGCCGAAGCCCTGCAGCCGCTCCTCCGTCCGGTTCCGGATCCGGTCCGGTTCCCAGAGGATCACCGTGTCCGGCCGGAACCAGTCCGTCAGCGAAAAGGTTTTTTCGCTCAGCACCGTCACCCAGCTGCGGATCCGGCGGAAAGGCTGTCCCGCCTCTACCAGGTCCGCGTCTTCCATCAGCCGGGTCCGGCGTCTTTCGATCTCAGTGGTTTCCTGTTCCCGCCAGGCGGCCTCCCGGGCCTTCGGCGCGATCTTCGTATCGAAGAGGAGATCATCCTCCTCATCCTCCGGCAGAGGAGGCAGATCCGGCAGGAGCAGGCTCTCCCGGGAGGGTTCGTCCATCATCCTCCGCAGTGTCTTCCGCATGCGTTCCGCAGCGGCCGGCCCCTCCTCCGCCTCCAGCAGCGCCTCGCCGGCGGGGGTAATCCGGATTTCATCCAGCCTCTCCTGGCTTCGCTGGCTGATACAGTCGAAGGTCCGCAGGGAATCCACCTCGTCATCGAAAAATTCAATGCGTATGCCTTCCTTGCCCGCGGGAGGATAAAGATCCAGGATGGAGCCCCGAAGGGCAAACTGCCCCTTCCCTTCCACCATGCCGACCCGCTCGTATCCCATCCTGATCAGGCGGGCCGCCAGGGTATTCAGGCCCGCACGGTCCCCCGTCCTCAGGAAAAAACAGGCCTCCCGGAAGGGAGCCGGGTTCCCCATCCGCTGCATCAGGGCTTCCGCGCTGGTCACGAGAATCCGGGTTCCCTCGGTAACTGCGGAAAGGGCTTCCAGGCGCCGCCAGCTGCTCTCCAGGCTGCCGGCCGCGCGGGTCAGGTCAATCTCCCCTCCCGGCAGAAAGGCGCAGTCCTCCCCGGACATCTGCCGGACATCGTCCGCCAGGCGGCTGGCTTTCAGGTCATGTTCCGCTACCAGCAGGATTTTTTTGCCGGTCCCGGCCAGGCGGGCTCCCAGCGCTGCCGTCAGGGACTGAACGCTTCCCGCCAGGGCGAGGGGGCTTCCCGCCCGCACGCCGCCGATCTTCTCCCAGCCCGGGAACTGAATCTGTTCATATAGTTTCAATGATGATATTTCCTTTGTTTTCTTTCTGAAAGCGCGGCCGCGCTTTCGGCGGATACCGCCTTCTGTGGAAACGCCGACCGATTCCATTCAGGCTGAAACCGCCTATTTTCAGGCAGCGAATATCAAGCCCTCGCTCAGGCGGATTTCGGTCCCCCGGGGCATTTATTCAGCGTTTCCCTATTTCTGATTTCCCATCTGCATGGCGTGATCGATTCCGTTCTCCACCCAGTCCGCCGCGGCCGCCGCGGCCTTTTCGAAGGCGGCGTTCATCATCGGACGCTCCTCTTCCCCGCAGCGTCCCAGCACCCAGTCCGCCAGATCCCGGCCCGCGGGCCTGTCGCCCACCCCCACCCGGATCCGGGGAAAGTCCTGACTGCCCAGGTTTTCCACGATGGACCGCATGCCGTTATGGGTGCCGGGGCCTCCGTTCTTCCGAACTCTCACCCTTCCCGGAGGCAGGTCGATATCGTCATAGATGACCATCAGATGATCGGTCTGGCAGTGGTACCAGCGCAAAAGCTTTTCCACGCACTCCCCGCTGAGGTTCATGAAGGTCTGAGGCCTGCACAGCACGATTTTCTTCTCGCCCAACGTCACCTCGGCCAAAAGACCCTGAAGCATTTTCCGCCCCAGGGTTACTCCGTAATGTTTTTCCAGCAGGGCCATAGTATCAAACCCCGCGTTATGCCGGGTATGGGCGTACTCCTCTCCGGGATTCCCAAGCCCGACAAGAATAAATATTTCCTTGCTCATCTGGTTGATTAATTTTTCACCGCAATCTGCCAGGTGCAGACGCCCATTCCCACGCAGCAGACCGTCTCGATCAGATAGGCCATCCCTACGCTCAGATCCGGGCTCTTGTCCACCGCGAATTCCATCCATATGATCATCGGTACCATCAATGCGAAGATTACACAGCAGGCAATCAGCTTCTTCAGCGGCATCCGGCGCTCCGGCGGTTTCCTGGTCCAGCGGATGACCCCGAAGATATTCAGCCCCAGCAGCACCATCGCGGAAACCAGCTGGCTGGGCCGCACAAAGAGCCACCGCAGGAAGTTGTCCCGCCGCATGGCTTCCAGCACGATCTGGGCGCTGGCATACAGGGTCAGGAACACTCTGGCCTGATCACCATCCCTTTTCTTTCCGACCCGGGAAGCAATCAGGATCAGGAAGATGACCGCCGCCACCAGGCCCTCCAGCAGGAACAGGGCGTAATTCCATTCCTCCCATTCATTGCAGACCGCCAGCGGGAAGAACCGCAGCGCCTCCACGGTCACCTCCGGGCCGATCCCCTCTCCGATGGAATACTCCGCGAAGCGAGACAGGGCGATTCCCAGCGCCGCGGAAGGCGCCAGGGCATCCAGCAGAGCCGAGACCCTTTCCCCCGTCGCTCTTCCGGCGATCCAGGCCGCCAGGCAGACACCACCCACCGCGCCCCAGAAGCCTGCGCCGCCTACGGCGCCCCAGACCTCCAGGCCTTCCTCCTGGGCGGTAAAGAAGTTTTCCCAGCCCACTTCTGCGAACAGGTCCCACCGGCACAGTACGTAATACCCTCTGGCGCCGAGCAGTCCCAATACCACGCCAAGCACGGCCGTCAGGATCATGGCGCCGGATTTCAGCTTTCTGGCCCTTCCCTGCAGCACAAACAGCAGCAGCCCCAGGATCACCGCCGCCCAGATGCTGACCGCATAGGGCGTCATCTGTCTTCCCAGGATATTCCACATGATTCTGTCTTCCAAGATGAATAAGCTCCTGTTCCTGTTCCTGTTCCCTGATGCTCAGGGACCGGGAACAAAATACTTTCCGTCTGAAGCCCGCAGAGGGGTTTATCAGTCCGGGATCCAGGCATCGGCAAAATAGATGATATCCCGCAGCGGCCTGGTCTTGCCGCCCTTGGGGCAGTTCACCTTGGCCCAGGTCTCGCTGCCCTCCCGGAAAATCAGCGTAGAGGAGGATCCTCCGTCCAGATTGTAGGCGGTCTGCACCTCCGGGAACTCCGTCACGATCAGTTCGATGAACTGATCCAGCTGCAATCCCTTGCTGCCCGGGTTTTCCGGCCCTTCGCTGGTAATCAGCAGATATTCCAGCGGCCCCGTCTGGCAGATGGCCATCCGCTGGGCCCTTTTGGCCGTGGAAATGGCCCTGGAATAATAGCCATAGACCGGTTCCCCGTTCACCACGATGGCCGGTCCGAAGCAGAAGGCGTTCACGGCGTGGTCGCCCATGGCCACAATGGTGTCATAGATGTCTCCCCAGGTCTCCCCGGTCACGATGTTCAGGTTCCCCTCGTCATCAATGACCAGCGTTTCCCGGCCCTCGTCCTCGCGCCATTTATTAATCTTCTGCTCGCTGGAGGTCGCCGCAGGCCGCTTCCATTCCCCCTGGATCAGCACGGGGCCGGCCAGCCGCGCCCCTACGCCGCTGCTGGTTACATCCGATTCCAGCACCCCGTTGACCCCCACCACCGCCTTCACCCGGGCGGCAATTTTGCTGCCGATGAGGGTGGTCACTTTTGCGAGGGAATCCTCCACCGCAGCGATACGGAGCTGGTAGGGGGAAGCGATCTTCACCCGGGCGTACATATAGGCGGTCTGATGGACCCGGCCCGTTCCCAGGTTAACCGTGATGGAAGGATTCTGGTAGGAGGCGGCTGCCTTCGATGCTCCCGTGCCGCTGTAAAACCTGTCCTTGGGGGAAATCATCGGATTCTCCGCCGCAGTCAGAGGAGCAAAGGTTCCGTCCTTTGCCTCCGGCAGCTCCAGCACGGGAACAGGCTCCTCGGCCTCCTCCGCCCTCACCCCGCAGCAGCAGGCCGTCAGCGTCATCATGGCAAGAACCAGCGCCAGAATCTTACTCATACGATTTTTCATGCTCTCCTCCAACTCTTGCGATCTCCTCTTTCCGCCTGCCGAAGCCGGCAGGGTGCGCGTCACAGCAGCAGGATGTTTGCCCTGCGGCAGGCGTCCACCACTTCATCCGGCCAGATGCTGGCCTGCACCTCTCCCACGTGGGCTTTTCGGAGGAAGTACACGCACATCCGGCTCTGTCCGATTCCCCCGCCGATGGTCTGGGGAAGTTCCCCTGCCAGCAGCGCCTTCTGGAAGGGGAGCTCCGCCCGCTCCTCGCATCCCCGGATCTTCAGCTGCCGCCGAAGCGCCTCCGGATCCACGCGGATCCCCATGCTGGATACCTCCAGACTCATGTCCAGCAGCGGGTCATACAGCAGGATATCCCCGTTCAGGTTCCAGTCATCATAGTCCGGCGCGCGCCCGTCATGAATCTTTCCGCTGCGCAGTGCGCCTCCCACCTGCATCAGGAATACCGCTCCGTATTCCCTGGCCGCCAGATATTCCCGCTCCCGGGGGCTTTTATCCGGATACCGGTCCTCCAGCTCCTGGGTGGTTACGAAGGCAATCTCATCCGGCAGCTCCGGTTTGATGTGCGGATAATGGGCGCAGACATAGCCTTCCGTCTTTCGCAGGGTCAGATAGATCTTTTTCACGATCTGCCGCAGGAACTCCTCGTTCCTCTCTCCCGGCGCCATGATCCGCTCCCAGTCCCACTGGTCCACGAAGATGGAATGGATATTATCCGTTTCCTCGTCCCGGCGGATGGCATTCATGTCCGTATAAAGCCCTTCCCCGGGATGGAACCCGTAGGTTTTCAGCGCCTGCCGCTTCCATTTGGCCAGGGAATGAACGATCTCCACGGTCCGCCCTGTTTCCAGCACATCGAAGGAAACCGGCCGCTCCACTCCGTTCAGGTTATCGTTCAGGCCGCTCTCCGGCGTGACCATGATGGGAGCAGAGACCCGGGTCAGATTCAGGGCACGGCTCAGTTCCGCCTCGAAAAAGTCCTTCACCAGCTTAATGGCGATCTCCGTGTCCCGCAGGTCCAGGACAGGATTATAGTTTTTCGGTATAATCAGATTCATGCCCGTTACCTCGTATTCTTTTCATTGACCGTGTCGATGCCTTCCCGGCGAAGCTGCGGCGCGCAGCCGGGACAGGGCGTCAGGCCGCTGTAAGGTTTCTCCTCCAGCTCCCCCCAGGTAAATTCCGTCAGGGGGCGGTATTTTTCCCTCACCAGGAGGCAGTTGGGATCGCTGTGATAGTTTTTTCCGCCCTTCGGGTTATAGTACAGCGGATAGTCCTCGTCCGGGTATCCCAGGCTCCGGCCCAGCTCATCCCAGATGATCACCTTCGTCACCGGCTTTCGGGACAGGTTGTTCCAGAGCCATTCCGCATTCACGCCCTGAGGGGTTTTTTCCTTCTGGATCCGTATGCAGCCGTGGCTGGCCTTCTCCCCCAGGTACCGCTCGCACCGGGAGTAGTCCCGCTTCTCATTGCCGCTGTCGTCCGTGGTAATCACGCAGGGCACCTCGTGAAGCATGATGCCCTTATTGATCCGCAGGCCCTTGGCGCAGAACAGCCCGCCGTCGGACCAGAAATCCCCCACCCAGCTGACGATGGCGTATTCCCCGGCCGGGGTCTCGTGAAAGGGGGTATTCTCCCGGGGAAACCCGGTGGAGCACAGCAGCGTGGAGAACAGGTGCCCCTCCTTGTAAACATAAAGGCGCTGCTGCAGCTTGTCGATGACAATCCCGTACTGATCATTCACGGGCAGCTCCTTCAGCAGCTTTGTTTCCACATAGCCCTGGAAGCGCTCCGCCCAGACCTGAATCCTGGATCCTTCCTCCGCCGAGGAATAGGCCTCGATCAGGGTCCAGTCCCCTTCCTGCCGCAGCACATGGACGCCCTGGCTGGCGCAGGTGACCACCCCCGTATACTCGTCGCAGCCCTTCTCCGGTCTGGCGCGCACCCGAACCTGATCCCGCTGCCCCCCCTGCAGCACGGTCAGGGGCTGCATCAGCACCTCCCAGACCACGTCCTCGTCCATCTCTCCTTCCGTCATTTGCCAGAAGCAGAAATCGTGGTCGCACAGCACCTCGCTGTCCTCATTCGGCGTCCTGGGCACCAGGTCATGGGCCGGAAGCGGATCAGCGAAAGCCAGGGAAACAGAGACCAGCGCCGTCAGGAATACCGCGCCGGCCCACCCTCTTTTCCGTTTTTTTCGCATAGGCACTCCTTTCCTGGCACACAAAACTGGCAGCTCTTCCAAGCTGCCAGTATTATAAGGAATCGAAAAAAATCTGTCAACGAAATTGCGGAATCGGCGCCGGGCCCGGCGCTCCTCTCCTTCGCTCAGGCGCAGCCGGCCTGCTGTTTCAGCGCCTCCTCAGATCGAATTCCCCTGCTTCATCGCCTGGGTTCTCGCCCAGCCCGCGTCAATGGTATTCTGATGGGAGGTGGCATAAACGCCGATGGATTCCACCTGGGCCTGGGTCCTGGGGAAATGAATGCAGGTATGCCCGTTAAAATTATTATCCGTAAGATGCTGCGTTCCGTGGGGCATGGAGTGGATGGAGGCCATATAGACGCTGCCGTTCGCAAAAACGACCCAGACGGCCCGGGGGTTCCAGGTCTCGCCTCCGAACACTTTTTCCATCTTCGAGGTGTCCGTGGCGGTCAGGGGTTCGCAGTCCGCGTGCGCCCCTACGGAGAAAATGTGAACCTGCCAGGAAATGCCCGTCTCATAATCGTAGACCGTGGCGTAGGGGAAGCTCCTGCATACGTCCTTCACCGTAGTATACCAGTTGGCATACTGCACGCGGCTGGCGGTAGGCGTTCCCAGCGTGGCGGCCACCTTCACCGGCACCTGGGTCGCGGTTTCCGCAGCGCCGTCGTTCTTCGCGGCCACAGCGCCGGAGCTCTTCAGCTTCTTCAGGGTCTTCGTTCCCGCAACGCCGTCCGCCGTCAGCTTGTTGGCCTGCTGGAAGGCGACCAGCGCGGCGTAGGTCTTCGAGCCGAAATTGCCGTCCGCCTTTCCCGTCAGATACCCCAGCTCGATCAGCCGCGCCTGCAGCTCCTTCACCGCGTCTCCCGTGGAGCCCTTCCTCAGGTTTCCGTCATCCGGCGCGGGGGTCGCCGTGGCGGCGGCCTTGGCGGTCTTCGGATCCGGGGTCGGCGTCGCCGCCGCGCCCGCGCTGGCGGACGCCGCGTCGATGGAATACATCAGGCTGAGCGTGGCGGTTCCGGCGGTCCCGTCCACTCCCAGGCTGTTGTTCTTCTGGAAGGCCCGCACCGCCCGCTCCGTGGCTGTTCCGTAGTTTCCGTCCGGCTCCCCGGTCAGATAGCCCAGGTCAATCAGCTTCTGCTGCATCATGGCCACATCCGCGCTGACGGTTCCCTTCCGCAGGGTCTCATAGCTGGCGTCAGAGGGCAGGCCGCTCTCCTCGTCCCCGGGAGCCGGCGTGGTCTCCGGAATCGGGGTCGGCGTCTCTCCCTTCTTCATGGCCCTGGAGCTGAACAGCAGCTGATACGTAGCCTTGCCGGCCACGCCGTCCGCTTCCAGCCCGTTCGCCTCCTGGAAAGCCTTCAGGGCGATCACGCTCTGGGCGCCGAATTTGCCGTCCGTCACGCCCCGGTAATACCCCAGCTCCTTCAGGCGCTTCTGCACCGCCTTGGCGTCCGCGCTCTCGGTATTCCGTCTTACCGTGCTCCCCGGAATCTCATAGGTGGGCTCCGGCGTTGGGGTAGGCGTGGGCGCCGGCGTAGGCGTCTGATCCGCCGCTAGCGCGGAGGCGGAATAGACCGCCTTCAGCGTCTCCCCTCCGGCGACTCCGTCAGCCGTCAGGCCGTTCTTCTTCTGGAAGGCGATCACCGCCTTCTTTGTAGCAGTATCATAGGTCCGGGTAATCTCCCCGGTGTAGTATCCCATCACCTGCAGCTGAGCCTGCAGATCCGCCACCGCGTCCCCGGTGGCGTCCTTCTTAATGGTGGCCCCGGCGACAGGGCTGACCACCGTAACCTTCGTCGCCTTTCCGGAGGCGTTCTTCGGTTTTCCGGAAAAGAGGAAAGCCTGGGTATTGGCGTCCATGATGCCGGTGGTCGGATATCCGTTGGCCTGCTGGAACAGCAGCACCGCGTTCTCCGTGGCCGCGCCGAACTTCCCGTCCGCTTCTCCCTTCAGGAATCTCAGTTCGAGCAGGGCCTCCTGCAGGGCCTTCACCTCCGCACCCTCGCTGCCCTTTTCAAGCACCTTGTATTCCGCCTCGCTCTCCTCCGGGCTCAGGGAGGGGACCGGGGAGGGCGTGGCCGTGGCCTTGACCTTTTTGACTTCCTTCAGAATAATAAACTCGTTTTTCACATAGCCGCTGACGCCGTTGTATTCCACCTCCGCCCAGGTCCCGCTGTTGGCCGTAACCGTAATTTCCGCTCCCTGGGGGATCTTTTTGAGCAGCGTGCTCCGGACGGATCTGGTGGACCGCAGGTTCACCTTTTCCCGGGTATAGGTGGTATAGGGATAGCTGCTGACCACTTCCATGGGCTCCGCCGTCACGAGGGTGATCGCCTCCGAATCCGTGTTGACATAATCACCCTTCACGTATCCGGTGGTCCCCTGATACTTCACCTTATAGAAGCTCCCCGTCTTTTCCAGCACCTCAATCTCCGCGCCGGAAGGAATATTCCCGATGACCGTGGCATTGCCGGAGGCGCTCTTCCGCAGGCGGACAGAATCCTTCGTCGTGGTCAGGAAGGGATAGCTCAGCGCCGCCACCGCCAGACTGCATGCCAGCGTAAGCAGGACCATCACCCGGGCCCCGCGGCGAATCCACTTTTTCCATTCGGACATACTTTCTACCTCCATCCTGCAATCACGCGTCCCGGCTGCAACCGTCATTTGACGCAAAATCAAAAATCCTGTGGACAGACCGATACACGGTTACATTCTACCGATGCGAACGGGTTTTGTCAACAGGATTTTTACATTTCCGTAATATTTATTTTTTATTTCTGTAAAATGTTCAGAGCCTTCAGCGCCGCCTCCTGCTCCGCGTGTTTTTTGGAGTTTCCCTCCCCCGTGGCCAGCGGTTTCCCGTCCCGGTACACCGTCGCCTCAAAGTGAGGATCGTGGGCCGGCCCCCGCTGAGCGGTAATCCGGTACTGGGGCGGTTCACCCCCGCCCTTCTGGAGCAGCTCCTGCAGGGCGCCTTTGCTGTCCTGGGTCGGCCGCTGCACTTCCTCCAGATCCGGCCAGCACCGCTCCATCACCTTCCGGGCCGCCTCCATCCCTCCGTCCAGATAGACGGCGGCCAGGATGGCTTCCATGGCATCGCACAGGACGCTGGGTTTTTCCCGGCCTCCCGTCATGTCCTCGCCCCGATCCATGATCAGGGCCTCGCCCACCCCCAGCCTCCCGGCGATCTGGCTCAGGGAGGCCTCGCAGACCAGCAGGGCCCGCAGATGGGTCAGGCTTCCTTCCCGCTCCTCCGGATGCTCCCGGAAAAGCTTGTCGCTCATCAGATACTGCAGCACCGCGTCTCCCAGGAACTCCAGGCGCTGATTATCCTTCCGGCCCATGGAGGGGTGCGTCAAAGCGCGGCGCAGCAGCGCCGCGTCGCGAAAGGTATACCCCAGATTCTTCTCAAGGCTTGTCATCCGTCCTCAGCGTTCCCTTTATTTCATGCTGTCGATGTACTTTACCACGTCGCCGACCGTCTTCAGCTTCATGATCTGGTCATCCTCCACGGTGATGCCGAACTGGTCCTCCAGATCCATGATCATGACCATAATGTTGGCGGAATCCGCCTTCAGATCCTCCACCAGGCGGGAATCCTCCGTAATGGCGGACGCGTCCACCCGAAGCTGACTTGCAATCATTTCCTTCACGGTATCAAATGTCATCTTTCTGTCCTCCTTCATCCTTGTCCTTATGTCTTCGGTCCCGGTCGATTCCGGACCGCAAACATCATTCCCGGCTTACGCCCGCGGCGATGGTTTCCACAACCTTTCCGCGGATCATCTTCTGGCACTGCCCGATGGCGCAGGCGAACGCGTGGGCATTGCTGGATCCGTGGGCCTTTACCACAGCCCCCTGGACGCCCAGCAGCGGTGCTCCGCCTACTTCCGTGTAATCCATGAGCTTCTTTACCCGGCGGAATGCCGGCTTACCGATCAGCCCGGCCACCTTGCCCCGGGTATCCGCCATCAGCTCCTGCTTGATAATCCCCATCAGGGTTCCGGCCACGCCCTCCATAAACTTCAGCACCAGATTTCCGCTGAAGCCGTCCGCCACCAGCACATCCGCCTGGTCGGCGGTAATGTCGCGGGCTTCCACATTTCCGACGAAATGATAGGGGGCCTGCTCCATCAGCGGATAGGTTGCCTTGACCAGCGCGTTCCCCTTTTCCGCCTCCGCCCCGATATTGATCAGGCCTACCCTGGGCTTCTCCAGCCCCATGACGCCCCGCATATAGGCCTCACCCATCATCCCGAACTGCACCAGGTATTCCGGCTTGCAGTCCACATTGGCGCCGCAGTCAATCAGCAGGAAATGTCCTTTCCCGTTGGGCAGCAGCGGGGCCAGGGCCGGGCGCTCAATTCCGGGGATCCGGCCCAGCCGGAACATGCCTCCCGCCAGCACCGCGCCGGTGCTCCCCGCGGAGACGAAGCCTTCGCAGCTGCCCTCCCGCAGGGCCAGCATTCCCTTCACCGTGGCGCTGCCGGTCTTTTTCCGGACGCCCATCACCGGGCTTTCATGATTGGTAATCACCTCCGGCGCGTCGTCCAGGGTAATCCGGTCCCGAACATCCTGGGCGGAGGCCAGCAGGGGTTCCACCTGAGCCGCCGGGCCGCCGAGCGTCACCTGCAGCTCCGGATCCCCCCGCAGCGCTTCCAGCGTGCCTTCCACAATCACCTGGGGCGCATTGTCCCCGCCCATGGCATCAATGTAAATCTTCATCCTGTTCCCTCATCAATACGCCTTGGCAAAATACATGACCTTCTTCGCAGGCTTCCCGCAGCAGACGCAGGTGTCCCCAAAGGTCTGGCCCGCCTGGTCAAAGGGCATGTTCCGGGAGGAGGCGTTGAACTTTTCCTTGATTTCATCCTCGCAGGCCTGCTCGCCGCACCACATGGCCCTGGCAAAGCCGCTCTGCACCGCTTCTCCCAGTTCCTCCATGTTCCGGACGGTCACCGTCCGTTCGTCCCGGAACTTTTTCGCCTGCCGGAACAGCGTCGCCTGAATGTCCTCCAGCAGCTCGCCCAGCTTTTCGGAAAGGCCTTCCAGCGGCAGGGTGAACTTCTCCAGCGTGTCCCTGCGGAACACGGTCACGACCCCGTTTTCCAGGTCCCTGGGCCCGACCTCCAGCCGGACCGGCACGCCCTTCAGCTCCCAGTCGTTGAACTTGAATCCGGGGGACACCGTATCCCGGTCATCCAGCTTCACCCGGAATCCCGCCGCCTTCAGCTCTCCATACAGCTTTTCGCAGGCCTCCATCACCCCGCCCTTATGCGCGGCGATGGGAAGGATGACCGCCTGGATCGGGGCCACCTTCGGAGGAAGCCTCAGCCCGCGCTCATCCCCGTGGGTCATGATGATGGCCCCGATCAGCCGGGTGCTGGTTCCCCAGGAGGTCTCATGCACATAGGTCAGCCTGCCTTCTTTATTCTGGTACTGAATGTTGTAGGCCTCGGCGAAATTCGTGCCGAAATTATGGCTGGTCCCCGCCTGCAGGGCCTTTCCGTCCTGCATCATGGCTTCCATGGAATAGGTGGCCCGGGCGCCGGCGAACTTTTCCTTGTCGCTCTTCTGGCCCACATAGACCGGAATGGCCAGCACATTCTCGGCCACCTCCCGGTATACCTCCAGCATCCGAAGCGTCTCTTCCTCCGCCTCCTCCGCCGTGGCATGAATCGTATGTCCTTCCTGCCAGAGGAACTCGCTGGTCCGCAGGAAGGGGCGCGTGGCCTTCTCCCAGCGCATCACGGAGCACCACTGGTTATACATCATGGGAAGGTCCCGCCAGGTCTGCACCCACTTGGAATACATGGTGCAGAAGATGGTCTCGCTGGTGGGCCGGATGGCCAGCCGCTCGGTCAGGGGCTCCGTGCCGCCCTGGGTTACCCAGGCCACTTCCGGCGCAAAGCCTTCCACATGCTCCGCTTCCTTCATCAGCAGGCTTTCGGGGATCAGCATCGGGAAATACACGTTCTGCGCCCCGGTCTCCTTGAAGCGGGCATCCATCTCCGCCTGAATCCGCTCCCAGATGGCATAGCCGTAAGGCCGGATGATCATGCATCCCCGCACCGGCGCATAATCACACAGCTCCGTCTGCTTGATCACGTCCGTATACCACTGGGAAAAATCCTCGCTGCGCGGGGTAATATGGGTGACAAATTCCTGTTTTTCCTTGGCCATGGGACCTTTCCTCCCTGTTTCTTCTTTTTCCGTTATCTGGGCAGTGAGATGGAGTAGACCGCATCTCCTGCCGCCACAATGGCTCTTCCATCCGCCGTGATGCCGTAGTAAGCCGTCACGGAAGCATTCTCCGGCAGGGGCATCCCGCTGACGAAGAACCGCTGGCTGTTCACGTCCGCCCGGTACAGATACCGGGATCCGAAGGCGTAAATATTGCTCCGCCAGATGCAGGCGCCCACGCACTCCGTGGGCAGGGTATACCGTTTCTCGTCGGCCCCCTCCAGCACCCGCAGCTCCGTGATGGTCTGGACGCTGCTGGTCTGGGAAGTCGGCGCGAGCATCATCTTGGCCGCGCCCCGCTCCGGAATTTCATAATCAATCAGCTTCCACCCGTAGACCAGCATGGTGGAATTGGTATCCTGCACGCATTTGTAATCGTAGGTGTAGCACTGCTGGGTATTAAACACCCGGAGCCTGGCGTTCTCGTAGATCACCTTGTAAGCCAGAGCCTCTCCGAGGCTCACCTCCCCGGTGTTCATCTTGCCGATCTGGAAGGTGTTCATGATGGTGTTCGGAGCGGTGCCGAACACATCCAGGCTCAGGGTCCAGAGATAGTCCCCCTGATCCCCGAAGAAGCCGGTGTCCAGAATCATCAGCCCGGAAAAGGCCTCCTGCTCCACGTCGATCTGGGTTCCCTGCAGATCCTTCACGATCAGCTTGGACTCCGTATCCGATCCCACCACCACCGCGCAGTACCGCTCGCCCACCCGGACGAACTGTACCGTGCCTTCCATGCTCTCGTTATAGGTGGAATTGCCGTTGGCGTCCACCAGGTACATCTGCATTCCGCTCCAGATCGCCACGTGCCGGGGCCCCGCGTAAAAGGAGGCCTCCCCGCCCGCCGGGAAACTCCACCGGATGACCCCTGTGGAGCTCAGACAGTGCAGGTAAGCTCCATCGTAGTACAGGATACTCTCCCCGAAGGGAGTCACATCCTGGTTTGCGTAGCAGGGAAGCTTTGCCGCGTCTGTCTCCCGGGCCGTGGTCTGCCTCAGGAACCGGATCCCGAGCAGCACCGCCACCACAGCGGTCACCAGGATAATCCAGCCCCTGATCTGCCGGCCTCTCTTTGGGCTCTGGGTCTGAGGGCGCTGGGATGAGTTGCGGCGCTGGGACCGAACAAGCTGGTCGCTCTGCGGATTTCTCGCTCTTGCCATTCAGCCCCTCCCCGGTCTTATCCGATTTTTCTGGCGGGACAGTTTTCCACGGCGGCCAGCGCCCCGTCCATCCAGTCCTCGTTGAACAGTTCGATCACTCCCGTATCGCATTCCCGTGCCAGGGCCGGATCCATGGGCAGGCGGGCCAGCAGGGGAATGGAATGCTGCATGGCTATCTTCTCCGTGCTGCTTTCCCCGAAGGGATAGATCTTCTTTCCGCAGTCCGGGCAGGCGATCCAGCTCATGTTCTCGATGATTCCGAGCACGGGGATGTCCATCATCTTCGCCATATTCAGCGCCTTTTCCACGATCATGCCCACCAGTTCCTGGGGGCTGGTGACGATCAGAATCCCGTCCACAGGCAGGCTCTGGAACACGGTCAGCGGCACATCCCCCGTTCCCGGAGGCATATCCACGAACATATAATCCACTTCTCCCCAGACGACATCCGACCAGAACTGCTTCACCGTGCCGCTGATGAGGCTTCCCCGCCACACCACCGGATCCGTGTCATTCTCCAGCAGCAGGTTCACGCTCATCATCTTCACGCCCGTCCGGCTCTCCGCGGGCAGAATCCCTTCGTCGCTGCCCATGGCGGGGTCCCGGACTCCGAACATCTTCGGAATGCTGGGCCCGGTCACATCGCCGTCCAGAATGGCTGTGGAAAAACCGTTCCGCCTGGCCAGCACCGCCAGCAGGCCGGTAACCAGGCTCTTGCCCACGCCGCCCTTGCCGCTGACCACGGCAATGACCTTCTTCACCTTGCTGTGGGCGTTGGCGGGCGCCAGCAGGCTCTCGGCGGTTCTGCTGGCGCAATCCGCACCGCAGGAGGAACAATCATGGGTACATTCTGACATATCCTTCACCTCGTGAAAATTAATAACCAAACAATACTTCCAGTGTTCTTCCCCCGGCCACACCGTCCGCGTTCAGTCCGTTCTTCCGCTGGAATGCCTTCACAGCTTCCATGGTGGCATCGTCGTATACCCCGGTAATATGATCCAGGTACCCTTCTTCCCTCAGGCATTCCTGGATCTCTACCACCAGTTCTCCCCGATCCCCCAGGCGGACGGTTTCATAGTCCACCTCCGCCGCGGAGGCGGAAATCGCGTCCGAGGAGTACAGGACGCCCCGGGTGGCTTTTCCGGCAATCCCGTCCACCGGTGTCAGCCGGTTCTGGATCTGGAAGGCCCGCACCGCGTCCTCCGTGGAGACGCCGTAGCTGCCGTCCACTGACCCGGAATAATACCCCAGCCTTTTCAGGGCCTGCTGCAGCTTCCGGACCTCCTGGCCGGTATCCCCCGGCCGCAGAGAGTCGGAGGCGGCCTCCCCGTTCGCCTGGGATGCTGTCGCGGAAACCGCGTCGCTCCCATACAGCTTGTTCAGGGTGGCCGTGCCGGCCTTCCCGTCCGAGGTCAGTCCGTTTCTCTGCTGGAAAGCGCGCACCGCCGCTTCCGTAGCGGCGCCGTAGCTTCCGTCCACGGTACCGGACAGGTATCCCAGCTCCTTCAGGCGCTTCTGAAGCGCCCGCACCGCATTTCCCTCGCTTCCCAGCTCCAGGGTTTCCCCGGTGCTGGCCGCCACGCCGGACGCCCTTGCGGCGTTGCTGGAATACAGCGCCCTCAGGGTATCCGGACCGGCGACCCCATCCTCCCAGAGGCCTTTCGTCTTCTTCTGGAAGGCCCGGACCGCCGCTTCCGTGGCCGCGTCATATTTTCCGGTGGCCCTGCCCCCGAGCCAGCCCAGCTGGATCAGCCGGTTCTGCAGGGTTCTCACTTTCTGGCCGCTGGCCCCCAGCTGCAGGTAGTATTCCCTGCTCAGATTGGGCGTCGCCGTGGGCCGGGGAGTCGCCGTGACCCTCGGCGCGGCCGTCGCCTTCTTCGTAGGTTTGGGCGTGGCGGTGGCCTGGGCCTGTTTTTTGCTGATGGCGGAGCTGGAATTCAGCTTCTCCAGGGTTTTCTGCCCCGCTTTTCCGTCCGCCGTCAGCCCGTTGGCCCGTTGGAAAGCCTTCACCGCCGCCTCCGTGGCGGGACCGAAGTCCCCATCCGCTGCTCCCGTATACCAGCCCAGCTGCTTCAGCCGCTTCTGCAGCGCCCGGACCTCCTCGGAGTCCGTAAATCCCCGCTGCAGGCTTTTAGGCGTGGGCGTAGGCGTGGCCGGCGCCGCGGTCACCGTCTGAATCGTCGCTTTCGGAGCGGAGGTCACCGCCGCGGACTCGCTGCCCGGCGCAGGGGTCCTGGTGGTCAGAATCACCGTGCCGCCCCCCTGGGAGGTGTCAGACGGCTGCGTTTCCGTCCAGCCCGGATCAGGCGTGGGCGTTTCTCCCGAGGAAACCGTGCCCCAGTCGCTCCATCCGGAGCTTCCCCCCGCCTGGGTCGGCGTGGGCGTAGGTTCGGGCGCCTGGGTGCCGGAATTGGTTACCGCAATGCTCCCGCCCTGCTGGGTGGGGTAGAGATGCTGGGTTTCAATGGCCACCGTATCCGGCGTCACCTCTACCGTGGCCGTGGGGGCCAGGGTCATGAAGGGCAGACTTCCGCTGTCCGTCCGGCCCGCGTCCTGGCCGTTGATGTCGTCCGGCGCGATATAGCATCCGGACAGCCCCAGGCACAGACCCAGCAGGCCGGCAAGCATCAGAATTTTCTTTCCGCGCATCTTCTGCCCCTCCTTTCCCCTATGGATTCATCGCCTTCCCGGCTCAGTCCGACCCCGAGGGAAAAAGCTCTGTGAAGGTCTCGTAATGATCCTCCGTGTACCAGACCCGTCCCTCCGTGGAATAGACCACCCGGGCGGCTCTTCGGCGTCCCTTCGTGTAATTGCAGTCCGCCTCGCGATAGCTGATGCCCTTTCCCGTGGGCAATTTCCCCTCATAGTTTCCGAAATAATCCCCGCCGATGCTCTTTCCCGGCGCCACATCGCTGACGTAATTCGAGCTGCTGTCCCAGCCCAGCTGCCTGGCCTCCTTCTTGGTGATGAAGTTCTCCGGCAGCTGCATCTCATGGGAAAACAGGTAATCCGCGATGCTCTGGGGATCCGTAATCGGTCCCTCCGGCACCGGCGTGGGCGTCGTCCTGGCTCCGTCCGCCCCGGTTTCAGCCGGCGCGGATGATTCCCTTTCCGCCGGCGCCGGGGTGGGGGTATTCTTTTTCTTTTTCCTTTTCGCCTGCAGGGAGACGGAAGCTTCCGTCCGGCTCTGCAGCCCGGGGATGCCCGTCCAGGCCAGGCCAGGCGCCAGGTCTCCCAGGACCAGCGCCAGCAGGAGCATCAGCGCCAGCAGAGCCTTTCCAAACCTCTTGCTCATTACTTGTGGTACCTTTCTCCGGCGCAGATCTTCTCCGCCCGGTACAGCTGTTCCAGCAGCATGACCTTCGCCAGCTGGTGCGGAAAGGTCATCCGGCTCATGCTCATCTCCCCGTCGGCCCGCTCCAGCGCATTCGCCCCCAGGCCGAGGCTTCCCCCGATCAGGAAAACCAGCCGTCCGGCGCCCCGGTTCTTCGCCTCCTGGATTTCGGCCGCCAGTTCAGGGCTGGACCGCTGTCTTCCCGGAATGGTCAGGGCAATCACCCGGTCCCCGGGGCGAATCCGCTGCAGGATCGCTTCCCCCTCCCGGGTTCTGATTCTTTCCTCCTCCGCCGGGGAGGCACCCTCCCGCTCCGGCAGATCCGCCAGCTCAATCTCCTCATACCTTCCGAACCGGCTCAGCCGCTTCAGGTATTCATCCGCCATCTGCCGATAGGGTTTCTCCTTCAGCTTTCCGACGGAAATCACCGTGATGACCATCCTTCAGTTTATGCCCCCGCCTGTTCTTTGTCAAGGAAAGCGTACAGCCCGATCCCGGCCGCGATGGCCAGATTCAGGGAGTCCACCTTATCATTGCTGGGAATCCGAACCGGCTGTCCCTTTTTGGCGAATTCCGGGGGAAGTCCCCGTCCCTCGTTGCCGAAAATCAGGGTCCGCCGCCGGGGCGGCGGCTCCTTCATCGCTTCCGCGAGGGGCACCGAGGCATCCAGCATAAAGGGATAAAGCTGCCGCTCCCCCATCTCCGCCTCATACTCCTCAAAGGAGTCATATACTTTCACCCGCAGGCGGAACAGGCTGCCCATGCTGGCCCGGACCGTTCTGGGATCAAAGAGATCCGCGCAGGGGCGGATCAGAGCGATATCCTCCACCCCCAGCCCCAGGGCCGTTCGCAGGATGGTTCCCACGTTTCCGCTGTCCCCCGGCTGATGAAGCACCACCTGGGGCTTCTCCGGATCCAGCCTGTCCCGGAACTTCTCAAAAACGGCGGCCGCGTAGCAGTTCTCCTTCCCGCTGATCCGGGCGAGAACCCGATCCGCCTCCTCCGTCCGGATGCCCCTCTCCCGGGCCAGGGAGATCAGCTTTTCAGTTCCCTCCCGTCCTGCCGCGGAGGAATGCAGCAGCAGCCTGCGGGTCAGCTCCGGCCGGGCCAGCAGGCACTCCATGCTGGGAAAGATCCCCGGCGCATAGCTGTAATCCAGTTCCGATTTATATCCGCTCAGAGAGGGCATTCACATCATTCCTTCCAGAGATCTTCCGCAAGGGCCGCGGGCTGCGGCAGATCATAAAGGGTATAGGCGCCGTAGTCGCTGTTGGCCGTTGCCCCGTACTGGTTTCCTTCTCCCAGGCTGGCCGACAGGTCAAAGTTGGCCAGCACGCCGGCCTTCTGCTCCGCCGCCCAGGCGGGGTTCCGCAGGGACAGATCCGTCAGCCAGTCATAGTACTGGATGGGATGCTTTCTCCGGCCGACTTCCACCGGCACGGACTTCACCTGTCCGTCGGTCAGCTCCGTAATCACCGCCGCGTCCCAGTAGGAGGCGTAGATCAGAGTATACCCGTTCTCCTTCAGATAGTCCGCGATGGGCCTCATCGCCGCCACGTTTTCCGTATCCGTATACCGGAGTCCGCTGTACTCGATGTCCCTGCCGTAGGTCTTCGGATCCCGGAAAAAGCCGGTATAATAGATGCCGTTTGCCAGGTACATCCCCAGCACCGCCAGCGCGATCAGCCCGTGGACGGAAAGTTTCGCGTCCCCGCCCCATACCAGCGCTGCAATCCCCTTTTTCCCCTCCGTCTCCGGGACCCCGCTGTCGGGCCTCAGATCCGCCTTGGCCAGCATGGGAATGATCCAGAAGCTGACCGGCAGGAAGTACAGGTCGATCTGATAATCCTCCAGGGCCAGCAGCATGAACACGAACACCATCACCACATGGGTCATCAGCATGAAGATGCTCAGAAACCGGGCCGCTCCGTCCTTCGTATGGCCCAGGGTATGGAAGGCCAGCAGCGCCGCCGCCACCCAGATCAGCACGCTGACAATGCCCAGGATGCCGTGCAGGGTGAAAAGGCTGGTCTGGTCATGGAAGCCCAGGGTGGACAGAAAGCTGCGGATGATCGCTTCCAGCTGATCCGCCCCCCGCAGGGTCACATACTGCCCGCTGTAATCGGTATAGCTGTATTTTCCGGCGAAGGCGCTCAGATTTACCAGGTATCCCAGCCCGGAGCAGGCAAAGGATCCCGCCGCCAGCGCCAGGCCGGGCCAGGATTTCCGAAGCCGGTTCTGCTCCTCCGGGGTTTCCCCCTTCTCGCCGCACATGGCCGCCAGCAGCGCGCTGGCCAGCAGGGGCGCCGTGCAGACCATCATCTGACGCACCCCTTCCAGCCCGGCCGCAAAGGAGATCAGCCCCAGGCAGCCGGCAAAAACCCACAGGGGCCAGCGCTTCCATGCGCCTTCCTGCCCCGCTCTGCGCACGGCGCCCAGATAGCATCCCACCGTCAGGTTCGCCATGATCAGATGGAACGCGTAATAATTGTGGTACAGCACGATGCGTCCGTAGGCCACGCTGAAGGGCATCAGCATGGCCGCCGCCGCGATGCAGAAGCGGTTAAAGGGAATCCTCGCCTGCCTGGCCATGAACCCGAAGGCTCCCAGCATCATGGCCTGCATGATCACCGCTCCCCAGAAACGGACCAGGAACCAGCTCCCGCAGACCCGGAACAGCAGCGCGTAGATGATCTGGCAGTCGATCACCTGCAGCTCCGTGGAATAGGCCCAGCTGGCGGACATGATTCCGCCCTCCCGGGCCAGCTTCTCCCCCAGGATCAGCTCCGAGGAGGTATCGCTGTCAAACAGCGTCCCGGAAACGATCCAGGTGGTCCGAAGGGAAACGATCACCGCGCACAGCAGAATCAGCACGCACAGGATCCGCTTCACCATCGGACGGACAGAAGCCTGTCCGCCGAACGTCTTTTGTTTCGCGCGCTCCCGCGCTCCAGCCTGGGCCATTGGAACTGCACCTCTTTCTTCTTTTCCGTGAATTACATATACCCGGTATTGGTCAGCCAGAAAACTGCGTAGCTGAAATTGCAGATCGCGCAGGCGGAAAACGCCGTCCAGGTCATGATCCCCCCCGCCTGGGGACTGATTCTCTCTCTCAGGCGCTCCGGCATCATGACGGCCAGCAGCAGCCCGATCCAGAGGGGCATGAAATACCGGGCCTGCATGCCCTGGATCCAGCCCTCTCCCGCGGGGGAGGATACGATGAACTGGGTATAGATCAGGCTCAGCTCCGCCGCGAAAACGATGACTCCCAGCAGAATTCTGCGGCCCGGCGTCAGCAGCCTTCCCGCTTCCCGCTTCTCATCCCAGACGCACAGGGGCGCCACAGCCAGCATCAGCGCCAGGTAAAGCGCCATCCATTCTTCATTATTCCCCAGATAGGCCCAATGGGCAATGCCCATATTCATCAGCATATGCTGGCTCTCCCAGAGGTACCGCACGGGAATCAGGCCCCGCTCCAGGGGAGAAGCCAGGATCCAGGCGATCTGCGCCGCGGAATCCGCCCCGGGGAAGCGGGAATCCCCGCCCCGGACGGCGTCATACGCCCCAGGGATCACCAGGGCCGTCATGCACCAGGCCAGCATCAGCAGGGAAAAGCCCCGATACATCCATGCCTGTCTTTTTCCGCCGAACCGGTCCGCGGGGATCATCAGCAGGCTTAACAGCACCAGGCTGTAGGCCGGCTTCGAGGCGGTGCCGAAGGCCATCAGCGCGGCCATGGTCATCCCCCGCAGGGGGGTCACCTTCTCCTCCCGGGAGCAGCTTTCCAGAACCAGCGCCAGCCCCAGCAGGATGCTGCCGGTCACCACCGTGTCATAGGTCCGGCTGGTCATCTGAAAAATATGGGCCGGGATGGTCCCCGCCGTAAGGAAGGTTATCTTGTATTTCGGCGCGTGCGCCACCGCGAGCGCCACCATGCCCGCGTAGCACACGCTGCTCGCCAGGATGCACGCCCGGTAGATCACATCGCTGTTCCGGGTAAAGAGCCCCGCCAGCGTGCCGCCCAGGGCCAGGGGCAGATACCCCGGGTACCAGGTCACAAAATAGCTCAGCCAGTCCGCAAGGGAAACCGCTCCCCAGGGGAGCATGCCCCCCACCATGTACTGGTGCACTTCATCCTCGTCCCAGGTCATCCAGCCGTTCCCGTTATCGAATACCGGCTTGGTCAGGCAGACCAGCACCCCCAGGGCCGTCAGCATCAGGAATGCCGCCCAGGGCAAGAGCCGCTCCCGCCGGGCCGGACGGATCCGGGGCAGGCGCGTCGCCGGCTCCTTCAGCGGCGTCAGGGCCAGCAGCACCAGTCCCGCGGCAAAGAAGAGCAGCACCGGGTTCCGGCGGGAGGAAACTCCCCTCTCGCCGATCTGAGGATAGAAGACTCCCTCCTCATCCTCCTCGCCCTTCACCTTGATGGAGCCCTCTCCCTCCGCCCGCAGCGTCAGGGTATAGGCCGTTCCCCGGGAAAAGCTTCCGTTCAGCAATACGCTGTCTCCATCCCCCAGCTCATCAATCGGCTGAGCCGTTTCCGCCAGGGTGCTTCCCCGGGCGTCCTTCACCGCCGCAATGACCGTCATGCCGGCGGCTTTTTTCTTTCCGGACAGGGTCAGGCTCAGCTCCGCGGGCGACCCGCTCTCCGGCGTCCAGCTCCAGCTCAGCTCCCCCTCCGTGGGGATCTCCTGTTTTTTCCGGCCGCTGTTTCCCGCGTAAACCTGATCTTCCACCGCCGGGAAAAATGCGTATCCCGCCGCCAGCAGCAGGGCCAGTGCCGCTGCCAGGATTCTTGCTGTCCTCATGCGCATGCTTCCGCGTTTCCCTCCCCTTCCGGCCGGGGTTATCTCCGGTCCTTGAGGCGGTTTTTCTCGTCTCCCCCGGCTCTGTTTGCCGCTTCCACATTCCCGGCCAGGATATGCTTCACCAGGGTCATCCGGAAGCCGGCGTCAATAAAGTCGCAGTGCTTGCAGAAGCGGTAGTTCTGCCTTCCTTCCGCGATGGCCTCCCGCACCTTCCGAAGCTTCGGATTGTCCCAGCATTCTTTCAGGGACATGGTATGCAGATCGCCGAAATCCGTCACCTCGAAATTGTCGCAGCAGCAGAGTCCCGCCTTTCCGTTGGGCATGATCCACATGTCCGTGAAGGGCAGGAGGCAGGTCTCCGTGATCACCTTCTCCGTCGCCTGCTTGTTGGGCGCGGAGCCGGCCCGGTTGGTCAGCACCTCCTGGAGATAGCGCATCTGAATCACGATCTCGATATCCTCGAATTCCGCGGGATGCTCCTTCGCATAATCATAGATCTGCTGGATATTTTTATGCATTTTATAGTCGTTCGCGTAGTTGTTGATGATCAGCTGGTCCAGATAGGGCTGCAGGGCCTTCAGCCTCTCCATGTTCAGGATCAGCCCGTTGGTGGACATGAAGATAAAGCTTTCCGGCAGCTTTTCCCGGGCATACTTATGCATCTCCACAATCCGCTTGTCCAGCAGGGGCTCGTTGTTTCCGTACAGGGTCAGATGCCCCTTGTATCCCCAGTCCGCCAGCTGGTCGATAATGGACTTATACAGATCCATTTCCATCAGCATGAAAGGCCGTTTTTCCGCGTGAATATTCGCCGTGCAGAAGGCGCAGGTCGAATTGCACCGGTTGATGGTCTCAATGTTGACCACATTGGGCATGGGCGCTTCCTTCTGCGCCAGGAACCAGGCGGTATACTTTTCCTGCATCTTCCGCCGGGTTACAAACTGCAGCTTCAGATAGGCCGCGCTGGACAGGGCCGGATACTTCACCCGGGCCCAGAATCCGAATTTTCCCAGGAAACTGCTGATTCTTACCGACATATCTGTTCCTCCAGATTCCGTGAGGGAGGCCGCTGAAAGCCCGCGGCGTCAGCCCTTCCTCAGGACTTCCCTACCTCGTGATATTCCTGTTCCGTATTGACGCTCCAGATATTCTCCTTGCCGGTCTTGCCCGTCAGGATGTTCTTTACGGCCTCAAAGGAAGTGCACATGCTGTGGTCGATATTGTTGTAGCGGTGCTGTCCGTTGCGGCCCACGCAGTACAGATTCCCGATGGTATCCAGCCAGGCCCGCAGCTCGTCGATCTGCGCATAGGTATCGAAATAAGCCGGATACGCTTTTTTCACCCGCTCCACGTGGAAATCCAGCACCTCGTCCTCCCGGTCGATCAGGCCCAGCTCCACCATTTCCCGGATGCCCATTCTGCCGAAGTCCTCGTCGGACATGGACCACATGGCGTCCCCTTCGTTGCAGAAATACTCCAGCCCCATCCAGACCGTATGCTCCAGATCCTTCACCATGTAGGGGGACCAGTTGTTGTAGATCTGGAAGCGGCCCATCTGGACATGCCGGTCATGCACATAAACCCAGTTGTCCGGCACGATGTTTCCGATGGTCCTGGTCTTCGTTCTGTTTTCCAGCTTCAGCCGCGGAATCAGCACGCCCACGGTCATGTAGTCCCGGTAGGGCAGCCCCTCCGCGATCTTCCGGACGGAATCCGGCACGTCGTTCATGCCCGAAACCAGGTCCTTCAGCGGCATGGAGGAGATGACGCAGTCCGCCTCCATCACCGTTTCCTCCCCGTCTCGCAGCACCCGCAGCCCGGTGATCCTGTTTCCGTCCCGAACCACGCCCACGACCCGGCTCTGAAGCAGCACCCGGCCGCCTTTCTTTTCGATTTCAGCCGCCGTCAGCTCCCACAGCTGCCCGGGGCCCAGCTTCGGGTAGGCAAATTCCTCGATCAGCGAGGTTTCCACCTTCCGGTTCTTCTGATGGAACATCTTGCCGAAAATGTCCTTCAGAATCGCCCGGATGCTCAGCCCCTTCACCCGCTGCGCGCCCCAGGAGGGATCGATTTCGCTTGGATGCCGCCCCCACAGGTTCTCCGTATAGTGTTCGAAGAACATGGAGTACAGCTTCTTCCCGAAGCGGTTGATATAAAAATCCTCCAGGCTTTTCTCCTCCCGCTTGTGGAAGATCGTTTTCAGATAAGAGAAGCCCACGATGATCGTGGTTCCGAAGCCCATGTTTTTGATCGTTTCGAACTTCAGGCTGATCGGGTAGTCGAAGAATTTCTCCTTGAAGAAAATCCGGCTCAGCCGGTTCCTGCGCAGCATCACCCGGTCCGTCTTCTCCGGATCCGGCCCGCCCGCCCGGATCTGGGAGGTCCGCCCCAGCACCCGGTCATCCCAGGGCATGGCGCCCTGGGTGGGCAGCATGGCCTCCCACCACTCATTCACTTCCGGCACCTTGGAAAAGAACCTGTGTCCTCCCATGTCCATGCGGTTTCCCCGGTAGTTCACCGTCTTGGAGATACCGCCCACCTGGGTCCCTTCCTCCAGCACGGTTACCTCGTATTCATCCGATTGCTTTAACAGCTCATAGGCTGCCGTCAGCCCCGCGGGTCCTCCGCCGATCACCAGCGCTTTTTTCATGCCTGTTCCTTTCTCTGGCCGTCCGCAGTCTTCCGTCGATATCGTCCGGACCGTCCAGGCCTCCGCATCCGCAAAAGCCTTTTTTCAGTTTATCTTTCCCTGCCTTGTTTGTCAAGGAACTATGCCAGTACCGTCACCGCGATTCCGGCCAGGATAAGGCCGGTCCCCAGCAGCTTCCTCCAGGTCAGCCGCTCGTGAAAGATCGCCAGATCGAAGATGAATACGAAGATATAGCCCGAGGTTTCCAGCAGCGTCCCCTGGGAAACCTCCACGCCCCGGTAGGAATAGACCGTCATCAGGGTCGCCAGAACGAAGATCATATAGGCGATGATCACCGGGGCGTTCAGATATTCCCTCAGCCGGCTTTCATATTCCCGCATGGCGGCCTTCTTCAGAAGCACCTGGGAAAAAGCGCTGATGAAGCTGCTGAAGATGATCAGCGCGGCGTAGACATACATTTCCTTCACCGTCCTGCCTCCTCCCGCTTCTCTCCCTCCGAGGCGAACAGGATCACCCCGCATACGATGAGCCCGGCCCCGATCAGCTTCGCCGCCGTAATCTCCTCGCCGAAGAGCAGCCGCCCCCAGAGGATGCCCCAGATCACCACGATCGCCTTATTGGTATACGCCTGGGCCAGCGGAAAAATCTTCAGCACCTGCTGCCATCCCAGCGCATAGATTCCCAGGCAGAGAAAAACCAGCCCGTACCCGACAAAGAATTCCAGGCTGAAAAGTTCATAGGCGCCCGTCTTCCGGCTGATGACGCTGGTCAGGGAATAGATCAGAAACAGGATATGCATCAGCACATAGCCCGCCGTTTTTCGGTTCTTCATCTTTCGGTTTTTCCGTCCTTCATTCCGCCTCTCCGGCCTGGTCCTTCTTTCCGATCCAGGCCAGAAAATCCTCGTAATTCCGCAGATAGTCCCCTTCGTCGTACAGCTGATCCGCCAGCACCATCAGCACCGCGTCCTCCGAAAAGTCATACATCACGCGCCAGATATTGGAAGCGATATACAGCCCCTTGTTGGGCCGGTCCAGCAGGACGCTTTCCTTCTCCGTTCCGTTATCCAGCAAGATTTTACACTGTCCCCGGACGCAGACCAGCACCTGCTTCAGCGTCTTATGCGCGTGAAAGCCCCTGCTGATATTGGGCTGGGTATTGTACATAAAGTAGCACCGGCGAATGGAAAAGGGGATATTCCGGTTCTCCTCCAGGGCGATCAGGATCCCCCGCTCGTCCCCGTGCTCTTCAAAATCAAAGGTGGTAATCTCCACGCTCAGCCCTCCTCTGCTCGGTATCCTATGATAGCCTACCCTTCCGCATTCCGCAATCAGAGAAAGGGAGGCAGGGGACGAACCCCTGTCTCCCGCAAATTATGAATTGGTCTTTCTGCGCCGTCTGGTGGATTCTTCCGTCTTTTCCAGCTCCTCCTTCAGGATTTCCGCCTCATTTTCCCCTTCCGGGGCTTCCGGCGGCTTTTCCTCCGCGGGAGCCTTTTCATCGCTGTACAGCCGCCTCAGGGTTTCCGCCATGAGCCCGCTGTCCTGGGCCGTTCCTTCCGTCTCCTCCGGCTGCGCCTCTTCTTCCTTCTTCGGAGCGGAATCGATGCCGGAAACCACCTCGCTGCGCCTGTTCCGCTTCGGCTCGGTGCCGTAATCCCGGTAATTGGCCCCGTCCAGATGATCCATGGCCTTTCCCGACTGGATCCGCTTCACACCCCGGCGAACAAAGCCGATCAGCAGCAGGGCCGCCAGGACGGCAGTGATTCCTCCCAGAATCCATTTCGCCGTATCCGCGGCGCTTTCCATCTGGCTCATCCAGGCGGGCAGCTTCTTTTCCGCGGGAAGATCCTCATAGGATTCCGGCACCGTCTCGTACCGGGGCGCCGGCGGAGTAACAATGGGGGCCTCCGTGGGTTCCGGGGTGGGCTGCTCCAGGGAAACCGGCACCAGATTGCTGGAGAAGGTCAGCGTCTGGGACAGCTGATCCTGGCAGCTGGCGGTGAACTGGAAGGTTCCCGGCATGCTGATAGCCATCTCCCGGGTAAAGGAGCGGCTTTCCCCGGCGGGAATGGCGTCAAAGGTGTTAATGACGGTGTTCACCGCCCGGACGGTAATCTTCGAAACATCCACGGCACTCTCGTTCCGGACGGTAATCGTGAAGCGCACGCTCCCCGGAATCGCATACACAACGCTCCGGTCCGCCGCGGCCTCCAGCGCCAGCACAATCTGCTGGGAGGGGTCCGTGGCGATGATATTCACCCGGCCCGTGGCCGTCTCCACCGGCACGCCGGTAGCGTCCTGGGCCGCTACGGAAATCTGAATATCCTGGGTCTCGGTGATGGTCATTTCCTTTTCCAGGGTCACGGATTTTCCCGCTTCCACCGTCAGGCCGGAATAGAGCTCGCCCAGATTCTCGTCCGTCAGCGTTACATCCGTAAAGTCCACCGTTCCGCTGTTCTTCAGCTTGATGGTCAGCTTGACCGTGTCCCCCGGCGCGCCGCCTTTCTTGTCGGCGGAAAGGGTTGCAGACAGCTTTACCTCGCCGTACTTGACGCTGGCGGCCTCCACCTTCTGGGAATAGGATTTTCCGCCTGCCTTATAGGTAATCGTAGCGGCGGAAGTCAGGTCCTTCTTTCCCATCTTCACGGTGAAGGTATAGCTTTCCTTCGCCCCGACCGCAATGGACTCAATGCTTCCGGACTTGCTGGAAATGCTGCTGTTCTCCTTAATGGTGACCGATGTCACGTCCACCGTGCCGGTGTTCTCGATCTCGTAGGTGACGGTCACTTCCTGATCCTTCTGGGCGGTTGTGGGTCTGATCTCCCGATTCACCGTCAGCTGCGGCGCGGCGCCGGCATAGATGATCTTCTTGGAGAAGTTCTTGGTCTTGTTGACCAGTTCGCCTTCCTCATTATAGATGGTATATTTGATCTTGAAGGTAATCCTCCCGGCATCCAGCTCCGCCTGGGTCACCTTCCACCTTCCGCTCCAGCTCTTGGTGGTCCCCACGCTGAGGGTGGGAGAGCCGAACTCCTCCACCTGCTTGCCGCTGGGATAGTACAGCGTCACGGGGCTCGGGAGATCGCTTTCCCCCACATTGCTGACGGAGATTGAAACGGTAATCTCCTTCGGACCGGAGAACTGATTCGTCTCCAGCGCCATGGAAACCTTCAGCGGATCGTCCGCCGCCAGCGCCGCGGATCCGCACAGCAAAACCAGCAGCAAGGCAGACGCCAGCACAAATATCCAATGCTTTCTGTTCATATGTCTGATTTCGGAGCCCTCCCGGGCTCCTGCCCCCTTCCCTGAAGATCAGGTGTTGGTCTCTCCCCTTCTGTGCCCATTCCCGGTCTATGATTATGCGCACAAAAATACAGAGTCATTGTATACGGAAAGAGATTTGATGTCAAGGCTTTGGCGCATTATTATTACATTTTTGTTACGTTTTTCTTCGTGTCCCGGAACAAGTCGTTGTACAGCGGATGAATATCCTTGTGACGGTTGTCTGAAACGATGGAACGCTGAATCAATGCTTTATCTGCTTTCATCGTCTGAGCGAAGGCTTAACCTGCCTCTCCTGAACAAATGCGCTGAACACCGGAAAGTAATCGATCCGTTTTTCTTGGATCCGGCAGGCTTCACGGTCCTCTCAGTCCCCTGGCTTTTCACAGAGCCTGTTTCTCCGACTTCCGTTTTTTTCCAGCCATCTTGCCGGAGACATGCCGAATTCCCTGGAGAATGCTCGGGTAAAATTTGCAGCATTCTGATAGCCCAGGGACTTAGAAATATCGTTCATTTTCTCGCCGCTGAGCATGCGTCGGCAGGCTTCTTCCATCCTGCTCTGCGTCAGGTACCTGATGAAAGTTTTGCCCGTGTATTGATGAAAGAGGCGGCTGAAATAGCTGTAACTCAAATTGAAATGGTTGGCCACCTCCGCCATGGAAATCTGGTCATAGAGATGATTCTGAATGTATGCCTCCGCCTGTGGCAAAATGGCCTCACCGTCGACAGGTTCCTCCTCCCGTGGAAGGGTCTCTTCCGCGGCCACGCTCAGCACGGATTCGATCAGTGCTCTCATGGCGCTTTCCGCACAAGGCTTCACCAGAAAATCCTTGACGCCAAGCCGTATTGCCTGCTGGGCATAACTGAACTGGTCGTAAGCCGTCATGATGATACACACAGTCTGGGGACATGCCTCCCGAACCTGTCGGACCAGCTCAAGCCCGTCCATTCCCTCCATGCGGATGTCCGTCAGCAGGATCCCATAGGGTAGGCTTTTCATCTTATTCAGCGCCTCCCGGCCGGAATAGGCGCACGCAACCGTTTCAACCTCCGGGAACGCCATCCGCCTGATCCGTCCTGCTGTGCCGTTGCAAATGATGACATCGTCATCAACCACCAGAATATTCATTTTCCGGTCCTCCTGTCTGCTCTGTGATCCCGGATTCCCCGGCCTTCATCGGGATCCGGATTTGGACAACGGTGCTGCCTTTCCTGGAGCAGACCTCCATCTCAGCGTCATCTCCATACATCAGCTCCAGCCTGCGCTTGACGTTAGCCAAACCGATGCTTTTCCCTCCCTGATCCAGCCATTCCCGGGCATGGGAGATTTTCTCGCGGATCTGCCCCAGTTGTTCCGGGCTGATCTCCCGCCCATCGTTGCTGATTGTAATCGCAAGCATATTTCCCTCCTCCCTGCAGAAGGAAATATGGATATGCATGGCATGGCCTGAAACCAGGCCGTGATGGATCGCGTTCTCCATGATAGGCTGCAGGATGAAGCGCGGAACCCTGACCTGTTTCAGCTCAGGGGGAAGTTCCGTTTCCAGGATGATCTCCGTACCTTTCATTTTTTCCATGAAGGATATAAAAGCCATGGCCTGCTGCTTTTCCTCCGCCAGCTCTGCGGAGAAATGCCCTCCCAGATTATAGTGCAGCACCTCACCCAGGTGAGAAATGGATTCGCTGACTTCCGGAGGCATACCGTTTTCCTCCGATTGCAGTTGGAGCCAGTACAGGGCATTGAACAGGAAGTGCGGATTCATCTGGTACTGAAGCATCATCTGCTGTGCATGTCGCTTATCCTTTTCTTCCTTGGCCAGTGCACTGTAATACTTCTCTATCCGATTGTTCAGCTCCAGGAAAGCTGAGGCCAACTGGCCTGCCTCATCCTGCCCCGGCCTGGGGAGAACCTCCCGCGGGTCCACTCCGCTCCTCATTCTGCTGACTGCTCTGGTCATCTGCGTCATACGTTTCATCATTTTCCAGACGACAGCATAGGCCACCAGCATCAGCAGGGCGCCTAAAAGCAGGGTAGGAACCAGAGACCGCATCGTCCTGGCCAGCGCTTCTGCTCGCAGCGGTCCGGTTTCGGAAGAGATCAGAACATCCGCCTCCAGCCTGTCAATCTTCATGGAAAGATACATTCTGTCTCCGCTGAAGGTCCACCCGATGCCCAGAGCGCACTCCGGAGTACCCCAGACCGGACCGCCGACCGGGACACGCTCCCCAGAAGGGAAAAGGACGTAGGCACCCTCTGACAGGGCGGAAAGCGGCGCGAAAAGACGATCCGCCTGCAGGGAGCACCGGATAATGCCGCTCCAGTTCTGGGGACTGCTTGCAACCTTCTGATAATAGGGAATGATCCTTCCCCCATATTCGCTCATCGGGAGCTCTTCCTGGATCTCCCCCCAACGCGCCGCCTCCCCGCTGGACAGATACTCCTCGAATTCCCGGTTTCCTCCCATTCTTGAAAGGTGAACCGCCAGGTCATAGCTTTCCGGCATTCTCTCATCAGGAACAAGCAGGTAGATATTGGCGTCCATGCCGGACAGAAAACTTTCGCTGAATTTGATGTTTTCCACGGCATGAAACATTAGCTTGGTTATATATCGATCCCTGTTTGTCTCATTCAGTGCGGAGCGGATGGCTGGCGCGTAGGCCAGCTCCTGCAAAACAACCTCAGTCTGGGCCATTTCTGTATTGACCGCCGAAATGCTTTCCCTCATATTCTCGGCCATTTCGGTCCGTCTTTCTTGGAGTACCTGGTTCAGCTGAATCCGATACTGGAAAAAACTGATCACAGCACAGAAAACCAGAATCAGCGCAGAAAGAAGCACAACCAGTTTGCGGGTCAGGGGCACCCGGCCGTTTCCGGACAATTCTATCACCTCTCTGATCCTTCATTCCACAGGGAGCAGCAGGAATCCTTTTCTTCTCGTAAAATCCTCCACTCGGAAAAAGAATACACTGAATCACTATTCTTTCGGCGGTCATCGTCTGAGCGAAGGCAAGGGCTGCCACTATGGAATCAGTCTGAATCTCCCTGAAGACACAGCACACACAAAAACAGGGGAGGAGCGTCTGCCCTCCCCTGCAAAGTCAACCGGTCAGGTCTCAGTCGGCAAAGACCAGGGATGTTCCGTTAGCCGTGTTATAGGCGTCAAGCAAAGAGGTGCGCACTTCTTCGCCGCCCATGCTCAGATAAGTGGAAACATAATTGTCCCAATCCTTCTCCAGATCTAGTTCCCCGGTAATAAACTTGATTCCGGATTCCTTGACGTAGGTCTCCAGGTCGCTATTGTACTGGACGAAAGCGTCTGAGGTCAGGCCCAGGAACAGATCCGGATACACAGCAACGCCGGAATAGGTCGCAATGGACTGCTGATAGAGGCGGCTGGCAAAATTGTCGCTCAGCACGCGGACGGAGTTCTCAATCGGGATATGATAGAAGAACCGATAAACCTGCATATCCTTGATCTCGTTGCCCAGCTTGTCCTTTCCGTCGATGCCGAAATACCAGTCAATGTCGCCGTTGGCATTCTGGGTCCAGAACTGACCTTCCACGCCCCACATCAGGGTGCGCTGCCCGTTGGTGGAGCAAGCATAGTCGATCAGGCTCAGCACAGCATCTACGTTTTCACAGGTGTAGCTGATGGCAAAATAATTTTCGCATGGATCCTGAGCGATCACGCCGCTCTTGCCGTCTGGGCCTACCGGCGGGTTGAAGATCGCGATAGAATCCTCAGGATTGGTTTCGGCGTATCCATAACGGGCGACCGCATTACCTGCATGGCTCCACCAGCTGTTCCAGATGCCGAACTCGCCGCGCACGAATTTTTCATAAGCCTGGGCATCACTGGTTGTGAAGCATTCCGGATCCATCAGACCTTCCGCATAGATGCTGTGGATATACGCCAGGCCTGCCTTGAAATCATCGCTGATGACATTGGTGATCACCTTGCCGTCCTCACCCAGGAAGTAGCACTGGTCTGGGCGTGCGCCGAAGGCGCCGAGGAAAGGCGTCATGTGGTTGAATCCACGGCCTTCTCCCCCGAATCCATATGTATCGTTTTTGCCGTTGCCATCGGGATCTTCAAAGGTGAAAGCGCGCATCACATCGGTCCAATCATCCAGCGTAACGGGGATCTCCTTGCCAACCTTGGCCAGCCAGTCGGTCCGGATGTTCTCGGTGTAGTAGGAGCGGGCGATTGTCACGCTGGGAATACCGTAGATTCGGCCATCCACGCTCGTCCGAGCCAGCATGTCATCTAGGGTATATCCGGAAACCTGGGACAGGTATTCCATAATGTGGGGATAGTTCTTCACCTTGTCAGTGATGTCCGCGAAGGCGCCCTCCGCAGCGTAGCCCTGGAAGGTAGACGCATCCATAAAGGCGATCAGGTCCGGAATATCTCCGCCGGAAATATACAGCGCCAACTGCTGCTTCCAGTTGTCGCCGCCCTGAATCAGATCCATATCCACATTGATATCTTCCAGTACCTTCTGCCTTGTCAGTTCTGTAAATTCATTCATCGGGCGGGATGTTGAATAGAACATCTTCACCTTCACGGGATCATCAGCGAAGGCAATGTTCAGGGCAGCGGTGCAGACCAGCATCAGCGCCAGCAGGGAACAAAGAAACTTTTTCATGGGATTACCTCCTTTTTATTTTTCAGCGGGCATACGCCCGCAGGAACCCGATGGAGCATTATCCCTTCAGGGACCCGACCATGATGCCCTTCACAAAATACTTCTGCAGGAAAGGATACACGCAAATGATAGGCAGTGCAGAAATCACGATCATCGCACATTTCAACATTTCGGAGGGCATGGACTGGGTCGCATCGTCATACATCAGCGTCTGAAATTCGCTGGACATCAGAATCTGACGCAGGATCGCCTGAATCGGAAATTTATTACGGTCCGTAATGAACAGGATGCTGTAGAAATAGGCGTTCCAGTAGCGCACCAAGTAGAACAGCGTGATCGTCGCAAGAACCGGAGTAGAAACCTGCAGCAGGATTCGGGTAAAATACTTCCAGTAGCTGCATCCGTCAATTTCCGCGGCCTCGTACAGGTCGTTAGGAATAGCCTGGAAAAAATTACGCATGATAATTGTGTTATACGTGCTGATCAGGAAGGGGAAAATCAGCGACCAGCGGGTATTCAGCAGGCCAAGGTCCCGGACCTGCAGATAAAACGGAACCAGCCCAGCGTTGAACAGCATCGTAAACACCACAAAGACAGTCAGAAGCGTATGTCCCGGCATCTCCTTTCTGGAGAGCACAAACGCGCTGACACAGGTCAGAATCATGCTCATCAGCGTGCCCATCAGCGTAATAAACAGCGTGTTTCCATAAGCTACGGGAATCAGATTGTTCCGAAAAATCTGCTGATAGGATTCCCAGTGCAGTCCGTCCGGCCAGAGCAGAACAACGCTGTTGGTCACATGGCTGATCGAGGAAACGGATGCGACGATGACATACCAGAAGGGATACAGGGTTACAAGAATAACCAGGAGCATCAGAATGGCATTTATCCCGTCGAAGATACGCTCCCGCTTTCCGATAATCCGTCCGCTGCTCACCAGATTCCCCCCTCCCCGTCCGTCAGCTTCTTGGTAATCAGATTCGTTCCCAGAACCATCACGAATCCGATGAGCGCTTTAATCAGACCGACCGCGGTCGCCTGGCTGAAGTTGTTAGTAGAATACAGGCCGACCCGGTAAATGTAGTAATCCAGCGTTTCTCCGGTTTCAAGCACCATATCGTTGACCAGGATGTAGATCTGATCGAAATTGATATTCAGCAGATTTCCGACCTGGAGAATCAGCATGACGGAGATGGTGGAGCGGATGCCGGGCAGGGTGATGTGCCATAGGCGATTCCAACGATTGGCTCCATCAATGTAGGCTGCTTCATAAAGTTGTTCATCTACGCCGGCAATCGCGGCAAGATAGACGATCGCAGACCAACCCATGTCCTTCCAGATACCGGATCCGACGACTATGCCCCGGAAATACTGGTTCATGCCTGTAAAATTCCGCGGAGTTCCACCGAAAGCCCGGATGATGTTGTTGACCGTCCCGGTATTCAGGCTGAAAAGCATGTAGACCAGCCCGCCCACCACCGACCAGGAGATAAAGTGCGGCAGGTAACTGATGGTCTGAACGCCTTTTTTGTATTTAGGCCAGGGTATTTCATTTACCAGCAGTGCGAAAACGATCGGAAAGGGAAAACCGATCACCAGGTTTTCCATACTGATGATCAGGGTGTTTCTGAAAGCCCGCCAGAACATCGGCGCGGCAAACATCTGCTCGAAGTTCTTCCAGCCAACCCAGGGGCTGCCCGCGATTCCGCGGATGACGGAAAACTTCCGGAAGGCGATGCCGATATCCCGCATCGGAACATAGCAAAACAGGATATACCAGACCGCCACAGGAAGGAAGAGCAGATACAATTGCCAGCACTTCCCCGCTCTCAAGCGGAAACTGGTTCGGGAGACCCGCCTGCTTTTCACAGATCTGGTCGTCATGCCGGACCTCATCCCCTTTCTTTCGCACTGTCCGGTTAGTTTGAGAATGGATACGCTCCATCCGGGAAAAACCTTCTGGAAGAAACTCAGATATCAATTGTTTTCCCGTCGAAGCCCAGGTGCATTCCTTCCTCGGCGACGATTTTTTCGTATAGGTCATGAGGCGGTGCCCAGTGGGGAGCGATATGCGTCAGCCAGAGGTTCGGGCCGTCCTTCCAGCAGCCATGCCGGTTCAGCGTCTCCAGAAAGTCCTTGTTTTTTTCCAGACACATATGCCCCTCGATCTTCGCGCCAAGACCGAATGTCCCTTCCATCACAACACAATTATAGGAATAACTCAGGATGATTTCCATCATCTCCGGCTCCCATCCTCCGGCATCCAGTGCGTAGAACAGGGTCTTATCCCCTCGCCGAATAATATAGTTAAACGCAAATCCGAAGATCTCCGTATGGATGCTTCGGATGGGTATCACCTCCAGATCGCGAATCTGAAGCTTCTGTCCCGCCTCAACCCTGTGAAATCTGAACTTGCACAGCTCTTCCTTCCCTGCCACCTCCGCGTCGTTCATCACTGCCTCCTCCGCGAAGCGATTCCCATAGATATCCAGCCAGGGAAGTTCACGGAAGCAGGCGCTGATTTCCTTATGTAGCTGCTTCTCCGGTACCCCCCTGTATTTCGGCGCCATCGAGCGCCATTGCAGGAAATACGGGACAAAATGGTCCCGGTGGGCATGCGTCACCAGCAGCGTCTTCAGAGCCAGAGGATGCACATCCATATGCGGAAACATGTCGATGGAATGAGCATTCAAATCCAGCAGGACATCGCTGTCCAGAAGTGCGGAGGAATTCCCCCGGATATTTTTTCCTCCCAGTTTCCTGGCCAACGTGCAGTTTTCGCATTCACACCAGAATCCCGGATATCCTTCCCCCGCGCTGGTGCCCAGCAATTTCAGCTTCACGGTTGATCCTCCTCTTTTATTCTGTCCTGTCGGCTATTTTCCACCGAAACGTTTTTTGCGGAACTGTCTTTCTGTGTTTGTCTTAAACAGCATTCACTCTTGTCTTAAATGGTAAATGAAATGCCAAATTATTGCAATATCATCATTTGCGGTTCTGCTTGTCATTTTTTGCTCCCTTCAAAGCAAAAAATGTTTGGAGCTGCCCGAAAATACACCGATCCTGAATTCCCTGGATGAAATCATCAGCACAATGTCAAGGAAAGAACCCTGCTGGCTGCATCAGCTGACGGCAATGCGGCGCTGTCAAAAGCGGACCGGCAGAATCTGCAGGCTGCTCAGAAACCGCTGATTTCTTTCTTCCAGTTGAACCTCTCCTTCGTTCAAAGGATAACCCTTCGCCTGCTTTGAAATCATGTCGGAAAAGCGTTGACATTGAACGAAAAGAAGTTTATCCTATGGAAGCGATTGGCAGGCAGATGCCTGTTTTGCCCGATCTTGTGCGGCCTGTAGCCCGCAGCTTTAACTGTTTTTAGAGGAGGTTCCGGAGATGAGTCAGAAACCCGTTGTGCTGGTTGTGATGGACGGCGTGGGGGAAACGCCTGAAACGCTGGGAAATATGGTGAAGCAGGCCACGACGCCTACGCTGGATTACCTGAAGGAAAACCATCCCTACAGGACCATCCGGGCCCATGGGGTCGCGGTGGGCATGCCTTCCGATGATGATATGGGCAACAGCGAAGTGGGCCATAACGCCATCGGCTGCGGCCAGATTTATTCCCAGGGCGCAAAACTGGTGAATGAATCCATCGAGAGCGGGAAAATCTATGACAGCTCCGCCTGGCAGGAGCTGACCGCCAACGTGAAGGAAACCGGCGGAGCGCTGCACTTCCTGGGCCTGCTTTCCGACGGGAATGTACATTCGAATATTCACCATCTGATCGCCATGCTGGGAGAAGCCAAGAAGGAAGGCGTGAAGAAGGTTCGCTGCCATATTCTGCTGGACGGCCGGGACGTGCCCGCCACCTCCGCCCATGTGTATGTAAAGCAGCTGGAAGACGCTCTGGCCGCCCTGAATGACGGGGATTTTGACGGCCGGATCGCTTCCGGCGGCGGCCGCATGGTGATCACCATGGACCGGTACCAGGCCAACTGGGAAATGGTAAAGAAGGGCTGGGACACCCATGTGCACGGGGAGGGACGGCAGTTCGCCTCCGCCATGGAAGCCATTACCGCCCTGCGGGAGGAAACCGGCGCCATCGACCAGGATCTGCCGGCCTTTGTTATCGCGGAGAACGGAACCCCCGTTGGCGCGATGAAGGACGGGGACTCCGTCATCCTGTATAATTTCCGCGGCGACCGGGCTCTGGAAATCTCCATGGCCTTTGACGGCGGCAAGGACTTCGACAAGTTTGACCGGGGCGCTGTTCCCCAGGTGAAATACGCCGGCATGCTCCAGTATGACGGGGATCTGTGCATCCCCCGCACCTACCTGGTCAATCCCCCTGAAATCCGGCACACCCTCACGGAGCTGCTGGTCAGCCACGGCATCCGGGAATATGCCTGCTCCGAGACCCAGAAGTACGGCCATGTCACCTATTTCTGGAACGGCAACCGCTCCGAGAAATTCTCCGAGGAGCTGGAGGACTGGGTGCAGGTGGACTCCGATGTGCGCAGCTTTGATGAGGCGCCCTGGATGAAGGCGACGGAAATTACCGACCTGATGATCGACGCCATCCGCAGCCACAAGTACGGGTTCATCCGCTGCAATTATCCCAACGGCGATATGGTCGGACATACCGGCGACCTGCTGGCGACGGAGATCGCCGTGGAATCCGTGGATCTCTGCCTGGCCCGGCTGAAGAAGGTGTGCGATGAGGAGAACGTAATCCTGATGATCACCGCGGATCACGGCAACTCCGATCAGATGCTGGAAAAGGATAAGAAGGGCAATGTGAAGGTGCGGACCGCCCACAGCCTGAATCCCGTCCCCTTCATCATCTATGACAAGGACGAGAAGCACGAGATGAAGGACGATCCGGACTTCGGCCTGGCGAACATCGCCGCGACCGTGGCCCAGCTGCTGGGACTGGAGCCCCACGAAAGCTGGATGCCCTCCATGCTGAAATAATCCCGGATCTGGAAGAACCGTATTTCCGGATATTCCAACGGCGTCAGGAGCATCCTGGCGCCGTTTTCGCAGAATCGCTGAAGCGTATGTATCAACAGGCCGCCGTCCCTCGGGCGGCGGAACGGAAATGGAGGCAGAAGGATGAACCCCGAAGAACTGCTGAATCTGGTTCAATCCGGCGACCTGACAGGCCTGGATGCCCTGGCGGAATGCAATGGGCTGGAAAGCGTCCCGCCGGATGTGAAAAACCTGCTGACCCGTACCGCGGCCCGGGCGGGGCAGAGCGCCGTGCTGCGTCATCTGTTTGAGCATCTTCACCTGTACGGTACCGACCCGGATGGGCAGGGCCGTACCGTGCTGCATTTTGCCGCCATGTCCGGAGATCGGGAAACCCTGCGCTTCGCCCTGGATGTGCTGGGCTTTGATCCCCTGGCGGGGGACGCGCGGGGAAAAACGGCGCTGGATTATGCCGCAGAAGCCCCCCGCCCGGAGGCTTACGCCTTTTTGACGGAGCGTCTCGGCTTTTCTCCCGAGGACTGCTATCGGAACCCCGTACTGAGAGGGTTCCATCCGGATCCTTCAGTGGTGCGGGTGGAGGAGGATTATTATCTGGTGAACTCCTCCTTCGTGTTTTTCCCGGGCCTGCCGGTTTTTCATTCCTGGGATCTGGTCAGCTGGGAGCTGGTAGGCCACGCGGTGGAAAATCTGGAAGCCTCCGGACTAGCGGATCTTCCCGGCGGGTTTGGATACTGGGCGCCGGATATCTCCTATTTCCAGGGCCGGTTCTGGGTTGTGGCCACGCTGCGGAGAAATACGCCTCCCTACCGCCTGCAGATGATCACCTCAGCCGCCGATCCCCGCGGGCCCTGGGATGCGCCCCGCTTCCTGCCTCTGGACGGCATCGATCCCTCCCTGTTCACCGACGATGACGGGAGGCGCTATATCCTGCTCAATCCCGGCGCGATCCTGGCGGAAATCAGCGGGGACGGCGAACTGATCTCCAGACCGGAGATGATCTATTTCGGTTCGGCCCGCATCAAGCCGGAGGGCCCGCACCTGCTGAAAAAGGACGGATGGTATTACCTGTTCCTGGCAGAGGGCGGAACGGGCGAAGGGCATATGGAAACCGTCCTGCGCAGCAAAAACCTGAAGGGTCCCTATGAAGACTGTCCCTTCAATCCGATTCTGAGCCGGAAAAATCCGCTGTCGCCCATTCAGCGCAGCGGCCACGGCAAGCCCGTGTCCACCCCGGACGGCCGATGGTATATGGTCTATCTGTGTTCAAGGCCGGTGGACGGGAAAACCGTCATGGGCCGGGAAACGGCCCTGGATCCCCTCCTCTGGACGAAGGACGGCTGGCCCATGGTCAACGGTTTGAAGGGCCCCAGCTGCCTGCAGAAAAGGCCGGAACCGGAGAGAACCTCCGGCTGCGGCGATAACGCGGAATGGATTGCTCCCCGCAGGGATCCTCTTTCCTTTGCGCAGATCGGCGATTCCCGCATCATCCTGCAATGCGGCGGGGATCCGGCCCGGATCGGGCCCTGCAGCCTGCTGCTGCGCAGGCAGACGGAGGCGGACTTCACCCAGACGGTTCACGTGGATATGAGGGAGGCCGAGGCCGGCGATCTGGCCGGAATCACCGGGTATTATGATGAGCGCAGCTTTTTCCTCTTCGGCCTGGAAAAAACCGGGACCGGCTGTATCCTCAGGCTGATTGAACAGATCGGCGACAGCAGAAGGGAGAAAACTTTCAGCCGGGTGCCTTCCCCGGAGGCCGCGCTTCTGGTCCGGACGGAGGGCCTCCTGCGAACGCTCTGCGTGCAGGAGGAGGACGAAATCCATCCGATTGCTTCCCTTCGTACAGAATACTTATGCGATGAGGGGGTCACCGGCGGAAAGCGCTTCACGGGCGCGCTGTGCGGCCTGGCGGCGGTCGGCCGGGGAAGAGCCTCCTTCCGCGGCTTCTCTTTTCAGTTCCTCCGTGAAAGAAACGCTGATTAATTCCATTCCGGCGGTCCTCTTCTTCCTTCAGGCGATGGCCGCCGAAGCCCATTGATCCATCCGTAAAAAAGCCCCAAAACTCGTCTGTCCCACCCTGGAGCGGAACGTATTTCATCCGGCAGGGTGGGACAGTGATCTATATTCAGAAGGTTTTCTCTATCTCCTTCGTTTCAATTGTATTATATTACAAAAATATGAAGCTGTCAACAGCTTTTTGCTTTATATGGAAATATTTTTCCCATCATTTGCATTTTATGTTGCTTTTTTCCATTCCCTTTTATCCTTGCCGGGCGGGATCACGCTCCGCCGCCCGCAGGGGAATCTTCTTGAAATTGCCGATGGTTTTGCTCACGTCGCTGAAATAGGCAAAGGTATCCGGAAACTGCTGCAGGCTCTCGGTCAGCGCCGCGATCTGGTGCTTGTTGATGACGCAGACCAGCATGCTTTTGTCCTGATGGGAGTAACCTCCCTCGGCCTGCAGGATGGTGACGGAATGCTTCAGGTTCTGAATCAGCATCCGGGTCAGCTCCTCTTCGTGGGCGGTGATAATCTCCACCTTGATGGCCCGCTCCCCGCCCTTCATGATGCTGTCCGAAACATGGGAGGTGATCAGGCTGTAGATGATGCACAGGATGACCGGCTCGATATTGAAGTCGTACACAAAATAGCTGGTGCAGGCGACGGCCACGTTCAGCACGAAAATAATCCGCATCAGGGAAAATTCGGGATGATGCTTATGGACATAGGCCGCGACAAAATCCGTTCCCCCGGTGCTGCCGCCCATCCGGATCGCGCAGGCGTAAATAAACCCGTTGATGGCGCCGGAGACCACCGGGGCCAGCAGCGTGCTGCGTCCGTCCCCGGTATAATACACGAATCGGGACAGATCGACCGCGTTCTGCAGCAGGAGCAGCGACAGGGAGAACACCACCGAGAACAGCAGCGTCTTGCATGCAAACTCCCGCTCCACCTTGAAAAACGTAAATACCGCCAGCGGCACATTGATCAGCAGGGACATGTAGCCAACGCTGAAATGGAACACGTGCTGGACCATCGTGGCAATTCCGTTCAGCCCCGAAGGCGCGAAGGCGTTGGACAGGATAAAGATCTGGTAATTCAGGGCCATCAGCATGGCCGCGGCCGCAATGCCCACCCAGCTCAGCGGGGATTTTCTGTTAAAGTTCATATTCGTCTTTTCCTTCAGGGAAACGCTGTCTGATTCCCTTCGGCTGAAACCTTTTCCGTCCCGGCGAGGGAGGTTCAGCCCTCCCTCAGCCGGATTTCAGCCTCCGGGGCATTTATGCAGCGTTTCCTCAGCATTTTTCCCGGCGCCCTCTTATTTTTCCAGGATTTCGAAGAGGGCGACCCGGCCCGTCAGGCCGCTGGGGCAGTCGGGCACCCTGGCCAGCAGCTTATGGTAGCCCTGCAGCATGGGGTAGCATTCCCGCTCCAGGGTGGTGGCAACCTCAATGCGCAGATGATTCACCCCCGCTTTTCCCGCCAGCATATAGGCGAAGGGCGGCGCGATCTGAAGGCCGGCGCTTTCCCCGTTCAGGAAAACCTCCACCCCCTCCTGGGCGTCGGCGATCTGAAGCAGCAGAGGCTGATCCTGATCGAGGGTGAAGCTGCAGTCATACCGGACGTAGCCGGAGAACTCGGGATGCTCCTCCGCAATCCGCCGTCCGTCCGGAACCGCTGTGGCGGCGGGATCGGAGAAGTGCGGATATTCCGCTCCCTCGCACAGGGAACGCTCCCAGCCCGTCAGGGATATCTCCTTTCTCGGCTTCGGAGAAGTGTACATCGGCGCGCTGCAGGGCCCGCCGACCAGGAACAGGGGCTTCAGCGGCTCCACGGTGAGCCGGAAAGCCTCCCCCTCCCGCTCCGCGGGCAGGCAGCGGTTTTCGAAGGCATCGTACAGAAACGCCTCTTCCATGGGCTCCGGCAGCGAGAGGGTGCCGGTCCAGGGCTCCGCGTCCTCGTTCACGATCATGATCACCCGCGTATCCCCCTGGATCTCCAGCAGCCGTATCCGGCTGCAGGCAGGATGGATCGCCGGGGCCCGGACGCCCATCTCCCGCAGGGTTTTTGCCAGATCCTCCAGCGGGACGGCGGCGCAGCGATTCAGGGCCTCGGGCAGCGGCGCTCCGGTTTCGCTGACGAAGGCTGGCTTCCTCTCCGCGAAGCAGACCCGCACGCCGGCTTCCGCCAGCCGGTTCAGGCTTTCCGCCGTGGCCCTGCAGAGGCTGGCGCAGCCGGGAACGATCAGGGCCTGATAGGTCTGGCCGTTCACGGAGAAGGAGCCGTTCCCCTCCGCGCGGCAAAGCGCCGGATCCGCCAGATAGTCCGCGGGAACCGCATGGTAATCGATCTGATCGTCATACAGTCTCCGGCCCGGCTGCTCAAAGGGCATGGCCCTGGGATCGCACCATTCCGCCTCCCCGTGATACAGGATGGCGGCGTGGATCCGGTGCCGGCCGCTGGAGGTCAGGGTGGCCGCCCGGTTCATGTAGGTCATGATCCGGCCGAAGTGCCGGTACTGAGGATTATGGCCGTGGGCATAGAAGTGGGGCGGGCAGTCCGGATCCGGGAAATCCAGCCCCGTGAAGGCATGGGGCACAAAATAGTTGATCCCCCGGACCAGGAAGTGATCCGCCAGGTATTTCTCCAGCCGGACCCCTTCCTCCCAGCCGTAATTGCCGAAGATTTCGCACATGGCGCGTCCCGCCTTCAGGGGCTCCAGCGCGGCCGCGCTCTGGCCCAGCTTGCCCAGGCCGTAATGGAAGAATACGCCGTCCCGGGGAAAATGGGTCGGGGTCAGGGTGGGCTCATCCTCGCCCTGGGGATATACCTGGCCGCCGATATCGTCGATACCCGCCATATCCTGGCCGGCCAGTCCCCGGAAGTAATGCCCGAGGCTGGAGCCGGTCCGGCAGTGATGGCCGTCGTCCTCAATGACGTGGCCGATATACATGACCCCGTGGTCCCGGCACCATCCTCCCAGCTGCTCGGAAAAGTTCTTCTGCACCAGCCGGGTCAGGCAGTCCATATACAGGGCGTGGACGCGGGCGGTTTCGGGAGAAGTATCCTCCTCCCACAGCCGCTGCAGATCCCTGGCCCAGCTGTCCCCCAAAGCCTTCGGAAGTTCCTGTTCCAGCTCCGTCCCCCAGGGCAGATCCTGACGGCTGCCCAGCAGATTCCCCTTGTCATACAGGAAGCCGTTTCCCAGCTCCGGCTCGTCGGAGAAGAACCCGGCAATGGTTTTCCCGAAGTCCGCAGAATAGTGCTGCCAGTGGGGCTCGTACACCGCGTCGATCAGCACCCGGACGCCGTCCGCCTGGGTCATGTTGATATAGTTCCGGTGGAAGCCGGCATTCCTGCTGATCGCCAGCACCCTGAGCTCCGCCTCCCCCTCCGGCTTTTCAAAGGACAGCACCTCGCCCTCCAGCCGGTCCGTCAGATCCGTTTCGCTCTCTCCCTGACGCAGAAAGACCCGGAGCACCCGGTCATCGTCAAAGATGCGGGCCGGCGGCTGGTTGAAGAACATGGCTTCCATGGGGTTGGACGCCTCCCGGACCGGCGCCTTCAGCATATCCCGCTCCCGCAGGTTGATCCGCAGGCTGCCGCCTTCCATGGGAAGGGAAAGGGAATTCAGGAAAACGCTCTGCCGGCACAGGCTGTCCGGCTTTCCCTCCAGCGCGCCGTTGGCAAAGCCCGTGGGAAAATGGCTGTCGTCCAGAATCCAGACCTTCATATTCCGCTTCCGGGCCTCATCCAGAATGATGTCCATATCCTGCCACCACTTAGGGCCGCAGAAATCCGGATGGGGCCGGCTTTCCACGCAGACCGCCCGGCAGTTCGCGCCGTGAATGGCCGCCATCATTTCCCGAAGGGTCTCTTCCGATTCCCCGTGCTGCCAGAAAAAGGGCAGCACATGATTTTCCTCCCGGTTCTCCAGAAGCGCCTGAATCGTTCTGTTCATCCTGTTTTCCTTTCTTCTATGCAGGGAAAAGCTGCTTTCTTCCGGTCGGGTCTGAATCCTATCCCGTCCCGAAGCGCGTCCGATCAGTATTCCCTTCATGCTGTTCTCGCGTTTCCGCCTTGATGCGGGGAGATTCCCCTTTTTTCTGTACATATTTTAACAGGACAGGATGGCATTTGTCCATCATTTCAGGCGCAATTCTTCGGAAAAGGCTGAACAGCCGCTCGTCCGGCCGTCATCTCCTGAGCGAAGAGAATGATCCCCGGAACGGAACAGAGCCGCTTTTCCCTGGCTTTCCCGCCCCCCTGCCCCTCCAATTGTAACAACCTTCCTCCTCCCATTGACAGAGGGCGGGATGTCGTGTATGATGCAACTGTACTAATTGTGATAGTACAGTTAGGAAATCGGAAAATGATTCCTTCCGGGAAGTCATTTTCTTTCTCCGGGGAAGGCCTGTGAAGCCCTCTCCCGGGCGATGTCGGCCGGAAACACCTGTTACCATAAAAGGAGGCCCTCTTTGTTCGTCATTGATCCGCGGAGCAAGGCTCCGCTGTATGAGCAGCTGGCCCAGCAGCTGAGATGGCAGATTGCCATGGGTTTTCTGGCCGGGGACGAGCCGCTGCCCTCCGTGCGCCAGCTGTCCGCCGAGCTGGGTATCAATCCCAATACCATCCAGAAGGCCTACCGCCTGATGGAGCAGGAAGGGCTGATCTATACCCGGCCGGGGCGGGGCAATTTTGTCGCGCCGGAGGTCTCCGAGCTGCGCCGGCAGCAGCAGGATGCCCAGCTGGCCCGGGCCCGGAAGGAAATGGAAGCGGCCCGGGAGATGGGGATCCCGGAGGATCGGATGGAGGCGCTTCTTCGGAAGGTTTACGAATCCTGAGCCTTTTCGGAGCGGCAGACCTTAGAAAGAGAGAAATGGGAGGAAACGGACCCATGCTGCAAACGGAAAACATTGATATGCACTTTGGAGACAAGGCGGTGCTGAAGCAGGTGAACCTGCAGGTGGAGGGCGGCCATATTTTCGGCCTTCTGGGGACCAACGGGGCGGGAAAATCCACCCTTCTTCGGATCATCAGCGGCATCATCCGTCCGGTGGGCGGAAGGATCCGGGTGAACGGAGCGGAGGTATGGGAGAATCCGGAAGCGAAGCGGCAGATCTGCTATCTGACGGATGATCCCGCGTTCCTGCATGCCAGCAGCATCGCTCAGATGGGCTCCTTCCGGAAAGCCTGGCAGCCGGACTATGATCTGGATCGGCTGGCGGAGCTGTGCGAAAGGTTCAGCCTGCCCATGCATGAAAAGATCGGCAGCTTCTCCAAGGGAACCCAGAAGCGGGTGCAGGTTTGCCTGGCCCTGGCGGGGCGGCCCCATGTCATGCTCTGCGACGAGACCTTCGACGGACTGGACCCGGTCATGCGGGAAGCCTTCCGGAGAACCATCAGCGAGGAAACCTGGGACCGGGGGATGGTCACCATCCTCGCGGGCCATAACCAGCAGGAGATGGAGGATATCTGCGACAGCGTAGGCTTCCTGCATGAGGGGAACCTGCTGACGGTGGGGGATATGGATACGGTGGTCAGCGGAATTTACCGGATCCAGTTTGCCACGGAGGAGCCTGTTCCCGATGAGAGCCTGGTCTCCCTGGAGCCCCTGCGGGTCCAGCGGCAGGGGAGGCTGTGCGTGCTGACCGTCAAGGGGAACCGGGAAAAGACCCTGGAGGCCGTAAAAGCCTTCCAGCCGATCTTTTCGGAAATTCTGCCCCTGAGCCTGGAGGAAGTTTTCATTCTGGAAATGGAGGAACAGGGTTATGCGCAATAAAACAAGGGGAGCGGCCCTTCGGTGGCTGCTGAAGCATTATCTATTCCTGGCCGTCATCGTTTTTCTGATCACCTTCGCCCTGATCCCGATGCACGGATCCATGAAGGTTCATACCATCGGCGAAGCCCTCCGCGACCGGCCGGAGATGGAGCCCATTCTCCCGAGCACCGCTTATTATTTTACCGGAGAGCTGTCCCGGACCTTCCTGTTCTTTCCCCTGAATCTCGAAATGCTCTGCGCCCTGTTCGGATCCATGGGCTTCGGCTGCGCGCTGGTGCTGTTCGGATACCGGTTTTCCCGAAAGCAGAGCATGATGTTCGCGGGGCTTCCGGTGACCCGGACCCGGGATTTTCTCCTGCGGACGGCCGTTTTTCTGATCCTGGCCGCGCTGCCGGCGGCGGTCTGCTGTCTGGGCTATCCCGCCATCATCCTGGTAAGCGGGCTGAGGGATTACTTCGATCCGGGCCTCTACCTGAAGGAATGCTTGGTGCTGATGCTGATCCTGATGTACGGCTACGCGGCGGGCGCCCTGAGCTCCCAGCTGTTCGGCAGCCTGTGGGCCGCGGTTCTGGGCGGCGCGCTGATCATCGGATCCCTGGAAATACTCTGGTTCGGATGGTCCCTGTTCGCCTCCTGCTATCTGCAGACGCTGTGCTTCCAGCCCATCAGATCCATGATCTCCTGGAGTCCGATCTATACCCTGTACAAAGGGCTCTATCAGGTGGATACCTTCCGCTGGCTCCCCGGCATCGCGGCCATCCTGCTCCTGGGCGGCCTGGCCTGGCGGGCCAGCGGACTGAACCGGCCGGAGCGGGCGGGCCTGACCCTGAACATCCCCGGCATCGAGAAGCCCCTGCTTCTCTGGGCCACCGCGGCGGGGGGAACGCTGGGGGGCGTGCTCTTCATCGAAACCTTCGTGCGGGAATACAGCCTTTATCTGGGCATCCTGCTGGGGGCCGCGGGGGCCTGGATCGTGGCCCGGATGCTGGTGGAACAGAACATCCGTCTGCGTCTTCAGGGCTGGCGGGGGCCTGCCGCCGCGCTGGGCGTCATGCTCCTGTGCTGCCTGGGCCTGCGGATGGATGTGCTGGGGCTGAACGGCCGGATGCCGGAGCTCGGCGATTTTCAGGCCATGACCGTCAGCAACAGCTATCAGTTCGCGCGTCAGCCGGAAAAGCTGTTCCGGGCGGAGGAAAAGGAAAATCTGGCCGCCGCGCAGGAATGGGTCCGCCTGATGCGGGATCATTCCGCTGACCTGAGGAAGGAGACGCCCTTCGTCCTGGGGGACTACGGACAGAGGGTCAAAATCCGGTGGGAAAACCGGAATCATCAGATTCTGGAGCGGCAGTACACCCCGCTTGAGGATCAGACGCCGGCGCTGCATGCCCTGCAGACCCTGGTAAACAGTCAGGAATACCGGCGCCAGGCGGCGGAAAAGGTCGTTCCCTATGCGCATTGCTCCGGCAATTCCATCCTGATGAACGGGCTGCGGCTTCAGGAGGAGGACTTCCTGAACCTTTACGGTTTCAATCTCTGGAGCGAATTCGACCGGCACAATTCCAAAGCGCTGGGGGACGCCCTTCGGGAGGATCTCCTGGACCGCACCTGGGAGGATATGCAGGGAATGGCCGTCGCCAATGTATACTTCTATCAGATAGACGAGGTCACCGATGCCTATATCTCCTGCCCCACCCAGACGGTGTATGCCTCCGACGAGCGGACCATCCGGGCCCTGTGGGGGGAGAAGGCGGAGACCGTGCTGGCCTGGATCCGCGGCGGCTGGGCGGACAGCGAGGAAATTCTGGTATTCCGGTGCGAATACGAGCTCGATGAAGAGGAGAACCTGAACCTGGTCCGCTATACCCAGGCCGCTTCCCCGGAAGAAGCCCAGGCGTGGCTGAACCGGACCAGCCAGTGCCATGAATCCCTTTTCAGGGCGCCGGATAACCAGCTGGTTCAGATTCAGATCTACGCCCGGCCCGCCGTGCGCCGCTGGGCGGATCGGGAAGGCATGACGGATCTGCTGGAGGAGGAAGGCTTCTGGAGCCGTCTGCCGGATTATAACGAGGAGATCTATTACTGGCTCGGCTTTGAAGAGCGGGCGGATCTGCCCGCAGTGTAACGCGGGCAGAAAGCCGAGGAAGGAGGACCCCATGTCAGGTAATAAAAATACGGAACCGCTCAGCCCCCTGGAAAGGGATCTTTACGAATGCATGCTGGCCCAGGAGGGCAATATCCTCAGCCGGGACGAGTTGCTGCGGACCGTCTGGGGATTTCAGGCCCCGGGAATGACCCGGACCGTGGATATGTGCGTCAGGCGCCTGCGGGAAAAGATAGGGTCTGAACGAATCCGTACCGTCTACGGAAAAGGCTATGTGATGGTATAAAGCATGAACGCGGAACGCCCAGGGCGTTCCGCGCTTTATTATTCTTTTCCTGAAGGATGAAGCCTTCTCCGTTTTTCCATACGCCGAAGGGTTTTTCTTCCGGGTTCACAGAAGCAGAATTCCCTGGGCGGCCGCCACGGCCAGACAGGCCGCTATGGCCACCGTCAGCAGGCTCTTTCCCTGCCAGGACAGGAGCACCGCCACGATCACTCCCGCCGCCGCGGTCCGAAGATCCCCCGTGGAATAAAGCACCTCCGGAAAGGTCATGGCCCCCAGCACCGCAAAGGGAATATAGCTCAGGAAGGACTGAACGAAGCGGCTGCGGATCGGCCGGCGGAAGGCGGTCAGAGGCAGCATCCGGATCAGGTAGGTTACCACGGCCATCACCGCCACATAGGGCAGAAAAGCATTCCAGCTCATGGCGCATCCCCCTCCTTCTCCGGATACAGCGCGGCCCCGGCCGCGGCGGCCGCCACCGCGCAGATAATGATCACAAACCCGCTGGACACCCGGTTCAGCCCGGGAATATACCGGAAGCACAGGCTCATCGTCACCGCCAGCAGCACCACGAACCGGACGGGCTTCCGCTTCCGGGCGGGGGGCAGAATAATGGCCAGGAACATGCCGTAGATGGCAATGCCCAGCGCGGAGCGGACAAAGGCGGGAAGCAGGGTGCCCGCCACGCCTCCCAGCAGCGTCCCGGCCGTCCAGCCCAGGAAGGGCGTCAGCATCAGGCCGTAGAGATAATGCTTCCCCACGGTTCCCGGCTGGGCGGAGGCCACGGCGAATATTTCATCCGTGTTGGCGAAGGAAAAGATCAGCCGCTGGAGGGTGCCCATGCTGCCGTCCAGCTTTCTCCCCAGGGAGAGGCTCATCAGCCCGTACCGCAGATTGATGGTCAGCTGGGTGAGCGCCATCTCCGCCAGTCCGGCGCCGCCCACCATCAGGGGAAGCCCGGCCATCTGGCCCGCGCTGGTCAGGTTGGTGGCGGAAATCAGCACTGCCTGCAGCCAGGTCAGGCCGTCCCCCACCGCCTTCATGCCAAAGGCAAAGGAAACACTCAGATAGCCCAGCGCGATGGGAATCCCATGGCGAAGGCCCTTCAGCCATTCTTTGTTCATAGGCTCCGTTTCTTTCTTCGTATTATAGCTCCGTAACTCCCTCCGAAGTGACCAGGGCGTAGAAGCTCCTTCCCCGTCCGCAGGGAGCGTCGCTCCACCGGATCGCTCCGCGGATGGCGGCCTCCGCCGCCTGGGCTTCCGCCTCGCTGCGGGCATGCAGGTCGCACAGGGGGGTGTCCGCCGTCACATGGTCCCCCAGCCGAACCCGCAGCACAAAGCCCACGGAATAATCGATGGCATCCTCCTTCCAGAGGCGGCCCGCCCCCATGGCCTGGGCTGCGGAGCCGAGGGCCATGGTATCCATGGCGGAGATGTATCCCTCCCGGCCGCAGCAGACCGTCTTTCTCACCGGGGCCTGGGGCAGCAGACTCACGTCCTCGCACACGGCGGGATTCCCGCCCTGGGCCGCGATCATTTCCTTCATTTTCCGCAGCCCGGCGCCGCTTTCCAGGGCCTCCTCCAGCAGGCGGACGCCTTCCTCATGCGTTTCCGTCTTCCGCGCCAGCATCAGCATCAGGCCCCCCAGGGTCAGGGAAACCTCCTTCAGTTCTCCCCCCGCCCGGCCGGACAGGATATCGATGGCTTCCTTGACCTCCAGAGCGTTTCCCACATGGGTGCCCAGGGGCTGATCCATCCCGCTGATCAGCGCCACGGTGGGCTTGCCGGCCTGATTGCCCACCCGGACCATCAGCTCCGCCAGATGGAGGCTGTCCTCCAGCCGCTGCATCAGAGCGCCGGACCCGGTCTTTACATCCAGCACGATCGCGTCCGACCCGGCCGCCAGCTTTTTGGACAGGATGGAGGAAACCATCAGGGGCATGGAATCCACCGTGGAGGTTACGTCCCGAAGCGCGTAGAGGGTCCGGTCCGCCGGGGCAAGATGCCCGGTCTGGCCCACCACCGCCAGGCCCGTTTCCCGGACCTGGCGGAGAAACTCCTCCTCCGTCAGGGAGACCCGCAGCCCGGGAATGGACTCCAGCTTGTCCAGCGTTCCGCCCGTATGCCCCAGTCCCCGGCCGCTCATCTTCGCCACCGGCACGCCGCAGGCCGCCACCAGGGGGGCCAGCACCAGGGTGGTGGTGTCCCCCACCCCGCCGGTAGAATGCTTGTCCACCTTGATGCCCGGAATGGAGGAAAGATCCGCCACATCCCCGCTGTCCCGCATCGCCAGGGTCAGCCGGGTGGTCTCCGCGTCGGTCATCCCGTTCAGACGAATGGCCATCAGCAGCGCGGCCAGCTGATAGTCCGGGACGGATTTCTCCGCGGCCGCCCGGGCAAAGAACCGGATCTCCTCCTCTGTCAGCTCCTTCCCCAGCTTTTTCCTCTCGATGATCTGCAGCATGGTCATGGTTTCCGTCCCTCCCTTATTTCAAAAAAGCCGATGCCCTTTCAGGCATCGGCAGACGAGCAGGATTCAGTCCTCCTCTTCCTCCTCGGGCAGCTCCGCGTTATGGTATACGTTCTGAACGTCGTCGCTCTCTTCCAGCAGATCCAGCATCTTCTGAATCTTCTCCAGGGTCTCCGGATCGGAGACGGCCACCGTATTCTGGGGAATCTTCTGGATGTCCGCGCTCAGGAAAGTCAGCCCCTGCTGTTCCAGGGCTTCCCGGACCTTGCTGAACTCGTTGGGATCCGTCAGGATCTCCACCACGTCATCATCCGGCCTCACATCCTCCGCCCCGGCGTCCAGAGCCATCATCATCAGCTCGTCCTCGTCCATGCCGGGGGTCCGCTCCACGACCAGCACCCCGTGGGTATCAAACATGAAGCCTACGGAACCGGTCGTCCCCAGGTTTCCGCCGTACTTGGCGAAGCAGTGACGGATGTCGCTGGCCGTGCGGTTCCGGTTATCGGAGATGGTATCCACGATCACCGCCACGCCGCCGGGAGCATATCCCTCATACGTGATCTCTTCGTAAACCACGTTGCTCAGCTCGCCGCTGGCCTTCTTGATGGAGCGCTGGATATTATCGTTGGGCATGTTGTTCGCCTTCGCCTTGGCGATCACGTCCCGCAGCTTGCCGTTGGACTCGGGATTGGCGCCCCCCTCCCGGACGGCGATGGCAATCTCCCGGCCGATCTTCGTAAAAATCGCGCCGCGCTGCGCGTCAGCCTTGCCCTTTTTTGCCTGAATATTGTGCCACTTGGAATGTCCGGACATGGTATTCCCTCCAACCTCAACCAGATTTAAACACGGGGATTATATCATTCTCCCCGAAGGCCCGTCAAGAAAAAGATGCGGTTTCTCCGGCCTCCTCCGGGGCTGCCTCCGTCCGTTTCTCCTCCGGCTTCGGCTCCTGCTTTCTCAGATGATACCGGTCCGCCACGCTGCCGAAGCCCAGGGAGATGAAGAGCCCCGCCAGCCTGGCCAGCCCGCGCCGCGCCTCCGCGCTCATTTCCCGGGTTCCCTTCGCCATCCCGGACAGAGTCCGCAGCGGATCCACCTTCATCTCCGTAAAGTTGGAGGATTTGGAATTCTCCAGCAGGGCGAAGAGGGTATCCACCATCTCTCCCCTTTCCTCCCGTTCCGTCTGCTCCAGCAGGCCGTGGAGGGTTTCGCTGATCACTTCCGCGTTGGCGTCGATCTTTTCAACGGTTTCAAACTGCGTGCCGCGAACCTGCCAGGTCAGGGGGTCATGCTGCATGATCCCGCTGGCGTCCGCTTTCACCACCGTATATTTCCGGTGGTATTCCATCATCATGCCCACGATGCAGGTCTGAGGAACGACGGAGCGGATCCGGTCCACCACCCGGGCGTACCCTTCGCTCCCGAAGACGGTGGGATCCATCCCCGGCCCGTCAAAGGAGTCTATTTCAATCAGCCGGTCCTGCACCTCCGGCCGGCAGCAGGCCGCGGCGTAGGCCGCAAGATTTCCGCCCTTGCTGTGGCCCACCACGCGGATGGGCCTCTCGTCCAGCTCGGCCGCCCGCTCCAGATAGAAGACGGCCGCCTCCTGGGCGGGAACCGCGGTCTGCCAGGACATGTTGAGGTCTTCCTTCCATCCCACCAGGGTGCCGTCCGTTCCCCGGAACCCGATGCACAGGGTGCCGTCCGGCATGTCGTAGCAGGTGGCGGAGAACTGCAGCTCCTGCTCCTCATCCGTCAGGGAGATGAAATGGTGCATGCGGACGGAGCCGAAGCGATGGGTGTCCGCCATGGCCAGGAACTGGGCCTTCCGTCCGTCAAAATTCGCCACAATCGTATCCTGCATCAGCTCCAGCCGTTTCGCCTCCGCCAGCGTCCAGCCCCGCGGATCGTCGATGCCCCGGAAGTTCAGATAGCATAGATTGGACATGCTCAGGGCGTCGACGGCATTCCAGGGAGAAAGATCAAACCCGAGGTCTCCCCGCCAGGCGAAATAATCCATCAGATTGGCCATGTGTTTTCCATCCTTTCTTCCGGTTTACGCCGGCGTCTCCGTCTTCATCTGTTCCCACTGCTCCCGGGTAATCAGGCATTTCCGGGGCTTGCTGCCGTCCTTGGCGGAGATGATGCCCCGGGCCTCCAGCTCGTCCGTCAGACGGCCGGCCCGGGCATAGCCCACCTTCAGCCGCCGCTGCAGGGTGGAGGTGGAAATCTGTCCGTCGGAGATGGCATATTCCACCGCCTGCTCGAAGAGCCCGGAATCGGAGCTCTCGCTTTCCGCGGCGCCGCCGATCATATCCATGCCGGGCTGATCCTCCTGGCCCCGGCTCAGCTGCTCCAGCTTGTCCAGCACCTCCGGATCGTAGGCGCTGGGGTTGGCCTGGCGCACGTGGTCCGCGATGCGGTTCACTTCCTCATCGGAAAGGAAGCAGCCCTGCACCCGGGTGGGCGCGAAGGAACCGGTGGGCAGATAGAGCATGTCGCCCCAGCCCAGCAGCTGCTCGGACCCGTTCCGGTCCAGAATGGTCCGGGAGTCCACATAGCTGGCGGTCTTGAAGGCAATCCGGCTGGGAATATTGGCCTTGATCAGGCCGGTAATCACGTCCACGGAGGGCCGCTGGGTCGCCACGATCAGATGAATGCCCGCCGCCCGGGCCAGCTGGGTCAGGCGGCAGATATACTCTTCCACATCCTTCTTGCAGACCATCATCAGGTCCGCCAGCTCGTCGATGATAATCACGATCCGGGGCATGGGCTTCTCCCCTTCCGCCAGGATCCCGTTATATCCCTCCAGGTTCCGGACGCCCCGCTCGGAGAATTTATCGTACCGCTCCATCATCTCCGCCACCGCCCAGGCCAGCGCGGCCGCGGCCTTATGGGGATCGTTCACCACCGGCAGCAGCAGATGGGGAATTCCGTTATAGCACTGCAGCTCCACGACCTTCGGGTCCACCAGGATCATCCTGACCTCATCGGGGCCAGCCCGGAAAAGCAGGCTGTTGATGATGGTATTGATGCAGACGGATTTACCGGATCCGGTGGCGCCGGCGATCAAAAGATGGGGCATCCTGGCCAGGTCGCAGACCACGGGCGCCCCGGCGATATCCTTGCCCAGGGCCACCGTCAGAATGGACTTGGCGTTCTGCATCGGGGAGCTCTCCAGCACCTCCCGCAGGGTCACCGTGGCCCGCTTGGGATTCGGAACCTCCACGCCCACCAGGCCCTTGCCCGGAATGGGCGCCTCGATACGGACCGAGGTAGCCTGCATGCCGTAGGCAATATCCTTCTCCAGCTCGGAGATTTTCCCCACCTTCGTGCCCGGAGCCAGCTCCAGCTCGAACCGGGAGATGGCCGGGCCATGGGTCACATGCACCACCCGGGCCTGTACCTTGAAGCTCTGCAGGGTCGCCTCCAGGCGGCGGGAACGCTCCTCGTCCTCCAGGGAGGTATCCAGCACCGCCGCGTCCGGCTTCTTCAGATCCGTGATGGGCGGGGCATAATAGGGGGTCGGCTCCCAGTATTCCTCCGCCGGATCCTCCTCCTTCGGATTCACATGCCGGAGCTCCGGCTTCCAGGTAGGATCCTTGATGGTCTCCTGAACCACGGGAATCGTCAGCTGCTCCGGCTTCCGGGCTGAATCCCCGCGGGATTCCCGGGCCGCGGGCTCGGAAATCTGCTCCGGCTCCTTCGGCTTCCCGGTCCCTTCTCCGGTCCGGCTGTCCTTCGCCGCGGTCTTCCGCTCCTCCCGGCCGGGATTTCTGCTTTCCTCTTCCGCGGAAATCACCTGATCCATCCAGGAGGAAGAGGCCTTTCCGCCGCCCCCTGCGGTCCTGCGCTGTGCGCCCGTCCGGGCTGAATCCCCGGGAGCTTCCTCCCGGCCAAGCGGCCGTTCCGGCGCCTCCGGCTCCCTTTCCGGCAGACGGTTTTCCCGCGCCGGCTGCTCCCGCTCGGGTTCCGGGGCCGCTCCCTGTTCCGGCTCCTTCCACCGGCTCAGATCCTCCTCGATCTGGGCCTGCTCCATGCGAATCCGGGCGGACTTCATCCGTCCGGTATTGCCGCTCTGGGCGAAGGAGGTCCGGGGATAGGCCATGCCCTCCCGCCGCTTCTCCTCCGGGGAAAGCGCGCTGAGGCCGTCGTCCTGCTTTTTCCGGCCGAAGATGCGGGATCCCGCAGATTTTTCCTCGGACCGGCCGGAGGACCCGCCCAGGCCGAAGATCCGGCTGCCCGAAGCGCCCTCCCGGGAGTCCTCCCCGGTCTGCCGGTCAAAAATACGGCTCCTCTGCCCCGGTTCCACGGGGGTCATCCGGTCCGTCAGCTGCTGCTGCCATTCCGCCACGCTGTCCGCGCCCTCCGAGGCGGTCTTCCCCTGAGCCGTCTCCGGCCAGGCCGGAATTCCGGAGGCGCCCGGCCAGGCGTTTTCCTGATTCTGTCTGTTCCACCGGCCGGACTGCTGCCGGGCGGCGGCCTCACGCGCCTGCTGCCGGTTTTGCTGCTGCTGCAGCTGATACTGCTGCTGCATCAGGTAGGCCTGCTGCTGGGCATAGGCCTGCCGCTGGCGCTCCTGTTCCTGCTGATAGGCGATCTGCTGCCGGTCCTGCCCTTCCTGATCGTTCTTCTTTCTGCCAAAGGAAAAGGAGACCTGCCCCTTCATCAGCCCCCGGATCCGGCCGGGCGTCAGCCCGACGGCCAGCAGCGCGCAGACCAGGATCAGCACAAAGAGGAGCACCGCCCCCAGGATCGTGCCCACCAGGCTCCAGAAGGGATAGGCCAGAATCACGCCCAGGGCGCCTCCGCTGGCCTGCAGGGAAATGCTTTGCGCATATCCCTGATAGATCACCCCGCCCCAGCTCCCGTCGGACAGGCGGGAAAGCAGCTGCAGGTATTCCTCGTTTCCGTACCTGGTCACCAGCACCACGAAGGCGCAGAGGCCCAGATAGGCCAGCACCCCATAGAGAAAGGGCCTGACCGGCGCCTTTCGCTGGCAGGACCAGATCACCAGGACGCCCGCCCAGACCGGAAACAGCGGCGCTGCCGCCGCCAGGCCTCCCGTCAGGCCGAAGCAGACCTGCCGAAGGACATCGAACACATTTCCCGCGGTCTTTAATACCACCGCAAGGAACATGAGTACCCCCAGGGCAACAAGAATCAGCCCTCCGAGATATCGCAGGGCCAATGTATCGGCCGAGTAGACCGGCTGCCGCTGTTTGCTCCGCTGAGCCATGAAAATCCTCCGATTATTCTGTAAGAATGATACTGATCAAAATACCGTTTTCATCCCCATGCAGCTGGAGATGATGCTCCCCGAAGGCATAATAGTCCCGGGTGCCGGGAAGGGTCTGATAGGCCTCCGCCCGGTCGCTGTCGAATTCCAGGGAAGACTCCGGCTCTCCCAGCAGGGTCAGCCAGGTCTCCCGGGATGTTTTCCCCACCGTCAGCCCGCAGAAGCTGCCCAGATCCACCCGGATGCCGTCCACCCGGCTGCCGCTCCACTCCTCGGTCAGATAATCCGTCAGCAGGAACACGCCCCGGAACTCAGCCCCCTCCAGGGCGAACATCCGTCCCAGCGCATAGACGTCCGGATCCGTCAGCAGATGCCATTCCTCCGTCAGGGGCTGAAGGGCCTCCCCCAGCCTGACGGGAATGCCGGGAACCGTCCCTTCCTCCGTCTGGCGACGGATCGCTTCCCCCGCGTCCCGCTCCGGCGCCTCTTCCCGCGCCTCCCCGGTCTTCGGGGCCCGAATCCCCATGGCGGTCACCACGCTGTCCTCCGCCGGATTCAGCTGGTCCCAGACCGCGTCCCAGGGAATCAGCACATCCCCCGCCCGGTCGCTGAGGGTGCTCAGCTGTTCGATGGGGTACATGAGGATGATGCCCCGTTCCGTCATCCGGAAAAGCTCCGGCGCCGGGGTCAGCAGGCTGTTTTGCAGATGGGCGCTCAGATCTGGCGCAACCTTTTCCTCCAGATAGTTTTCCGCCGCCTGCCGGGCCGCCTCCGGATCCAGGAACAGCTCCTCCCAGGTCACCTCATGGCCGTCCCGCAGATCCACGTTTCCTCCCGTCCAGATCTGCGTGGGCCTGGGGGAGGTTACGGCCCCCTCCGCGGAAAGGGCAAAGGAAAACACCGGGCCCAGCAGGGTTCCCCGCCAGGAAACCGTCAGCTTTCCCCCGGAGATCAGCTGGCTGACCCGGTTCACATACGCCAGGACGTTTCCGTCCTCCAGAATCCGGTCGTTCACGGCCTTCCGAAGTTCCTCGGGCACCGTTCCCTCCCGCAGGGCCGGATAGGCCAGGCTGCTTTCCCCCAGGGAAATCCCCTTTTCCTCCAGCCAGTCCGGGGCGGGCTCCGCGTTAGTCAGCTCCTCCGCAGCCTGAGGCTGCTCCCGGAGCTCCGCCTCCTCCCCGCAGGAAGAAACGCTCCCGCCGTTCCAGATCCATACCGCGGCCAGCGCAGCGCATAAAATCCTTCGATACTTCATGGCAGATTACCTCCGTATCTCCGGTATTTTATCGCATTTTTACTTTTTCATCAAGAGTATGTTTCTTTAATATGCTTTTTCTGTAATACTTTTGAAATTTATCAATCCGCGGTGAAAAGCTGGATGGAGCGGGAAATATTGGAAAGGGATCCGCTCAGCGAGGAGGGAACCGTCAGCACATAAAGCCCCCGGCCCGGTGCCTGCACATGAACCCGGACCGTTTCCTCATTCTCCATGCGCACGGAGGTCTGGCCGAAGAGGGCCGGGCCCAGCGTGCTGCTGAAGGCGTAATCTCCCTTTCCCATCAGCTCCAGCCCCTCCGCGGGATAGATGCTCTGGAGGATCAGGGGCTCCCCCAGCGGGGTCTGCCAGTACAGGGTCAGCATTCTCCCGTACTGTCCCTGCCAGGGAACGTCCCGGCTGGTGCCGGAGACGAAAACCATTCCGCTTCCGCTCATAAAGCTCATGATCGGCGCGGGAAAGGTTGCGGCCAGCTCCCGCAGATCCTGCTCGGAGGAGATCTCCATCCCCGGGGAGGCGGTCAGCAGGGGCTGGGGCGCGGGCTCCGGCTCCCCGGAGGGCTGAGGCTGGGCCACGATGATGGTCACGCACAGCGAGACCAGGGCCGCCAGAAACCCGGCCGCCCCAAGCAGCTTCCCCAGCCATTGCCCTACCTTTTTCATCCGTCTCTTCCTTCCGGCCCCGGGGCTCCTCTTCCCTTGACAATCCCCGCAGGTCGCTTATAATAACCGCAGTAAGCGCGCTGATGCAGCGTTTCCATATTTTACCCGACCCTGTCCCGGTCGTCAACTTCGGAGAGAGATCTATGGCCTTAACTGCCTACTGTAAAAAATGCCGCCGGGAGGTCGCTCCGGGGGATCTGTGCCCCCGCTGCGGCACCCGGCTGGCCAAAACCGCCGTCCACGCGGCCTGGGTGACGGAAAAAAGGCCCGTGGGGGACTGGATGAGCTGGAACGCGGTCTTCCGCTGGCTCTTCCCCGCCGGGCTGGTCATCCTGCTGCTTTCCCTGCTGCTGGAAGCCCTCTCCGGGGGGCTGGCCGCGGTGGAAGCCCTTTTCCTCGGCTCCTTCCCCCTCACCCTGGGCCTCATTCTTTTCAGCGTCCTGGCGCTGGTTTTCCTGGCCCTGCTGCTGCAGGGAAAGGAGCTGACCGATTACGTGATCGACAGCCGCGGCGTCCATGCCAGCCGGTATCTGCCTTCCCCTACCGCCCTGAAGCTTCTGGCCCGCCTGAAATCCCCCCGGCTCCTGAGCCAGGTGGATCCCGAATCCGAGAATCCGGTCCTCCTCCTGGAGGAACGGGATCTGCCCTGGCGGGCGGTGTCCCGGGTTCAGCTCTGGCCGGAGAAATGCTACATTCTTTTCTACGCCCCCGCCTGGTGGCTGCAGATCCCCGTCCGCTGCACCCCTTTTTCCTGGGACGACGCCCTTTTCTTTGTCCGGGATAAGCTGGGCAAGAAAAAGGCCGTGGACCTGCCGGATCATCTGCGGGTCCAGGCGGCCAAGGTCCCGTCCTCCCGGAAAAGGAAAGCGGAGCCGGCATCCTCCAGCCCCGTATCCGTCTATATTCCTCCAAGGGATGAGGAACCGGCACCCATTGGCTCCGAACCGGAAAGCGCGTATCCGCCCCAGGAAAGCGGGGAGGATGCCTTTTCCGAATCCGAGGGGCAGCTCCGGATGGATCTGGATCCGGATCCGGATGCCGCGCCCTGAGCGGGTGCTTTTCCTAAAACCGCTGCACAAACTCATCCTCCGAGAGGATAGGAATGCCCAGCTCCGCCGCCTTTTTGTTCTTGGAGGAGGCGGAGGTCACATCGTTGTTCACCAGGAAACTGGTCTTTTTGGACACGCTGCCCGCCACCTTGCCGCCGTTGGCCTCCACGTAAGCCTTGAAGGCATCCCGGTTTTTAAAGTGATGCACATCCCCGGTGATGACGAAGGTGAGCCCCTGGCAGGAACCGGAGGCCGCGGCCGCGGGGGCCTCCTCCGGGATCTCCAGCAGTTCCAGCAGCTCCTCCAGGGTTTTCCGGTTCTCCGGGTCATCCGCCCATCCGTAGACCGCGCCGGACCTTTCCGGCCCGATGCCCTCCACCTGGGCGAAGCTGACCCTCTCCCGCAGCGCCTCCGCAAAGCCGGGCCAGCCATAGGCGCCCACCAGCCGTTTCGCCGCGTCCTGGCCGATCTGGGGAATGCACAGCGCCGTCAGAAAATGGACCGCATCCGTATGGGTGCGGGATTTTTCAATGGCGGAAAGCAGGTTCTCGCAGCTCTTCTGCCCGAACCCCTCCATCTCCTGAATCTCCGCCGCGTGCTCCCCCAGCCGGAACACATCCGCGAAGGAGTGAATGAACCCCGCCGCCACGAAATCCCTCAGGGATTCTATGGAAAGCCCGTCTATGTCCATGCCGATCCGGCTCACAAAGCGCTCATACTTCTTCAGGTTCTTCGCCGGGCACCCGGCGTATCCGCACTTCAGCGTTCTGGCGCCGCTGTTCCCCACCTCCACGGATGTGGGCGCCCCGCAGGCGGGACAGCGGGCGGGAATCTCAAAGGCCCCCTCCGCCTTTGGAACCCGGATCACCTTGGGAATGATCTTGTTCGCCTTGATGACCTCCACTTCCGTCCGGCCCGGCTCCCCGATGCCCAGCCGCTCCATCTCGCTCAGATTCACCAGGGAGGCCCGGGTGACCGTGGTGCCTTCCAGCTGCACCGGGTCAAAGATCGCAACCGGGGTAATGGTGGTGGCCCCGCAGGACCATTCAATCTGCCGGAGCACCGAGACGGCGGACTCGTCCTGCCATTTGAAGGCCAGTCCCGCCCGGGCGGCATGATGCCCGGTTACGCTGCCGGAGGCCGCGTAGGCGGTATCCTCATAGGAGAGCACCAGCCCGTCCACCGGCAGATCCATCTCCCCGGACTCCACCCGCCGGGTCCATCTGGCCACCGCATCCGGAAGGCCGGCAGCATCCGTTTTTTCCCGCTCCACGGTCATAAACCCCAGCTCATCCAGCCAGGCCATCCGCGCGCCCCAGGAAAGAAGCTCCTCCTCCCGGTATACCAGGGTAAAGGCCCGGAAGGTCACCCGCCGCTGCCGAACCTCCTCCAGCCGTTTCTCGTCCAGGCTCAGGGTTCCGGAGGCCAGATTCCGGGGATTGGCGTACCGCTCCCCCGGGTCCGTAATTCCCCGGTTGATCTCCTCAAAATCCGGATAGGAAATGGTTGCCTCTCCCCGGACCACCAGGTGCCCTTCATAGGGCACGGTCAGGGGAAATCCCCGCAGGGCATCCTTCATGTAGGTAATGTTGGTGCCCACGGTGCCGTTTCCCCGGGTCAGGATCCGGGTCAGGCTTCCCCCGTCATAGGTCAGCACCAGCGTCAGCCCGTCCAGCTTCCAGGAGAGCCAGACCGGCCGCTCCCCCGCCCAGGCCTGCAGCTCTTCGATCTTCTTTGTCTTCGCCAGGGAGAGGGCGGGAAACTCATGGGCTTCCTTCGTCCCGGCACTGTTCTCCTCCCCGGCGGAGCTCACGTTCTGGGTAGGGCTGCCCGGCAGGGTGATTCCCGTCTCCGTCTCCAGCCTGGCCAGCTCGTCGAACAGGGCATCCCATTCATAATTGCTCATGATCTCGTCCCGGCCGCCATAGTAGGCCTCCGAGGCCCGGTTCAGCTGGTCGATGAGCACCTGCATTCTTCCGATGATTTCGATATCGCTCTGGGGCATGCTTCCCTCCGGATTTTCTCCGCGTTTGTATCTTTTCAGCCGCTCCGCTTTATGGGCTGAACAGTTCCGCGTAATTTGGAAAAAACGCGGCCCCTTCCGGCGGATTATCCCGCCGGAGGGGGCCGCTGGTCATCTCATCCTGTTTCGAACTCAATCCAGGAACTCCTCCCGGATCGTTACGCCGAATTCTTTGGCAATCGCCCGCAGGGCATCGTCCGTTATGGTCTGCAGCTCCGGAAGGCCCGTGCTCCGCTGAAGCACCCAGATCTGGGCGCTCTTCTCAATGGTGTGCATCAGGCCGAAGGTGATGTCAAAATCCGGCCCGGAGACGAAGAGGCCGTGCTGGGCCCAGACCGCCGCTTCGAATTCCTTCATCTTCTCGCAGGTCGCCAGCGCGATGTCCGCCCCGCCGGGCACCATCCACGGCACCACGCCGACGCCGCCGGGGAAGACCACGGGGCACTCGGTGGCGCTCTTCCACAGGGCCCGGCTGAAATCCCGGTCCGTCAGGGGCAGCACATAGGTCATGGCGATGATATTGGCCGGATGGGCATGATAGATGACCCGGGTCTCGCCGCCCGTCGCCGCCACCCGCACCGAGTGGTTCATGAAGTGGCTCGGGAACTCGCTGGTGGGCCGTCCGCCGTTGACCAGGCCCCAGCGGACCCGGTAGCTGTCGCCCTTTTCGTTAATCTCCACAACGCACAGGCTGTCCTCCGGATCCAGGATCACGTTCCGGAAGTATTTGCCGCTGCCGGTGGACAGGAAGAATTCTCCCGCCAGGTTCGCGCCGGTCACCCCCATGGCCACCCAGGGCCGGGGCTCCGCGTCGAAGAAGGGAGCCATCTGCTCCACTTCCTCCTTCTTCAGGCGGTAGGTCAGGTTTCCGCCGTTGCGCTCGTGCCAGCCCTGCAGCCAGCCGTCGTTGCACATCCGGATATACCTTTTCATGATGTCAAGATCCAAAATGCTCATGCTCGTCCTCTCCTTATCTCGTAATGATATCCACAGGCAGGTTGAAGATCTTCGCCACCTTCAGAATCGTGTCGATATGCCGTCCCGCCGCCGCGGCCATATGGTGCGTCGGGCCCGCCTCGCTCCACCGGTTGCAGAACTCCCTGGCGCTGATATTAAACCGCATCCGCATATTGGTGTCGCCGAACTCGAAGATGGGCCCTTCCTCGTTGACTCCCTCCGCCACGACAAACTTGAAGTGGCCGTCCTTATCCTGGGTGATGCCCAGGAAGGTGATCGGCGTATTGACGGGAGGATAGAACTGGGTCAGGTATCCGCCGCCGGTCTTCCCGTGAAACACGGGCACGATCTTCATGGTAGGCTTCCGGGCCTGGGAAATATCCGCGTCCCCGGATCCGGAATGGCCGATAATGCAGATATCCTCGTCGAAATCGATGGAATACATCTCGGACAGCTGGCCGGTCCCGGCGATCACCTTCAGGATCCCCATGGCCATGGCCACCTTGATGTCGCCTTCCACGGCGCAGGCGGTGCCCTGCTTGATCAGCATGGAGAAGGCGGGAATCAGCATGGAATCCAGCTTTCCGGCCACGCCCTGGGCAAAACCATCGTAATGGCTGGCCACGAAGCCCAGCTTCTCGTCCTTCACCCACTGCTCAAAGGCCACCACGTACTTCGCCATGTCCCACACGGTCTCCACCGTGGCTCCGCCCTCGATGTCAAAGGTGTTCAGGATATCCTCCGCCTTGGCCCGGATGGCCGCCTCGTCGGTGATATGGTCCGCGATGGCCCACATCTTCTCCCAGTCGAATTGCTTGGTGTACAGCCACATCCGGTGGTACAGGTTGGTCTCGTCGATGTACAGATCCATCATGCCAGGATAGGGCCGGCCGATCTGGGCGATATTGGTATCCCGGAAGCGGCGCCGCACCTGGGCCGCCCGGCACCAGTCCTCGATTTCCGCCTGCAGGGCCGGGTCTCCGCCCTCTTCCACGCCGGTGATCACCGCGTGCCGCTTTCCGGCCCGCTCCAGGTCCGCCACCATCTCGCCCACAGCGCCGCAGGCATACAGCTCGCCCAGCCAGGTGGGGGTATCCGTATGGGCATAATCCGGCGCCTTCTTTTTCTGCACGTTCACCAGCACCACCGGCACATCCAGATCCCGCACCGCCGGCAGCATATTGTAGCTGGTGGCATAGGTCAGCAGCTGAAGGATCACCAGATCCACGTCCGCCGCCCGGAAGCTGTCCCCGGCGGCCATGGCCATTTCCTTGGTGGTCACGATGCCCCCGTCGATCAGCTCCACGCTGTCCGGAATCCGGCGCTTGAAGACCTTGTACTGCTCCTCAAATTCCGGCACCAGGGACGGGAACTGGGGCAGATAGGCGCCCAGCGCGATGGCGAAAACGCCCACTTTGGCTTTGGTGTTGACTAACATGTTTCCTCCTCCTTTATCCTCTGTCGCTCCGCTCTCTGCGGTATTCTATCCTGATGGACTTCTCTGCCGCCCGTTTCTCACTTTCCGGGCGTTCGAAACCACGCTCAGGCGGTTTTCAGCTGAAGGCCTTCATCTGGGCCCGCAGGTTTCCCAGCGCCGTCGCTTCGATCGGCAGCGCGATCACCTGCTTCCCCGTGGCCTCCTCCGTCAGCCGGTTCAGGAAGCCGTTCTTCGCCCCGCCGCCCACGATGTAGAGCTTCGTGCAGTTCAGGCCCGTATTCCGTTCAATCTCCTCGATGGCCTGCCGGTATCCCTGGGCCAGGGAGCGGTATGCGCAGCGGAAATATCCGGCCGGGCACTTCGGGGGATGGGGAAGCTTCGCGTCAAAAGCCTCCTTCATGCTCTCCGGCGCCATGAACACCGGATCGTTTACATCCACCAGATGGTCGAAGTGCTTCTCCTCCGTCTCCGCGGTAATCTCTCCCCAGGGCCTGTCCGGGCAAAGCTCCGCCCGCAGCCGGTTCACCAGCCACATGCCCATCAGGTTCTTCTGATACCGGTTGTATCCGACGCCGCCCTCATTGCTGTAGTTGGCTGCCATGCTGCCCTCATCCGTCAGGGGCTTTTCCGTCTTCACCCCCAGCAGGCTCCAGGTGCCGGAAGAGATGTACAGCTCATTCCCCTCCATGGGGATCCCCTCCACGGCGCTGCCGGTATCGTGGGTGGCGCAGAGCACCACCCGGATTCCCTCATATTCTCCCAGCACCGCGCCGGGCTTCTGAAGCCCCGGGAAAAGGCCCTCCGGCAGCCCCAGGGCCCGGACCAGCTCCAGGTCGTATTCTCCGGTCTGCGCGCTGACCAGCCCCCCGGTGGTGGCGTTGGTGTATTCATGGGCCTTGCCGCCGCAGAGCTTGTACATCAGCCAGCAGGGGATCATCAGGAAGTCCGTCACCCCCTCCAGCCTTCCCGCCTCCCGGTCCGCCATCAGCTGGTAGACGGTGTTGAAGGGCTGGAACTGGATTCCCGTCCGCCGGTACAGCTCCGCGAAGGAAACCCGCTCATGCACCCGGGGAATCACCGGCTCCGTCCGCCCGTCCCGGTAGGCGTAGCAGGGCAGAACCTCCTCCTCCCCTTTCATCAGGACATAATCCACGCCCCAGGTATCCACGGACAGGCTCACAATTTCCGGATGCTTTTCCTTCGCCAGCCGGATGCCCTCTTTTACGTAATCCAGCAGCGCGAAGATATCCCAGGTCAGATGTCCGTCCCGCTCCGTCACGCCGTTGGGAAAGCGAAAAACCTCTTCCGTCCGGAGCTCGCCCTCCTCCTCCCAGCCTACAATATGCCGTCCGGAGGAAGCGCCGATATCCACGGCCAGATATTTATTCATTCGCAGTACCCCCTTTCCACCTATTGTACAGAAAAAGCGGGCGGTTTTCAATCAATTTTCAGACATTTTCTCATGTATTCCGACCATTTCCGACCGCTTCCCCTCCCCGGGGGACGGAGACGGCCCGGCCGCAGCTGCGCGTGAAGCGTTCAGCGGTTTTTTCAAAGGGGAAAGACAGGGCTCATTTTCCTTGCGAAAGCGGCGGAAGTATGGTATGATGCCCGCTGTGAATTGACAGCAGGAGGTTATAGACAGATGGACGTCATCACCACCCGGGAACTGAAGGAGCGCCTGAGCGAACTGCAGGGACAGGAAGTCACGCTGCGGGGCTGGATCCGCAATCACCGGAAACAGAAGAACATGGGTTTCATCGACTTTTTCGACGGAACCTGCTTTAAGAATCCCCAGGTGGTCTACGACGGTTCCATCGCGAATTTCGAAACCATCCAGGCCTTCCGCGTGGGCAGCGCCGTCCGGGTTTCCGGCAAGGTGGTGCCCAGCTATAAGGATCCCACCACGCCGGAGATTCAGGCGGCGGAAATCCTGCTGGAGGGGGACTGCCCGGAGGACTATCCCCTGCAGCCCAAAAAGCACTCCCTGGAGTTCCTGCGGGAGATCGCCTATCTCCGTCCCCGGACCCGCCTGTTCCAGGCGGTATTCCGCATCCGCAGCGTGGCGGCCATGGCCATCCATACCTATTTCCAGGACCGGGGATATGTCTATGTGCACACGCCCCTGATCACCGCCAATGACGCGGAGGGCGCGGGAAACACCTTCACGGTGACGACCCTGCCCCTCGGCGAGAAGCCGGATTTCTCCCAGGATTTCTTCGGAAAGCAGACGGCCCTGGCCGTCAGCGGGCAGCTGGAGGGCGAGACCTTCGCCATGGCCTTCAGCAATATCTATACCTTCGGCCCCACCTTCCGGGCGGAGAACAGCAATACGAAGACCCACGCGGCGGAATTCTGGATGATCGAGCCGGAAATCGCCTTCTGCGATCTGGATCACCTGATGGACATCGAGGAGGACTTCCTGAAGAGCATCGTCCGGTACGTGCTGGACAGATGCCCCGATGAGCTCGCTTTCCTGGATCAGTTTACCGGCGGCGGGCTGCTGGACAAGCTGACCTCCCTGACGGAGAGCCATTTTGCCCGGATCACCCACGAGGAGGCCATCACCATCCTGCGCGGCGCCATGGAGAAGGGGACCCAGTTCCAGTTCGAGCCCCAGTACGGCGGGGATACCGCCAAGGAGCACGAGAAATACCTGACGGAGGAATATTTCCATTCTCCGGTGCTGGTCTATGACTGGCCGAAGGAGATCAAATCCTTCTATATGTATCAGAATGACGACGGGAAGACCGTCCGGGGCGTGGATCTGCTGGTTCCCGGCGCCGGCGAGCTGATGGGCGGCAGCCAGCGCGAGGACCGCTATGAAAGGCTGACGCAGCGGATGGACGAGCTGGGCATCAGCAAGGAGACCATGGACTGGTATGTGAACCTTCGGAAATTCGGCGGATGCACCCACGCGGGCTTCGGCATGGGCTTCGAGCGGCTGCTGATCTACCTCACCGGCGTGGAAAACATCCGGGACGTCATCCCCTACTTCCGGACTCCCCAGAACTGCGATTTCTGATCCGGAGGAACCCCTTCAAATTCTATGCTATGCCTCATCCGGGGCATAGCTTTTTTTCATATTTGCATTTTTCCTTGACAAAATCGTAATAATTGTTTAGGATTAACTGATCGGCTGAAGCGAAGTTCGTCTTCGCTCGCTGTTTTCGATAGATTTGATTCGCTTTTTCGCCTGTCGGGTTTGTCCCGAAGGGTGGCTTTCGCGCATGATTCTCAAGGGAAGCAGCGTTCAGCCGCGGGATTTTTCTTCGCGGCTTTTTGTCGTGTCTTCGATGGACGCGGACGTGTTCCGCCCGGAGGCCTGGCCGATTCGCCTGATTTATTATGAATGAAAGATTCTGAGAAAAGGAGGAGAGGAATTGCATCCGATTATCTGGATTCTGATTGCGCTGGCTGCGGCCATTCTGGGCTGCTTCGGCGGGTTTACCTATCGGAAGAATTACGTGGAAAACAAGATCGGCCGGACGGAAGACATGGCCAAGCGCCTCTATGACGACGCCGTCAAAAAGGCGGAGGATTATAAAAAGGAAAAGGTGCTGGAGGCCAAGGAGGAAATTCTGAAGGCCAAGGCGGAAAACGAACGGGAAAAAGCGGAAAACGAGCGGGAGATGCGGGAGCGCCGGAACGAGGTTCAGCGCAGCGAGCGTCACCTGGATCAGCGGGAGGAAGCCCTGGACAAGCGGGAGGACACCCTGAACCGCAAGGCCCAGAGCCTGGAGGACCGGGAGGATAACCTGACCAAGAAGCTGGCCGCCCTCGATAAGCAGCAGGCCGAGCTGGAGGAGCTGAAGGGCAAGCAGATCGTCGAGCTGGAGCGGGTGGCCGCCATGAGCCGGGAGGAAGCCCGCCAGATCATCGTGGACAAGGTTCAGAAGGAAGCCTACCACGACGCCGCGGCCATGGTCCGGGATATCGAGACCCAGGCCAAGGAAGAGGGCGAAAAGAAAGCCCGGAACATCGTGGCCCTGGCCATTCAGAAGTGCGCCGCGGATCACGTGGCCGAGACGACGGTCAGCGTCATTAACCTGCCCAACGATGATATGAAGGGCCGGATCATCGGCCGGGAGGGCCGGAACATCCGCGCCCTGGAGACCGCGACCGGCGTGGATCTGATCATTGACGATACGCCCGAGGCCGTCATCGTCTCCGCTTTCGATCCGGTGCGCCGGGAGGTTGCCCGGCTGGCCGTGGAGAAGCTGATCATGGACGGGCGCATTCATCCCGCCCGCATTGAGGAGACCGTGGAAAAGGCCCGCCGGGAGGTGGACAACCAGATCCGCGAGGCCGGAGAGAACGCCATTTTCGAGACCAACCAGCACGGGATTCATCACGAGCTGGTCAAGATTCTGGGCCGCCTGAAGTACAGGACCAGCTACGGCCAGAATGTGCTGAAGCACTCCATCGAGGTCAGCCATCTGGCAGGCCTCATGGCCGCCGAGCTGGGGGCCGACGTCCAGCTGTGCAAGCGGGCCGGCCTGCTGCATGACATCGGCAAGGCGGTGGATCACGAGAGCGAAGGAACCCACGTGACCCTGGGCGCCGAGCTGGCCAAGAAGTATCACGAGAGCGACGCGGTGGTCCACTGCATCATGGCCCACCATAACGATGTGGAGCCCCAGACGGTGGAAGCCGTGCTGGTGCAGGCGGCCGACGCCATCTCCGCGGCCCGGCCGGGAGCCCGGCGGGAGAGCCTGGAGAACTACATCAAGCGGCTGGAAAAGCTGGAGGAAATCGCCAACAGCTTCGACGGCGTAGAGAAATGCTACGCGATCCAGAGCGGCCGCGAGGTGCGCATCATGGTGAAGCCCGAGGATGTAACCGACGACGGCATTCGCATCCTGGCCAAGGAAATCGCCAAGACCATCGAGGAACAGATGGAGTATCCCGGACAGATTCGGGTCAACGTCATCCGGGAAACCCGCAGCACGGAATATGCCAAATAAAGGAGGGTTCTTCCTCCGAAACTCAGCTCCGGAGCACCTGCTCCGGAGCTTTTTTTACGAAAAATACGAACGTTTATTTTGCGAACGTTCGTATTTTTTGCGATAAAATCTTTATTTTCGCAGATTGTCTGTTGACAACGTTCGGGAATTCCGCTATCATGTGCGTACTCTTTCCGACTGGAGGGAGCCCGGGGGTTTCAGACGCCCGGAAAGAAACCGGAGGTATTCATGAAGAAAGTCGGAATCATCATGGGCAGCGACAGCGATCTGCCCGTCGTCAAAAAAGCCGTGGACGTCCTGAAGGCCCTGGACATTCCTTTCGAGGTGCATGTCTACTCCGCCCACCGGACGCCGGAGCAGGCGTCAGCCTTCGCCTCCTCCGCCAGGGAAAAGGGCTTCGGGGTCCTCATCGCCGCGGCGGGCATGGCTGCCCATCTGGCGGGCGCCCTGGCGGCAAACACCACCCTTCCCGTCATCGGCATTCCCTGCGCCGGCCCCCTGCTGGACGGGCTGGACGCCCTTCTTTCCACGGTCCAGATGCCCTCGGGGATTCCGGTGGCCACCGTGGCGGTAGGCGGCGGGGCCAACGCCGCCCTGCTTGCGGCCCAGATGCTGGCCATCGGGGACGCGGATCTCACCGCCCGGCTGGACGCCAGAAGGAAGGCGGACGCCGCGGCCGTGCTGGAGAAGGACGCGGGAATTCTCGCAAGGCTGTAATCCTGCGGGAACTCGCCGCCTGACCGGCGGCCTTCCCCCGGGCCGGGGCGAAGCACGCCGTGTTTTTCAAGGGAATAGCTGATAGATTGGAGGCAGACATATGGGCGGATTTTTCGGGATTTCATCCCGGAGAGACTGTATGCTGGATGTCTTTTTCGGGGTGGACTACCACTCCCATCTGGGCACGAAGCGGGCCGGCATGGCGGCGTGGGACCCGGAGATCGGACTCCAGCGGAAAATCCACAGCATCGAAAACGCGCCCTTCCGGACGAAGTTTGAAACGATCTTCCAGGAGATGCGGGGCACCTCCGCCATGGGATGTATTTCGGACAGCGATCCCCAGCCCCTGCTGATCCGTTCCTCCCTGGGCGTGTATTCCATCTGCATGACCGGCGTAATCCAGAATGACGACAAATTAATCGACCAGTATCTGTCCTTCAGCGGAGGGCACTTCGACTCCATGACCGGGGGCCGCATCAACCAGACGGAGCTTCTGGCGGCCCTGATCAACCAGAAGAGCAACTTCACGGAGGGCATTCTCTTTGCCCAGAAATCCATCGAAGGCACCGCCTCCATCCTGATTCTGAAGGAGGACGGACATCTTATCGCCGCCCGGGACCGCTTCGGCCGCCTGCCGGTGCAGGTGGGCCGGTCGGAGGACGGCTTCGCCGTCTCCTTTGAATCCTTCGCCTATCAGAAGCTGGGCTACGAGGACTGGCGGGAGCTGGGCAGCGGAGAAATCGTGGAGCTGAGTCCGGAGGAATGCATCCAGCTGAGCCCGCCCCGGAAGGAAAAGAAGATCTGCTCCTTCCTCTGGAGCTATTACGGATATCCCACCTCCACCTATGAGGGCGTCAACGTGGAGGCCATGCGCTACCGGAACGGAGCCCTCCTGGCGGAACAGGATCTGGAAAAGGGCAGCCTGGAGGAGATCGATTACGTGGGCGGCGTGCCGGACAGCGGAACCCCCCACGCCATCGGCTACGCCAACCGGAGCGGCCGGCCCTTCGCCCGGGCCTTCATCAAGTATACCCCCACCTGGAGCCGCTCCTTCATGCCGGCCACCCAGGCGGACCGGGACAAGATCGCGAAGATGAAGCAGATTCCCGTGCACTCCCTGATTCAGGGAAAGGACCTGCTCTTCGTGGACGATTCCATCGTCCGGGGCACCCAGCTGCGGGAGACGGTGGAGTTCCTGTACGAGAACGGGGCTTCCGCCGTCCATATGCGCAGCGCCTGTCCCCCCATCATGTATGCCTGCAAGTACCTGAATTTCTCCCGGAGCAACTCCGATATGGAGCTGATCGCCCGGCGGGTCATCGTGGAGCTGGAAGGCGAAGAGGGGCTGGAGCATCTGGCGGAATACGCGGACCGGAATACGGAGCGCGGCCGGAAGCTGCGGGAGGCCATCTGCGAAAAGTTCCATTTCGCCTCCCTGGAATTCCAGAGCCTGGAAGGCGTGATCCAGGCCATCGGCCTCGACCCCTGTGAACTATGCACCTATTGCTGGGACGGAAAGGAATGATATCATGATCAAAAATTCCCATTCTGAAGCCTATGCCGCGGCGGGTGTGGACATCACCGCGGGCTACAAATCCGTGGAACTGATGAAGAAGCACATTGCCCGCACCAATACCCCCGGCGTGATCGGCGGCCTCGGGGGCTTCGGCGGGCTCTTCGCCCCGGATCTGACGGGCATGAAGAAGCCCATCCTGGTTTCCGGAACCGACGGCGTCGGCACCAAGCTGAAGATCGCCTTCCGGATGGACAAGCATGACACGGTGGGCATCGACTGCGTGGCCATGTGCGTAAACGACATTATCTGCAGCGGCGCCAGGCCCCTGTTCTTCCTGGACTACATCGCCTGCGGCAAAAACGTCCCGGAGCGGATCGAACAGATCGTGAAGGGGGTCTGCGAAGGCTGCGTCCAGTCCGGCGCCGCCCTGATCGGCGGGGAAACGGCGGAAATGCCCGGCTTCTATCCGGAGAACGAGTATGACCTGGCGGGATACGCCACCGGCATCGTGGACGAGGAAAAGATCATCGACAATACCCGCATGGCCCCCGGCGACGCGGTGCTGGCCCTGCCCTCCTCCGGCGTCCACTCCAACGGCTTCAGCCTGGTGCGGAAGGTGCTGGATATCGAGCACGCGGACCTGACCTCCCCCCGGGAGGAGCTGGGCGGCCGGAGTCTGGGAGAGGCGCTGCTGGAGCCGACCCGGATCTATGTAAAGCCGGTGCTGGCCCTGCTGAACCGGGTGGACGTGAAGGGCATCAGCCACATCACCGGCGGCGGCTTCTACGAGAACATTCCCCGGAGCATCCCGGACGGCCTGTGCGCCCGGGTGAGCCGGAGCGCGGTGCGGGTGCTGCCGATCTTCGACCTGATCGCCAGGGCCGGGAATATCCCGGAGCGGGATATGTTCAACACCTTCAACATGGGCGTGGGTATGAGCGTGGTCGTGCCGGCGGACCAGAAGGCCGAAGCCCTGGAAATCCTCCGGACCCACGGCGTGGACGCCTATGAGATCGGCTGTATCGTCCCCGCGGAGGACGGCAAGATTGAAATCGTCGAATAAAGGAGACCCCATGAAACAGACTAAAATCGCAGTGCTGGTATCCGGCGGCGGCACCAATCTGCAGGCGCTGCTGGACGCCCAGGCGGCAGGAACCCTGCACAGAGGCCGCATCGTCCTGGTGATCAGTGACCGGCCCGGCGCCTTTGCCCTGAAGCGGGCGGAAAAATCCGGGGTTCCCGGGCTGGAAATCAGCAAAAAGGCCTGCGGCGGGCAGGCCGCCTTTGAGCAGAAGCTGACGGAGGCCCTGGAGGACCATGGCGCCGACCTGATCATCCTGGCCGGGTTCCTCAGCATCCTGTCCGCGGACTTTACCCGGGCCTGGGATCACCGGATCCTGAACATCCATCCCAGCCTGATTCCCAGCTTCTGCGGCGCGGGCTTCTATGGCCTGAAGGTTCATGAGGCCGCCCTGGCCCGGGGCGTCAAGGTCACCGGCGCCACCGTGCACTATGTGAACGAGATTCCCGACGGAGGCGAAATCATCGCCCAGAAGGCGGTGGAGATCCTCCCGGGGGATACCCCCGAGATCCTGCAGCGGCGGGTCATGGAGCAGGCGGAATGGATCCTCCTGCCCCAGGCGGCGGAAACCGTGTCCGCCCTGCTGGCTGACCGGTAACCCCCGTCGCGGACCTTCCCCCGGCCATGCGTCCCCCGGAGAAAGCTGACCTCCGCGGAACGCTTCCCCCGAATCAGCCTGTTCCCGCAAGACCGACTGATCGACTGTTCCCCCAAGACCGACTCTCAAACCACAGACGGAAGAACAAATCCTAAGGAGGGCACCATGAACATCTATGAGCTTCAGTCCCCTGCCGCGCTGCTGGCCGGCAATCCCTATCCCGGACGGGGCATCGTCCTGGGCATGACCCCGGACGGAACCCATGCCGCAGCCGCCTATTTCATCATGGGGCGCAGTGAGAACAGCCGGAACCGGATCTTCACAGAGAAGAACGGCGAGGTCTTCACGGAGCCCTTCGACGCCTCGAAGGTCACCGACCCCTCCCTCATCATCTATGCCGCCATCCGTCAGCTGGACAACCATCTGATCGTCACCAACGGCAACCAGACCGACACCGTCTACGAAGGGCTTCAAGCCGGCCGGACCTTCTCCGAAGCCCTGGCCTCCCGCTGCTTCGAGCCGGACGCCCCCAACTTCACCCCCCGGATCAGCGGCATGATCACCTTCGGGGAAAAGGATTTCACCTATCAGATGAGCATTCTGAAGAGCGCGGATCCGGAGGGCACGGCCTGCCACCGCTACACCTTCGATTATGCGCCCCTGCCCGGGGTCGGCCACTTCCTCCATACCTACGTGACCGACGGGAACCCCATTCCCACCTTCCAGGGCGAGCCGGAGCGGATGGCCATCCCCGACAGCATCGACGATTTTACGAAGGAGCTGTGGGACGCGCTGAATGCCGACAACCGCATCAGCCTCTACGTCCGCTACGTGGATCTGAAAACCGGGAAGGCCGAAAACCGGCTGATCAACAAGCACGCCTGATCCGATTCCAGGGCCGTCCGCCCATCCTCAAACCGACCGTCCTCACGGAATAAAGAAGGGAGCCTCACCCATGAAAGAATTTGAACTGAAGTACGGCTGCAACCCGAACCAGAAGCCCGCGAAAATCTATATGCGGGACGGCAGCGACCTGCCCATCGAAATCCTCAGCGGCCGCCCCGGCTATATCAACTTCCTGGATGCCTTCAACAGCTGGCAGCTGGTGAAGGAGCTGAAGGAAGCCCTGGGCCTGCCCGCGGTCACCTCCTTCAAGCATGTAAGCCCCACCAGCGCCGCCGTGGGCATCCCCCTGAGCCAGGATCTGAAGCGCGCCTGCTTCGTGGACGACATCCCGGGGCTGGATGATTCCCCCCTGGCCTGCGCCTACGCCCGCGCCCGGGGCACGGACCGGATGTGCTCCTTCGGGGACTGGGTCGCCCTGAGCGATCCCTGCGACGTGACCACCGCCCTGATGCTGAAGCGGGAGGTTTCCGACGGCGTCATCGCCCCCGGATACGACCCGGAAGCTCTGAAAATTCTGAAAACCAAGCGGAAGGGAAACTACAACATCGTCCGGATCGACCCGGATTACGTGCCGGAAGTCCAGGAGCGGAAGCAGGTCTTCGGCATCACCTTCGAGCAGGGAAGAAATAACTTCAAAATCAACCGGGAGCTGCTCTCCAATGTGGTCACCGCCCGGAAGGACCTGCCGGAGACCGCCGTGCGGGATCTGATCGTCTCCCTGATTACCCTGAAGTATACCCAGTCCAACTCCGTCTGCTACGCAGTGGACGGTCAGGCCATCGGCGTGGGTGCCGGCCAGCAGAGCCGCATCCACTGCACCCGGCTGGCGGGCAGCAAGGCGGATACCTGGTTCCTGCGGCAGCATGAAAAGGTGCTGAACCTGCCCTTCCGGGCGGATCTGGGCCGGCCGGACCGGGACAATGTCATCGACGGCTATATCAATCAGAATGAAGAGGACGTGTGCGCCGAGGGCGTCTGGCAGAAATACTTCACCCGGCGGCCGGAGCCCTTCACCCGGGAGGAGCAGCGGGCCTTCCTGGCCACCCGCACCGGCGTGGCCCTGGGGTCCGATGCCTTCTTCCCCTTCAGCGACAACATCCAGCGGGCGGCGGCCAGCGGCGTTCAGTACATTGCCGAGCCCGGCGGCTCCATCCGGGATGACGCGGTGATCTCCTGCGCGGACGACTTCGGCATGACCATGTGCTTCACCGGCATGCGCCTGTTCCATCATTAATCCGGAATTCAGCAGGATTCCTGCTAAGTGGCCAGCCAAGCCGCAGGGGTGTTCCGGATCCGGGGGCCTTGATTCTCGCCGGTACTTAGCGATTGACAAGCCGCAAGGCGCAGACAGAGCTTAGTACCGCTGCGTAAGTGAACGGGGGTTTCGAGCGCCCGGAAAACTGTCCAGTGGACAGTTTGCAGTGAGAAACGGGCAGCAGCCCCGGGCAGGAGAGGCCTGCCGCGTGCGGTGCGCGAGGCGCTTGCGCCCGCGGTGCGCGTGCGATTCCTTACCCCCGGGACGGAATTCCCCGAGAGCGAGGCGAAGCAATTGAATAATAGCAAAGGAAAGATCATATGAACATTCTCGTTATTGGCGGCGGCGGCCGCGAGCACGCCATCATCAGGGCCCTGCGCAAGAATCCGCAGGTGGAAACCGTCTGGGCGCTGCCCGGAAACGGCGGCATCGCCCGGGACGCGATCTGCGTGAACATTGGGGCGAAGGACATCGAAGGCATCGTTTCCTTTGCCTCCTCCCACCCCGTGGATTACGCCGTGGTGGCTCCGGACGACCCCCTGGCCCTGGGCTGCGTGGACGCCCTGGAGGCCGCGGGCATCCCCTGCTTCGGCCCCCGGAAGAACGCGGCCGTTATCGAGGGCAGCAAGGTTTTCGCCAAGGATCTGATGAAAAAGTACGGCATTCCCACCGCGGCCTATCAGGTCTTCGATGACCCGGCCGCGGCCCTGCGGTATCTGGAAACCTCCCCCCTGCCGGCGGTGGTCAAGGCCGACGGGCTGGCCCTGGGGAAGGGCGTCCTCATCTGCCCCACCCGGGAGGAAGCCTTTGCCGCCGTCCGGGCCATCATGGAGGATAAGCAGTTCGGGGACAGCGGCAACCGCATCGTCATCGAGGAATTCCTGCAGGGGCCGGAGGTATCCGTCCTTTCCTTCACCGACGGAGAAACCGTGGTTCCCATGGTCTCCAGCATGGATCACAAGCGCGCCGGGGACGGGGATACCGGCCTGAATACCGGCGGCATGGGCACCGTGGCGCCCAACCCCTGCTATACGCCGGAGGTGGCGGCCCGGTGCATGGAGGAAATCTTCCTGCCCACCATCCGGGCCATGAAGGCGGAAGGCCGCCCCTTCCGGGGATGCCTGTATTTCGGCCTCATGATCACCTCCGCCGGCCCGAAGGTCATTGAGTACAACTGCCGCTTCGGCGATCCGGAAACCCAGGTGGTGCTCCCCCTGCTGGAGAGCGATCTGCTGACCGTGATGCAGGCGGTTTCCTCGGGCAGGCTGGCGGAGACGGAGGTCCGCTTCTCGAACCGGCATGCCTGCTGCGTGGTGCTGGCCTCCCGGGGATATCCGGAGCACTATGAGAAGGGCTTCGAAATCACCGTGCCCCCGGAGGTCTGGCCCCATACCTATGTGGCCGGCGCCGCGGAGAAGGACGGAAAGCTCCTGACCTCCGGCGGCCGGGTGCTGGGGGTGACGGCCGTGGCGGACAGCCTGGAGGAGGCCGTCCGGGAAGCCTACGCCCTGGCGGAGAAGGTCACCTTCGAAAACAAATACCTGCGGCACGACATCGGCCAAAGGGCCATGGCATTCAGATAAGCGGACGGAAACCGCACCCCCGCTTCCCCCGGCGCTTCCGCCGGCGGCGCGGGGATGTTTCATCGGATACAGAGTATCAGAAAGACATGAGGTAACGCATCATGGTCTACCGTATCTTCGTGGAGAAAAAACCCGGGCTGGACAACGAAGCCTCCGCCCTCCTTTCCGACGCCCGCACCTTCCTGGGCATCACCGCCCTGGAGAAGGTCCGGCTGCTGAACCGCTACGACGCGGAGAATATCACCCCCGAGGCCTTTGACCTGGCCGTGCGGGAAGTCTTCTCGGAGCCCCCGCTGGATCTGACCTCCGGGGAGGCGGACACCGAGGGCGCCGCCGCGGTCTTTGCCGTGGAATACCTGCCGGGGCAGTTCGACCAGCGGGCGGATTCCGCCGTCCAGTGCGTCCAGATGCTGACCCAGGGCTCCCGGCCGCTGATCCGCAGCGCCCGGGTCTACCTGCTCTACGGCGCCCTGTCGGAGGCGGACATCCTGGAGATCAAGAAGTATGTCATCAACCCGGTGGAAGCCCGGGAAGCCTCGCTGGAAAAGCCGGAGACCCTGGCGGCGGACTATGCCATCCCCACCGAGGTGGCCACCCTGCAGGGCTTCACCGACCTGGACCGGGCGGGGCTGGAAGCCTTCGTCCGGGACTACGGCCTGGCCATGGACGCGGAGGATATCTCCTTCTGCCAGCAGTATTTCCGGCAGGAAGGCCGGAATCCCACCATCACGGAAATCCGGATGCTGGATACCTACTGGAGCGACCACTGCCGGCATACCACCTTCCTGACGGAAATCGACAGCGTCCGCTTCCAGGATCCCGTCCTGGAGGCCGCCTGGGGCCGGTACCTGGCCGCCCGGAAGGAGCTGGGCCGGGAATCCAAACCCTTGTGCCTCATGGATCTGGCCACGGTGGCCGCCAAGGCGCTGCGGAAAAAGGGCCTGCTGGAAAAGCTGGACGAGAGCGAGGAGATCAACGCCTGCACGGTCCGCATGGACGTGACCGTGGACGGCGCCGTCCAGCCCTGGCTCCTGCTGTTCAAGAACGAAACCCATAACCATCCCACGGAGATCGAGCCCTTCGGCGGCGCGGCCACCTGCATCGGCGGCGCCATCCGGGATCCCCTCAGCGGCCGGGCCTATGTCTACGGCGCCATGCGGGTCACCGGAGCGGCGGATCCCACCCGGCCGGTTTCCGAAACCCTGCCCGGCAAGCTGCCCCAGCGGAAGCTGGTGACCACCGCCGCGGCGGGCTATTCCTCCTACGGCAATCAGATCGGCCTGGCCACGGGCATCGTGGACGAGCTGTATCATCCGGGCTACGCAGCCAAGCGCATGGAAATCGGCGCGGTCATCGCCGCAGCCCCGGCGGAAAATGTGCGCCGGGAGCGGCCCGCCCCCGGGGATGTGGTCATCCTGCTGGGCGGAGCCACCGGCCGGGACGGCATCGGCGGAGCCACCGGCTCCTCCAAGGCCCATAACGCCCACAGCGTGGAAACCTGCGGCGCGGAGGTCCAGAAGGGCAACGCCCCGGAGGAGCGGAAGCTGCAGCGGCTGTTCCGCAATCCCGCCGCCACGAAGCTGATCAAGCGGTGCAACGATTTCGGCGCCGGCGGCGTCTCCGTGGCCATCGGCGAGCTGGCCGACGGGCTGGAGATCGACCTGGACGCGGTACCGAAGAAATATGAGGGGCTGGACGGCACGGAGCTGGCCATCTCCGAGAGCCAGGAGCGGATGGCCGTCGTGGTCACCGCGGAGGACGCGGACACCTTCCTGTCCCTTGCGGCGGCAGAGAACCTGCAGGCCACCCCGGTGGCCCGGGTGGCGGCCGAGCCCCGGCTGCGCATGCACTGGAACGGAAAGACCATCGTGGATATCAGCCGGGATTTCCTGAACTCCAACGGCGCCCCGAAGCATATCACCATGGCGCCGGAAAGCTCCCGCCCCGCGGAAACCGCCCCCGTCCTGACCGGGGATTTCCGGCAGGATACGCTGAACCTGGCTGGCAGCCTTCCCTTCTGCAGCCGGCAGGGGCTCTCCGAGCGGTTTGACTCCACCATCGGCGCGGGCACCGTGCTCATGCCCTTCGGCGGAAAATACCAGGCGACCCCCATCCAGGCCATGGTGCAGAAGGTGAGCCTGGAAAAGGGCGAAACCGATACCTGCACCCTCATGTCCTGGGGGTACGATCCGGAACTTTCCTCCCGCAGCCCCTACCACGGGGCCTACCTGGCGGTGACGGACAGCGTGGCCAAGCTCATTGCCGCCGGCAGCAGCTATGAGGATATCTACCTGACCTTCCAGGAGTATTTTGAGAAGCCCGGCACGGATCCCCGGCGCTGGGGCAAGCCCCTGGCCGCCCTGCTGGGCGCCTTTGACGCCCAGATGAATCTGGGCATCGGCGCCATCGGCGGCAAGGACTCCATGTCCGGCTCCTTCGAGGATCTGGATGTGCCGCCCACCCTGGTGTCCTTCGCGGTCACCACGGGAAAAACCGGCGAAATCATCTCCTCCGAATTCAAGGCCCCGGGGCATCCGGTGGCGGTGCTGTCCCCGGAGTATGACGCCCAGGGCCTGCCGGTCACCGAGTCCCTGCTGGCCCTCTTCCGCCGGGTCACCCGCCTCATGCGGGAGGGAAAGATCCTCTCCTGCCGGGCCGGAGAAATCGGCGGCCCCCTGGGCTCCGCCCTGAAGATGGCCTTCGGCAGCCGGCTTGGCATGGAGATCGCCGAGGGCTGGAGCCTGGAGGAGCTGTTCACCCCGAAATACGGCTCCCTGATCGTGGAGCTTTCCGAGGACCTGCCGGAGGGGCGGCTGCTGGGCCGCATCACCTCCGATCCCGTCTTCACCCTGCGGGGCAGCCGGGTCACCCTGGCGGAGGTCATGAACTCCTATCTGGGCACCCTGGAGCCGGTTTATCCCACCCAGGCGCCGGGTGGCCGGAAGGAAGTTTCCATCCCTCAGATCAGCTATCAGGCCTCTTCCTGGCCCGCTCCCGCCCTGCGCACCGCCAGGCCCCGGGTGCTGATTCCCGCCTTCCCGGGCACCAACTGCGAATATGACAGCGCCCGGGCCATGCGGGAAGCCGGCGCGGAGGCGGAGATCTTCGTCATCCGGAACCGGACCGCGGAGGAGATCGCCCGCTCCAGTGAGCTGTTTGCCTCCCGGGTGCGGGACAGCCAGATGATCTTTATTCCCGGCGGCTTCTCCGGCGGCGACGAGCCGGACGGCAGCGCGAAGCTGATTACCGCCTTCTTCCGGGGGGCGGAAGTCCGGTCCGCCGTCACGGACCTGCTGGAAAACCGGGACGGACTCATGTGCGGCATCTGCAACGGCTTCCAGGCCCTGATCAAGCTGGGGCTGGTCCCCTTCGGCCGGATTCTGGAGACGGATGCCCACGCCCCTACCCTGACCTTTAACACCATCGGCCGCCATCAGAGCCGGATTGTCCGCACAAAGGTGGTCAGCAGCCTGAGCCCCTGGCTGCGCCAGGCCAGGCCGGAGGGCATCTACCTGGTGCCCATCAGCCACGGCGAGGGCCGGTTCCTGGCGGAGGAAAGCGTGCTGCGGGATCTGATGGCCCGCGGCCAGATCGCCACCCAATACGTGGATCCGGAGGGCCGTCCCTCCATGGACATCGCCGACAATCCCAACGGCAGCCTCTGGGCCATCGAGGGAATCACCAGCCCCGACGGCCGGGTCTTCGGCAAGATGGGCCACAGCGAGCGCGTCGGAAAGGGGCTGTACAAAAACGTCCCCGGGGATTATGATATCGGTATGTTCCGCTCCGCGGTCGCCTACTTCAGACAGGATTAAGGAAACGCTGAAAAAATGTCCGGGGCTGAAATCCGCCTGCGCGGGGGCTTAACCCGCTTCGCCCGAGGAAGGGCGGCTTCAGCCCGAACAGCATCCGCCGGCCTTTCCTTCAGCGCAAACGATCGACTAAAAACAGGAGGACACCATGGCTTACCTTTCTGATATTGAAATCGCCCAGAGCTGCCCGATGCAGCCCATCCAGGAGATCGCCGCCCGGGCCCACGTGCCGGAAAAGTTCGTGGAAGCCTACGGCCGCCACAAGGCCAAGATCGATCCCGCCCTCCTCCGGGAGACGGACCGTCCCGCTGGCCGGCTGATCCTGGTCACCGCCATGACCCCCACCCCCGCCGGGGAAGGAAAAACCACCACCACCATCGGCCTGGCGGACGGCCTGCGCCGCATCGGCAAGGACGTCACCGTGGCCCTGCGGGAGCCCTCCCTTGGCCCGGTCTTCGGCATCAAGGGCGGCGCCGCCGGCGGCGGATATGCCCAGGTGGTGCCCATGGAGGATATTAACCTGCATTTCACCGGGGACTTTCACGCCATCGGCGCGGCCAACAATCTGCTGGCCGCCATGCTGGATAACCATATTCAGCAGGGGAACGCCCTGGGCATCGATCCCCGGAAGATTACCTGGAAGCGCTGCGTGGACATGAACGACCGGCAGCTGCGCTTCGTGGTGGACGGGCTGGGCGGCAAAGCCAACGGCACGCCCCGGGAGGACGGATTTGACATCACCGTGGCCAGCGAGATCATGGCGGTCTTCTGCCTGGCCAGCGACCTGCAGGATCTGAAGGAAAGGCTGGGCCGCATCGTGGTGGCCTACACCTATGACGACCGCCCCGTTACCGCGGGGGATCTGAAGGCGGTGGGCGCCATGGCCGCCCTGCTGCGGGACGCCCTGAAGCCCAACCTGGTCCAGACCCTGGAGGGCACCCCCGCCTTTGTGCACGGCGGTCCCTTCGCCAATATCGCCCACGGCTGCAACTCCGTGATGGCTACCCGGATGGCCCTGCGCATGGGGGACTATACCGTCACCGAGGCGGGCTTCGGCGCGGATCTGGGGGCGGAGAAGTTCCTGGACATCAAATGCCGCATGGCCGGCCTGACCCCGGACGCGGTGGTCGTGGTCGGCACGGTCCGGGCCCTGAAGATGCACGGCGGCGTGGACAAGAAGAACCTGGCGCCGGAAAACCTGCCCGCCCTGGAGAAGGGAATTCCCAACCTGCTGCGCCATGTGCGGAACATCCGGGAGGTCTATCATCTGCCCTGCGTGGTGGCCATCAACCGCTTCCCCACGGATACGGACGCGGAGATTGACTTCATCATCGCCAAATGCCGGGAGCTGGGGGTCAACACCGTCCTCAGCACCGTCTGGGCCGAGGGCGGCAAGGGCGGCGAGGAGCTGGCCCGGGAGGTGGTACGCCTCTGCGAGGAAAAGAACCCGGCGGAAACCTTCACCTTCTCCTATGACCTGGATTGCAGCATCGAGGAAAAGCTCCAGGCCATCGTGACCCGGATCTACGGCGGCAGCGGCGTCACCCTGACCCCCGCCGCCCGGAAGCAGGCGGAGCAGCTGACCGCCCTGGGATACGGCGGCCTGCCCATCTGCGTGGCCAAAACCCAGTACAGCTTCAGCGACGATCCCGGGAAGCTGGGAGCTCCCGAGGGCTTCACCGTCACCGTGCGGAACCTGAAGGTCTCCGCCGGCGCCGGATTCGTCGTGGCCCTCACCGGGGATATCATGACCATGCCCGGCCTGCCGAAATCCCCTGCCGCCGAGCGCATCGACGTAGACGAGGACGGAAAGATCACCGGACTGTTCTGATCCCCTTTCCGCCGCAAAGAAACCGTTGGAGTTTTTGTTATGAAAATCAGCTGCGTGATTCCCTGCTATCACAGCGTAAACACCCTGGAGCCGGTGGTGCGGGACATCGAAAAAACCCTGGCCGCCCGGCCGGAGCTCGATTACGAAATCATCCTGGTCAACGATAATCCCCCGGATGAAACCTGGGATCTGATCCTGCGCCTGAGCCGGGAGAATCCCCGGATCCACGGGGTCTGCTTCAGCCGGAATTTCGGCCAGCATTCCGCCCTGATGGCGGGCTACCGCCAGGTCACGGGGGATATCGTGGTCTCCCTGGACGACGACGGCCAGAACCCTCCCTCCGAGATGTTCCGGCTCATCGACGCGGTGGACAGCACCCACGACATCGTCTACGCGGATTATCCCCGGAAGCAGCATACCCGCTTCCGGAATCTGGGCTCCAGGATGACGAACCGGATGTTTACCTGGATGCTGAACAAGCCGGAGGAGCTGTACCTGACCAGCTACTGGGCCGCCAAGCGGTTCGTCATCGACCAGATGATCCGCTGCGAGAGCCCCTTCCCCTTCGTGGACGGGCTGGCGCTTCAGTCCACCACCCGGTACGCCAGCGTGCCCGTGGATCACCTGCCCCGGGCGGAGGGGGAGAGCGGATATACCATCTTCTCCCTGTTCCGGCTCTGGCTTAACGCCTTCACGTCCTTTTCCGTCAAGCCCCTGCGGATCGCCACCGTCACCGGTTCCGTCAGCGCCCTGGCCGGGGTGGCTGTGGGCCTGGTGCTGATCGTCCGGAAGCTGATCCTCCGGGATCAGATCGACGCCGGCTGGACCAGCCTGGTGGCGCTGATGCTGCTGCTTTTCGGCATCCTGATGATCATGATGGGCCTGGTGGGCGAATACGTGGGCCGCATCTTCATCACCATGAACCGCAGCCCCCAGTACATTATCGAGTTTGATACGGCCAGGCCCCAGGAAAGCCCCTGATCCGGCTCCCTTCGGGCATAAAAAAAGATGGCGCGCGCCATCTTTTTTTTATTCTGTTCAGCCGCGCCGCTTTCTGATGTGTTCCACACCGGGGAACACATCAGCGCTCTGCCTGCGGGGCCGTGCCCTTTCTCATGCCTTCCTCAGGTAACATCCGGCCCGGTTGGAGCTGTCCGTGGTGTGGCCAATCCGTTCCGGATGCAGGTCCGTCACCTCCAGAATCCTCTCCGGCTCCTCCCGCTGCAGCCTCCGCAGCTCCCGCAGATCCTCCTCCGTAAAGATGAAGACGCTCTCCGCCGGGAAGCGGTCCTCGGCCCGGGTCAGATCCGGTGCCTCCCCGCAGGCGACCTGAATCACCATCTTCAGGTAGTCATATCCCGCCGCGTACCGCACCAGGTGGCTGCCGATGCAGTCCCCGCCCATGCGGGCCCCGATCTCGATCAGGCGGATGCAGCCCCTGTCGTCAATCTTGATTTCGGAATGGGAGGCGCCGTTTCTGATCTCCAGGGAATCCAGGGCGTGCTCCACCGCCGCCCGGATTCTGCCCTCCGTCTCCCCGTCCAGGGGAGCCGGCTCCAGATGCCCCGTCTCGATAAAGCGGGGCGCTCCGGTGGTGCGCTTCTCCGTCACCGCCAGAAAATGGTGCTCCCCCCGGAAGGAAAGGTACTCCACGCTGTACTCCTTTCCCTCCGCAAATTCCTCCACCAGCGCCTTCTTCTCCAGGCTCTGGGCGATGGCGTTCGCCACCGCCGGCCCCAGATCCCGGGGATCCGTGATCAGATGGATGCCCCGGCTCCCGCTCCGGTCCGTCGGCTTCACGATGGCGGGAAAGGAGATCTCCAGCCCCTTCAGGTCCGTCCCCGCGTCGACCCGGAAGCTGCGGACGCTGGGATCCCCGCCCCGGGCAAAGGCCTGGCGCATCAGGTGCTTATTGGTGCTCATCCGGGTGCTCTCCGGGCTGTTTCCGGGAAGACCCAGGGCGTTGGCCACGTAATTCACCGTCACCACCGCCAGATCCGAGGCGATGCTGCAGATGCCGCAGATCCCGATCTCCCGGCATTTTGCCAGGATCTCCTCTTTTTCCACGATGCTGATGGGATAGAAGACGTCGGCCTCCGCCTCCCCCACGTCCCCCGCCGCCCAGGCAAACACATGGGTGCGGTATCCCAGGGCCTTCGCCCTCCGGATCAGGGGCAGCTGCAGATAGCTGGCCCCGATAATCGCCAGATTTCTTTCCATGTTTTCCTCCGGTTCTCCCGCGCGCGGCCTCCGGAAGGCGGTGAGGATACCCTCTCCCGCCCCGCCTGCTGCCCGCGCGCTGTCCCCATGTTACCTCATTTGCCCCTCAAAATCAATCGCGCCCCGGCCCGGCCTTATTTTTACAGGAAACGCGCGAACCGGCGGGCCGTATCCGGTTTCCGGCGGATATTGTGAAAAACGGCCTTCCCTGCTATACTGATATCACAAGGTAAAAGTTCAGCCCCGGATAAGCCCGGAATCAGACCGAGCGGCGCGGGCCCGGGCCTCGGCCGGGATCAGAAGTCCGCATTGAAAAGGAGGAACCGAAGCGTGAGCACCCCTGACATGGAACCCTTTCGCCCGCCGGAATCTCCCGGGGATGTAAAAGCGGATCTGATCTATCTCTGCGGCTGCGCGGTCAACGGCACCGCTGCGGACAAAGCCCGCGTGGACCGGATGGACCTGACCGCGCTTTATCAGACCGCCCAGCGCCACATGCTGACGGCGGTTGCGGCCCATGCGCTGGCGGCTGCCGGGGTCAGGAACCCCGCCTTTCTCTGGGCAAAGGAGCGGGCCGTCCGGACCGCGGCCATGATGGATGCCGAACAGGCCAAAATTCTGGAAAAGCTGGAATCGGCTGGAATCTGGTACATGCTGCTGAAGGGCGCGGTTTTAAGGGATTACTATCCGGCTTACGGGATCCGCGAAATGTATGACCGGGATATTCTCATTGACGGGGATCGGGCCGGGGATGTCCGAAACATCATGAAGGAGCTTGGGTTCTCCGTGGAGGAATATGATGAAGAGGCCCACGGCTGCTGCCGCAAGCCGCCGATGATCATCTTTGAAATGCACCGGCGGCTGATGGGGCCGATGAGCGGAAAAGAGATTTATGCTTATTATCTGGACGTAAAAAAGCGGCTGCTGAAGGATGCGGGAAACGCCTTCGGCTTTCATCTGAAGGCGGAAGACTTCTATGTGTATCAGGTGGTCCATGAGTATAAGCATTTTTCCAATGAGGGCACCGGGCTTCGCCCGCTTCTGGATACCTATGTCTATCTGAAGAATCATGACCTGGATATGAACTATGTCAGGGCCGAGGTGAAAAAGCTCGGAATAGAGGACTATGAGCGGATGAACCGGTCTCTGGCCCTGCATCTGTTCGGAGGCGGGACGCTGACCGATGCGGAGCAGGCCGGACTGGACTATGCGCTCTCTTTCGGAACCTACGGAAGGGAGGAAAACTTTGCCCGAAATCTGCTCGAAAAGGAAGGAAAAAAGGGATACTTTTTATCCAGGCTGACCCTGCCCTATGCCAGGATGCTGGAAATATACCCGGTCTTGAAAAAGCTCCCGGTGCTGTATCCCTTCTGCTGGGCCCATCGGCTGCTTCATGCTCTCTTCTGTAAAAAGGATAAGGTCCTGGCCCAGCTGAAGGCCGGTCTGGCCTGGAAGGACAGGCGTCAGCCCTGATTCGGTTTTCGCGGCCGCCGGAGCGGTTTCAAAGGCTCCCGCGCCGGCTTCTTCTTTGTTGTAAAATCCTCTGCTCCATGCTACAATGGCAGGGAAGGAACGGGCTGAAAAATGGAGAGGATGATGAAAAACAGAAGAGGATCTGACGGAATCGAAGCGCTGAAGCGGCACTGCTTCAGGGAGCTCCGGCTCTCGGACCGGGACGTGGCGCTGCTGCGTCTTTCCGTCCGCAGGGACGCTTCTCCCGCGGATCTGTTTTCCTTTTATCAGACGGTGGATTTTGATGCGCTCCAGGGACAGCAGGCCTGTGCGCTGGCCTCCCTCAGCCGGAGAATGGAGGACCGAGGCGTCCCGGAGGAGCTTGTTCCCCGTGTGAAGGGAATCTTCCGGTATCATTCCGCGCGAAACGCCTCGCAGATGAAAGAGCTCTACAATTTCCTGCAAAAGGCGAATCAGGCGGGGGCGGACGTGATGCTCCTGGACGGCGCCGCCATGAAGGCATATTATCTGCCGCAGGCGGTCCGCTATATGGGCGCTTTTTCCCTCCGGATAAAAGAGGGCCAAGCCGGGAACGCGATCCGGGCTTTGAAAGAAGCGGGAGATTATGCCGTCAGCACCGGCGCGCGTCATCAGCTGGTCTTTCAGAGCCGGCAAAATCCGGGAATCCGGTTCGTCTGTTCTCCGGACCGTGATTCCGGAGCCGATCCGGGCGAAGATTTCCGGGCGGAAGGCGCCGTTGAAACCTCCTTCCGAGGGGAACGGGTTTTCATTCCTTCCCGCGAAGCGCTGCTTTTTCAAATCCTGTCCGGGATTTTTCAGGCCGCTTTAAGCGGAGACTGCTTCTGTTCCGGACGGCTTCAGTGGGCGCTGGACAGCGCCTTTCTGTCCGGGGAGGATGGCTTCCGGTGGGAAAAGCTCCGGGAATTGTGCCGCCGGCAGGACCGGACCACCGAAATGCTGACCATGCTGAAGATCCTGAAGGATCTTTTCCCCGCCCTTGTTCCGGAGGAAGCCTTTTCCCATCTGTCGCTGAGCGAGGCGGAAAAGAAACGGATGCCCCTTTTCCTCCGATTCATTCAGGTGAAGGAAAAGCATGCGTCGCTTGTACAGGCCGGCGCGGGGAAACGGAAATCGCTCCGGTATGATTTCTGCCTGCTCAGGCTGTACTGGTACAGAAACCGCTGCCTGGAAAAGCGTTCCGGATTGGCTGCGGACCTGTTTTCCTTTCCTTCCTTTCTAAAATCCAGCCTCGGCGCGGAAACGTGGCCGGAGCTTTTCAGATTCATTTTAACAGGACTGCGAGAAACGATATGAACAGGCTGAAAACATTAGAACGGGTGCGGATCAGGGCCAGCGAAGAAGAAACAGAAGGATTTTTCGCGCGTTTGGAGCAGGAAACGGAAAGCCTGCCCGGCTTCCATATTCTGTTCGGGCATCACGTGCTTCTGCTCAGGTTTCCGGATGAGGAAACCATGCTGAAATATCGCGAGATTCTTGATCTGATCCGCACCGAACCCGCGGGAGAACCCGATGGAACCATTACGGTCTGGTCAGGCCGCCCCGAGGATTATTTAAACATCGGCAGCGGTCCCGAAAGCGCCGCCTGCTGGGAATGCTCCGGAAAAGCCGGTCAGATCCGGTTTGTGAAGTGGCCGGACAGAATCCTGGCCTGCCATTTCCCGGACAACCGGCAATACATCATCATGAACGGCCCCCTAGAGGATTATGTTCCCTACTGGGCTCCCTTTCACTGGGAATTCCATCAGTTTGCGATGAGCCATGGCTATGCCTTTGTGCACAGCGGCGCCGTGGGGCTGAACGGCGAGGGGGTGCTGCTCTCCTCCATGGGCGGATGCGGAAAGTCGACAACGGTGTTAAGCTGTCTGCTGGACGGCTTTGACTATGTTTCCGATGACTATCTCCTGCTGGAGCCGAAGGCCGCGGCCGCTTACCCGCTGTATAACTGCGGCATATTAAATCAGGACAGCCTGGACCGTCTTCCGGAGCTGAAGCCCCGGGTCTCCGGCCCTGTCCTCAACCGGCCCGGCCGCTACATTGTCGACCTTTCCGGATACCGAAATCAGTTCTGCCGCGGGATGAAAATCAAGGCCATCGTCCACCCGCGCGTTCTTCCCGCAGGCGAGCCCCGGGAAGCGGCCCGGATCAGAAAGGATCCCCTCCAGACCGCCAAGCGGGAGCTGCTCATCTCCAGCGCCCGCCAGAACGGATTCCTCATGATGAGGGATCAGGATTCCCTTCATGCCCTGTTCGGGTCCGTGAGCAGTCTCCCGTCCTACGAACTGCTCCTGAGCCCGGACCGTCAGTCGAACTGCCTTGCGCTCAGAGAGCTTTTGGGCACGCTGTAAGATAAAAAAACAGGAAAAGGAGAAATCAGAATGTACGCTTTGAATCTTCCCCGGATGTTCTATGATGTGTCTGAAAACCACGCCATCATCATCGACTCAGGAACCGGCAACTATTTCCTTTTGAATGTTCTTGCCTCCAAGGTCTTCCTGTATCTTACCAGAGGCGCTTCCCCCGAGGAGCTCGGCGCGGCGCTTTCAAAGGTGCCCGGATGCCCCGAGGATATTCAGAAGCGCATCGAGGACTTCTGCGGGCAGCTGGTCAGCGAATCCATCCTGAACACCGATGCGTCCGAGCAGTTCGACGGGAATACAGATGCGGGGCCCTTCTGGTTTTCGGAAGGCGTCGAATTCCGGATGGACAAGTTCGGCGATATGGCGGACCTGATCGTGGCGGATCCGATTCATGATGTGGATGAAGCCTGCGGCTGGCCGGTTCTTAAAGAGGGCGACTGATTCATGGCCAGAATTTCCGTTCTCATTGTCAGCTATAATTACGGCCGCTTTCTTCGGGCGTGTATCGAAAGCGTTCTTGCGCAGACCTGCTCCGAAGAGCTGGAAATCGTGCTGGTGGACGACGGCTCCACCGATGAAACGGCCGGGCTGCTCCGCGCGTTTCCCATGGTGCGCCGCGTATTCCAGGCCCATTCCGGCGTCGCCGCCGCCCGCAACCGCGCGCTCAGAGAAGCTTCCGGTGATTATATCGCCTTTCTGGATGCCGACGATCTGTGGAAGAAGGATAAACTGGCCCTTCAGCTGAAGTATCTCCGGGAGCACCCGGACTGCGAAATCGTATTTACCGGGTATGAAAACTTCCTCGAGGACGGTGTTTCCCCGGATGAAAAATGGGTCAGGCAGAATATTCTCTTCGCCGCGAAAAACAGGACCTGCCTGCCGACCGCCCTTTTTACCCGAAGCGTCATGCTTCGCTGCGGGGATTTTGACGAAAGCTTCCGGCACGGCGAGGACACGGAATGGACCAGCCGGCTGGGCTATCTCGGCATACACTCCGGCTTTCTGGAGGACCGGTTGCTGTTGCGCCGGCTGCACGGGAAGAACCTCACCAAAGACAGCGAATCCGGACCTTCCGCGGAATCCATTGCAAAGGCCTTTCAGGTGATCCGGAGAAATCTGCAGCTTCAGAAAGAGCGCGGCTCCGGAGAAGAGGGGATCTCTGTCCTGATTCCGGCCTTTGACGCGGAAGCCTATATGGCCGAATGCATCGAAAGCGTTCGTAAGCAGCAGCCTCAGCTCCAGGGACTGCCTATGGAAATCATCGTCGCGGACGACGGATCAGGGGACCGTACCGCGGCGATCGCCGAGGCCGGCGGAGCCCGGGTGCTCCGTCTTGCGCACAGAGGGTCGGCGGCCGCAAGGAACGCGGCACTCCTCCAGGCGAGATATGAGTATATTTTTTTCCTCGATGCCGATGACCGGGCCGCTCCTTCCGCATTGCGGGATCTGCTGCAGGCCCTTCGGGCTGAAAAAGGCCGGATGGCGGTTTTCGCGAGGGCCAGGGATTTCAGCGTGGAAACGGATGAAGCCGGCGGCAGCTCCGAGCGCTTCTCCCCCCGTGCCTACTCCGGGTGTCTGCCCGGAGGTTCCCTGATCCGGAAGCAGGCGTTTCAGACCGTCGGCGTCTTTAACGAAGAGCTGAAGACGGGAGAAACCGTTGACTGGCTGGGGCGCTTCAGGGAAAGCGGTCTGCCTTCTTCCATGCTGGATTGCGTGACCCTGGAACGCCGGATTCACCGGGCCAGCACGGGAGCCGTGAACAGGGAGCAGGAGCAGCGCGATTATGCGCGCATTGTCAGGGAACACCTGAAGAGGATGAAGCATGAAGAAAATATCCCTGATCATCCCGGTCTATAATGCGGAACCCTGGTTCCAGGAAATGCTGAACAGCGTGCTTGCGCAGACCTGGCCGCATATCCAGCTGGTGATTGTAAATGACGGCTCGACCGACCGGTCCGAAGACATTTTCCTCGGCTGTGAACCCGCCCTGAAGGAAAGGCTCAGCGAGGTCATCTATCTCCGGCACGAACAGAATCTCAGCGCATCTGAAGCAATTAACACGGCCCTTCCCTGGTGCGACGGGGAATACCTTTGCTGGGCTGACGCGGATGATGTCCTGCATCCGGACAGCATTCGCAAAAAGGCGGAATATCTCGACCGGTTTCCCTCCCTCGCGATGGTGCGGCACAACAGCGTTATCTTTCTTCAGAACAGCGGCCGCTATGCGGAGATTGCGAAGCCCGAAGATAAACAGGTTAAAAACATCTTTGAGGATCTCCTGTTTTCACGCACGTTCTGTTGCCCCGGCTGTTACATGCTGCGCTCGGAGGTGTTTTTCGCCTGCTATCCCGGCCGAAAAATCCCCGTATCCCGGCAGGGACAGAATATGCAGATGCTTCTCCCTCCCGCCTCTGTTTCCGACTGCGGATATATGGATGACCGTCTTTTTCTGTACCGAATCCATGGCGCCAATCATTCTCTGAGCTTTTCCCGCTTTCCGGATCTGCTGGAGCGGAAAAAGGAATTTGAGCAGCTTCAGCTCCGGGTGCTGCCTCACTGCCGCTGCGACCGGGAATGGTGGGAAGCCAGGATTCACCGATACTGGCAGCAGGAGACGGAAGACCTGAAAAAAAGCTATCTGTCCGCCATACGGCGGCATAAAGGGATCTGAAGATGAAAAGAGCCGGCGTAGTCACGTTTTTTGACCATCCGAATTACGGCGCGGTGCTCCAGGCCTACGGGATGAAATACGCGCTGGAAAAGCTGGGCTGTTCCGTCACTTTTATCAGAAACGCCCGGGAGCCGAATCCGGCTCCGGAAATAGACCGCCGCCTGCTGGTGCTGGAGGCCCTCCGCCGCAGGCGGGATGCCCTTCGTCCGCTCAGAAAACCCTTTGCCGATTTTGCGGAGAAATATTTCCGGACGGAAAAGCTGGACGGGCAGCATGATGTGAGCGCCGGGTATGACTTTTTCATCGTCGGCAGCGATCAGGTCTGGAACCTGGAGATCACAGGGTATGATCCCTTCTGGTTTCTTGATTTTGCTCCGCCCGAAAAACGCTTTTCCTACGCGGCCAGCTTCGGAACGGATCGCCTGCAGGAAAACAGCCTTCCCTGGTACAGGGAAAGGCTGTCTGGTTTCGCAAATCTTTCTGTCCGTGAGGCCTCCGGGCAGGAAATCATCCGGGAACTGACCGGGAAGGAAGCGATCCTCTGCCCGGATCCGGCCCTTCTGCCCGAACGCGGCGTATGGGAAAAGCTGATGGTCCCTGGAGAAGAGGCCGTTGTTTTATATACAGCGGAATTTGATGCCGAGCTGTATCAGGATGCAAAAGCGGACGCGGCGGCAAGAGGGCTCCCCCTGGCCGTGTTCGGCGCCAATCAGCCTCCGTCCGCGGGCGAAACGGCCGTCCCTTCTCCTGAAGCGTGGCTGGGCAGTATCGCCAATGCCGCCGCGGTCTATACAAATTCCTTTCACGCGCTCATCTTTTCCCATATTTTTCATAAGGAGCTGCGCATCAGGCCGCTGGCCAGAATGAAGAACCGGAACAGCCGCCTTTTTTCCTTTATCGCGTCCATGGAGGAAACGCTTACGGAGGAAGGAAGCAGGCCCGGTCTTTATCTCCTGAAGGATTCCGGCAGCCGGAAAAAAGCGGATGCCCGGCTGGAGGCGCTCCGGCATTCCGGGTATGCCTGTCTGCGGAAGATCACGGATTCCCCTTTCCCGCAAGCAGATAGTATTTCTTTCTGAAAACCTCATAGGGCAGCGCGGCTGCGTCCTTCATGGCCAGTTGTCTGAAGGGATGGGCCGGGGCCGGGCTTACAAGCCGCGGCTGCATGGCTTTCTCCGGCGGAAGGCGCCTGTAGGTGCCCGATTTCTCCAGGTCATGACAGAATTTCCGTCCCTTTTCGGAATTGCCCAGAACCAGCGAAATCCCTTCCGCGGCGGAAAAAAGACGCGGCTCCTCCGTTTCCTCAAATCCGTGGAAATCTCCGACCGTGATATCCGCGCTGCGGCGGTATCCCGCGTAATGGCAGGCGCTGCAGGCCGGGCGCAGGATGAGGCCGCTGATATAGAGACGCCAGTAGAAATTGTTCAGAAGGAATTCTCTCCCTTCGCTGCCGTCCTCCATCCGCCAGGAAACCCCGTATCCCATCGGTTCCCGCTTGTCCCGGAAAGAATAATCCTCCACAGGGGACTTTTCCTGCGCCTTCAGATATTCCCAGTTTTTCCGCCATACGAGAGGAGAGCCTACCCCGTTGCAGAGGATCTCAACCAGAAGGAGCTGATGATCCGTCATTTCTTTCGGAAGATCAGAAAGACTCGCTTTCAGCCCGTCCACCTGGCACGGCGTTCCACTGAAGAGGACGCTTTCCCCCCGCGCCAGCTGTTCGCGAATTTCCCTAAAGCAGCCGCGCAGATCGCTTTCAAGATATTTGGAATCGCTCAGAAGGGACAGTTCCCCGGGATCGTCAACGGATCGGTGAAACACCTTCCCCTTCCGGAAAGCAGCGCCGTACACCCGGGCTTTTCTCTGCCCGGCGAAGAAGGCCTCAGCCAGGGCCGTGAACGCGCCGCCGGACGCGCTGCGCCTCAAAACCTCCGGGCGGGCATGCTGAAAAGCATACGCCTCGGTATCCCTGGCCAGTCCTTTCTCTCTCTCCCCGGTCAGCGGGCAAATGGCCGCGCACCGTCCGCACCGTGTGCATCGGGCTTCGTCGATCCGGGGATAACGGAAACCCTCCTCGTCCGGTTCCATGCGCAGGGCCGAGGAGGGGCAAACCGCCGCGCAGGCTCCGCAGCCGCTGCAGTCCTTCTTGTCCGTAAACAGGCCAATCATTCTCATACGTCCGTTTCTGCGGGATCAGGAGCAGCCTTCCCGCGTCTCTTTCTTTTTGGAGGCCGGACCGTCCTGCCTCATGCGCGCCATAGGCGTCGGTTATACACAGAGCGAAGATAGCAGACCGCCCCTCCCAGACTGATCAGCCGGTGCCTGAAAAGAAACACCGGCCAGTTCCGGGGCCGAAGAAGATTTTTGATCTTCATGCCGGCCACTGCCCGCTTCACAGGATCCTCCTGCAGAAACAGAACCTGCCTGCGGTTCCGGACCGCCCAGGGAACTTTGACGGCGGAATCGTAAAAATCATGTACCGCCGCAATCAGGGTCATTGAATATACATAGTCAGGGAACGCGGCCCTGACCCCTGGGCTGCCCCCGGAGGCCGCCCTCTCCGCTTTCCGGATGGCCTCAAGGTACCATGCCGCAGCCCCCTGAGTGACGCTCCTCATCATGGAAACCGTGTCCTGGCTGTAGCTGTAAATGATAAGATCCGAAATGACCATTTTATCGCACCGGTTCAGCGCGCGGATCAGAAATTCCGAATCCTCCGAACGGCGAAGAGATTCATCGAAAAACAGATGGTTGGACATCAGGAAATCTCGGCTGTAAAACTTCGCCCAGGCACCCATCCGGCGCGTCGGAGCGGAAATCATCCAGATTTTTGCCGGTTCCAGCTCCTCGCCGGAAATCAGCCTGTTGGGGGCTTTGTACCTGCTGGTCACGGTCCTCTTCCCTTTTCGGAATCCCGCGGCAAGAATATCCGGCCCATATTTCTCCAGCAGGGAAACAGCTTTCACCATCTCCGGTTCACACTGGTCATCCGCGTCGACAAAGCAGATCCACTCTCCCCCCGCGTGCCTCATCCCTTCGTTTCGGGCCTGGGGCAAGCCGGTTTCTGAATGGCAGAGAAGCACTTCCGGATGTTGGTCCGCCAGTTCGGCCGCAAGCCGCGGGGTATCGTCCGCGGATCCGTTTTCAACAATGATGATTTCGAAAGGGACGACCGTCCGGAACAGATTGAGGATGGAATCAACGGACCGGACAATATAGTCAGCAGCATTATGCGCCGGTATGATAAAGGATATCTTCATCCCCTTCCCCCCCTCCTGCTGCGGACGCTTGTTCCATAAAGCTATGAAGGATCACACCCTGGCCTTGATACGAAAAAAACAGGCCGGCGCCACGAAAAGCCCCGTCTGCAGGCATCAACTGTTATTTGGTTTTTATATATCATAGATTTATGGTTCGCACAAGCGTTTCCTGTTTATTTTTCACGGTAAAAAGCACGAATTAAATGATCAGCCGGCATGGAATAAGCCGTGACTCCGTTTTTCGCATCTCTTGCGTTTGTAGGGTCAGTTCATTATAATATTTCTAAATGATTGCTACCGTACCGTATAGCTGGATGACAGCAGAAACCTGCTCAGACCCGGACGCCATCCCGGAGCGCAGGAGATGATGGGAGAATGCCATGAATAAAAGACATGACTGGCTAGCCGGGCAGACGCGCGAACCCGAACTGATTCTTCTGCTCGGCTGCAATTTCTGCAAGGATGGAAACTATGACCGTTCCGATGCCATCCTCGTTGCATCGCCGGACCCGAAAACCGGCACCGTTAAGCTGGCCAGTATTCTTCGGGATATCCAGGCCGACCTGCACGAGTATGGCATGGAGAAAATCAATGCAGCGCTTCTTCATGGCGGACCGGAATTTGCGGTTCGGATCATCAACGAGTGCTTTCATCTGAGCATCCGGCATTATATCCTGGTGGACATGTACGGTCTCGTCAACGTGATTGATCTCCTGGGCGGGATTGATGTGGAAATCACGGAAATGGAGCGTATCTTCCTCAATTGCTGGGTCAGGGATCTTGCCATGCAGTTTCAGGACGGCATCTTTCCGCCACCCCTGGAAAAGGCCGGCCTGGTTCATATGGACGGACGCACAGCCCTCTCCCATGCGCGCAACAGAGTGATCGGCACGGATTTTGCCCGGGCGGACCGGCAGCGAACAGTGCTGAAGGCCATGGCTGAGAAGATAAAGGAAGAATCTGATCCCGTGAAGCTGATACGACTCTTCTTCAAGGGGCTCAGATATGTGAAAACAGACCTTTCCGCCCTTCAGATCGCATCGATGGCCCTCCCTGTATGGCGGGCCGGAAATCTGAGTTTTCCTTCCATCCGTATTCCGGTTGATAACACTTACAAAGTATCCACAGACGGAAACTGGCATTTTGAGATCGACTTTGAAGCAAACGCGCAGGAACTGGGGCGGTTCTTCTCGGAGGAAGTTTAAGGAAGCGCTGATTTCTTCCGTTCCGGCGGCTCTGGCCTTCGTTCAGGCGATGACGGCCGGAAAACCGCGCGTCCGCTCCGGGCGAGCCTGCGCCCGGATAAGGAGGTACCTGTGAAAAGCCCAGCCCTTTCCTGGATTTCTGATGTGTCCGGCGCCAAAAAAATCTATATTCTTCTGCTTTCCCTGGTTCAGAGCGTGAACGGCGTCACCGGCGTGATCTATGCGCTTCTGATGCGGAATATCGTGGATGCCGCTGTGTCCCGGAACGCTGCCATGTTCTTGTACTGGATGGCGGCCATTGTGCTGCTGGTGGGGGTGCAGCTCATCCTGCGTGCGCTCTTCCGCTGGCTCTCGGAGCTTTCCCGCTCGAGCCTGGAAAACATCTTCAAGACGCGCCTCACCGACGTCCTGCTCCACCGGGATTATCTGCAGGTCAGTGCGCTGCATTCGGCCGAGTGGATGAATCGTCTGACCAACGACACCGTTGTCGTCGCCGACTCCCTGACCGAAATTCTCCCGGGTCTCTCCTTCCTGATGGTGAAGCTGGCCAGCGCGCTGGTGATGATTCTGACGCTGGAGCCGCGGTTTGCCTCCATCCTGATCCCCGCAGGCCTGCTAATGGCCGTATTTAACTGGCTTCTGCGCCGAAGGCTGAAGCAGTTTCACAAAGGCATTCAGGAAGCCGACGGCCGGCTGCGGGTCTTCCTCACCGAGCATATCGGCAGCATGCTGATGATCCGCTCCTTCGCTGCCGAGGAACAGACAGCGCAGCAGGCCGGGGAAAGGATGGAGGCGCATAAATCAGCCCGCATGCGGCGCAATCGCTTTTACAATTTCTGCAGTACCATCCTCGGCGCCACCACGGGCGGCATGCATCTTCTCTGCCTGGGCTGGTGCGGCTACGGAATTCTGAAGGGCACCGTTACCTTCGGTACCCTCACCGCGATGTCGTCGCTGATATCCCAGATTCAGGTTCCCTTTACCGATCTTTCCGGCTTTTTACCGCAGTACTATACCATGCTGGCCAGTGCAGAACGCCTTATGGAAGCCGAGTCCTTTGACAGGGCTTCTGCACCGGATCTGACGGTTCCCGCGGTACGGGAGCTCTATCGTTCCGGTCTTTCCGCCTTCGGCCTGCAGAATGTGTCCTTCTCCTATTATCCGCCGGTGGAGCGGGTGATAGACCTGAGCAAGAAAAACATGCCCGTCGCGATCCGTAACCTGTCCCTCCAGATCCGTAAAGGCGAGTATGTGGCCTTCACCGGCCCCAGCGGGTGCGGAAAGTCCACGGTTCTGAAACTTCTGATGTGCGTCCTTCAGCCGGATACCGGTTCCCGCTATTTTCTGGATGCGGAAGGCCGGAAGGGAAATCTGACCGCTGCTTACCGCCGGCTTTTTGCCTATGTTCCCCAAGGGAATATGCTCATGAATGGAACCATCCGGGATATAATTGCTTTCGGAAAACCAGAAGCGGCCGCAGACGATGCGCAGATCCGCCATGCACTGGAGGTTGTCAGCGCCGACGGCTTTGTGGATTCCCTGGAGCAGGGCGTGGATACACTCTTGGGTGAGCACGGAGCCGGCCTTTCCGAAGGCCAGATGCAGCGTATTGCCATCGCCCGCGCCATATTTTCGGATTCCCCTGTTTTGCTCCTGGACGAAGCGACCAGCTCTCTGGATGCCGAAACTGAGCAGAGACTGCTCAAAAATCTGCGCCGACTGACGGACAGGACGGTGGTCATCGTCACTCATCGCCCCGCGGCCCTCAGCATCTGTGATCGGGTATTCCGCTTTACAGCGCAGGGAATCATTGAAATATGTAAAATCAGCCAGGAGTCATTGGGGAGCGGAGAGTTCTCTGTACCGGTGTCGGGATGTGACTTTCAGAGAAGATAATTAATGAATGAAAGCTGGTCATAGCGCTGAGAACTTCTGCGCTGTTCGACATATTGCTTTGAATGTTCTCAAGAACATGGATGACAAAATGTCAGTGGCGCGCAGAAGGAGACACTGTGCTTACGGCGATGCTTACCTGGAAAAGGTTATTATGAAGCTCGTTCATGCGTAAGCCGTGCTTTGTTTTCCCCACCCCTTGCCTTCATGATTATTTTGAATTAAAATAGAGGATGTTCTGCGAACTGAGAATAAAAAGACAGGAGGTCAGGTACGCGGAAATGAGTTTACGGAAAGCCCTTTCTCTCTGCTTTGCGGGGATGCTCCTTTTTTCGGCCGCCGGCCTGGGGGAGGAAGAGGATGATCTGCTGATCGAGGAGATCGTCGAGCATGTCCTCCTGGATGATGAGAACGCGGAAGTTCCTTATGTGCAGGAAGCCTCCTCCGGGCGCGAAATCGTCTACACCCCTTCCTATGGCAGTTCTTACGATCCCCTTCCCGGGGAGAACAATTTTTGGACCTTCCCGATGGACATTACCGACGAGGCGGCTGTCTGGGAGATGCTGATGACCCCCATCACCGTGGTGGATATCGGCAAGAAGAGCACCGAGAAAACCCAGACCTATCTGTACCGGGAGCCGGACGAGAACAGCCTGAAGGTAGGGGTCGTCACCTGCGAATCCCAGGGGGTCCGGGTGCTGGAAACCCTGGATAACGGCTGGTCCCTGGTGGAATGCTACTCCAGCTCCTTCCACGCGACGAAGGTGGAGGCCTGGAATCTGCTGGTGTCCGGATATATCCCGACCAGCTATCTGAAGGAGGTTTCCCCCAATCAGCATCTGGCCATGATCTGCGACAAGCTGACGCAGCGGGTGTATATTTTCCAGGATGGAAAGCTGTTCTCCACCCTGATGTGTTCCACCGGCCTGGTTCAGTGGAACGGAACCAAGTTTCAGCCCTATAACGAGACCCGCTCCGGCGAATTCCTGCTGATGAGCCGGGTCGGAACCCTGATCAGCGACCGGCTCTTCTGCGATATGGCCATCCGATTCAACGACGGGGATATGATTCATGAGGTGCCCCACGTCAAGAACTCCGACGGGGTCAAGAATTACAGCTCCACGGAGTACAAGCTGGGCACCCGGGGCAGCCACGGCTGCATTCGGATTCAGCGGAATAAGACCCCCGAGGGCACAAATATGGGCTGGATCTGGAACCAGCTAAAAAGCGGCAGCAAGGTCAAGTTCGTCATCTGGGAGGACTGGCAGGGCCGGCAGGTTTCCTATCCCGACCCCTCTCTCCAGCTGTACTATAACCCCAAGGGGGGCCAGTATTATCACTCCTCCTCCTTCTGCTACAGCGCCTCCGGGGTCACCTTCCAGCCCTTCAGCTACATTCAGCTGGAGGAAGAGCCCTTCTCGAAGCTGAAGTTCTGCCCATACTGCGTGCCCGCCCTCCGGCAGGGAGAGATCGACGAGATCAATGCCGCCCACGCCCTGGGCGGGGATCACGATCCCCTGCTGACCAGCCTGCGGGAAGGTTATTACGAATATCTGAAGCAGAATTAAGCGGGACAGACTTTATCCTTAAGCCCAAAAACGCTGGCAGCCTGCACTGGCTGCCAGCGTTTTTTATTCATTTACAGCCGGGCCACCCCGCTGTCCCGGGCGGCCTGCGCCACCGCCCCGGCCACGGCCGGGCCGATGCGCTTGTCAAAGGCCAGTGGCAGGATATACTGAGCGTTCAGCTCCTCCGGCGCCACCAGTCCCGCCAGGGCAAAGGAAGCGGCCTGTTTCATGGCCTCGTTGATATCCCTGGCCCGCACATCCAGAGCGCCCCGGAAAAGGCCGGGGAAGCACATGACGTTATTGATCTGATTGGGATGGTCGCTGCGGCCTGTGCCCACCACCGCCGCGCCGGCATCCAGGGCCTCCTCCGGCTCGATCTCCGGCGTGGGATTCGCCATCGGGAAGACGATTGCCTTTTCCGCCATGGAGCGGACCATCTCCTTTGACACCACATGGGGAGCGGATACGCCGATAAACACGTCCGCGCCCTGCATGGCGTCCGCCAGCTTACCGGAGAATTTCTCCGGATTGGTGATTTTCGCCATTTCCTCCTGGGCAGGATTCATCTGTTCCCCTTCGCAGAGGATGCCGAAGCGGTCCACCATCTTCAGGTGCTTCACCCCCAGGTTCAGCAGATGCCTGCCGATCGCGATCCCCGCGGAGCCGGCGCCGTTGATGACCACCTTCGCCTCGCCCATCTCCTTCCCGACCGCCCGCAGGGCGTTGATCAGGGCGGCGCCCACCACGACGGCGGTCCCGTGCTGGTCATCGTGGAAAACGGGGATGTCGCAGATTTCCTTCAGGCGGCGCTCAATCTCGAAGCAGCGGGGCGCGGCGATATCCTCCAGGTTGATGCCGCCGAAGCTGCCGGAGATCAGGTAGACCGTCCGGACAATTTCATCCACATCCTTGCTGCGGATGCAGATGGGAAAGGCGTCCACATCGCCGAAGGCCTTGAACAGGGCGCATTTTCCCTCCATCACGGGCATGCCCGCCTCCGGGCCGATATCCCCCAGGCCCAGCACCGCCGTGCCGTCGGTAATCACGGCCACCATATTGTGCCGGCGGGTCAGGGTGAAGGATTTGTCGTAATCCTTCTGGATCTCCAGGCAGGGCTGGGCGACGCCGGGCGTATAGGCCAGGGACAGCTCCTCCTTGTTCGTCACCGGGACCCGGGAAACCACCTCGATTTTTCCGCCCCACTCCCCGTGCAGGCGCAAGGATTCTTCCGCGTAATTCATCTCAGTTTCTCTCCTTTTGAGTCAGTTGATCCGGATGCGGAATCGCCGGCTGCTTCAGGGCACCAGCGGGATGTACCCGTGGCTCAGAGCAAAGTCAATTGCAACCTGATTGCCGTGAGTATAGATCGCGATGAGACTGCTTCCATCAAAGGCATCCTTCGCAATCTCCGTCACGCCCTCGGGAATATCGATTTCCGTCACCGGCAGATTCGCGAAGGCCTTGGACTCAATCCTTTTCAGGCTTTCCGGCAGCTTCCAGACCGTTCCCTGGGGCAGATAATCCGCCTCTTGCATCGTGCCATCCTCCTCTGGCTCGTCCGGCAGTTTTCCGTTTTCATCTGTCACCTTTAACGGAAACTCGTGACGCCAGCTCAGTCTTCCCGTGACGATGGTCAGGACGCCGGTATATCTTCCGGGAGACGAGATGGTTTTAACCGCCATCTCCCGATCCTCGTCCCAGCGCACGCTGTTCCAGTCGTGTTCTTCACCGTCAACAGTCAGATAACCTGTATCAACGCGGTAAGAACCGTTATCCTCCGGATTCTCCCAGCCATCACTGAACCAGATCAGGTCTGCCCCATAGACCTCTTCACCCGCCTTGATGACAAGCTCCTCCCCGAAGAAAGTTTCCACGCCTGCGGGCAGGCCGTTCGTGGGGGAGGCAAAGATTACTTTATACTCCTGCGCCCAGGTGAGCCTTCCCCAGGAGGCAGAAAGATGAATGAGATCCACCTCCGCGTCCGCCGGCGCCTGCTCCAGATAGACGTTGATCGCCGGCTGGCCCCAGTCCGTGTGAGGTTCAAAGCGGAACCTGGCGTTTCCCTCCACCGTCCAGTTGAATATCGGATCCCCTTCCAGCAGATTCCGATAGGTCTCATGTGCATTCAGCCAGTACTGGGTCACAAAAGGTTCCTGCTGAAGCACATCGTTTTCCGGTTCATTCAAGGGCGCCGTATCCGGATAGCATGTCGCCTCATCCATTCCGTTCCAGGAGCAAAATGGCAGCTTGGTTGTCACAAAAACATGCCAGCCGGAACTCCATGCCGTCCAGCGGCCATCCTTCTGCGCGCAGAACCGGAATAAGCCCTCTGTGAAATCTTCCGGCAGCTCCGCCTCCGCGAAGGATACGGAAGTACCCGGATTCTCCGCATCCAGAATATTCTCCCATTCATTCTCCTGGTTCCACAGCTGCACCACCACGCGATCCGGATTCTCCACGGAAAGGGTGAATGATGCATCCTTAATATTCAGCAGTATGTTATAGTCCGGGGTTACCTGGAGCTCTTCCTGATCCCCCTCCGACTCAATCTCCACTTGTATTTCCACAGGATCAGACCAGACGCCGTCAAATCGGCCCCAGATTTCTCCGTGCAGAACGCCCGGCTCGTTTCCATAGTTCAGCGTGCCGGTGCTGCCTGCCGTACAGCTGCTCCAGGGGGGATTCGATCCCCAGAGCTCCTCCCCCGTACGCGCGTCAGCCATCCAGATATGATCGGCGACGGCCTCCGCCCCGCTGACCGTATACGTTAGCTCATCCCCGAACGCAGCGGGATTTGCAGAGAGGGTTACGGTCGCCGTGGGCAGCGTCCGGCTCTGCAGCGTGAATGCAGCCGTCGCTGCCAGCGGATCCGATTCCGGATCGGGATAATCCCCCTGAATCGCCTGGAGCCTGACCTCATAATTCCCTGGCCGCAGAAAGGCAAAGCCCATATAGGTCTCGGTGTCCTTCACGCTCTCATCCCACAGAACGCTCTCCGACTGGCTGCCATCCTCCCCAAGCCAGAAAATCTCCAGATAGCGCCGGCTCTGTTCCAGGCCGGAAACGGTAACCGTCACATCCTGCCCGATATATCCGCCGCAGGAAACCGCCACCTCGGACCGGTCTTCTTCACTGGCCACCGCCAGCCGGCCGGTGCTGCCCAGCAGGGTTACGGTTCCCTCATCATACTCATAGGTGATGTCCGTCCCTCCGGCCCGATAAACATACGCTGTTTCCGAGAGCTTCTCCGTATATCCTTTCAGAAACAGATCCCCCTGATACCCCACAGAGCCGTCGTCGCTGTTGGTGATGTCGGCCAGATAGTGCAGGCCGCCCATGGTTACGATGTTCCACATATGGTTTCCTGCGCCGGTGCCGCCGGACATGGTGCCGGAAACGCTGATGGCGGACACGCCGCCGCTGAAGGAGCTTTCGTCGCACAGGAACTGGAAAGCCTTCGAATAGCCTTCGCAGACCACCTTCGTGCTGCTGTCGCCGTCAAAGACATAGACCAGCTGCCAGGGGTCGCCGTAGGGCGTCGCGCCGTCATACGCCGCCTCGTCGTTATAATCCACGGCGTCACATATGTATTCCTTATAGGCCGCCAGCTTTTCCGCGTCTCCCTTCCCGGCGTTGGCGGATACGGCCTGGCGGGCATTGGCGGCCGCCGCGGCCGCCCGGGTGCCGTAGGAGGTATCGAAGGCAAAGGTCCCGGCCGCCCCGCTCACGGAATAGCCCGCGGACACGCAGAGAGAATAGGTCGCGCAGTCGTCCTCCGCAACCGCAAAGCCGATGGTATCGTCCTTCCTTTCCGCGCCGAATCTCCCCGTAATATATCCTGTGGAGTAGGAATACCCCGCGGTCTTGTCAAACCAGTACAAGTCATAGGGACAGTCGAACAGCAGGCTCTGGGTGACCCGGTCGAAATCCACTGCCGTGGCCGCGGAGAAGGCGCTCAAAGCCTCCTCATTAAAGTCGGCCGTATCCCCCTCAATATCGAAAATGCAGTCTACCCCCAGCTCTTCCGCGGTATACTCCAGCTGATCATAAATGTCCGCCAGCGGAATCCGGAACTCAGTATCCCCCGTCCGTCCCGCCGCCACCAGGGCAATCCTCTCCCTGGCCGCGGCGTACAGCTTCGCCTCCGGCCCGGTCAGCTGATCCCCGGCCACGGTGCCCCGGGATTTCATCCCGGTCATCACCCGGGCAATATATCCCGCCGCAGCCTGTCTCTCCGTCATGGAGGCCTGCAGCCTCTGCCCTTCCCCGGAGGAAAGGGAAATCACGGGGGCTTCCCGTTCCGCCAGAGCGCCCGGCAGCAGCGCGATGCTCAGGCCCAGCCCCAGCACGACGATCAGGATCTTTTTCAGCGTTTTACGGGTTTTTCCCTTCATTCTCCGCTCCTCCATCGGTTCGTCCTGACATACGGTTCCGGCTCAGCTGCCCAGGTAGGCCTTCCTCACGTTGTCATCCTCCAGCAGGGCTTTGGCCTCCCCGCTCATGGAGATAGTCCCCGTCTCCAGTACATAGGCCCGGTCCGCGACGGACAGCGCCATCTGGGCGTTCTGCTCCACCAGCAGGATGGTGGTTCCCGCCGCGTGCAGCTCCCGGATGATGTCGAAGATCTGCTCCACCAGGATGGGCGCCAACCCCATGGAGGGCTCGTCCAGCATCATCAGCCGGGGCTTGCTCATCAGGGCCCTGGCCATGGCCAGCATCTGCTGCTCGCCGCCGGACAGGGTGCCGGCGATCTGCTTTTCCCGCTCCTTCAGCCGGGGAAACCGCTGGAATACATCCGCCACGGAGCCGTCGATCTCCCCCGCCGGCCGGGAATATCCCCCCATCTCCAGGTTCTCCCGGACGGTCATCTGCTGGAAGATCCGCCGGCCCTCCGGGCACAGGGCCATCCCCAGCCCCACCATCCGGTTGGCGGGCACGGAGTTGATATTCTTCCCTTCAAAGAGGATCTGACCGCTGCGGGGCTTCAGCAGCCCGGCCACGGTGTTCAGGATCGTGGATTTGCCGGCTCCGTTGGCCCCGATCAGGGTGACGATCTCGTGCTCCTCCACCCGGAAGGAGACGCCCTTGATGGCATGGATGGCGCCGTAGAACACGTGAATATCGTTGATTTCCAGCATGCTCATGCCTCCGTCCCCTCCTTTTCGCCGACGTCCTTCTGCTTGCCCAGATAGGCCTCCACCACGATCGGATTCCGCTGGATCTCCTCCGCGGTGCCCTTGGCGATGATCTTTCCGTAATTCAGCACGCAGATGCCCTCGCAGATGCCCATCACCAGGTTCATGTCATGCTCGATCAGCATCACCGCGATCTGGAACTGATCCCGGATCTTGATGATATTGTCCATCAGCTCCTGGGTCTCGTGGGGATTCATGCCCGCCGCCGGCTCGTCCAGCAGCAGCAGGCTGGGATTCGTCGCCAGGGCCCGGACGATCTCCAGCCGCCGCTGGGCGCCGTAGGGCAGGCTTCCCGCCTGCATATCCCCCATATCCTGCATGCCGAAGATGCTCAGCAGCTCCATGGCCTTCTCGTGCTGCTCCCGCTCCTTCTTCCAGTAGGCGGGCAGCCGGAGGATGCCGGAAGGCATGCCGTACCGGACCTGGTTATGCAGCCCGATCCGCACATTGTCCTCCACCGACATATTGGAAAACAGCCGGATATTCTGAAAGGTCCGGGCGATGCCGTGCCTGCTGGCCGCCACCGTATCCATGCCGTGCATGTCGATGCCGTTGATCATCACCGAGCCCCGGGTGGGCTCATAGACCTTGGTCAGCAGGTTGAAGACCGTCGTCTTTCCCGCCCCGTTGGGGCCGATCAGGCCGGCAATCTCCGTCTTTCCCACCACCAGGTTGAAGTCCTCTACCGCGGTCAGCCCGCCGAAGTCGATGCCCAGATGCTGGCATTCCAGCACCGGCATCTTTCCCAGATCCCGCTCCGGAATAATGCTCCGGGAGGGCACGGGCACCATCTTCGTGTCCGCGTTGCGCCTGCGGATGGTCTCGCTCATGGCTGCCTCCCTCCTTTCTCCTTTCCGGTTCCCTGGGTGGCCTGCACCGTCTGGTGCAGGTTTCTCCTGCGGAACATCCCCTTCACGTTGTTCAGCACCGCCCGGCTGGCCGGCGTGTTGGTAATCAGCATCATGGCGATCAGCAGCAGCGCGTAGACCAGCATCCGGTAATCCGAGAACTCCCGCAGCAGCTCCGGCAGCATGGTCAGCACCGTTGCGGAAATCACGGATCCCAGGGTGTTCCCGATGCCGCCCAGCACCACGAACACCAGCACGTTGATGCTCTGGTCAAACTTGAACTTTCCGGGAATCAGCGTGGAATAGTTCAGCCCGTACAGCGCCCCCGCCATCCCCGCAAGCACCGCGGCGGTCACGAAGGCGATCATCTTGTATTTGGTCACGTTGATGCCCACGGACTCCGCCGCGATCCGGTTGTCCCGGGTGGCCATGATGGCCCGGCCCGTCCGGGAATTGATCAGATTCAGCACCACCGTCAGGGTCACCAGGATCAGGATGAATCCCGCCCCGAAGGTGGCAATCTTACCCACGGAGACCGCCCCGTTGGGGCCGTTCAGCAGCAGCTTGCCCGGCAGGCTCGGGTTCAGGAACCCCAGCACCAGCCGCTTCCCCTCCACGGAGGCGTAGACGCAGTTCATCACGTTCCGGATGATCTCGCCGAAGGCCAGGGTCACGATGGCCAGGTAGTCCCCCCGCAGCCGCAGCACCGGAATGCCGATCAGCACCCCGAAGATTCCCGCCACCAGGCCCCCGGCCGCCATGGCGATCACCAGCCGCAGGATCTCATTCTCCATCTGGAACCCGTTCAGCATCCATCCGGAGACCACGATGCCGGAGAAGGCCCCCAGGCTCATGAAGCCCGCGTGGCCCAGGCTCAGCTCTCCGGAAATCCCTACCACCAGGTTCAGGCTCACCGCCATCACGATCCAGCAGCAGATGGGAATCAGCTGTCCCCGCAGGCTGCGGCTCATGCTGCCGTACAGGCTGGAGCACAGCACATAGGCCAGAATCACGATTCCGAAGGTTACGGAATTATAGATCAGCTTTTTCCGTTTCGCGTTCATTCCGCTCCCTCCCTTACACTTTCTCGCGCACCTGCCGCCCCAGCAGCCCCGTGGGCCGGAAGAGCAGCACGATGATCAGCACGGCAAAGACGATGGCATCCCCCAGCTCCGTGGAGATATAGGCCTTTCCCAGGATCTCGATCACTCCCAGCAGGATGCCGCCGATCATGGCCCCGGGAATGGAGCCGATCCCCCCGAACACCGCCGCGGTGAAGGCCTTGATGCCCGGCATGGAGCCCGTGGTCGGCATCAGCACCGGATAGGCGGAGCACAGCAGCACCCCGGCGATCGCCGCCAGCGCGGACCCGATGGCAAAGGTGGCGGAGATGGTCCGGTTCACGTTGATGCCCATCAGCTCCGCCGCGCCCCGGTCCTCAGAGACGCAGCGCATGGCCTTGCCCATCTTCGTCCGGTTGATGAAGGTGGTCAGCACCAGCATGATCAGCAGATTGGCCAGGATGGCCACCAGGGTCACCCCGCTGATGGTCAGCCCGCCTCCGAACAGGGACAGGGTGGGCAGCACGATCATGCTGGAGGGGAAGCTCTTGGGGTTCGCCCCCCAGATCAGCAGCGCCAGGTTCTGCAGCAGATAGCTCATGCCGATGGCGGTAATCAGCACCGCCAGGGAAGCCGCCTGCCGCAGCGGCCGGTAGGCCAGGCTCTCGATCGTGATGCCCAGCACCGTGCAGACGGCCATGGCGATCAGCAGCGCAGCCGCCGGGGGCAGCCCCCAGTACTGCATGGCGCAGAAGGCCACGTAGGCCCCCACCATAATGACGTCCCCATGGGCAAAGTTCAGCATCTTCGCGATTCCGTATACCATGGTGTACCCCAGGGCAATCACCGCGTAGATGCTCCCCAGGCTGATTCCGTTCACCAGATTGGAGAGAAAAATCATCATCCTATCCCCATTTCCCTGCTCAGATAAAATGAGCGAATCCGCCCCCGGAAAACCGGGAGCGGATCGCGCCCCTTCGCACAAATCAGAACAATGGCTTACTTGCTGAAGCCCACATAGGCGCCGTTCTCAATGATGACGGCTGTGGGGGTCTTGGTTACCTCGCCGCTGGCGGACCAGGTCATGGTGCCGGTCACGCCGGTGATCTCCAGCTGCTGCATGGCGGCGATGATCCGGTCGCAGATCGCCTCGGCGGCCTCGCCCTCCTGCACCTCCGCGATCTCCGCGGCGGCCACCAGCGCGTACACGCCGTCATAGGCGTCCGCGGCGAACTGGTTCGGCACTTCGTTGTACAGCTCCTGATAGGTGGAGACGAACTTCACCGTCTTCTCATCCTGCGCGTCGGCGGAGAAGGGGGTCAGCAGCAGCACGCCCTCGGCCAGGGAGGTATCGAAGCCCTCGATGGTCAGGATGCCGTCCATGCCGTCCACGCCGAAGAACATGGGCTTGTAGCCGATCTCGTTGGCCTTGATCAGGATCTGGGAGGCGGGGGTGTAGTAGATGGGCAGGAACACCAGCTCCGCGCCCTTGTTCATGGCGTCGTTCACCTGCACGGTGTAATCGGTGGTGTCATCGGTGAAGGTGGTGGTGGAAACCACTTCCAGGCCCACTTCCGGGGCCTTCTCGACGAAGGTCTGGTAGATGCCGGTGGAATAGGCGTCCGCGTTATTGTAGATTACGGCCACCTTGGTCGCCAGCTGATGCTCCGCGATGTATTCCGCGGACGCGGCGCCCTGGGCGGGGTCGGTGAAGCAGACCTGGTATACGTTGTCCTTGTCCGCGGTGACGGCGGTGGAGGAGGCGGAGGGCGTCAGCATGAATACCCGCTCCTCATAGGCCAGCGCGCCCACGGCGATGCAGGGCGTGGTGGTGGTGGTGCCCACGATCATCTGGGCGCCCTTGTCCATGGCGTCGTTATAGGCGTTGACGGCCACTTCCGCGTCGTGAGTATCGTCCTCGTCGATGATCTCCACCCGGTACTTGCCGCCGGCGGCGTTAATCTCGTCCGCCGCGATCTGGGCGCCCCGGCTGGTGGCCATGCCGTATACGGCGGCCGCTCCGGTCTCGGGCCCGATATGGGCGATCTTCAGCGTAATGGCATCCTCGGCTCCCGCCAGGGCCAGCATGCTCAGGCTCATGGCCAGCGCCAGGACCAGTGCAACGATCTTCTTCATTTTAGTGATCCTCCGTTCTTTTCAGTTTTTCGCGGGGCCCCTCGACCTCCCCGCGGGCCGGAATCGGTCCGTCTGTGAACCGTTCCTTTTTTTTCGAGGGCCATTATACCCGTCCCGCCTTATTTCGTAAAGGCTTTCCCTGTCTTTTTTCTGTTCCGGCCGCGTTTTTCCGTTCAGGCCTTCTTCGTCAGCTTCTTCAGCCACTCTGAATGCAGCACCGCCCGCTTGGTAAAGAAGTTCCAGAACATCACGATCACCGTGGTGATGCAGAAATTCAGCATGTACATGGAAAAGCTCTTTCCCATCACGGTGAACAGCACCTGCTCCTCCCCGAGGATCATCCGGAAGATCCACATGAACAGCTCCTTGATCACCAGCCCCATCAGGCTGGTAATCAGGAATCCCGCCTTCATGACCCCGTTATTCTCCCGGGCGGAAGGCCAGATCCACAGCACTGCGAACAGATAGTTCACCGCCACTGACACCAGGAACGCAAAGAACTGCGCCAGCAGCGTATCCATCCCCAGCCCGTCCCGCAGGGCCACCAGCAGCACGAACTCCACGACGGCACAGATGCCCCCGGAAATCAGAAACTTGAAAACCTCCCCGAGCCGGGAGCTTTCCTTCTCTTTCATACCCAAATAATCCTTTCCCGTCCTTCACCGTCCGGACCCCCGGACGCGAATTCCGCCGGTCTTCGTTTTCTTCCATATTATACACAAAAGGCCCGGAAAAAGCCACCCCGGAACGGAAGCCGGCGGCGGGAAGGCCGGAACCGGGTCCCTCGCGGCGCATTGCTGCCCTATATGGTGCATAATCAGCCAGATAGGATAAAGTTAAGAAAGTGCTATGAATGTTGAAGATGTCCTATTGAAAAGAAACAGCCGGGTTCGGATAATGATATTAACAAATCGGTCCGGCCATACGGGCCGAAAACAGAAAAATACAGGAGGAACCCATCATGAAGAAACTGTCTTCCATCCTGGCCCTGCTTCTGGCGCTCTGCATGCTTACGGCCTGCTGCGCCGCGGAAGGGGCCGATCCCTTCGGAAAGTATGACGAGCCCGTCACGGTGCGCTTCGTGCGCAGCACGGACGACACCCTGGATACCAACTTCTTCGCCCAGTTCCCGGACAAGACCATGACGGACAACCTGTGGTGCGACCTGTATCGGGACGTGCTGAACGTGAACGTGGAATACGACTGGATCGTGAAGAGCGGCGACGAATATGACCAGAAGCTGAACACCGCCATCGCGGTGGGCGACATTCCGGAATTCGTCAACGTCAACACCCTGCAGCTGAAGCAGCTGGTGGAGGCGGACGTGATCATGCCCCTGGAGGACATCTACGAGCAGTACGCGGCGCCCTTCACCCGGGAGATCCTGGAGAGCGACGGCCTGTCCCCCTTCCAGGCGGCCACCATCGACGGCCATCTGTACGGCCTGCCCAATGTGGACAGCAGCCTGATGATCGCGGACCTGCTCTGGGTGCGGACCGACTGGCTGGAAAAGCTGGGCCTGCCGATTCCCACCACCATGGACGAGGTGATGGCCACGGCGGAAGCCTTCGCCAAGGCTGATTTTGACGGAAACGGCGTGGACGACACCCTGGGCATCGCCATCGCCAAGGATCTGTGGAGCCAGATGTTCAGCCTCCGCGGATTCTTCAACGCCTATGCCTCCTACCCGGGCATCTGGGTCGAGGATGAAAACGGCAATCTGGTTTACGGTTCCACCCTGCCCGGCACGAAGGACGCCCTGCAGGCCCTGCACGGCATGTATGAAAAAGGCCTGATCGACCCCGAATTCGGCGTCAAGGACGGCGGCAAGGTCGCCGAGGCCACGACCGCCGGCAAGTGCGGCCTGTTCTACGGCGCCCAGTGGAACTCCATCTATCCCCTCCAGAGCTGCGTGAACCTGGATAAGGATGCCCAGTGGCAGGCGGTGTCCATCGTCAGCGCGACGGATCAGCCCGTGAAGGCCCAGACCGACGTAGGCACCCTGAGCTGGACCGTGGTCCGCAAGGATGTGAAGCATCCGGAAGCGGTCATGAAGATGTTCAACGTGTTCATCGACAAGAACTGGGGCCCCGAAAACGAGAACGGCATCTACTACGCTCCGCTGGATTCCGAATCCATCTGGAAGCTGAGCCCCGTGGTTCCCACCAACCCGCATAAGAACGACGGCGCCTTCCTGGATCTGGAGCAGTATCGGAAGGACGGCGACGAGAGCAAGGTCACCGGAGAGGCCCTGAGCATCCTGAAGAAGCTGCAGGCCTTCGAAAGCGGCTCCGAAGATGGCTTCGCCCTGTGGGGCTGGGAGCGCATCTACGGCGCGGAAGGCGCTTACGGCGTCCTGATCGACTACTACAACAAGGGCATGACCCAGGATAACCTCTTCGTGGGCGCCCCGACCGAAACCATGACCAGCAAGATGAGCACCCTGGAGGATCTGCAGGACGAAGTGTTCATCAAGATCATCCTGGGCGAGGAAGACATCGACGCCTTCGATAAGTTCGTCAGCGACTTCAACACCCTGGGCGGCGAGCAGATCACGGCGGAAGTCAACGAGTGGTATGCCAGCGTAAAGTAATCCGAACCCATATTTTCGCCGGCTGTCCTGGCCGCGGAGAAAAACAATCGGGGGGCTGATGAAGGCATCAGTCCCCCTTCCTCTTTCGGGCCCCCGCTCTCCGCGCCGGCCCGGCATGCCTTCCACGGATCTCCGGCCCGGAGTCCCGGCGCGGAAGCATAAAATCACAGGGATCAGAATTCATCGGAAACAGGGAGGAAAAAGATGAGCAAACCTGTCAATACGGCATCCCTCCGGAGGCGGGGCGCCCTGAAGCGGGAACTGCCGTTCCATCTGATGCTGCTGCCCGGCGTCATCCTGGTATTCATCTACATGTACGTGCCGCTGAGCGGGCTGATCATCGCCTTTCAGAAGTTCATCCCGGCCAAGGGGCTCTTCGGCAACCAGAAATGGATCGGCTGGGACAACTTTATTTACCTGTACCATCTTCCCGGCGCCATTTCCGCCCTGAGGAACACGATCATCATCGCCTTCTGGAAGATCCTCCTCCATCTGGTGATCCCCATCACCGTCTCCATCCTGCTGAACGAGGTCCAGAACGCCGCCTTCCGCCGCACGGCCCAGACGCTGGTCTACCTGCCCCATTTCCTCAGCTGGATCATCCTGGGCGGCATCCTGATCGACATCCTGAGCCCCAACGGCGGTTTCGTCAACAAGATCCTCGGGCTGTTCGGCGTGAAGCCCATCTTCTTCCTGGGCAGCAATGACCATTTCCGCTTCACGCTGATTGCCACCGACGTGTGGAAGGAGTTCGGGTTCAACACCATCGTGTACCTGGCCGCCATCACCAATATCGATCCGAACCAGTACGAGGCCGCCACCATTGACGGCGCCAACCGCTTCCAGCGGATGATCTACATCACCCTGCCGAACATGCGGATGATCATCGTGCTGATGATGGTCCTGAGCCTGGGCAACGTGCTGAACGCCGGCTTCGATCAGGTCTTCAACCTGTACAGCAAGCAGGTGTATTCCACGGGGGACATCCTGGATACCTTCATCTACCGGATCGGTCTGCTGGACGCCCAGTTCGGCGTGGCCACCGCCATGGGCATGTTCAAATCCGTGGTCTCGACCCTGTTCATCTCGGTCAGCTACTACTGCGCGTACAGGTTCGCGGACTACCGCATCTTCTGACGGAAGGAGGAAAGCATCATGGTTGAAAGCAAGCACTGGTCCAGCATTCTGTTCAACGTGCTGAACTATCTGATTCTGGGACTGCTGGCCCTCAGCTGTCTGATCCCGCTGGTTCACGTCTTCGCCATTTCCCTGTCCTCCTCCGCGGCGGCGACGGGAGGCCTGGTCAATCTGTGGCCGGTGGATTTCACCATCGAAAGCTACGCCTATGTGGCCCGCCGGGCCGCCTTCTGGCGGGCCATGGGAATCAGCATCCTGCGGTCCGTCGTCGGCGTAACGATCAACATGTTCTTCTGCATCCTCTGCGCCTATCCCCTGAGCAAGGAGAAGGATCAGTTCCGGGCCCGGACCTTCTACGCCTGGTACTTTTTCCTGACCATGCTGGTGTCCGGCGGCCTGATCCCCCTCTATATGGTGGTGCGGATGACCGGGCTGATGGGAACCTTCTGGGCGCTGGTCATCCCCGGGGCCGTGCCGGTGTATAATATCATCCTGCTGCTGAATTTCTTCCGCCAGACCCCCCGGGAACTGGAGGACGCGGCCATCATCGACGGCGCCACCCAGTGGCGGATCATGTGGCAGGTCTATGTGCCCACCAGCACCGCCGCCCTGGCCACGGTCGCGCTGCTGAGCACCGTATACCACTGGAACGAGTGGTTCCATGGCATCCTTTACATGAATTCCCCGGATCAGTATCCCCTCCAGAGCTACCTGCGGACCATCGTCATCGATATGAATCTGTCCAAGATGGGCGCCAACGACTGGCAGGCCCTGGTGGTGGTCTCCGATAAGACGGTGAAATGCGCCCAGATCTTCCTGGCGTCCCTGCCCATTCTGCTGGTCTATCCCTTCCTGCAGCGGTATTTTGTAAAGGGTATGGTGCTGGGGAGCGTAAAGGGGTAAAATAGGGTATCTGACGCCGGAAGGAGGGACTGGTCTTGAGGGACGGAAAAAACGGGGGGCAGCGGAAAAATCGCCTGACGCCTCCCTCCCCCAGCCTGAAGCAGTCCGCGCTTCGGCGCATGCTGATCATCACCGTAGCCGCCGTACTCATCTTCTACGGAATCGGACTTGCGGTCAACCAGATCGGCATCCGCAATGTGCGCAATGATATGCAGGACGCGCTGCGGGCCCAGGTGGAGTACGCGGCTAGCCAGGCCGGCCAGGATCTGGAAAGGCTGAAATTCTTCGCCACGGAAATGGCCTCGGATAAGCAGGTGGTGCGCTTCGCCATCTCCCATCCGGTGCTGACGGAATGGGAACGGCAGAGCTATATCCGCTCCATCGCGGCCCAGGAATACCTGATCAAGCGGGCCAGCAGCCTGGTGGACACCGTGCGCATCATGTTTCCCTCCTTTGACAAAACCATCCTCACAGAGCAGGCGGAATACGTGTCCCTGGACCGGGAGATGTGGGACGGGCTCTATCCCCTGGCGGAGAAGGGCCGGGTCACCCTGGGCGAATGGGGCGGAAGCCGGTGGATTCTGCTGCTGCGGATGGACGGAAAAAATCCCCTCTTCCTGATCGCCTTCAGCGTGTCCCCCGCCAGCCTGGAGGCCCGGCTGGAGAGCCTGGAAAACGAGAGAGCCGGCGGCCTGGCCCTCTGCCGGGCGGACGGCAGCGTGCTGGCGGCCGGCAGGGACGCGGAAGCCTTCCTCCCGGATCCCGCGGCCTCCGGCGAGGACCTGCTCCGGGCGGAGGCCCCGGTGCCGGGGGCCGGCCTCACCCTGCGGGGATACAGCCTGGTGGACTGGGCGATGGAGCCCTTCCTGCTGTACCGGCGGATCCTGTGGATCCTGACCGCGCTGGCCCTGGGGGTGCTGGGCGCCTACATCTGGTATGCCATGCGGCACATCTTCCGCCCCCTGAACGAGCTTTCCGCCTCCATGAGGCAGGTGGAGCAGGACGGCCGGTACCGGATGGAAACCCGCGGAAATCAGGATTACAACGACCTCTACGCCCAGTTCAACCATATGGTCGACCACCTGGAGCGGCTCACCGGCCAGGTCTATGAGGAGCAGTACCGGGCCCAGCAGGCGGAGCTGAAGCAGCTTCAGATGCAGATTGATCCCCACTTCCTGTATAACTCCCTGTATCTGATCTACCGGATGGCCCAGGCCGGGGGAAACCGGGATATTGCCCATCTGTCCATGAATCTGAGCAACTATTACCGGTATATTACCAAGATGCCGGAACAGGTGGTGCGCCTCCGGGATGAAATCGGCCATGTCATGAACTATCTGGAAATCCAGCGGGTGCGCTTTTCGCCCCGGATCCGGGTGGAGGCGGAGCCCCTGCCCGAGGAAATCGCCGATGAGGAAATCCCCTCCCTGATCATCCAGCCCATCGTCGAAAACGCCTTCCAGCACGGGGTGCGGGATCTGGACCGGGACGGGCTGATCCGGCTTTGCTACCGGACGGAAGAAAATCATTTCCGGGTCATCGTCTCCGATAACAGCGGAAAGATGACGCCGGAGAAGGTGGAGGCCCTGTGGGACCGGCTGCGAAACCCGGCGGAAGGGGAAGCCGGCGCCCTGTGGAATCTCTATCGGCGGCTGCAGCTCTATGAGGGCATGGAGCAGGTCCTGCAGCTGGAATGCGCGGACGGGGGCCTGCAGGCCTCCCTGATTTTCCAGAGAAAGGGGAAAAAAGGTTGAATAAAATCCTGGTGGTGGACGATGAAAAGCTCATCGCCGACGGACTCCGGGCCATGCTGGCGGAAGCCTTCGCCGGAACCGCGGAGGTCGGCTGCTGCTATTCGGCGAAGGATGCGGTGGAGATTCTGACGGGTGCCCCGGCGGACGTGCTGCTGACGGATATCAATATGCCCAACTGGTCCGGCCTGGAGCTGCATGAGGAGGTAAGCCGGTTCAGCCCGGAAACCCGGGTCATCTATCTGACAGGATATTCCGACTTTGAATACGCCCGGAAGGCCCTGGATCAGCATGCCTTCGCCTATGTGCTGAAGGGCGAGGGCGATGAATCCGTGGTCCGCACGGTGAGCCGCGCCCTGGCCGCGGAGGACCGGAGCGGGAATGCCCCGGCCCAGGCCCCCGCCGCCCCGGAATCGGATGCGGAGGCCTCCCTGCCGGAATGGGTGCAGGATCTCCACGGGTTTATCCGCAGCCGCCTGGCGGAGGATCTTTCCCTCAATGTCCTGGCGGAGCACTGCCATTTTCATCCCGTCTATCTTTCCCGGACCTACCGGGAGGTCACGGGGAAAACCCTCAGCGATTTTATCTCCTCCGCCCGGCTCCGGAAAGCCCGGGAGCTGCTGCAGGAAAGCCGGATGAACATCCGGGAAATCGCGAAATGCACCGGCTTCGCCTCGGATAATTATTTCTGCCGCTGGTTCCGGAAGCAGACGGGAGAATCCCCCCAGGAATTCCGGAAAACGGAGCTGTAAGCCCCGGGCGCCATCAAAACAGGGGACCTTCCCGGTCTCCTGTTTTGATTTTTCCGGGGAGCCGGGAAAACGGTTTAATACCGTTTTCGAACCGGCCCCTCCCTTCCTGAAAAAGAGCACAGAGAACTGTCCCCTGTGCTTCCAGAGGACCGTCCCCTGTGTCAGAGCCTGAAAACGAACACAGCGAAACTGTGTTCCGCTTCTCGGACATGATATTTTGACAAAAAAGAGGTTGCGTGGATGTTGAGCTTGTTGTACAATTAACTAACTTATTTATATTTTCCAGGTCCGTGCCTCGCGGATACGGTTCGCGGGCATGGCCAGCGGTCTTGGGAGGAGGATCGGGAATGAAAAAAAGGTGGAGAGGTGTTTTGTGCCTGTTTCTGCTGGTGCTTTGCGTATGCGTTTGCGCCACGGCGGAAGCGGAAGGGGTGGATGTTGAGATCCCGGCCGTTCAGGCGGGACAGGAAACCTCTTTCGTATTCACCTATGAAGAGGGATCCATTTCAAGTATTAACTACGGCCTGTATGAAAAGGACACTGAATACGCGCTGGCAGCAGATTATATTAATGTTGAGGGCACCGATACCTATCAGATAAATATTGATGGCCTTCTTCTTCAGCCCGGCGAATACGAGTTCAGAATCCGGTATTACCCCGCAGATTCTTCCGGGGAAAAAACGACCGTGAAAAGCTTTACCATCGCGGAAGGCGGTCAACCCGCGAAGCCGGCCGCGAGCCTGGATACAACGGATGTGCTTTACAGCTCCGATGTGAAAGTTTCTCTGGCGTCCACCGGCTATGTCAGTCAGGAAGTCGCCTATCAGTACACGACCAGGGACGCTGGATGGGCCTATGTCGGAACCAATCAGGTCTGGGCCTATAATAATGAATTCAGTTTCGCCTTATACAACCAGCCGGCTGAAGCAGGCGCCTATGATTATCAGATCCGTTTCAGCATCAGGCAGGACGGCATCTGGTCTCCCTGGAGCGATCCCGTGGACTTCAGCTATATTTATTACGGGCGTCTGGCTGAACCTGTGATTACGGTTGCGTCCGGGAAGAATATCGGCGAGGATATCCCCTTCTCCTTCGTATGCGACCACGCGGAAGCCTACATCGCGAATCTATATCGCGTAACGGATACGGGAGATGACTGGATCACCAATCTCCAGAATGAAAACGGTGTCTCCCGGATCACAGGGACGTCCGGAACCATAGTCTATCCCATCCTGGAGGCGGGAACCTATGCCCTGCAGGTGAATCCGGAAGCCGCCGGCTATGTCTCCAGCATCGGCCGCCAGACTTTTACGGTGGCAGCCGATACTGAGCTGTCCGCCGGACCCCAGGTGACTTTGAATAACGGCGGATCGGTTTACGCAGGGAACCTTCAGGTGGAAGCTGCCATGGCGGATCTGGATCGGATCAGCTATGAAATCTGGAATGCTCAGAATGAGCGCACCTCAAGCGGAGTGATTTATGCATATATGCCCGGCGCGGTGAGCTTTTATCCGTGGCCCGGCTCTGCCGGAGAGACATATACGCTGAAGGTCTGCGGCCACGCAAACGGCAGATGGACCCAGGCTACAGAGGTCACTTATACGGTACAGGAGCGCCAGGTTCTGCCGGAGCCGGTGATTGCCCTCTCCCCGGACCTGCTTGAGGCCGGGATGGATCTGACCGTCAGCTTTGAAGAGGATCCATTGGTTCGCTATTACACCTGCAACATCGAAAAGGAAAACGCGGACGGCTCCTGGACCTCGCTGGACTGGAGATATTTATACCCCGAAGACACCCTCACGGCTACCCTCAGCGGCTATTATCTTTTAGACGCGGGGAACTATCGGATCAATTACTGGAGTTATCCCATTTCGGACGAGTATGCCCAAAGCGATACGGTGACAAAGACGTTTACCGTGACTGCCGGTTCTTCTCAGAAGGTTTCCGTCAGCCTGGAGGAGCGGGACGAATACTATATTCATCAGTCGCTGAGGATAGATTTCGATCAGACCTATGACGAGCTCCGGGTCCTCGCCTATCAGGAGGATTCATTATACTTCAGCGAGAGTGAATATGACGCCAGTTATGTCAGCATCTCCTTCTCCGAGGCCGGAAGCTATCAGCTGAAGGCTACGGCGAAGAAGAACGGCAAATGGCTGCAGCTGAGCGACGTGATTCCCGTGGTGATTACCTCCAGGGGGACGCTGGAAAAGGGCAGCATCCTATTCGACGCCGAAAACCTGCAGCCCGGGTATGATCTGACCGTCTCCGTGGAGATGGATGCACGGGCTTCATCCGGAGATTTTTATCTCAGAAAAAAAATGAACCCATTCTATTGGTCCGATCTGTACTACATAGATCTTCACAGCAGCAGGGAAACGATCACGATCAGCGGCGCAAACCTGACCGCTGGTGATTACGAGCTGTATCTTCGGAGTTACGCCGAAGGCTATGAATCCGCGGAAAATACCGTCAGCTTCACCCTCACCGGTACGCTGGACCCCGGTCCGAAAGTGACGGTTCCGGAGAATGTCTATATCGATACGGAAGCCCGGTACAGCCTGAGTCTGGAGGGCGCCACGGAGGTCAATCTTCGCTGGTATTATAATCGCTTTGAAGATGCAGATAATTACTATACTGCTCAAACTCTCCTCGGAAACGGCGAATTTTCCTGGTCCCGAAGCCTGTGGATAGAGGGCACCTGGGGCGTGCGGGCCTCGGCGAAGGTCAATGGCCGGTGGACCGACTGGGGCGAGCTTGTAACCTTCGAGGTCACCTCCAAAGGCACTCTGGCGGCTCCGGAGATCACGCTTCCCGACGGCGCCTTTGCCTCCGGACAGGATCTGGAAATCCGTTATGTGACCGATGACCGGGCGGAATACGGAAATATCTTTTTGTATCAGCAGATTGACGGCAATCTGCAGAATCAGCTCAGTAAGCATATTCCTGTTCCGGACGGCCTCTATTCCCTGCCCGGATATCTCCTCGGCGCGGGAAGCTACAGAGTCGAAATTTACCTCTATGCCCAGGGGTATAAGTACGGCTATGCAAAAAAGGAGTTTACGGTCACCGGGCAGGATGCGGCCGGTCCGACGGTCACGCTGGACAAGGACAGCTATTTATGCGGCGAACCAATCACCATCACCCTGGACAGGACTTATGATGCCGTCTGCGTCAGCGGGGACTGGTCTACGCGGGTTTTCTATCACAGAAACAAAATTACCTGGAACACATCCTACGGCAGCGAGGGCTTTGAGCTTCGCGTGAAGACGCAGACGGGCGGCGCATGGAGCCAGTGGACGACCCTGACGGTTCCTGTTCAGGCCCTGGGAGAGCTGGTCACTCCGAAGGCCACCATCCTGAATGCTGATCTGGCGGAGGATATTCAGATTCAGATCGGTGATGTTGAACACGCCCAGAGATACAGGATCGAAATCAGGGACAGCAGCGATAATTATATCGCGAGCGCAACACTTCTCAGCGGGGGAACAGCATCCTTTGATGAGGCCCTGTTCCGCGTCGGTACCTATGAGGCCTCGATCTGGGTATATGGCACGGGCTATTCGGAAGGGTACACAGATCTGTCCTTTGATGTGACCGGTTCGAGATCCGGCCCGCTGCCGGAGGTGACGCCCAGCGCCACAGTGCTCCAGGAGGGAGAGCAGGTCAGTTTCGAGGTCGTCGCCCCCGGCGCCGCGCTGGTCCGCATGATGCAGAATGATTCGGGCTATTATGAGCTCTTCACGCTGAATAACGGCCGGGCGACGATCGTTCCTGATTATATGAACGGCGATGTGGTCCCCTTCCGTTTCGCCGCCCAGACGGATGGAAAATGGAGCGAGTGGACTGATCCGATCGTGATTACCATGGAATACCCCGAACCGGAATACAGCGTTACACTGAGCGATCCCGTCATCACGCTTTCTCCGGAGAACCGGACAACCGGAAATGATCTGAATGTTTCCATGATCTTTGACACAAAAGCCACGGATTATTCACTGGAGCTTCTCTATAAGGAAGAGGATGACTGGTACGGGACTGATTCATCATACTTCATTGACAGAACAATCACAGACCCCGGCCGGGCCGCAATCGTTATTCCCGGAAGCGCCCTGAGCAGATCCGGCTATTACACCCTGGAGGTCTGGGCCCATGCTCCGAATGCCCGGAGCTCGTATACATCGCAGCAAATCCACGTAAGCGGAACCACCCTGAGGGCCCCCGCTCCGACGGTAACCTATGATGTTCCCTCGGATACAGTTTACGCGAGCCAGCCCGTTCAATTCACGGTCTCCACGACGGCAGGAACGATTTCGGCGCTCAGAGGCCGCGGCCTCCGCACCGGGTCGAATGGGAATAACACCTGGAACTTCGGCTCCTATCGTCAGGGCTCCTCCATACAAACCGGAATAACCTTCGGAGATTACTATGCCGGCTGCGACCTGACTTTCTCGATCAGCGCAAAGATCGACGGCGTATGGTCGGAGTATTCCGAGGAACATACCTTCCATGTGATTCCCAACCTTGAGATCCTCGATTATCCGGTTCCGACCCTGTCCGCGGCCAGCGTCACCGCCGGAGAGACGATTACCGTAACCTGGCCGAAGCAGGACAGCCGGAAGGTGAAGGGGCTTTACGTGGAATGGTATAACGACAGCACCTGGGGAGAATCCGGCCTGCTCGACAGCGAAGCCACCAGCTTCACCGTGGATACCTCCGATCTCCCCGAGGGAACGTACAGGCTGTATATCTGGCCTGAACTGAATGAAGGCTATGGCTACAATCACTCAGTGCATGCTTTGTTCACCGTCAGGGAGGCGCCCTCCGGTGACCTGACGACGCTGGCCCTGCCCGCCGGCCTCAGAAAAATCGAGGCGGAAGCTTTTGCGGGAACGAACGCACAGCGGATCATCATCCCGGCCGGGTGCACCGAGATTGGCAGCAAGGCCTTTGCATACAACCACAGTCTCGTAAGCGTTGTAATCCCGGCCAGCGTAACGTCCATTGCTCACGACGCCTTCCTGGGTTGCGAAGATATCATCATCGAAACGCCCGCAAATTCCGACGCAGCGGTATTTGCCGGTGAAAAAGGCTTTGGGGTAATCCTTAAGTAAACAAAACTGGCCCGCGGCTCAGACAGACTTCTGGGTCACGGGCCAGTTTCATATCCGGGATGAAGCGCAGGAATGGCGATTGTTCGCAGGGGGACAGAAAACTGTCCCCCGTCTTGATGTAAAAGTGCATTTCGGATATAATAATGAGCAAGAAATATAGAAAGGAGCTTCAATATGTATTCAAAGGAATCCCTGAATCCTATGCTTGAAAAGCTGAATGCACAGCTGCATGCCTTGTTTGGTTCTCATTTGAAGGCAGCCATATTGTACGGCTCCTATGCACGCGGGGATGAGGACGAAGAGTCTGACATGGATGTTCTTGTACTCGTTGATTTGCCTCGGGAAGAGATTGTGCACTATCGCAGACCCGTAGCCAGGATCGCGAGCGAGTATCTGTTTTCAGATAATATACTGATCGCACCGATTATTGAGAATCAAAGCTTCTATGAACAGCATCTGTCCGTTTTGCCTTTCTACAGAAATATCGCTCATGAGGGGGTGCGGATAGGTGCCTGAGAATGCAATGAAAGACTTATCAAGATATCGATTTGAAAAAGCATGTCTTTCTCTCAAAAAAAGGCGTTCTGTAACGATTAATGCAAAGAAGCCAGGGGATTAGTCCCCTGGCTTCTAATTAATTCAGAATCAGATACGAGAATCCCGTCTCTCCGGAAAGCCTCTCCAGTTCCGCCTCGCCGATTTCCGGCTCCGTGTCGAAAACCAGCCACAGGCCGGACAGCCTTTTTCCGCCCTCCGGCTTCGAGATGGCGGTGATCTCCGCCGGCAGGAAGAGGGTCTTCGGTCCGCCTTCCCCCGCAAATGCTTCCAGGGAGAGGCTCCGCATCTCTGTTCCCCGCAGGTCCAGCGCCTCCAGCTTCGTGTTTTCAAAGGCGCTGCTGCCCAGCGCGTTCAGGCCGGCCGGAAGTTTCTCGCCTTCCGAAGGAAGGATCGCAAACGTCCGCTGGCAGGTGTCTTTATACAGCCCCTTGCCCGTCAGCACGATGATCGCTTCGCCGGGATCGACGTTGTTCCTGTATTCAATCCCGTAGTCCTCCTCCGTCAGCGTCAGGCCTTCCACGATGACGGTCACGGCGGGTTCAATCTCCTCCCCGGTATAAAGGAAGCCGTTTTGTGACAGCATGACTGCCGCGTCGGAAATGCTGATCAGGCGCGGGCTTATCGTAAAGAATCCCTTCGCCTCGCCGGTATAATTGCCCTTTCCCTTCACGGTCACGGTCGCCGTTCCCACCTGAACATTGTCCAGATAGCTCACCTCATAATCCGCCTCCGTCAGCGTCCGCCCCTTCAGCGTGACCTCAACCGCCGGCCGCTTTTCCTCCCCGTCATACTCCGTTCCGGAATACTCCGGAATCACCTCCGCGCCGGCCAGATCGCAGGGAACGATCTGAAAGCTCGCTTCCGCGCTCTCCTTATAATCGTTCTTTCCGGTGACGGTAACGGTCGCTGTGCCCACTTCTATATTGTCCGTATACGAGACTTCATAGCAATAGCTGCTGACCGTGTACCCGTCCAGCGTGACCCTAACCTCCGGCCGCACTTCCTCCCCGGTATAGGGCATTTCCGTGCTGGAAAGGGTGACCGTCGCGCCTTCCAGCGAAGGCCGCTCGCGGATCGTCAGCGGAAAAACGGTCCAGCTGTATCCCATTGCGCCGTAAAGCCGGTAATAGCAATTAATCCTGACAATTCCCGGCTTGAGAAAATGCAGCGTGCCGTCCGGGTCGACCGTCGCAACCGTTTCATCGCTGCTCTCATACCAGATTTCCATATACTCGCCTTCCGGCTCGATCAGCGCGATGATACTCCCCGGCTCATCCTCATAAAAATCGAGGGTCCAGTTGGAGGTAACAAAATGGATCGTGTAAACGATCAGTCGAACATCCACCTCGTACAGGCCTCCTGAGGCCGCAACATGCACGGTGGCTTCACCTTCACCCACGGCCGTCGCGATTCCGTCCGCGTCAACGCTGACAACCGAAGGATCCTCGCTGACATATGTGGCCGGCATCGCAAAGCCATTTGGCTCCCAATCCGTATCCGCATCCGTACGGACCCGGACGGCCTGCTTCAGGTCCATTGTTTCCCCTGGCCGGATATACACGCTCATTCCGCTTTCAGGCAGAATGGCGTGAACCGCGTCCGTATCGACAATCACATCCACTACGCAGACGGAGTCATTCGCCTCGCCAATCGATCCGCCGGCAGTACCCGTGCTGAATGCCTGCACCCAGTAATGAACGCCGTTGCAAATCGCGTGGCCTATCCCTACGGATTTGAACCTGTCAAACAGCATATTCCTGCGGTGGCCCTGGCATTGGTAGTCGACATCTGTTTCCGCCCATGCCCAGAATACGTCTTCCGCCGTCAGATGGCCCGCTGCGATATTTTCCCCGTCAAAGTTCAGGCTGTTAAGTCCGCTCTGTCCGTTAGGCCGCATATGAGAATAATAAACGGCAATCTCCGCTGCCCGCTGCATGGCGATGTCCTCCAGCCTGTCGCTGTAGACAAGGGCAGCCCGGGGCTCCAGCTGCTGCACGCTTCCGTCCGGGTTCAGCTGCCACGGACAGCCGCTTACCGTCGTCCCCGACGGCGCGTCCTGCAGGGTTCCTGCCCGGAAATCGTTAATCATCTGCAGCATGGACCGGGCCTCCGTCTGGCCGTATTGGACCTCCACCGGCGCCGTCACCGTATCCGCCAGTCCCTGCCCCCAAAGCGCTGCGGCCAGCAGAACCAGCATCAGCAGCACCATTCCGTTCGCGCGAAACTTCCGCATGGATTTGTTCCCTCCGAAGTATTCATCCTGTCAGTATGCCTGGGCAATATGAGTAAAACCCATGATGACTCACAGCAGCGGAACATCAGTATAGAATACCGACATCCAGATCGTATTCCAGATTGTCTCCGAGTTTTCCTCCCCATGCCGAGGCCAGGCTGGCCGCGCCTGTCAGGATGATCAGCAGCATCATAAATACGCTGATTTTCAGGGAAATCCCCGTCTTCTTTTTTTCGTTCAGACTTTCCATATTCAGATACTCCTTTCACGCTTCATCCATCCCCGCCCGACGTCGATCCCAGGCGAAAAGCGGGACGCTGCGTCCTTCCGCTCCCCCAATCAGGCGAAAGCATTTCATTCTCTTCTTAATATAAAGATAGCATATCCCCCGGTATTTTTCAATGGAAGGCCGCGGGGCGCAGGGGAAAAATGCAGCCCCTCTGTCCCCCAGTAGAAAAGGCCTCTCATTTGCGGTATAATCCTGATTCGGAGATGAAAGCTACTGAAGCCGCCGAGGAATCTGCCGGGCGGCCGTAAGAAGAGTTGCAGGAAGGAGAGAAGGCCGGGTACTGGTCTTCCGAAGGAATAAGGATTTGATACAGAAAGAATCCCGGGGAAAGAAGCTGCTGACGCTGTTCTTCAGCATGCTCTATATCAGCGCCTTTACCTTTGGCGGCGGTTTTGTCATTGTGAATTTCATGCGGCGCAGGTTCGTGGATGAGCTCCATTGGATTGATGAGCAGGAGATGCTGGACATGGTTTCCCTGGCCCAGTCAAGCCCGGGAGCCATCGCGGTCAACGCGGCGATTCTGGTCGGCTGGAAGGTTGGTGGCTTTGCGGGCATGCTGGCTGCGGTGCTGGGCACCGTCATTCCGCCCATGGTGATCCTGTCGGTCATCTCCCTGTTCTATCAGGCTTTCGCCGCCAACCGCTATGTGGCCCTCTGCCTGCGAGGCATGTCCTGCGGCGTGGCGGCGGTGATCCTGGACGTGGCCCTCAGCCTGGGAAAAAGCGTACTGAAGACGGGAAAATGGGTTCATTACGCCGTGATGGCGGCGGCTTTCGCTGCCACCTTCTTCTTCAGAGTCAACGTGGTCTGGATTATCCTGTGCGCGGCCGCTGTGGGAATTGCCCTGGAAGCGGCCGCCCGGAAGGGAGGCAGAAAGTCATGATGCTCCTGCAGCTTTTTCTCAGTTTCCTTCAGATCGGGATGTTTTCTATCGGCGGTGGATATGCGGCCATTCCCCTGATCCGCAGCCAGACAGTGGAAATCCACCCGTGGCTGACCGAAACCCAGTTCATGGATCTGGCCACCATCGCGGAGATGACGCCCGGCCCCATCGCGGTCAACGGCGCCACCTTTGTGGGGCTGAAGGTCGCCGGGCTGCCGGGGGCCCTGGCCGCGACGCTGGGCTGCATTCTGCCCTCGATGATTCTGGTCTCCCTGCTGTCCTGGATTTACCGGCGCTATCGGGAAATGTCCGCGCTGCAGAACGTGCTTGGCTCTCTGCGGCCCGCGGTCGTCGCGCTGATCCTTTCCGCCGGGCTGAACATGCTGCTTCAGAACCTGTTCGGCGGCAGAAGCATCTCCCTCTCCGGCATCAGCTGGGCCGGGGCGGCACTTTTCGCCGCGGCCTTTCTCGCGCTGCGCAAATGGAAATTCAATCCGATTCTGGTAATGGCCGCCTGCGGCGCCGGCGGGCTGATTCTGGGGCTGCTGGGTGTATTCTGACCACGCGGAAGCGGATACCGTTTTTATCCGCGCAGTCCTCAAAGGTACCGCAATTTTCGATATCTTCTCCGTCAGGGGTGCACTTCGAATTTCGTGGTACACGTTCTTCCCCGTCTCCTAAAAACGAGACAGAGAACCATCCTTCTGTTCCTTCTTATATTGACATTTATCAAGTAGTTTGCTATGCTATGAGCGAGGAGGTGATATTGTGGAGCAAATCATCCGCACCCCGCAGGATCTGACATATCTCAGCTGGTCCAAGATCCGCAATTCATCCGGAACTGCAGGCTCTTTCCTGAAATCCCAGGAGGACACGGCCGGAGGCCGGGTTTACTATAAGCTCTCGGACTATGATCCTTATCATGGCATCATCGGTCACGAGTCGGTCAATGAGATCATCGTTGACAGGCTGCTCACACTACTTGACATTCCTCATCTTTCCTATCAGCTGATTCATGCAGACATTATTGTAGATCAGAAGCCAATCCGTACATGGCTCTGCTCCTCCCTCAATTTCAGGGAACGAGGTGAAAGAAAAGAAGCCCTGGACTCTTACTACGACAGCCACAAGCTGGCCGGTGAATCTCCTCTTGCGTTTTGCATCCGCAATGGCTGGACGGAATATATTTACCGGATGTTGCTTGTAGATTACCTGATCCTGAACCGTGACAAGCACGGGGCAAATATCGAAGTCCTGATCAACCGGTATCGAAAGACTGTCCGACTGGCTCCCCTGTTCGATCACGGCGTCTCATTCTACTGCCGCACACCGGACGACGCTGCGCTTGCGCAGGAAGATCCCATGGCGGATAAGCCGGTCCAGTGCTTCGTCGGTTCCCGGTCGGCCTGGGATAACCTGCATCTGATCCCGCCGGGACAGTTTCCAGTCGTCCATTCCCTGAGGGAAGCAGACCGTGCAGTGCTGCTCGACGGTCTGGACGATGCCGTCAGCAGTTACAGATTGGACCGGACCTGGGAAATGATCTGGAGGAGGTGGCAGGCCTATGAGACTCTTCGCAATCAGAGATGAAACCATCCCGGAAGATAAAATCATCGGTTATCTGGTTTATTATGAGACCTCCCGGTCGTTCTATATTGAACTGCCTGACAATGCTGATCCATGGGAAACGCTCCCGATCTTCTCTTCTTTCGTGAATCGAGGCGTCTATAGCATCGACAGCAGTTGGAGCCGCAGATGGGTGCAGCAGCGAATCGTGCCGCAGGACAGGCAGAACATCGGCCAGATTCTCCGGGAAAACGGTCTGAAGGAATATGACGAGTTCTCCCTTTTGATGCTGACCATGGGCCGCTGTGAACAGGATGACTGCTATCTGGAAGAACTTCCCGCGGACAGGCTTCCGGAGCTCATTGTCCGCCGATGGCAAACCAAGGTAGAGGATATCGTGCCGCTTGACTCACCCCGTCTGCTGGTTTTTTTTCGGAACGGTATTTCGAAAATCATCGACACGCAGGAGATCGCCTGCCCTGCCTGCGCGCCATATCTTTTCAAGCAGGAACGCTTCCGCACCGTTGAGGTGCAGCCGGACGGTTACGGCGTCTGCTGGAATGACCGGGCCATGATTTCCCATCGGGATTTGTTTTTGCACGGGCTGACAGTACCGATCACCCTCAGCGACTTTCATCATTATGTGCAGGACCGTGTGGTCAGCGCATCTGAAGCATGCGCCATTCTCGACTGCTCCCGGCAGAACATTGATGACCTGATGCGCAGGGACAAGCTGCATCCGATCCGTACGGATGCAAAGTATAAGCTCTTCTCCAAAGCAGAAGTCATGCATCGCCGAAGAGATTGAACGCAGCAGGCAGCCGAGCCGTACACTGTTTCCTTTTGTTTAGCGATTTAATGCGCTGAAGTCTTTGGGCAAAAAAAGAGGGGCATGAAAGCCAATGTCATTCAGATAAGAATGACGGAAAGAGAACTGGAACTGAGAAATGTTCCGGTCTCTTTTTTATTAAGAAAATTAATAAGAAATTTCAGGAAAGGGGTTGACAAGTCGGGCAAAATGTGCGGCCGCTTTCGCTACTGAATAAAAGGAATCGGTAGCGAAAGCGGCCCTTGAAAGCAGGTATGAACCTGATTTCAAGGAGGACATGAGATGAGCTAT
>JAFPWU010000011.1 GCA_017412715.1 Clostridia bacterium
CCGCCCCGCTGCTTTATTATTTTGGCCTTCGGTGAACAGCTCATCTGTCAGGGATCTTCGCCGGAAAAAAATCACGGTTCCCTTTCCCATATCACGTCCTTCAGTCCGCGTTTCGGCACATAATGGATATCCTGTTCATCCCTGTAATACTTTGTGGAGCCATCTGAAGGCACTTCCGTCAGTTCAATTTTCTCCGCTGGTTTTCCCAGGGCAATCACCAGCTGGGGAACCAGATGCTCCGGATATCCCCGGAGCTCCGTCAGCCCCTCCCGGTTGAAGTTGCCGATCATCAGGCCGCCGAGTCCCTTCTCCACCGCAGCAAGCAGCAGGGTCTGGGCCGCGATGCCCACATCAATCTGGCAGGAGGCGGCATTTTGCACCCATTCCGTTTCCTGCAGGATGACGATAAAGGCAGCGGCTTCCTTTCCCGGATCCGGCAGATGCCGCTCCGGCAGCGCTGCCGCCCATTTGGTCAGCGACTGGACCCCCGCCGTCTCGGCGGGCTCCCAGACCAGATCATACCTGAGCGGCTGCCTGTTGGCCGCGGAAGGGGTGATCCTTGCACAGTCCACCAGCTCCTCCAGCTCTTCCCGGCTGATCCTTCTCTGTTGGTCAAATCCCCGATAACTCCGGTTCCGCTTCACCAGCTCATAGAATGTCATTTCCGAACTCCTCCGTTTCATGTTCAGGCTCGCAGCAGGGGGGTAAACTTCTCCTTCAGGTAATCCGTGTATACCGTGGGGTCCAGGGGGCCGCCCATGGCATTCTGAAGAACATTCATTGGTTCCTTCAGGCGGCCGAAGCGATGGATCTTCTCTCCCAGCCAGGCGGTAATCGGGCTCAGGTCGCCGCGGGCCACGTTCCCCCAGACATCCATTTCCTTCTCCATCCGGCGCAGCATCTGTACCCCATAAGCGCTTCCCAGGGCATAGCTTGGGAAGTATCCCATGCCCCCGAAGGACCAGTGGCTGTCCTGCAGCACGCCCTGCCGGTCATCCGGAGGCGTGACACCCAGGTATTTCCGGTACATCTCATTCCAGGCTGCCGGGAGTTCGGGCACGGTCAGATCTCCTGCCATCATGGCCTTCTCCAGCTCGTAGCGGATCATCACATGGAGGGAATAGGTCAGCTCATCCGCCTCCGTGCGGATGAGGGAGGGCTTGGCCAGATTGACCGCCCGATAGAGCTCCTCCTCGGTCACATCCCTCATCTGATCCGGGAAAAACTCCTTCATGGCTCGCAGCAGGGGCTCTGCGAATGCGCGGCTCCTGCCGATCAGGTTCTCGTAGAAGCGGCTCTGGCTTTCATGGACTCCCATCGTACTTCCGCCTCCCAGGCAGGTATACTGCAGCTCGTCCGCCACTCCCATTTCGTACAGGGCATGACCGCCCTCATGGATCACGCTGTACAGGCTGGCCAGCACATCCTCTTTGTGATAATGGGTTGTAATCCTTACGTCCCATTTGTTAGGTCCGCTGGTAAAGGGATGCTCCGTCTCCCCCAGGGTGCATCTGGCCGGGTCAATGCCTTCCAGCGCCATGATTCTGTCGGAGAACTCCCGCTGGGCGGCAACGGGAAATACTTCGGACATAAAGGCCGGCGGCGTCAGCGGCTTTTTCGCGAACTCGGCGATCAGGGGCGTCAGCTCCCTCCGGACCGTCTCAAAAAAGGGGTCCAACTGGGCCATGGTGGCGCCTTTCTCGTAGCAATCCAGCAGCACATCATATACGGGCTTCTCCGGCGCCTTCAGAGAGGCATATCTGCGCCGTGCGGCAATCAGCTTTTCAAGGTAAGGGGCAAAGAGCGCGTAATCGCTTTCCTGCTTTGCCTGCCGCCAGACCGCCCCCGCATCATTGGTCAGCTGCCCATAGGCCACATACTCCTCCATGGGCAGCACATGCATGTCCTCATAGTCCTCCTGAAGCACCTGGGCCCTGCGGTACGTGATTTCGTCCGTCTCCTCCCGATGGGCCAGAATGGTCTGCAGCGCCTCCTCCAGCTCCGGATTCTGGGTCTGCTGGTACAGCAGCTCACTCAGGTAGGCCAGGCTCTCTCCCCTCGCCCGCCAGGACTCCCGGGGTGCCGCGGTCTCCCCGTCCGTGCTGACAATGCAGGTGGCATGGTTCAGGGCATAGATGGCCTTTTCCGTCCTGTTGAGTTTTTCAATCGCCTGTTGCAGCGTCATTTCATCGTTTCTCCTTTCTTTTCTGTATGGGATCGTTCAGGCCATGCTGTTCAGCAGGCATGCCTTCGCTGCCTCTGCATTCCCGGGTACCGTATCCTCCAGCGTCATGGAAAGGTTCCTTTCCCGGGCAAAAGCCATCAGGGAGCGATAATCCATCTCCCCTGTCCCGCAGGCCATGGAAGTCAGCTTTTCCCCCGTCACCTGGTAATCCTTCATGTGGAGAAGGGCCACCCGGTCGCCCAGACGGCTGAAGGCATCCGAGAACACCTTTTCCCGGCTGGCCTGATTATCCGCTCCCAGCAGGTTGACCGCGTCCAGAATGATCCTGAGGTTTTCGCTGCGGAAATGCTCCAGCATCCGCTCCGCTCTCTCCGGGGTGGAGACAATATGGGTGTAGACCGGTTCAATCGCCAGGATCACATCTTCTTCCTCGGCCCGCCGTACCACAGGGGCCAGCTGCTCAAGGAAGAACTGAAATGCCTCCTCGCTTCGCGGAGCTTCCCTTACCATGGAGCTTTGCGGATGGATCGGAGTCTCCGATCCCACCATCCAGGCCCCCACTTTCTTTGCAAAGGCCAGATGGGCATAATAAATCTCCCGGGTTTTTTCCCGTTCCTCCGCATCCGGGTGGGTCAGGTTCAGATAGCACCCCAACACAGCACAGTCCATTCCTGTCCGGTCGAAGGCGGACTGAACCGCCGCCGCCATTTCCGGCCTGCTCAGCTTTACCGGAGCGTCTCCCATGGCAAAATCAGACAGCGTCTTGCTCAGCGCCAGATGAGCACATTCAAATCCCTGCTTTTTCACAAAGGCCAACCGTTCCTCCAGGGTTCCGGAAACGGTGTCATGCAGCCGGATTCCGATCTTCATGCTGTTTTCCTCCCATATCATCATTCCGCCATGAATTCAGGATTCGATGATTGATTATACTTCATCCTGCCGATCCGCTCAACAAAAAAATTCACCCCGTTCCGGGGTGAAGAACAGTACCCGTTATTTTTACTCTTCCTTACAGAAGAATGGCGGCTGCCAGCAGCAGAATACAGAAGACCGCGGTGAGTAGATCGCCGGTCGAAAAGCCATACTGTTTGTACGCCGAGGCCCGGGTCCGGAGATGGAACCCCCGCGCTTCCGCCGCGACGGCCATCTGATCCGTCCGGCGGACGGAGGAGATCAGCAGCGGCGCGCAAAGTGGAAGGATCATGGAGAACTTTTTGAAGCCCTTCGCCTGGTCAAAGGCGACGCCCCGGGCGGTCTGGGCCTCCATGATGCCGCTCATTTCCTCCAGAAACTGAGGAATAAACCGAATTGCCGTGGACACCGTAAATGCATAAGGATACGGCACATGAAGCACCTGCACCATCGCGTTGGTCAGATCGCTGATCCGGGTCACGGCCAGCACCAGCGTCAGCGGCATGCAGACGACGATCAGCCGCAGGACAACCTTTCCGGCGGTCAGCAGTCCGTGATCAGTGATGATCCAGAAGATCGGATTCCCGGCCCTCGTCAGCAGGACCTGCAGCAGGAAAAGGAAAGCCGCGATTTTCACCAAACCCCGGAAGATGCTCCAGGTTCTGCCCGCCACGCCGGCAATCAGGCCGATCAGGAGATCAATCGCCAGCAGGCAGACCAGAAACAGCAGGTGATCCGTAATAAATGCCGCGGCGCAGATGACCACCGTCAGGGCAATCTTTGTCACCGGGTTCAGCCGATGGATCAGGGAGTTCCCGGGCACATACTGAAAGAGCTTATTCATCCGAAGCACCTTCTTTCTTCCTGTGTGCCAGTACGGCTTCCGCCATAGCCTCCGGGGTATCCGCCGTCTCATAGCCGTCCCCCAGCCGCAATCCCAGACTGATCACCTGGGGCGGCAGAACAGACGCTTTCTCCATCAGTTCCCGGTTTCGGAATACTTCCCGGACAGGACCTGCCGCCAGCAATCTTCCTCCCGCCATGACCAGCGCCTTGCTGGCGTAATCCAGCACCACTTCCATATCGTGGCAGACCATCATGACGGTCACCTGACGCTCTTCGTTCATTCGGCGGATCTGATCCATGATATGGCAGCATTCCCGATAGTCCAGTCCGGTGGTAGGCTCGTCCAGAATCAGAACCTCCGGCTCAGCCGCGAAGATGGAAGCCAGCGCGACACGCTGCCGCTGCCCGCGGCTGAGGGCGAATGGCTCTTCATCCCCGGTGAAGGAAAATTCCGCCAGGATGCGCTCTGCCCGGGCCTGCAGGGCGGACTCCCCTTCCTCGGATCGGACGGTTCTAAGGCCGAAGAGTATTTCCTCCCTCACCGTATTCTTACAGATCTGCCTGTCCGGGTTTTGGAACAGAAAGCCCACCTTTCGGGCCCGTGCGCTGACCTGGCTGTTACGTGTATCCTCTCCGTCGATGAGGACTCTGCCGGAGGAAGGCCTGAGAAGCCCGTCCGCCAGGCGGACTGTAGTGGATTTTCCTGCCCCGTTTGCACCGATCACCGCGGCGAATTCTCCTCTTTCCAGTTCAAAGGAAAGATCGCGGATGGATGAGCCCTGGTCGGGATAGGCAAAACTGACATCTTCAAATCGGATCATTTCATCAGCCCCCTTACCATGCGCTCAGCTTCATCCAGATTGACACAGACGGGCTGCTGCCGGCCGATACGTTCCGTGAGCAGGTGACTGAGGGTCGTCACCCGGGGGCAGTTCACCCCCACCGACTGCAGCTTCTCCACTTGAGTCAGCACCTTCCGGGTCTCTCCCTGGAGCACGACGTGTCCCCCGTCCAGCACCGCCAGATCCTTGGCAAATTCGCAGAGAAGCATGATCTTCTGCTCCACCAGAACGATGGTGACGCCCTCCTCGTTCAGTTCCTTCAGGATGGTAAATATCTGCCTGCTGCTGCCGGGATCCAGTTCCCCGGTGGGTTCGTCCAGCACCAGAACCTGCGGCTTCAGCGCAAGAATAGATGCAATGGCCACCTTTTGCCGCTGTCCGCCGGACAGGGAAGCGATGCTTCGCTCCAGAAGATCCGGGATGCCCACCTTATGCAGCGCTTCTGAGATCCGAAGGGGGATTTCTTCCCGGGGAACCCCGAAGTTCTCCAGGCCGTAAAGGATTTCATCCTCAACCGTTGGAAAAATAATCTGGCTCTCCACATCCTGAAACACCATGCCGGTTATACCGGAGAGCCTGTCCAGAGAGGTGTCCACGGTATCCATTCCGTTCACGTGCACGCTCCCGTAAAAGTCCCCCGTATAGTGGTGGGGAATCACTCCGGTAATGGCCCGGAGAAGCGTTGTTTTCCCCGCTCCCGCAGGGCCGATAATTCCAAGAAAGCCGCCGGAAGGGACCGAAAGGCAGATATCCTGCAGCGCTGGAGTTTTTCCGTTCTTATAGGTAAAGGTCAAATCCTGTATTGCGATCATCTTCTTCCGCCCCCTTCCGGCAATTCTGATCTCAGCGGTTCAGCACTTTCTTCAGCGGCACGTAGAGCAGCTGCACAAGCACGCTTCCGATGGCTGCGGTTCCCAGTACAATCGGAATATAGGCCACCAGCCCGCTGGTTTCCATATGCATCAGCACGAACAGGCAGATGACAAAGCTTCCTCCCGAGATCACCGTCGAAACGAAGGTGGCCAGCAGAGGATTCAGATCCATCTTCCGGAACCGGAAAGGAACCTTGATCATGAAGAACATGGCCACGGCACCCAGCAGCTCGGAAATGAGGTTCAGCCACGGCGTGCCCGGCAGGAACTGACAGATGGCGCCCGCCAGAATCCCGATAATCGCGCATCCCACCAGGCCCGGCCTGACCAGCAGGATGGCCAGGCAGTAGGAGGCAATGATGAAATTCGGCTTCATTCCGAAGAAGTTAATGACGCTGCCGACGAACATTTTCAGCACGGCGCCCGCGGCAAGCAGCACCGCCACGATCATCAGATCCTGAATGGAAAAGCCTTTGGTTTCTTCGGTTTTCAGTACTCTCTTCTCTGCCATAAATAATCCTTCCTTTCTGTTTGGAGGGACAGAAAAAGCCTGTCCCACAAAATTCTGCTGGGACAGGCTGAATAATTCTGCCTGCGGTGCCACCCGGCTTGGTGCAATTGCACCCTCTCTTCACGCACAGCGTACGCGCTCCGGAACACGTACTTCATACGCGAACCTTTTTTTACGGAGGGTTAGCTCCGTCTCACATACTCGGGAAAATCCCTTTCCGCTCGCCCTCAGAAGTCCATTCCTTTTCCGATCCCTGCTGCCTTTCCACCGCCGGCAGCTCTCTGCGAAGGATTTCCGGGAAAGTACTCACCCTTCTTCAACGGTTTAGCGAATCATAGCATAGGATCAGGAAAAACGCAACTGTAAAATTGTATCTTCCCTGTTTTTTTGCCGAACCTCTTCTGAAGCACGGGCGTCCGTTCAGCTGATGCGGACCGGGCAGCTCAATTTTTTCTTTTGTTTGGGACAAGCCTGTGTTAAAATCTCTCCAGGAAGATGAAATCGGAAAACGCCTTCCGAAGCGCTGCGCAAATATGGACGGATGCGGCGTTTTGTCTGAAGCATGTATGCATATTGTCAGATCAGGCACGGAATTGGAATACAGAAAAATCGGATGGTGAGCCTTTCATGAAGCACAGGATAACCGTTTTTCTTCGGGCGGGACTGCTGGCCGCGCTTTTCCTTCTGCTGTCGCCCGGGGGCCGGGCCGAAGGAAATGTGCTCGCCCGGTTTCTCATCCGCCCGGAAGTAACCCGGCAGGACAGCGTCCTCCCGGACGGAAACACCCGGGTAGGGATCATCCGCGGAAAGCCCCTCACCGCCCAGTTCTCCCTGTCCGCCGACGCCAGAACCGTCATCGGCCGTCAGGCGGATATTGCGGCTCTTCTGGAAAAAGGCACCCTTCTGCGGGCTGACTGGCGCGTGGAAGCAAAAGATGTTTCCGCCTCCTCCGTCTCCTTTCTGCTCTGGCCCTTCGGAAGCGCCCGGGACATGCAGCAGGGAAAAATTCAGGAAGGCTGGAATGTATGGGATCTGACCGGGCTGCTGGAAGAATCTCTGAAGAGGGACGAATCCCTCTCCCTTCGCCTTCAGGCAGCGGAAGGAGGCTGGGCCTCCTTCGATCTGGAGCGCAGCTGGATCGATGTGGTCCTTGCCCTTCCCGAGGATGCATGCTTTCCGGAGAGCTGGAGAATTACTGAATCCGAGCTGCTCTCCGCGGCATTTTCCGCCCTGCCCCTGGATCACTGGGCACTGCAGCGCTATCTGGACATCGCCGATACCATCGTTTTCTCCAGGTGGCCTGAAACAGGCGTACCCTATTACTTCGGCGGGCACAGCGAGGAAAAGGTTCTGCGTCCCTTTGCTCCCTCCCAGCCTTCCTCCTATTACAGATCCGATCGGTATTATCTCTGCGGATTTGACTGTTCCAGCTTTCTTCGCTGGGCTGAGGCGAAGGCCGGTTTCACCGCCATGGACCAGCTGGATCAGATTATCCAGGACCGGGCCTCCTCCTTTCCGGTCTCCCGCAAGTCCTCCGCCGAATGGATGCAGGTAATGATTCCGGGTGATCTGCTGGTCATCGACCACGGAACCCTGCATACCGGCATGATCATCGGCACGCCCCGCATGTACGGGATCACAGCGGAGGAAGCGCCGGAGCTGGCGGACTGGCTGGATGCCCCCCTGATGATTCACTGCGGGGAAGACCCCTTTGTCCATGACCGTTTCGCATCCTATATTGAAACCCTGACCTATCGAATCAAAATAACGCCTCCTGACGGAGGCGTGACCGTTTCCCTGCTGGTGAATACCCCCGAGGACGCGCCGCATGTACGGACCGCCCCCTGGGGGGAAAACTACGGTTATTTTCTGCTGGGGGATCAGGCGTTGACCGTCTATCCGCTTTCCTCCTGCCGGAAGCTGGCCTGGCTGCATCCTCTGCGTGGCGCGGAATAAATACCCTCTCCCCTTATCCTTCCGTGTTCCTGATCTGCTCCAGAATGGGCTCCTCCTTTTCCAGGGGGCGTACATACCCATCCAGCGCGACCGCCTTGGCCGCCAGGCCCCTGGATCGGGGGCTGACAAAGATGGCGCAGCGGTGTTTCCCGTTCCTGGCCTTCTGAATCAGATTCAGGGCCGCGGAATTTCCGTCAAAGGCAAGCAGCACGGAGGTTCTGCGATTGAATATTTCATAGGAAAAGCTCTTATAAATCCCCATGCCTGCGCTTTCGATACTGACGCAAACGGAGACGCCAGCCGCCCGCAGCCGGGCCTGTTCCGCCCGGGACAGCCTCGCGGGCACAATGGCAAAAATCTGAAAGCGTCCCTGATTGCGCCGCACCAGGTATCCCTCCTGGCCTGAGAGGGTATGTCCAACCAGGAAGATGACCTTTTCCGGATCCGCCCTGTTCAGCAGGTCGTCAATCAGCCGCTTATCCTCCTCCCGCACCCGGGTCCGGTGCTGGCTGCTGTTGAAGCTGCCCCCTGCGATCACAATGGGAAGCCGGTCCAGGGGCAGGGGCCGGATCAGGTCCCGCAGGCCCTCCTCCGTCAGGTTCCCCTTCATTCCCTGCCAGAGGGATGCGGACTCCGGAGAAATCTGCTCCCCTTCCAGTCTTTTTTCGTAGAAACCCTCCACGTCCACGGATCGCCGGGCTTCTCGGAAAGCGGCGCTCTTCTGTCGGAAGTCCTCCAGGCTCCGCTGAAGAACCTCGCCCTCCGCGCCGGCCATCTGGCACATTTCCTCAAAGGACAGTTCCAGCAGTTTTTCCAGGCTCAGCTGCTCATCAATGGAATCCGTTCCGTACAGGGCGGCCCCGTCCGTGCCCTGGACGCATTTCACTCCGGCTTCCAGATACTGCCGGAGAGGATGGTGCTCCAGAGAGGAAAGGTTATTCAGTCTCACATTGGAGGTGATCTGGAATTCCAGCACAGCCCCGGAGTCTTTCATTTCCTCCAGCAGCGCCTGGCCCCGGGGCGAACGCAGATCCCGCGTATAGAGCCCGTGGCCGATCCGGAGAATCGGCATTTTCTGTCCTTCCGCCAAAGATTCCCGGACGCATCTGATGCTGTTGGCCACATTATCCCGCAGGCTGTCATTTTCCCCGGCGTGCACCCGAATCACAAAGCCGGGATGATCCCGGGCAATGGCCGTCAGCGCCCGGAATACCGGCCGCAGTTCCAGAATGTCATTCAGTTCCTCTCCGATGATGTCGCTGCCCGCCACATAGGGATCATCCGCGATCATCCGCAGAACCCGCAGGTTATCCGCCAGATAGTCTCCCGAAGTGGTCTGATCCCGCACGATGGTCAAAGGAATTCTCCGGATCCCGGCCAGGAAGCGGAGGGTCACCCCCGTCTCCCGGGTAATGGCGGGCATAATCTCGTGAATCTCCCGCAGCTGCCGGGGAAACGCCTGTCTGTTCAGCAGCCGGGTATCCGAAATTTCCGCGTATACAATTCCCCGCCGCTGGTATTCCCTTGCGATCCAAAGAAGCAAATCCTGGTACAGGGTGTTGCCCGCATACCGCTCATCCTCCCGGTCCCGCCACATTCTCCGGACATATTCCCCCACCTCCCGGTTGGGAATTCCTTCGGTATTCAGCCCCATGAAGGGGGATTCCGCCCGCTGTCCCCGGGTAAAGACGTACCGGTAAAGATAAACCTTTTCCAGATCCGCAAAAACAGCCTGCCCGTCCTTGGGAATGGTCAGGGAATTCCGGATCCTCCGGATATTCTCCGCCGCGTCCCCGGGATTTCCCAGGATCAGGTCGGCAAAGTTAATATAGGTATGGTCATCAATTCTCCTGTCCCGGTACTTCCCGGTCAGTCCCGCGTCGCCCCACTTTTCCTCCGCCCGCAGTCTTCTCGCGGAAAGCGTCTCCCACTGGGCGGGGGTGCAGGAAAGACCGAGCTTTTTGATATAATACAGGGGATACCGAAGCTGATGATGAATGCCCAGGGCAATCAGCGCTTCCGGCGGAAGGTTTCCGTTCATATGGGTATGCAGATCCGTCCGGAACTTGCATTCCCCCCGGATATAGGTTTTTACGATGGTCTTCTCAATTCCAAGCCGATAATCCTTGGTCTGGCTCATCAGAGTTTTGGAGATGGCCGGAATCGAGGCCTTCATCTCCACCCGTCCGTCGGGAAAGATGTTGGCCACCTTTGTATTGCCCAGGCGGAAGATATACATCCTCCTGTTTGCCCCGTCAAAATAGCAGGGCACCTCGCCCCGGATCACCTTCAGTCCTTCCGAATCCAGCTCCGTCTCCAGTCCGCAGAGTTTCGCCAGATTGGTAATCAGATTTCCCGTATGATGGTTCGGCGTCCGAATGGTATAAAACAGCCGTTCTCCTTCCAGGGTCAGATCCACCAGCATGTCCCGCTCACTGTCCAGCGCGAATTGCTGAAAATCAATCATGGTCTCCTCCTCAGGAAAGGTTACAGATAGGGAATCATGGAGCTGAGACGGTCAAAGATCAGATCCGGCTGCACGTCGGAGGTTTCCAGATCCTTCAGGGTGCTTTCCCCGCTGAGCACCAGGATGCCGGTCAGCCCATGTCGCACCCCTGTGGCCACATCGGTATACAGCCTGTCCCCCACCATCGCCATCTCCTGCTTCTGAAAGCCGGTCCGGTCCAGGGCTTCCTGCACGATCCCCTCATAAGGCTTGCCTAGGATCATATCCGGCCTGCGGCCGGTACTGGCCTCGATCAGCGCCATGAAGGATCCAATGTCCGGAATAAAGCCGGTCTCCGTCGGGCAGTTGAAATCCGGATGGGTGGCAATATAGGGAAGGCCTGAGCGGATCAAGTCGCAGCAGACGCAGAGCCGGTCGTAACTGAGAGTGGTATCAAAGGCAAGAAGCACATAGTCCGGTTTCTCGTCCCGGAGGTTCAGCCCCATGGCGGTCAGCTCCTCCCGGAGGGAAGGATTGCCCATCAGGAAGCAGCGTCCTTCCGGAAATTCCCGCTGACAGTAATGGGCGGCCGCATGGGCGGAGGAAATCACATCCCGATATTCCTCCGGAACCCCCATGCCCTCCAGCTTCCGGGTATAGGCGGATGCTGAGCGGGAAGAATTGTTGGTCAGAAAGCGGGCCGTACGCCCTGTTCGCCGAAGGGCTTCCAGAAAGTCCAGGGATCCTTCAATCAGCTGATTCCCCAGATAAAAGGTGCCGTCCATGTCCAGCAGAAAGCACCGGATAGGCCGCAGCATATCCCGAATCTGACCGTCCGTCAGCTGTTTCATCAGGCTTCGTCCTCCAGCATTTTCTCCATCTTCTCCGCCGTCTCGTCCATCAGGCCGAGATCCCACAGCAAACTGCTGGTCAGATATTTGTCACGGATCTCCCGGCTGCCGTAAAAAGCATCCAATGTATCCCGGCTGCTCAGGCCCAGATCCTTCGGGGCCAGGGGCATGCCGCAGCGCTTCATAAGCGCGTACACCTGCTCCCGGGGGGGCAGTTCATCCCGGATGATTTCCTGGATCTCCCTCCAGTGCTCCGCGATGATCTTCAGATGAGCCTGCTGAGTTTCCGGCAGGTTCTTGCCAACTCTGGCCTCAATGTCCATGACCGTAGGGGCCACAGGTCCGAAGATCTCTCTCACCCGCTTCTCCCAGGCTTCCTGAGAGAACTCTCGCATGGCTTTCTCCGCCCTGGCCAGATCCGGCTGTTCCGTTTCCAGCATATGCTCGTAAATCCACAGGACGATAAGCGTGCCTACGCCCACCTGAATGCCATGGAGATCGGAAGGCTCGCCCCGCTGCAGCGCCTGCATCTCCCACATGTGGCTGAAATAGTGTTCCAGCCCGCTGGCGGGCCGGCTGATCTCCGCGAAGGCCATGGAGATGCCGCTGATAACCAGCCCTTCCAGCACCGCCTTCAGCGCATCCGGATCCCTGGCCATGAGCCCGTCCGCATGGTCTACGATCTTCTTCAGGCACGCCCGCACCATGCCGGCGATCTCCTCACAGTAGGGATCCCCGTGCACCAGATGGCTGATGCGCCATTCGCAGACCGATACATACTTGGCCAGCATATCTCCCAGCCCCGCCTGCAGCATGATATCCGGCGCGGTGGCCAGAAGATCCGTATCCGCGATGATGGCCTCCGGGCAGGCGTTATACAAGCTGACCTTCAGGCGGTTCTGGATCATGGAGGCGGAATTCGAGCAGTATCCGTCCATGGAGGGAGCGGTGCACACCACCATGCTGGGCAGGCTGCAGGCGTGAGCCAGCACCTTGCTGCAGTCGTTGATTACGCCGCTGCCCACCGCGAGGATCACGTCGCAGGCGGGATCCATAGCCATGGTCAGCGCCCCCATAGCCCACTCATCCGGCTCCATTTTTCCTTCCCGATGTGGGAAAACAAACTCGGAAAAAGGGATGCCCGCATCCCGCAGCACTTTGCGGACCCGCTCTCCGGCAGCCTTCTCCGTATGCTCATCCATTACCACAAAGGGGCGTTTCCTCCCCTGAGTCTTCAGTGCCTCCGGCAGGGTTTCCACCGCGCCGGGCCCTGCCCGGAAGAATCTGAGGCCGCACCGGTGCACCTTCCCGCAGGAGCAGGGAATTCCGCCCTCCCGCGTCAGTTCCGCAAGCGTCATTTCCGATAAATGCTTCTCCATCCTGTGCTCTCCTTCCGTATTCAGATTCCCGCTCTTTTTGCTTTTCTTTTTCAGTTTTCCCTTGACGGTCTTCCGCCGGACCGGTAACATATCTCCGGAAAAGAAGCGGGATGTCCTTCTTCTCTTCCTTCCGATCCCTAAAGCAACACGGTCCCCGGCGGATCAGTTTTGCTCAGAAAGGCTTAGGCGGCTTAATCCTGATTCGGCTTCTTCCTGCCCGCCCTGTCACAAGGAGGTCTTCTTTCCATGCGCGATTCCCGTTCCGGCTTTCTGTCCCCGCTGTGCGTTTTTGCCTCCGCGCTTCTTTTTGCCACCGGAGGTCTTTTCTTTAAGATCATCCCCTGGGACGCCATGGCCATCAGCAGCGCCCGTTCCATCCTGGCCGGCCTGGCCCTGCTGGTTTTTCTGCTCCTCAGGGGCCACCGGTTCCGGATCAACGGGACGGTTCTGATCACCGCGGGAGCCATCACCGTGACCAACACCCTCTACGCGCTGGCCAATAAACTGACCACCGCGGGCAATACCATCGTGCTCCAGTTTACCATGCCGGTCTTCGTCATCCTGATCATGTTCCTCTTTTTTCACCGAAAACCCACAGCGCTGGAGATCGCCACCTGCGCGGTGACGCTCCTGGGAATCGTTCTTTTCTTTGTGGATTCCCTCTCCGCGGGCAATATGCTGGGAAATCTCCTGGCCCTGATCTCCGGTCTCTTCTATGGAATCTTCTTCGTCTGGAACAGCCGGGAGGATTCAGAACCTTTTACCTCCATCCTGCTTTCCTATGCCGCCGCAGCGCTGATCGGCCTCCCCGCCCTCCTCAGGACGGATGTGGCCGGATCCGCACCTGGAACCCTGCTGGCGGTTCTTGGCCTGGGACTCCTCCAGCAGGCGGCGGGGCACCTGCTCTTCGCCGTTGGCATCAAGGGCACCCCGGCCGTCACCGCCAGCCTGATCTCCGGCATCGAACCCATCCTGAACCCGGTGCTGGTAGCGGTCTTCTATCATGAGATGCTGTCCCCGCTTTCGCTCTTCGCAGCCGGCCTGGTTCTCTGCGCGGTGCTCTTCTATAACATCCGCGCGGCGGCTGCGCCGCGATGAAGGAACGGAACCCTCCTCAATCCGGCACGGGCTCCTTCCTTTCCGTGTCCAGCCTGGCGCAGATCTCCTCATAGGTCTTCTCATCCAGCCTGTAGAACCGTTGATACAGGAAGTAACTGAGGAAACCGAAAAGGAGCGGAATCAGTACCATGGCCAGCAGAAGGCCGGTGGTCTGACTCTGGCTGACCGAGGCAACAACTTCCCGAATTCCCTCCATGCGGGCGGAATCCGTAATGGTTCCGAGCTGGGCCTGCTGCTCAAAATCCGCGATGGCGTTGGTCTTTTCAGTCACCCGGAAAATCAGATAGGTCAGAGAGGTCAGCGCCACCACGATCGCGCTGCCCATCTTGGTCAGCAGCGGGCGCATGGACGTGATAATCGCCTCATTCCGATGCCCCGTCTTCAGCTGATTGTACTCGACGGTGTTGATGATGGAGATCATCATAATCAGATAGAATCCGTACAGTCCCAGATTCACGATCATATATCCAACGGTCAGCACGACAAAACTCAGGCTGTTAGCCGGCATGAAAAGTCCGCTGATCAGTTCGACGGAGCTTCCGATCGCCACCATGACCATCAGTCCGGTCATCATCTTCCGCCGGGTGAATTTCCTGCTCAGGGCCGGATAGATCAGCATCAGCACCGCCGTAGCCGCCACGCCGACCATGGAGAAGATGGAATATAGTCCGCCCTCATATCCGTAACGGAAATAAATAAAGCTGGATCCAATGCCGCCGAAAACCAGGGAGTTTCCAATCTGCTGCAACAGGAAGATCAGGATCATCCACCGCAGCTGATCGTTCTGACGAATGGTTCGGGTAATTCGCTGGAAATTCAGTTTCATTTTGGGCTCTTCCTCGCCCCTGTGTTCCTTCACCCCGAGGACTGTGAAAAGGATGAAGAGCGGCCCCATCAGCGCGATCACGAGGGCCACAATCCCGTAGGCTGTGGCAGCGCTCCCGCCCAGAGCCTTCTCGCCCGTGGTGAAAATCGGAATCAGCACGGAGGCCAGCGTGGACCCCACCCCGGCAAAGAAAGTCGCCCGGGAAGTATACTGGTTGCGCAGATCCGCATCCCTGCTCAGGGAAGGAATCATCCCCCAGTAGGAGATGTCATGCATGGTGTAGGTGATACTGTAGGCGAAATAGATCACTCCGAAGAAGATGATGAATGGCCAGCCCTGCAGAGAGGAGTTGAAGGCCAGATAGATCACCACGGATGTGCTCAGCACGCCGGCCAGCAGCCAGGGCTTGAACTTTCCCCACCGGGTCCTCGTCCGCTCGATGATATTCCCCATGATGGGATCGTTCAGCGCGTCAAAGATCCGCGCGGCTACCATAATCGCGGTAATCGCCAGCAGCTGCCGGGAGGTCAGCTGCTTGGTAAAAAGAATATAGGTCAGAATACAGTTATTAAACAGATAATACATCATATCCCGGCCGATGGTTCCCAGCGGATAGAAGATCAGGTTCCGCTCCCGCTTTTTTCTCTTTTTTTCGGAAATGGGCTGCTCCGGGTTATCCACATTGTGTTCGATCGCGTTGTTTCTGGCCATGGTTTCCTCCTGGACATCGTTTTTTGCTGAATATACGCTCATTCGGCGGTCCTCACCCGAAAGAAGGCGAAGGCCGCCGGAACGGAGCAAATCAGCATTTTTCCCATTATATCACCCCGGGGACAAAAATAACAGTCTGATTATTCCGTCGGATTCCCAGGCGCGCCGGCCTCTGGTCCTTCATCTTCCTGCGCACCGATGAATCTGGTAATATTTTTTTCGTTCAGTACGAATTCGTAGTAATTGACATCGTCCTTCCGTTTCCAGCCGATCTGGTTCCAGAAGGCATTTCCCGCGTCATTGCTTGTGAAGGCGATCAGGCTTACCTTGTTGATCCCCATATAACGCAGCTGATGCATGCAGAAGGCGACCATCCGGGTCCCGATTCCCTTTCTCCGGTATTCCCTCGCCACGCAGACGTGATACAGCGCTCCCTGCCGGCCATCCGATCCGCACAGAATGGATCCCACAATCCGTCCGTCAGCCCGGGCGACTACGCTGGTGGTAGGATTCCGCCGAATAAAGCGTTCGATGTCCTCCCTGGAGTCATCCAGGGCCCGGATGCCGAATCCCCGGATGGTCATCCAGAGGGCACGCACCTGGTCATAATCCTCCGGTCCCATCGGTGTGATCCGGACCTGCAGCGTTTCTTTTTCCATCGGTTTCCTTCCCTTCCGTCAGCATGCTGAAATCATACCATAAATCAGTCAAAACCGAAAGGGTGAAAGCGGGCAGAGACCTTCCCTGTGAACGGGTCGGAAAGGTCATGTTTTCCCCGTCCTGGGAGAGGGAGAAATGATGGATATTGACGGAAGGCTGTTAACCCGATACAATCAGCATACGAGCAACCGAAGGTAGCGCGGAATCCGGTTCCGGGCCCATGAGAATTCATCGGATACGGGATGGTTTCCGAGGTGATCAGCAGAAAGGAGAAACGAAATGAAGACACTGTATCTGGAGTGCGGCATGGGAGCGGCGGGCGATATGCTGACCGCGGCTCTGCTGGAGTTGACGGAAAACAGGCAGGTTTTCATCGAAAAGATGAATGGGCTGGGGCTGCCCGGGGTTCATGTGGAGGCTGAACCTTCCGTGAAATGCGGTATTACCGGAACCCATATGAAGGTAACCGTGGACGGCCTGGAGGAAGAATCCCATGATGTCCACGACCATGAGCACGAGCATCATGATCATGAACACGAGCAACATGACCACGAACACGAGCATCACGACCATGAGCACGAACATCATGACCACGAGCATGAGCATCATGACCATGAGCACGAACATCATGACCATGAGCACGAACATCATGACCACGACCACGAGCATCATGACCATGAGCATGATCACGGGCATGGGCACCATCATCACGCCTCCATGAGTGATATTGCCGCGCTCATTGACGGGCTGCAGGTTTCCGATCGGGTAAAATCAGACGCCAGGGCCGTCTACGGCATCATCGCCGAAGCGGAGAGCCGGGTGCACGGACATCCTGTCAGCCAGATCCACTTCCACGAGGTCGGTACCCTGGACGCTGTCGCGGACGTGGTTGCGGTCTGCCTGCTGATGGAGCAGCTCCATCCCGATCAGGTTCTCGTCTCCCCGGTCCATGTGGGCAGCGGCCATGTCCACTGCGCCCACGGAATCCTGCCCGTGCCCGCGCCGGCCACTGCCCTGATCCTCGAGGGAATTCCTACCTATGGCGGACAGATTCGCGGAGAGCTTTGCACGCCCACCGGCGCCGCGCTGCTGAAGCACTTCGCCTCGGGCTTCGGCGACCGTCCCCTGATGACCGTCTCCGCCATCGGGTACGGTATGGGAAAGAAGGATTTCGAGCAGGCCAACTGCCTGAGGGCTTTCTTTGGAGAAAGCGAAGGAACCCGGGAGGAGATCGTCCGGCTCGAATGCAATCTGGACGACATGACCGGTGAAGATATCGGCTTTGCCATGGAAGCGCTTTTCCGGGCGGGAGCCAGGGATGTATATACCCAAAGCATCGGAATGAAGAAAAACCGGCCGGGCATCCTGCTGAGCGTGATCTGCATGCCTGAGGACGCGGACCGGCTGGCCGGCGTGATCATGAAGCATACCACTACCCTGGGCATTCGCAGGCTGAACCTGAGCCGGTACGTTCTGGAGCGGAGCATGAGAACCGTCAGCACCCCTTACGGAGATATCCGGATCAAGCAGGCCTCCGGCATGGGCGTGCAGCGTGAAAAGCCGGAATACGAGGATGTGGCTGCGCTGGCTCAGAAGCATGATCTTCCTCTGTCCGCAGTTCGGAAATCCATTCCGCGGGATTGAGAAGGATCCGCGGCAAATAAGGATCTGCAGGCATAAAAAGAAGACGGCTGATTATCAGGCCGTCTTCCTTTTATTATTGCTCAGATCCAGCAGAAACCCGAGCAGCGTCAGAACAATCCCCCACCGGAGCACCCCTCCCCAGAGGCGGATCTCCGCAGCCTCAGGTGTCGTAAAGCGCAGGGGACGTGCCGCCGCGGCAGTCAGTTCCCAGAATCTTCGCGCAATTGCCTCCGGCTCCACCAGCACCTCGGGCACCCATTCCGGGAAGACCAGCATGGGCTGAACAGCCCAGACCGTCAAAGCCGCTCCGGCCGCGATGGTCCCGGCCGCCAGAAGAAGGATTGCCGCGGATCTGCCCAGAAGGGTACCCATCATCTGGCGCGGATACCGGGTTTTCAGCTTTTCCCGAAGTTCCAGGATCCAGACCCCCGTCCAGGTCTTCACCCGGCGAATCAAGCGGCTGAAGAAGTGAATTCCCAGCAAAATCAGCACTGCCCGCAGAAGGATGGTGCCGCGCATCCGCTCCTTGGAGGAGAAGAGGGCCTGTCCCGCCCCGAAGGTCTCCCTGGCTCCGGATTCAAACTGGGGCCACAGGCTGGCGGAAGCTTTTCCCGCGGTGCTGAGCGTCATGGCGGTACAGGCCGGAGCGCCTTCCGCCCCCAGGGGAATCCAGGCTGCATAGGCGCCCGTTTCCCCGGTCCTGCGCCGATGGGACGCCACGCCCACCACACGGTAGCTCTTATCTCCCAGGATCACCACCTGCTCCAGGGGATTCTGATCCCGGAAGAGCTGGAAGGCCAGGGCTTCATCAAGGACGATAACCCGGCTCTCCTTATCTCCCCGGGACAGGCTCCGGCCGGAGATATATCGGCGGGGATAAACTTCCGCATAGCCCCCAAGCACCTCATAGAGGGTCACATCCCCCTGAGACCGATCCTGATGGGTCAGGGAAACCCCTTCCGCGGTTCCATGGAGGGAAAGCGCGGGGAAAACTCCCTCCCACGTCTGTTCAAGCTCTGAAAACCTCTGGGCGATGTCTGTCCCGCCCGGCAGAAACACATACTGGCAGCAATCCGGCACGGTATACAGCCCGATCAGTCCCGCAAGCATCAGAAGCACTCCGGGCCAGATTCGCCAATGAAAATTCCGTTTCATATTTTCCTCAGTTATACTCCATGACCGTTCCGTTCTCCGTCAGGGCTCTGTCCTCCATATAAAGGACTTTCTGATAGGTCAGGTCCTCCGCCACGGAAACGGTGCTGCCGTTCTCCGCCAGCACCTTCACGTTCTGGCGGACCGCCTTCATCTGATTTCCTCCGAAAGTGGAGCTTTCCGTCTGCCCCACGTAGACATATCGGTCCTCCCCGCTGCCCCGGACAGCGGAAGCAGGCAGAAGGCAGGTGGACTCGCTGCTGCGGGTGGTCAGCCTGGCCTTGATTTCATTCTTCATCATACTGGCCACGCTGCCCATGGCATAAACGACATCCTGGGTAATCTCCACATCCGCGTAAGGCCTGCCTTCCGAGGTCAGACCGGTATTCACCACCTTCGAGCTGGGATCGCTCCATCCATCGCTCAGAAGGGTGATGGCGGTACCGTCCTTCACCTCCTGCTTTACCTCGCTCAGATCCACCCGGATGACCGGGTTGGATCCCTTGGGCGTCAGGGTCAGAAGCACCGTATCCCCATCCGCGTTGCCGCCCTTTTCCACATTCACCTTCGAGACATACGCGGTTCGCGGCGCGGTCACCTTGGCTGCTGTTCTGGACAGGACCTGGATGTCCGTCATCTGTTCCTCCAGGCTCGCCAGCGTCTCCTGCTTTTCCTTCATCTGCTGCATCTGATTCCAGGTGTCCTCATCGATCGCATATCGATCCACCTCGGATAGAACTTCCGCCGCGGAGGCAGCTTCCCCGTCCGCCAGGATCCAGGCATCAAAGAGCGCCTTCAGTTCTTCGCCCGCATCCTCCGGCAGGGTATTCTTCCCGGTCATCTCCAGGCCGGCCATGCGCAGGGCCGCCTGCAGGTCCACCTTCGCGGCCTGCGCCGCCTCCCGGGCCGCAGACTCCGCCAGCCAGGCTTCCTGCCAGCGTTTTTCCCCGGAGGTAAGCCGAATATCCTTCGTCTTCAACTCCAGGGCCCGCAGCTCCCTCTGGGTCGCGGCGGCATCCTTCTTCAGCTTTTCAAGGGTTTTCTCCCCGTCGGTCACCTTCGAGGCAATGAGGTTATCCCCCTTCTTCACCTTGTCCCCTGCCGTCACATAAACCCGGGTCACCGTAAGGCTCAGGCCTTCCGGCACGCTGACCTTTACCTCTTCTTCCGCGGGGAAAACGACCTGACCCTTCAGCTCCGTTTCCTGCTCCATCCTGCCCATCTTTACCTGTGCAAACCGAACCTTCGGCGTGGTCAGGCTCCGAACCGTTCCGGAGAAAAAGATGCACAGGGCTACCGCCACAGCAAGAATAACCATTCCCCGCAGAGCAAACTTCTTCATTTTCATTTCAACTCCGTCAACTGAATTCCGCTGAGGATATCCTCCTGGAAAAAAAGATACACGAACAAAGCGGGCAGAATGTACAGCGCAGCGCCCGCAAACTCAAAGCCGGTGTTCTCGCTGGCCAGCTGGTTGAACATGGTGGACAGGGGCTGAAGATCCTGCCTCGCCGCCAGATAGGTCAGAGGCTGCTCCACCAGGTTCCAGCAGTCCGCGAAAGAAAGGGCCGCGGACGCCCCCAGGATGGGGCGACATACCGGAATAATCACCCGCAGATAGGTGCTGAAAACTCCCGCTCCGTCCATCTCGGCCGCCTCGATCAGCTCTCCCGGCAGCCCCACCATGAACTGGCGGATCAGGAAAACGTAGAAGGGAGCGAACCAGAGGGGCAGCACGACTGCCCAGATGGTATTCATCAGTCCAATGCTGCGGAGCGTCAGAACGTTGGGCACCATGGTGACCTGGAAGGGAAGCAGCATCAGCAGGATGATGCAGAAATAGATTCCATTTCGTCCAGGAAACCTGAACCTGCTCAGTCCAAAGGCCAGGGACGGCACAAAGATCGCCTGTCCCGAAAGGATCAGCGCCGCGTACATTACCGAATTCACGAAAAGGCGAAGCACGGTATTATCCGCGATCAGGATCTGGTGATACTGGCTCAGGGATACCATATTGGGAATCAGATGAGGATCCATCCAGCGGGTTTCATCATAGCTTCCCCGGGTCTTCATATAGGCCTTCATTTCCGCGATGGAGGAAAAGGAATACAGGAAGGTCTGAATCATGGGAAGCAGCAGAATCAGCGCCAGCAGCAGGAAAAATCCACGGATCAGAAAGAGGCGAAGGCCGCTTACTTTATGCATCTTCCGCCCCTCCTATACCAGTCCGCGCTGGGCTCTTTGCTGCATCCAGAACAGGAGGCCAAAGAGGGCGAACACGATCACTGCAAAGATGTACGCCGCTGTCGTCACGTTCTGATAATTCAGCTTCACGTACATGTTGTTCATATAATTCTGGAGCGTGTAAAGAGGTTCATCCGGATAGGCGCCGCCGATAAAGTAAACCTCCTTGAAGATCCGGAAGGCATTGACCCAGCACAGGATGAACACCAGAAAAGCGGAAGGGACGATCATAGGCAGCGTAATGGAAAAGGCCTGACGGGAAAAGGAAGCACCTTCCAGGGTGGCATACTCATACAATGCTTCCGGAATGGCCTGCAGGGCGGCCAGAAAGATCACCACGCAGAAGCCCAGATTCTTCCACAGGAAAAGCAGCACCACCGGGATCCGAAGCTCCGCTCCCTGCAGCCAGAAGGTCCTGCCGCCCCCCAGCGCCACCAGAATCCGGTTGACCGGGCCGCCGTAATCGAACCAGAGCAGCCAGATAATCAGCACCGCGCTGGAAGGCATCAGATAGGGCAGCAGCACGCTGCTCCGAAAAAAGGCTCCCTCCGGACGCAGGCGGTTCAGCGCCACGGAAAGCACAAAGGACAGCAGAAACAGACTGGGCGCGCAGATCAGGCTCAGCTCCATGGTATTCTTCAGCCCCAGCTGAAACATGGGATTCTGCCATACATTGATATAATTCTGGAAGCCTACAAAGGCATTCTCGAAGCTGCCGTCTGTCAGGCTGTACCAGATTCCCCCGAAGAATGGAACGACATAGAACATCAGCAGTCCCGCCAGGCCCGGGAGAAGAAAAGGCAGGACCAATCTTTTCTTTTGGTACAAGAGAAACCAATCTCCTTCTCTGCGATCCGCATTTACAGCGGCCGGCTCAGTTTCCTTCCAGCCTCATCATCTGAACCTTCCGGTCGATATAGCTCAGGAGCTCGCCGGAGGATGCGCTGCCTTCGCAGAAACTCTGCATCATCTGCTGGAACAGCTCTCCGTCGCCGCCGGAGTTCAGGGTGCTGTAGAAGTCCCAGGTCTGAACCTTCAGATAACCGGCCATCTTCCGATAGAGCTCTATGCCCTCGGGGCTGACCAGCCAGCTGGTGCTGTCATAATCCTCCAGCACTTCCTCATAGGTCTTCAAAACTTCTTCCCAGTTTTCAATCTCTTCCTCATCCTCTTCCTCCCGGACCTTCTCCAGGTTCTTCCGGGCCTGATCCAGCCATTTCTGGATGCTCTTCCGGGTCTCCTCGTGACCCGGATACCGGATGGGCTCCATCAGGTCGGGATAGAGGGAGTACCGCGTGGAAGTATCCAGCCTTTCCAGCAGCTTTTCGAGGAAAGCCGCGGCTTCTGTCTGATGGATGGAATAGGGATTCACAAAGGCCACTGTCATGGAGACCGGAGCCAGAGCTTCCCCGCCTTTCTCCAGAGCCAGAATCAAAGGCGCGTTCCAGTTGTAGCTTTCTATATTCAGTCCGCCATAGGTCATAAACAGGCCTTCCCGCTCTCCGCCCAGCGCCTTGTAGGTAGCGGCATCCTGAATTCCGTCCAGCTCCTCCGCGTCCAGGATCTCCAGCGCTTCGCAGTCCATCTTCTGGATCCGGTCCAGCAGGTTCAGCAGCCTTTCCGTATTAAAAGGCTGGTCCTCATTGGCCATGCTGTACTGGGTCAGAATCTGGCTGACCATCATCTCCTTCAGGCTGTTCCGATAGGTGTACAGCTCAAAGGGCCTGACCTCCGTGCCCGCAGTTTTTCCTGGAAGCTCCTGCAAAAAGTCCAGGAATTCCTCCCAGCTTCCGGGCATTTCCTCCCGGGACATGCCCAGCTTTTTCATGGCCTCCGTACTGTATCCCAGGGTGGTGCCGCTGATGGCTACGGGAATTCCCACCAGCTTTCCCTCCCGTTCCAGGATCGTCCTTGCCCAGGGATACATCTTCGCCACTTCCCCTGGAAGGCTCCCGCTGCCGCTGAGGTCCGCCATGAAGCCCCGCCTGTAGACAGCGCTGAAGGCGCTGTTCGTGGTCTCCACCAGAAAGATGTCCACGCTGCTGTCCTGATTCATCATGCCGGCGAGCAGGGTGTCCGAATCACCGAATTCCTCCCGGACAATGCTGATATCGCTGTGTTCGGCCACGAAGGCATTGCTGGCATCCTCCAGGGCGGTGCTCCAGGAGAAGGGACGGATCCGCAGCGTTACCGCGCTGCGCTTCTCCGGATCCGTATTCCGCAGATAGGCTCCGTTATAGTTCCAGATCACCAGCTGTTCCCCTTCGGTCAGGAGCGCAAACTCCGAATTGGCGATGGGGCTGTCATTCACCGGCTCAGCCTGGGACAGATCCCGGTTCGCCGCCCGGTAGATCTCGCCGTTTCTGGTATAATAGATTGTGTCGGTATCCGGATTCCAGGCAAAGTTATTCACAGAGCCCTCCGACAGGTCGAAGCGGACGAGGACCTCCATGCTCTCGTCCTCTGGATCATACAGGCTGAACGCCTTCTCGCTCCGCTCGCCCCAGACATACTGGCAGACCATCAGCCGTCCGTCAGGGGTAACCCCAATATCCGAAAGATCCTGTATCGTATGCTCCGTGTATGCTCCGGTGGTCAGATCAAAAGCCATGATCTCGGAATTTCCGTTGTCATCGTAGACGGAAAGGAAAAGCTGATCTCCCGCGGCAACGCTGGCATTGGCATACCGGGAATAAGCAGCGGTTCCGGAGCTTTCCACCATGGCGCTCCAGTCCAGGGTGACCGCGTCCTCCTCCGCCAGGGTTGCCTTGCCGTCATGCAGTTCCAGCTTCCGCACATGGCCGCCGGATACTGTACTGGCTTCCCCCATGTAGCTGGTGTTCAGGGAGATCGCCAGATAAGGCTCTCCCTGCCAGATAAACATGCAGGAGACGCTGCCGTTGCTGGACAGCGCTTCCCGGTTGCTTTCCTCCTCGTCCTCGTCGGGATCTTCTGTTTCCCCGTCGCCCCCTTCAGCCCCTTCAGGGTCGATATCCGTCAGGCTGTCCTGGAGTTCTTTCAGATCCCAGACTGTCGTCTCCCCGGTGGTAAGATTAACCTCCCCCAGCATCCAGGTACTTCCGCCGTAATACACCCAGAGCTTCTCCCCCGCGACCGCTGCATATTCCAGGTACTGGTTGGAAGGAAGCGTATCGTCCTCCGTCAGCCGAATGGGCCGGTCTCCGGCCCCGGCCATTGCGCCGCCGAGGCACAGGAACAGCATCATCAGAGCCAGGATAAAGCTTGCCGTCTTTTTCATCTTGTCAGGGTTCCTCCTTCTATTCACAGGTCGGCTGAAGGGAATCATGGATTGATTCCTTCCCCGGCTGGTTCCCGCCGGAAAAGTCTTCATCCCTTGCTTCTTACTGATCGACGTTTACGATCACGGTCATCCCCGCCCGAATGCGTTCATCCGCGTCCAGGGTGGCTAAAGCGCTGTAGGTTTTTTTTGCGTTCGCGGTGCCTTCTTTTTGCGCGGTATTCACGTGGGCAATGGAGGCGATCTCTCCGTGATAAGCCTTTCCGCTTTCACTTTCCCAGTACAGCTCCATGGTGACTTTCTGCCCTTCCTTCAGGCTGAACAGGTCTGCCTCAGGCACCTCAAATTCAACCTGCAGACTGTCGAAAGGCATAATTTTGATCAGGGTATCCCCTTTGGCCACCGTTTCGCCGTTGCCCTTCTCCACGCTGGAAATAATGCCGGTCACAGGGGACAGCACCTGATTGTCCGGGGCATAAAGTCCGTCCAGCACCCCGCTCACGGTTTCGAACAGCAATTCTCCCCGCTCCACAAAATCCCCGTTCCGCACATGGATTTTCAGGATGCTTCCTTCTCCCTTCACGGCCACCGGCGTAGCGCGGCCCACCGTTCCTCTTCCGACACAGCTCTCCTTGCTGTAATCCTGCTTCCGGTAGATGTCTACCTTCTCCTCCATGTAAAAATCGCCCCCGGTAACCTCCACCTTGTATCCCTTCTCCGTCAGGGTGGAAACCATCCCCGTTCCCCGGTGAGAGCCGTCGGTTACGCACTTCAGATAAACCCGCTCTCCCAGGTGAATATACCGGTTCTCGCTGGCCGTATAGGCTTTGTCCGAGGACGCCTCAATCACATATCTGTTCGTAGGCTCAATATACAGGCTGGCGCCGTATCTTTCCGTCACATTCTCCGCCTTGTCCCCCTCCGCGATAAAAAGCCCGGAAATGGTTCCTTCCACGGGAGCATAATTGAGGGTAGTGTCAATGGCCGCCAGTACCTCTCCCTCTGTGACCATGCCTCCGGCCCGTTTGCCGCATTCGGTGATCTTCCCTCCGAAGGCGGCCTGAATCAATACGGTATCTCCGGCCACCACAGTGCCTTCGTAGGACAGTTCCGCCGCCGCGCAGGAAAAGCTCAGTGCCATCAGGACCGCCAGCACCCATCCCATCAGCCTTTTCATTCTCTTTCCGCTCCTTCCTGTTCCACTCCGTCCAGATACATGGCGGAAAGAGGGTCCTCCGCCAGGTCATAGTGCTTTCCTTCCACGTCTACCGTCCAATGCCCTTCCCCGGGTTCCGGATTCATGGTCAGGGTATAATCAAACCTTCGTCCCGCCGTACCTCTGCTCTTCAGCGCATCATATGCCCAGCCGGCCAGAAAGCCTTCCGTAGGCACGGTCACGGTTTCACTCCCGTACCGGAAGGCAAGATAGTCCACTCCGCTCTTATTCAGCGTCAGCAGGACGGATCCGTTCAGCTGCCAGACGAGGGATTCCGAGGGATCCGCCTCCGTTCCGCCGGGAAGAACGGCGCTGAGCAGCAGCACGGTTCCCTGCCGGAATTCCCCTGGCCCGGCAGCCGGGGAGTTTTCCTTCTCTCCCAGCGCAACCGTGAACATCCGCTCCTGATCTTCTTTCCCGGACAGCCTCAGGTCCAGCTCCTCTCCCTCCAGGGTCAGGACATGCATGGGCTCCTGATCCGGCTTCAGCGACAGGCTCACCTGCGCATAGTCGTGGGTCACCTTTGCCGTACTTTTCCCATGGGTCGTCCTTCTTCCTTTTCCAGTCACGGTCACAGGAGCCGGCGAATCATCTCCCCAGTCTATATCATCCCACCAGTCATCATCCGGCCAATCTTCCTCATCCTCCGGCTCCGCCGAGGGAGCCGGGGTCGGGGTGGCCGTTGGAAGCGGAAGGATTTCGAACGCGTCCTCCGCAACGGTTTTAAAGTTCTTCGCGAAGCTTCTGTCCAGGTCAGCGTCACAGTCCACGAAGGCCCTGCCGCGAATGATCGTTTTCTCTTTTTCCCGCTTCTCCTTCACCTCATCGGAAACGTTCATGCTGACGATCTTCAGGTTCTCGCAGCCTTCGAAAGCGCTTTCCTGAATTTCCAGCACCGTATCCGGAATAACCACTTCCTTCAGCACTTTATCGCCCCTGAAGGCCTCCGCGGCGATAATTCTGACGCCGGAAGGAATGACGATTCTTTCATGCTGCCCTTCTTCCTCCCGGTCCCTGTAACCCACCAGGATGCCGTATTGCCTGATCTCGAACAGGTCCTCCGGATCCGGCGCCGGCGTGGCCGTTGGCTCCTCCGTCGGCGTAGCCGTCGGCTCGTCCGTCGGTGCGGGGCTCTCTGATTCCATTGGATCGGGATCTGTTGAATCCGTCGGGGAGGGACTCGCTGATTCCGTTGGAGCAGGGTCCGAGGATTCCGTCGGCGCGGGAGCGGGCGAATCTGTTGGATCTTCCGCAGGATCGGCGGATTTCCCGCTCTCCCTGTCGGTCTGTTTCTCCGTCTCCTCCGCGGCAGGCGTCTCCGTCGGAGTCTCGGTGGGCGTCTCTGTCGGGGCGGCGGTCGGAGCCGCGGTGGGCGTCTCTGTCGGGGCGGCGGTCGGAGCCGCGGTGGGCGTCTCTGTCGGGGCGGCGGTCGGAGCCGCGGTGGGCGCCTCTGTCGGGGCGGCGGTCGGAGCCGCGGTGGGCACCTCTGTCGGGGCGGCGGTCGGAGCCGCGGTGGGAGCCTCTGTCGGGGCAGCGGTGGGCGCCTCCGTCGGAGCAACAGGATTCTCTCCGTCATTTCCGGCCGGATTGTCCGTTCCTTCCGCGGCCGCAAAAACGGACAGGGCCGCCATCAGCAGAACCAGCATTATGCAGATTCCTCTGCTCAGTTTCCTCATCATGCCATCACCACTTTTTCATACGATAAAACCGCGGAAGCTGTCAGCATCCGCGGTTTTATTATATCTTCTTTCCCTTTATCTGTCCATGATTCCCGTAAGTTGTTACAAATGCCTGCTTCATGGAGAAAAAGGGATTACTCGATCTTCCCGAAGCAAATCATGCTCCCCTGGGAGCGAAGGCCGGAATCACCCGTTTCAATAATCTTCCCGTTAAACATCAGGGTGGCCGTCTGGCCCCCGTCCAGGTTCAGCGCTTCCGTGCAGCCCCGTTCCTGCAGCAGCTGCGCCAGCCAGTCCAGATGCACTCCCGCATGGGTTCCCTTCGGCCTGCCCCGGACCACCACGGCCACATAATGCCAGGGTTCCACCATGCCCAGCGCTACCCGCGGCTCATTATAGGGATAGTACTTCGGATTCAATACCTCCGGATTGATTTCTCCTTCAGAGATGAGAACCGGTCCAAAGGAGAAAACCTGCACCGCCCCCATCTCCAGATATTCTTCCGCCGTGTAGGCGTCGCAGACAAAGGTTTTCATGCTGCCGTCCTCAAAGAGCGCCATGGTATCCAGATTCGGCCAGGCCCGCTTCTTCGCGCTGTTCCGTGTCTTGGTGGCAATAATTTCCCGGTCCCGGATTACCACCCCTTTGTAGTCGTACTTCTTCAGCCTGATCCCGTACATGTCGTCGCTCATGGCGAAGAGTGGATTGGCCTTCTCCTGCAGCAGTTCGGGGCTTACCAGCTTATATCCTGCCGGGCGCTTTTTGGTAGGCTCCGTCATCACCGGATACAGCGGGGATTCCGGAGAAGCCTGAATATCCGCCACACAGTATTCCCGGATCTTATTCTTCCGGCCGGATTTGACGGTCTCCGTATATTTCTCAATCACAATGTTCAGGCTTTCCGAGTGATATTCCCATCTTCCGTTCTCCGGATCCTCTGTCAGAATCGGGTCCCCGCTCAGGTCCTGATTCTCCCCGCTCTTTTCCTCCCCCATCCCCCCGGTTCCGGACAGCATCAGGATCCCGCAGAGGATGGCCGCCAGCATCTTTCTGATTCTCATACGTTTACCGCTCCCTTCCTCTTCCTGCGCCGATCTTTCCGCCCGACTTTTTCTCCCGCCTCACATAGTAGCTTCGCAGGATCGCCTCGTTCCATCTGGCCGGCAGGAATTTATGCAGGTAGACAGCCAGATGCTGGTCGGGACTGGCGATCCGTTTCCGGAATGGCATGCGCCGCTTCTCCAGCAGGCGTGCCACTTTCCGTCCCAGCACATCCGGATCGCTGCCATGGGTCTCGTCATGATGTATTCTGGCCGTGGCGCTCCCGTAAGCTGCCGCGTAGGGAGAATCAGGCCCCATCCCGGCAGCATGTCCCCGATACCGGTCGCTACCGCTCCGATGATCCCCCGGCTCGATCAGCGTCACCTGAATTCCGAAGGGCCGGGTCTCCATCTGCAGGCCTTCCGCATAGCCCTCAATGGCATGCTTGCTGGCCGTATACGCGTTCTGGAAGGGAATCCCCATCAGCCCGTTAATGGATGAAAACAAAACGATTCTGCCTTCTCCCTGGGCTCGCATGACGGGGAGCACCTGGCGGTTCATCCGGACCATGCCCAGAAAATTGGTTTCCATCACCCGCCGGTACTCTTCCATGCTGGTTTCCTCACAGCTGCCAAGCACAAGCACCCCGGCGCACTGAACCACCGCCGTCACCCAGGGGGAGATCTCCAGGGCCCGGTCGCAGAACGCCCTGACGCTCTCCTCATCCGTCACGTCCAGCGGCAGGCGGATGATGCCGTCCCGGGTTTCCAGTTCACGGAAGCTCCTGGCTCCTGCAATCACCGTCCACCCCGCTTTTCCCAGCTGCTGGGCCGTATGCAGTCCAAGGCCGCTGGAGGCCCCGGTCACCCATACCGTCTTCGGATGCTTCATCCCGCATCGTCCTCCCCGTTTTCTTCTCCGAAGGTCCCGTGGCTCTTTCCGCGATCCCGCGGACGCGGCTGTGGAACTTCTATTTGTTTCTGGCCGGAGATCAGCCGCTCCTTCTGGGCCCGGGTCAGCCTCTTCAGATGCCATTCCCGGCTCATGGCCTCCTCCCGGGTTCCAAAGCTCTCCGAGTAGACCAGTCGAACCGGACGGCGGCTTCGGGTATATTTGGCGCCGCGCCCTTCGTTATGGGTCTTCACCCTTCTGTCCAGATCGTTGGTCCATCCGCAATACAGCGTGCCGTCCGCGCACCGAAGCATGTAGGCATAATTTTCTCCGGCGGAAGCCACGGCGCTCCGCCAGTGGATCCGGATCATCCCCGGGGCCGCCCGCCTCAGCTCCCGCTCAAAGCGTCTGCCTTCCGCTGTCCGCCCATAGTTCTCCGGAATCAGGAAAATCCTTCTTCCGGTAAAATGCTGCTCCCCGGCCTCCTTCATCCATTCCGCCGGATTGCGGGAGGGTTCCGCCAGCATCAGATCCCCGTCCTCATTTCTTCCCCTTCTGCAGCAGGGGATCCCAAACGCCTTCATGGTCTCTTCCCCGGCCCTCATCGCCCGTCGGTCGGGAACAATCCAGCAGATCCGGCTATCCGGATCCTGCTCCCGCAGCCATCGGACCGTGGCAGCCAGCAGCCTCGTCTCTCCCGCCGCCCCGTCCGCCTGAATCGTCCAGTTGGCATATCCCCGCAGGGCCTTCTCTCTCAGGCTCCACAGGGAAGCGAACTGTTCCTGGGACAGCAGGCGTTTCTGGTTTTCCGTCTCTCCTGCCGGATTCTCCTCCAGGGCATACTGAATCCCATACCGGAGGAGAAACAGGAAGCGCTCCGGAGCGAAAAGGCCTGTCAGCATCCGGTGAGTCGGCGTCTGCGAACTAAGGTTTCTCCGAAAGGTTCGGTTTGTCTCCAGGGGGATCATGCCATGAGCCGCCAGGATTTCCTTCTCCGCGGTCATGGAAAGAGGGGGAAGTTTCGCGTCTCTCAGCGTCCTGCTCCGGAAGGCGTAAATGGGAAAGTCCCGCCGCGCTCCCGTGGCATAGAAGGTTCCTTCCGTAGGCAGAATACGGTCCCGGTCATTCTCCCGGTCATTGGAGAAGGCCCAGACCTGGGCGATCTGCAGGTATCGCCGGAAAGCATCCTGCTGAAAGCGCTTCACCATCCGGTCGTACTCCTCCCGGATTCCCTTTGACTGCACCCTGGTTTTCAGCTCCATCATCCCGAGGGGCAGACCGTTGACAAAGAGGGTAATGTCCGGGCGGAAACGGGTCTTTCCCCGGCCGCAGGATAATTCGGCCGCCATCTGAAAGACGTTGCGGTCCGGATGGTCATAATCGATCAGCTTCCATCCGTCCCATCCGTCCCGAAGGATCCTGTAAAAAGATTCCCCCAGGTCCTTTCTGTCAAGGGCATTCCCAATCTGTCCCATCAGCTGTGAGAAGCGATCCAGGGGCAGCTCCTGCCCGTTGATCCGGGAAACCTCCTCCCGCAGCAGGTCAGGCAGGATATTGGTCTCCCGGTCTCTCCCCTCCATCATTTCCGCCGTGATCAGGGTATATCCCAGTCGGGAGAGGTGCAGCATGGCCGGCACCTTCATCTGGGCATCCTCCGGCCTGTTTCTCGGCACTCCGCCTCCCCCTCCCGCTGCGTCTTTTCGCCTCATCATACCACAAATCCAATACGAAAAAAACCCACCTTTGGTTTCAGCAGCCAAAGGCGGGTCTTTGGGATTCCGCGAAAAAACTTATTCCTCCACGGGGGTAAAAGCGTCCTTTCCCAGGCCGCAGACGGGGCATACCCAGTCCTCCGGAATATCCTCAAAGGCCGTTCCGGGAGCAATGCCGCCATCGGGGTCTCCCACCGCGGGATCATAAATATAGCTGCAAGGGCACTCGTACTTCATGGAATATTTCCTCCTCTTCAGTTTGTTTCAGGGCATGACGCCCGGTGCAGGTGCATTTTACCTTTCCGGGCTTCTTCCTGTCAAGAACAAAAAAACCGGGGAAGGGAATCACCCCGTCTCCGGCATTTGCTGTAGGACGAATTACGCGTTCAGCCACTCCTGGGCCTTGTCTTTGGAAACGCGCTTGATATCTTCCTTCTTGTAGATGGACTCGGCTCCGCCGTTCACGTACAGGAAGAACTTGCCGTCCGCGGTCTTGAACAGGCACTCTTCGTAACCCGCCGGATCGCCCAGCTCGCCAGAGGTCTTCTTTCCGATCAGCTCCGCCGCCTCAGTGTCATACTCTACCTTTGCAATGATCTTTTTCATTTCTTTTCTCTCCTTCCCATCCGGATTATCACCCGAAGAAGTCTTATTTTTCAATTTTCTTCGGCTGTGCATATCATATCACATTCCTGTATAAAGTGCAACTCTCCCCTGCTGTTCTGTTTTTTGCCATTTCTGACAAAACGGCTTTATCTATCAAGGATTTCAGCCCCATATTGCGCCACCAGGCGGCTGGCATCCTCCCGGGCCATCACCATGATCAGCCGGGTTCCCGTGTCCGTATGCTCCTCGGAAAGCACCTTTCCAAGGGGACGGATCTGACCGATCCGTCCATACTGGCTGAAGGGGATCAGTAACGTCACGCGCTCATAATTGTTCTGCAGCGCGTCGGCAATCCTGTCCTTCAGCTCCTCCAGCCCAAGGCCGGTTTTCGCGGAAATCATGACCGCTCCGGGGAAGGTGGGCCAGGGATCCGCCGTATCGCACTTGTTCACGACCTCAATCCGCGTGGACTCCGTGGCTCCCAGCTCCGCCAGCACCTGTTCCACCGTATCGTGCTGCTTCACCATCTCCCTGCTGGCGCCGTCATTTACAATCACCAGCACATCCGCCAAAGCCGCTTCCTCCAGGGTGGAGCGGAAGGCGCTGACCAGGGTATGGGGAAGCTTCCGGATGAAGCCCACCGTGTCCACCAGCAGGTACTCCGTTTTCTCCGCGGTTTCCATGCGCCGAGAAACCGCGTCCAGCGTGGCGAAAAGCTGATCCCGGGCATAAACATCCGCCCCGGTCAGCGTATTCAGCAGGGTGGATTTTCCGCTGTTGGTATATCCCACCAGAGCCACCACCGGCGTACCGTTTTTCTCCCGGCTCTTCCGGCGAATCTCCCGCTGCTTTTCCACCTCGCTCAGCCTTCTTCGCAGCTCCGTCATCCTCTCCCGGATGCGCCTTCGGTTCATCTCCAGCTGACTTTCGCCCGGGCCCCGGGTACCGATGCCTCCGGCCAGCCTGCTGAGCACCAGGCCCTGGCCGATCAGCCTTGTGCTCTGGTACTGGAGCTGTGCCAGCTCTACCTGCAGCTTGCCTTCTGCGCTGGAGGCCCGCTGCGCGAAGATATCCAGGATCAGGGTGGTCCGATCCACCACCCTCACCCGAAGCACTTCCTCCAGATTTCTGATCTGGATCCCTGTCAGCTCCTCGTCCAGGATGCACAGATCCGCCTCCAGCGCCTGGCATTCCCTGGCCAGCTCCTCCGCCCTTCCCCGGCCGATAAACAGCGCTCCGTCCGGTTTATCCCGCTTCTGCAGGAACATGCCCGCCACCTGAGCGCCCGCGGTTTCCGCCAGGCGCTTCAGCTCCTCCAGGGATTCCATGCTCTCAATTCCCATGAGCACAGCCCGCTCCGGGCCGTCCTCCACCTGATCCGTCTCCGCCGCGCCAACCTTTCCGTCGCTGACCTGGATCTGAGCCAGCCAGTCCAGGTCCGGAACCCTGTACCAGGCGGCCGCAGGGGTCAGGAGGAAGTCCTCATCGGATTCCAGAAAAGCGGTCTGTACATTGACCGGTTCCCCGTCCTTCACCCCCACCGCGGTCATGGCATCGTACCGGAAGATCTTCAGAGCGCTGAGATCCACATCGCTCAGGTGCCCGTCCCCGTCCGGATGGGTATGTACGCAGCGCACCCTGCTCAGCCGCCGGGCGTTCCGCCGGAGGCGAAAATCCGTCAGCTCCACATCGCAGTCAGTTCCTACAGCCACATGGACTATCTCCCCGTCCCGGGTAATGTAAACGGCTATTTCCCGGTTCAGGCGGCAGGAATACTCCGCCAGCAGCTTCATCAGCTCCCGGGGAAGGAATTCCCCTTCCTCCAGCACATAATCATACAGGTCATCCAGCTGCCGGAGCATAGCGTCCCGGATGCCCTCCGTATTTCCGTAAACGTGATGTTTCATACCGATATCCTTACAGCCCCCTGGGCATGGACAGAGCCGCCTTCCCGCTGCCTCTGACCCGCAGTTTCGGGCCTGCGCAGGGCAGGAAGAAGCTCTCTCCCTTCTTCATTTCGGTCTCCCCGCCCTCCCAGCAGAGGGTCAGTCCTTCCGTCAGCGCGGTCAGAAATCCAAAGTCGCAGATTCCCGGCAGCTCCGTTTCTCCCTCCCCGGCTTTGATCAGATCCAGGCTGAAGAAGGGTTCTTCCAGCATCCGGGTCACGCCGGGTGTTTCCTCCCAGTGTTTTGGGCTGGGAGCAAAGTCCAGCCGGGTCACGTCCAGGGCCTTCTTCAGGTGCAGTTCCCGGCGGTTTCCCTTTGCGTCCACCCGATCCCAGTCATAGAACCGATAGGTTATGTCCGAACTCTGCTGAATCTCGTACAGCATGATGCCCGCCCCGATGGCGTGAACCGTTCCCGCGGGGATATTGCATACATCCCCCGGGGCTACCTTCACCCTCCGCAGCAGGGGAGCCACCGCGCTCCCGTCGGCGCAGGCCTCCTCCAGGGTTTTCAGATCCGTCCCCGGCAGAATCCCGTACACCAGCTCCGCGCCTTCCGGGCAGTCCAGGATCAGCCAGGCTTCGGTCTTGCCCAGCTTGCCTCCCTCCCGCTCCCGGGCATAGCTGTCATCCGGGTGCACCTGCACGCTCAGGGGTTCCCGGGCATCTATCAGCTTCAACAGCAGCGGAAAAGTCCTGCCCGCGTACCGTCCGACCCATTCCGCGCCATGCTCCGCAATCAGATCTGTCAGTTTCCTTCCCTCGTCATCCCGGCTCTCCAGGCCTGGAATACAGCTGACCTCCAGGCTTTCCCCGGTAGGCACTTCTTCAATGTCCTTCCCGAAGACCGTCCTCAGCCGATCGCCGCCCCAGGGAGTCAGCCTTCCGCCCCGGAATGCGGGGTGCATCCGCACAGGCAGGTTCTTTTCACTCATTTGTCCTTTTCCTCCTTCATCTCCGTCCAGGCGTCCGAGAGCCTGGCCAGCTCCTCCAGCGTCAGCCTCTCTCCCCGGATTTTCTCATCCAGTCCCGCCCGGCCCATCAGGGCCAGGGCCTCCTCCCTGTTCAGGTGCAGGGAAGCGCACAGCCCGTTGGTCATCGTCTTTCGCCGCAGGGCGAAGGCCGCCGTCACGATCTGGAAGAAGTCCTTCTCCTCCCGAACCCGGACCGCCGGCTCCTGCCGCAGGGGCATTACCAGGAAGGCGCTGTCCACCTTCGGGGGCGGAGTAAAGCAGGCCGCGGGTACAATCCGGGCCAGATACGGGTCACACTGATACTGGCAGCGCACCGCCAGAGGCCCCCAGCCCTCCTCCCCGGGGTGGGAGAGAATCTTCTCCGCCACCTCCTTCTGAACCATGAGGGCCAGCCGGCTCAGGGGCAGTCCGCAGGTCAGCAGCCGGGTGATCAGGGGGGTGGTAATATAGTAGGGAATATTGGCCACCACCGCGAAGGGTCTGCGCAGATTTCCGGTAATCTCTGCCAGATTCGCGGTCATCACATCCCCCTGCAGCAGGCTGAAATTCTCTCTGCCCGCCATGAAGGCTTCCAGCAGCGGAATCAGGCGTTCATCCAGTTCCAGGCTCAGCACATGATGGGCCGCATCGCACAGGGGCGCCGTCAGGCTGCCCGCTCCGGGTCCGATTTCCAGCACATCCTCTTCCGGCCCCACCCCAGCGTCGGCCACCAGTGTGGCCAGCAAATCCTCATCGTAGAGAAAGTTCTGTCCCAGGCTCTGCCTGTAGCGCAGATTGCTTTCCCGGATTCTCTCTTTTGTCTTGCTCATCTTTTTCTACTTCCCGGTGGAGCCAAAGCCTCCGGTCCGCTCCGCGAATTTTTCTTCTTCCTCCGCCAGCCCATAGGGCAGGAAAACCCCCTGGCAGAACCGGTCTCCCCTGTGAATCAGCACCTCCTGATCCAATGGATTCCGCAGGGCTACCTGAATATGTCCTTCATTCTCCGCAAAGGCATAGTCGCCGTCAATAATCCCCACCGTATTGCTCAGCCGGATCTGATAGCGGAATCCCATGCCGCTGCGCGGGAAGATCATCAGCACCCAGCCTTCCTGCATTTCGCAGCGAATGCCCGTGGGGATAACCGCTTTTCCTCCCGCCGGAATCACGGTCTCCACCGGAGCGACAAAATCATATCCGGCGCTCCCCCGGGTGGATCTTTTGGGCAGAGGAACCTCCCCGATCGGCAGATAGTTTTCCCTGCCCTCCATATCCGCCTCGTAGCGGCGCTCCGATACCCTGCTGAATCTGGCTATGCCCATCCTAATCCTCCTTTACGCAGAGCAGCCGCTCCACGCCATAATACCGGAAGCAGTCAATGGCCTGCCGGCTGATTTTCTCGCCCGCCAGCAGAATCGGAACCGCCGGGGGACAGCTGACGCAAGGATCCGCCAGCACCCGTCCCAGGCTTTTCTCCGCGGGAACTTCCTCCGCGGGAGCCATCATGGCCTGGTGCAGAGGAATCGCGGGGCAGGGCTCCGGCATTTCAGGCCGCTTCTCCTCCAGGGGCCTCCTCCGGGGAACGGACTTCAGCGCCCGCTCCAGCCTGCGCAGCCCCTCCTCCCCCGTTTCCGGGGTCACCATCATGACCAGGTAGTCCGGATCGGAAAACTCGCATTCGATGTCCTCCCTCCGCAGCAGGCCCGCAAGCTCCTCTCCGGTGTAACCATAGTTCCGGGGAGCCAGAGTGATCTTCATCGGCTCCTCTCCCCGCAGCGCAAAGCCCTGCGCCGCCAGGCCTTCCTTCAGCCCGGATACCCTCTCTCCGAAAGCGGCGATTTTTTTTGCATAATCCCCCGCCAGCACCCCGTTTGTCCGGTCCAGACTCTGCAGAATCAGCCAGGAAGGGCTGGTAGAGGCAAACAGGGCCATACACCGCTCCGCCTGAGCGGCGAAAAAAGGATCCGCGTCCCGGCTGATGTGCAGGTACGCTCCGCCTGTCAGCACGGGGAGCGTCTTATGGGCGGAATCGCAGGTCAGGTCCGCCCCCAGGCTCAGAGGATGAAGGTCCTCCCGGCAGAAACGCAGATAGGCTCCGTGGGCATTGTCCACCAGGAAGGGAATTCCGCGAGCCCGGCAAACTCCGGCCAGCCCCCGGATATCCGCCCGGTTTCCCAGGTAATCCGGGCTCGTCAGGTACACCGCCTCCGGGGGTTCCGCCATTTCCCGGATCAGCTTCTCCAGCTCCGGGGGCGTGGGCCTGCAGGTCAGCAGTTCCTCTCCCCGGATCCAGCGAACCTGAATTCCCAGCAGCGCCGCGCCGGTCAGAAAGCTTCTGTGCGCGTTCCTTCCCGCCAGCACCACTGGCTTTTTGCCCCGGCGCTCCGCCCGCATCTTTACCAGCGCCAGCATGGCCCGGATGCACAGGGAGGAACCCTCCGCGGAAAAGACCGTCCTTCCCGCGCCGAAGAGCTCCGCCGCGATCTCCTCGCTGCGCCGCACGATGCCCGTCGCCGGATAAAGATTCGGAAGGCCCTGAATTTCTGTCAAATCCAGGGCCTCCATCTTTCCTCTTCCCTTGTGTCCCGGCATATGCAGCCTCAGGGGCTCCCTCTCGGCATACTCCCGGACAAAGCTGCAGACGGGCGTAAAATCAGTTGTCTGAAAGCTGGAACCCATTCTTCATCCTCTGACTGACCTCCTGGAGCACCTTGTTCAGCGCCCTGGTGGTCTTTTCCTTCGCCATCCTGCAGATCTCCTCGTTCGCCCTGGCCAGTTCTTTCGGGTCACAGGTTCCCTTTCCGTCCCAGGCCCGCACAATTTTCCGTCCTTCCACGGTCACCGCGTCCTGATACCGCTCAATCTCCTGGATGCAGGCATGATACTGGCTGTCCGCCAGGGCTCCCAGCAGCCGGCTGGCCCAGTAGAAATTCTCCGTAGTGGTATCCAGCGTAACCTTGCTTACGTAATCCGGCATCCGCTCCACATTGGGATACAGCGGAAGGAAGGCCCCGAAGGTGGTGGAGCCGAAGCTGACCCAGTGCAGCCCCTTCTGCGCCATATCCGGACGGATCTGGCAGATGGAGGTCACCCCGGTGCGGTTGATCCCGATGGACCGGTACATGCCCCTCATGCCCGTATCCCGGTTTGTATAAGGATTGTAGGGAGTTCCCTGATAGTGTCCGGACAGCAGATATTCCACATCCTCCACCGTCACCTTCCGGTCCGGCACCAGGCACCAGGGAATATTATCGCTTTCCGGGGTAAACTCCGCATGCTCCCCCTCCCAGGTATGGGAGAAGGGCGCCAGATATCTGCCCATGAACCAGGCCCTGGGCGTGTTGTAAATGTGATCCATATCCCGCCTGGAGCCGAATACATCCCGGGGATTAAACCGGTCGCCCTGGTTCAGGTCCAGATGGTTTTCCGCGATAAACTCCCGCAGATCCTTGGAGCAGAGGTGAGATTCCTGCTTTCCGAAGGCATCCTCAAGATCGAAGGCATCCATCCCGAACTGGTTCGGGGCCAGCACCACGCTGTCCTCCGGCACCTTCCGGGCCATCCAGTGATGGCCTCCGATGGTCTCCAGCCACCAGACTTCCTTCTCGTCATTGAAGGCCACCCCGTTCATCTCGTAGGTGCCCCAGGTCTCCAGCAGCTCTCCCAGCCGAAGTACGCCCTCCCTGGCCGTCCGGATATAGGGCAGCACCAGCACCACAAAATCCTCTTCGCCGATGCCTCCGACGGTGTCCTTCCCGCCCCGGGTTTTGGCCTTCTCATAGACCACCAGCGGGTCCGCGGAAAGAACCCGGGGATTGGAGGTGATGGTCTCCGTAGCCGTCATCCCCACGTTGGCCGTGTTGATGCCGTGGGCCGCCCAGATCCCCTCCTTCTGGTCCACGCTGGGGCATGCGCTGTATCCCATGGGATGATCCGGCAGCGTGATCTCCACGTGGGAGATTTTGGCCCGGTATTTCCTCGGCTGTTTTTCCGGGGTCACCGCAATCATCTTCTTCACGTCAAAATGGCCGTCCTCCGTCCGGGAGATCATGGTCGAACCGTCATTGCTGGCCAGGCGGCCAACCAGTACAGTCGTGCAGGGCATATGTAAACTCTCCTTTGCTTGATCTGCTTCTATTTTATCCGGATTGTCTCCCCCGTGTCAACCGGTCCCTCTTCCCGCAAAAGGTTCATCCGGATTCCCGGGGTCAGCCGGAAGCGGGTCGGATCGAAGGCCGGCTCCTGCTCCGTCATCCGGAAGATGCCGAACTTGATCGGCACCCCCATCTCCATGTATTTTTTCTCATGCTCGGATATGTAGTTTGGCTCAAACCCGCTTTGGGCCAGATTCCGGGTCTCATACGTCTTCTCGAATCCGCACAGCCTGAAATAGCACAGGGAATCCTCATACAGCCGGTCGTCATCCGTCTTGAACCATATCTCTCCTCCGGGCCTGAGCGCTTTCCGGTACTGCATCAGCTGCCTGGGATGGGTCAGCCGGCGCTTCTCGTGCTTCGGATGCTCGTTCCACGGGTTGCAGAAAGAAATATAGATTCTCTCCGGACCGTCCTCCCGGTCGAAATAACGGTCAATCAGGCAGATATCCGCAAAGAGAATCCATACGTTCCCCGGATTGCCGCCGCATGCCCGGACCAGGTTCCGCCGGGTATCCCCCAGCACGTCCGGGCTGATGTCCACCACCACATAGTTGATGTCCGGATTGGCGGCGGCCATTGCGGCCGTGCTGACGCCCTTCCCGCATCCCATCTCCAGATGAAGCGGAAGCTCCGGCCGGCCGAAGGCTTCCCGCCACCGTCCCTTCCGTTCCTCCCCTTCCGGCTCATAAAAGGGGCAGGCAGCCAGCTCCGGCCTTGCCCATTTTTTCGTTCGAATATGCAATGTGGTCCGTTCCCTCCCGTGGTCAGGAAAGCGCTGATGGATCCCACGCCGGCAGCCATCGCCTTCCCTCAGGCAGCGGCCGCCGAAGCGCATTGATTCAGCCTTTCCTCAGCTCCTTACAGAAAATCCTTCCTGCAGGGGGTAAAAGTGTCCAGCAGGACGCCTTTTTCCAAGCACACGGTTCCGTGAACCAGCCCGCCCGGCACAACGATGCAGTCTCCCGGATTCAGTTCGGTGCTTTCCCCCTCCACGGTATAACGGAATTTCCCGCTCAGCACGTAGCTGGACTGCTCATGGGGATGGGAATGGGGAGCGCCCTCCGCCCCGGCCTCGAATTCCACCTCCACCAGCATCATTTTCTCGTTCCAGGCCAGGATTCGCCGGCCGTTTCCGCCTCCCAGGTCCTTCAGGACGGTCTCCTCATGATGTTTCACAATCCCTTTCATGGATCCTTTCCTCCTTGCGTCGTTTCTTGAAAACGCCTGATCACGGTTCGTCCGGCAATCATCCCGCGCATGGGCGATGACCGCCGGGACGGGGGTCAGTCAGCGTTTCCTGATGGTTCAGATTTTTGCCGCCCTGGTCTCGCACCACAGGCAGCGGTACTCCTTCTGTTCCCGGTCGGTAAGCAGGAAGATCTGAGACAGTTCCTGCTCCGTGGTCGAAATGCAGCGGGGATTCTTGCAGCGAATCACATTCTCCAGCCTTTCCGGCATCTCAATCCTCCGCTTTTCCTTCAGCTTCCCGTCCTGAATCACGTTTACCGTCGCCCCGGGATCCACGTAGCCGATCACGTCCAGATTCAGGGTGATCTCCCCGTCGATCTTGATCATATCCTTCCGCCCCAGCTTTCCGGAGGTCACGTTCATCATCATGGCCACCGGCGTTTCCGTTTTGTTCAGTTTCAGCAGATCATACAGTTTCATGCCCCGGCCGGCCGCGATATGGTCAATAACAATCCCGTTCTGAATAGAATCAACCGTCATGTTCGCTCTTCCTTTCCCGTCGCGTCACAGATTCAGCAGCATCAGCATCAGCGCTTCCCGCATGAATTTTCCGTTCAGTACCTGTTTGAAATAGCAGGCCCTGGGATCCTGATCCACCCGGACGGAAATCTCGTTCACCCGGGGCAGGGGGTGCATGACGCATAGGTCTTTCCGGGCCTTTACCAGCTTCTCCGGCGTCAGGATGTAGCTGTCCTTCAGGCGAAGATAGTCCTCCTCGTTAAAGAACCGTTCCCGCTGAACGCGGGTCATGTAGAGGATATCCAGATCCCCGATGACGGATTCCAGATCCTGCTCCTGGGTATAGGGAATATTCCTTTTTTTCAGCGCCTCGCTCTTGACATAGGAGGGCACCTTCAGCTCCTCCGGGCTGATGAGCACGAACCGGATTCCCTCATACCGGCTCAGGGCGTTGATCAGCGAATGAACCGTGCGTCCGAACTTCAGATCTCCGCAAAGGCCCACCGTCAGCCCGTTGAACCCGCCCTTTTCCCGCCGGATGGTCAGCAGGTCCGCCAGGGTCTGGGTGGGATGGCTGTGGCCTCCGTCCCCCGCATTGATGACCGGTACCGCGGCGTTCTGGGCCGCCACCCGGGCCGCTCCCTCCTTGGGATGCCTCATGGCAATGATATCCGCGTAGCAGGATACGGTCTTCACCGTGTCGGCAATGCTCTCTCCCTTGGCTACGGAGCTGGCGTCGGATCCCGCCACGGATATCACCTGTCCTCCCAGCTCATACATGGCCGCCTCGAAGCTCAGCCGGGTCCGGGTGCTGGGTTCAAAGAAAAGGGTGGCCAGCTTCTTTCTGTGGCAAATGTCCGCATAATCGTCAGGATGGGCGATGATGTCCTCCGCCCGGTCCATCAGGGCGTCCAGCTCCTCCAGGGAAAGATCCGGAATATCGATCACGCTTCTCATACTGTTTCCTCCGTCCTCTTATCCGATCCAGCTCTCGTCGGAAGGATTGTTCCGGAAGGCAATCAGCCTCCGGATGTCCTCCGCCCGGATATACCCTTCCTTCGCCGCTTCCTCCGCGATCACGTCGAAGTTGGTCAGGCTCACGTTCCGGACTCCCGCCGCCTCCAGCCGTTCAATTCCCTTCTTCATGCCGTAGGTGAAGATGCTTGCAATGCCCAGCACCTCCGCTCCCGCGTCCCGCAGCACCTCGACCACCTCCAGCACGCTGCCGCCGGTGGAGATCAGATCCTCTACCACGACCACCTTCTGCCCTTTCTCCAGCCGGCCTTCAATCTGGTTCTGCCGGCCGTGATCCTTGGCCCCGGACCGGACATATCCCATGGGCAGCCCCATCAGATGTCCCACAATCGCCGCGTGAGCGATCCCCGCGGTGGAGGTGCCCATGAGTACTTCCACGCCCGGGTATTCCGCCCGAATCACCTCCGCCAGGCTTTCCTCCACGTCCGTCCGGACCGCCACGTCCGTCAGCGTCAGCCGGTTGTCACAATACACGGGGCTTTTGATGCCGCTGGCCCAGGTGAAAGGTTCCTCCGGCCGAAAAAAGACGGCGCGGATTTTCAGCAGATCCCGGGCGATTTTCTGATTGATTTCCTGAATGTCCATGGATTTCGTTCCTCCCTTATTCTTCTGCTTATCCCACAAAGTCCCTCATGCACCGCTCCCAGGCCTCCAGGGGATCCTTGGCCGCCGTGATCGGCCGGCCCACCACGATGTAGTCGCTGCCCGCCGCTCTGGCATCCGCCGGGGTCATCACCCGACGCTGGTCATCCGCCGCCGCGTCCGCAAACCGGACACCGGGCGTCACCGTCAGGAAATCCGCTCCGCAGACCTCATGAACCCGCGCCGCCTCCAGGGGGGAGCAGACCACTCCGTCCAGCCCCGCCTTCCGGGCATTCATGGCGTAGTGCATCACCACCTGGTCCAGGGGCTTTTCAATCCAGAGATCCCTCTCCATAGCCGCCTGATCTGTGCTGGTCAGCTGGGTCACCGCAATCAGCATGGGCCTGCTGCCGTCCGGCCGGGTCAGCCCCTCCAGGGCCGCCTCCATCATGGGAATCGTGCCTGCCGCGTGCAGGTTCGTAATATCCACGTCCAGATCCCGCAGCACGCTCATGGCCTTTTTCACCGTATTGGGAATATCATGCAGCTTCAGATCCAGAAAGATCCTGTGTCCCCGTTCCCGAATCTCCCGGACGATCCCGGGCCCTTCCGCATAATACAGTTCCATGCCGATCTTCACAAACGGCTTTCGTCCCGGAAATCGATCCAGGAATGCCATCGTCTGCTCACGGCTGGCGAAATCGCAGGCAATAATTACATCTTTTCCCATGCTGTCCTCCTTCACTGCTTCAGCTCTGCCAGATTTTTAATCCCATATCTGTCCATCACCCGGGGAAGCTCTTCAATGATTTTTCTGCACGCCAGGGGATCCGTCAGGTTTGCCGCCCCGACCTCCACCGCCGCGGCTCCGGCCATCATCATCTCCAGCACGTCCTCCGCCCGGGTAATTCCGCCCATGCCGATGACGGGAATCCTCACCGCCCGGCACACCTGCCATACCATCCTCAGCGCCACCGGAAACACGCAGGGCCCGCTGACTCCGCCCATCACATTCGCCAGTACCGGCTTCCGGGTCCGCAGGTCGATCCGCATTCCCTGAAGCGTATTGATCAGGCTGATCCCATCCGCACCGGCCTCCTCACAGGCCCTGGCCATGCCGGCGATATCCGTCACGTTGGGGCTCAGCTTCAGGATAACCGGCTTGGTAGTCACCGCCTTCACCGCCCGAGTAACGGCCGCAGCCTGTGCCGGGTCCGTTCCAAAGCTCATCCCGCCGCCGTGCACGTTGGGGCAGGAGATATTGACCTCAAGCCATCCCACCTGGGGTTCCCGGTCCAGCAGCGCGCAGGTCTCCGCGTATTCCGCCACGCTGAATCCGCTCACATTGGCCATGACCGGCTTATGGAATATTTCCTTCAGCTTTGGCAGCTCCTCCCCGATCACCCGCTCCACCCCGGGATTCTGCAGCCCCACCGCGTTAATCATCCCCGCCGGGCATTCCGCGATCCGCGGGGTGGGATTCCCGAACCGGGGCTCCCGGGTGGTTCCTTTGAAAGAAAAGGTTCCCAGGATGTTGATGTCATAGAGCTCCGCAAATTCGTATCCGTATCCGAAGGTGCCGCTGGCGGGAATCACGGGATTGTCCATGTCCACCCCGCAGAGGTTCACCCGAAGCCGGGGATCCGCTGTCCTTACTTCTCCCACTGGATTTCCCCCTTTCGCAGCACCGGGCCCTCCCGGCAGATCCTCTTATATCCGTCCTTCGTCCTGCAGCTGCATCCCATGCAGGCTCCGAACCCGCATCCCATGCGTTCCTCCAGGCTGAATTCCCCGTCCGTGACGGCGGTTCGGTCCACCGCCCGCAGCATGGGTTCCGGCCCGCAGGCGTAGAAATAGCTGGTTCCCTCCGGCAGGGCATCCGTCACAAAGCCTTTCCGGCCATAGCTGCCGTCTGCGGTGGTTACCGTAACCTGGCATCCGATATTCCGGAAATCCTCCTCCGCGAAGACATCCTCCCGGCTGTTGAAGCCCAGCACCGCGCTGACCTCTTTTCCCCGGGCCCGCAGCTCTTTCCCCAGCCAGTACAGGGGAGGCACCCCGACGCCCCCGCCCAGCAGCAGGGGATGGTCTCCCGCCCGGCTCAGGTCATACCCGTTTCCCAGCCCCGTCAGGCAGTCGATGGTCTCCCCGGGCTTCATGCTGCTCATCTTCCGGGTTCCTTCTCCCACCGTCCTGTAGATCAGGGTCAGCCGATCTCCTTCCCTGTCGAAAACGGAAATCGGGCGCCGCAGAAAACAGCCCTCCAGCTTCAGATTCACGAACTGTCCCGGCCGCTCCGCTCCGCTCACATCCCCCCGAAGCCTCATCCTCCAGATTTCTCTGGCCAGGGGAACATTCTCCTCAATCCGCAGCAGAACCTGCTTCATGGCCTGTGCCGCTCCTTTCCCCCGCATGCTGTGCGGAGCTCCTGTCAGTTTTCTCTAAATGCGCTGATGGATTCCTTCCAGGCGGCCATTCCCCCTGCTCAGGGGATGGTCGCGGACGGCGGGGCTTATTCAGCGTTTTCCTTACTTGGAATTCTCAAGATAGGTTTCCCTGCCGCCGCATACGGTCCTGAGACACCTGCCGTAAATCTTCTGTCCCGCGAAGGGGGTGGCCTTTCCCATGGACAGGAATTCCCCTGGATCCACCTTTCCCTCCCAGGTCAGATCCCATTCGCAGTAATCTTCCGGAGGCTGGGGGATTCCGAACCTTTTCCTGGGCGCGGCCGTCATCCTGTCAATCAGCGTTTCCAGCGAAATGACTCCCGTCCGGACCAGCCCGGTATACAGCACCGGGAAGGCGGTTTCCAGCCCTACGATGCCGAAGGCGCTCTTCGCCAGTCCCCCGCTTTTCTCCTCTTCGCTGTGGGGCGCGTGATCCGTGGCGATAAAGTCGATGGTGCCGTCCCGCAGCCCTTCCACCAGGGCCTCCCGGTCTTCCCTGGACCGCAGGGGAGGATTCATCCGGAAGCGGCCCTCCTCCTGCAGGTCATCCTCGCAAAGCAGCAGGTAGTGAGGAGCTGTCTCGCAGGTCACGTTCACGCCCTCCGCCTTCGCCCGGCGGATACTCTCCACGCTCTCCCTGCAGCTGATATGGCATACGTGATAGGCGCATCCCGTTTCCCGGGCCAGCCGCACGTCCCGGGCGATGGGCCCCCATTCGCTCTCGGAGCAGATGCCCCGGTGCCCGTGGGCTTTTGCGTATTTTCCCTCGTGGATGTATCCGCCCCTGACCAGGCTTTCATCCTCGCAGTGGGCCACCACGATTTTCCCCAGCCTCCTGGCCGTCTCCATCAGGGACCGCATCATGCTCTCCCGCTGGATGCCCTTTCCGTCGTCGGAAAAGGCGATCACCCGCTCCGCCATCCGCTCCAGCTCCGCCGGCTCCTGTCCTTTTTCACCCATGGTCAGGGATCCGTAGGGGTGAATCCGGCAGTACCCTCCCGCGTTCCGGATCAGCTCCTCCTCCACCTCCAGATGCTCCGCCGTATCCGGCACCGGGTTCAGATTCGGCATGGCGCATACGTCCGTGTATCCGCCCCGGGCCGCGGCCATGCTTCCGCTCTTCAGGGTCTCCTTATAAGAAAAACCCGGCTCGCGAAAATGCACATGCACATCGCAAAAGCCGGGAAATATAACGCGGGAAGGATTCTTCCCGAAGCGCAGACTGAATTCCTCCTGATTGCCGCCGTTCCACATGGCTGTATCCTCCCGTCCCGCATCTTGCCGATCTCACGGAATCGGCTTCAAGATCCATGGGTCCTCCCCGGATCGGGTCCGGAAGTTATATACCATATCTCCCCCTGAAAGTCAATAACATCCGCCGGAGGATCGCGGAGGTCCGCCGGACGCCCACCGCAGATTTACCCCGTGACATTCCTTCACCCCTTGTGATATAATCGCCTGGTTTCAGGAGTTGAGGAAAGGAGCGGATCTCCATGATCGTCTCTCACCGGTATACCGTCGGAATTCAGGATATGGGCGCCAATTACGAGCTCACGAACAGAGCCCTGATCGAAGCCCTCAGCAATACCGCCAACATCCATGGCATCCGGGCCGGACACGGCGTTACGGAGCGTAGCCGGCATCATCTGTCCTGGGTCATTTCCGGGTGGAAATTAGAAGTGCTGCGGCGTCCCCGGACGGGTGAAGACTACACGGTGCAGACCTGGTCCGGATCCTATGAAAAAGTCATTGCCAACCGGGATTACCAGGTATTCTCCTCCTCGGGAGAGCTGCTGGCCCGGGCCGCCTCCCGGTGGATGTGTCTTGATACGGAACGGGGCCGGCTTCTGAGGCTCACCCCGGAGATCATGGATCCCTATCAGCCGGAGACGGAACGCGCCGCCCTGCCGGAGGCAGTCTGGACGGATCCGCGGGATCTGGACATCCCGGCCCAGCGCACCCTGCCTTTTCGGGCCCTTCGCTGCATGATCGACTGCAATCAGCACGTGCATAATACCGCCTATCTGGACATGGCCCGGGAAGTGCTGCCGGAGGAAGTGGACCAGCGGCATTTCGACCATCTGGAGGTCCTCTATAAAAGGGAGGTCAAGCCCGGGGACACGGTGCGGCTGGAATATGCTTTTCTTCAGGACCGGCACTATGTGCTGATCCGCGATGAGTCTGACGTCACGCTCCATGCGGCCGTCATCATGAACTGAAAGGACATCCCGATATGAAGCTTCTCATCGCCTCCGATATCCACGGCTCTGCCTTTTACTGCCGAAAACTGCTGGAAGCCTTTGACCGTGAAGGAGCGGAGAAGCTCCTGCTGCTGGGCGATATTCTTTACCACGGTCCCAGAAACGACCTGCCCCGGGACTACGCCCCCAGGGAAGTCATCGGCATGCTGAACCCGCGGAAATCCCGGATCCTCTGCGTCCGGGGAAACTGCGATTCGGAAGTGGATCAGATGGTGCTGGATTTTCCTCTGATGGCGGATTATGCCCTGCTGTATCTGGAGGGGATCACCCTGTACGCCACCCATGGCCATGTTTTCAACACAGGTCACCTGCCCCCTCTCGGCGATGGGGATATCCTGCTCCACGGGCACACCCACATTCCCGCCTGGGAGGATCACGGAAATTATCTGTATCTGAATCCCGGCTCCGTATCCATCCCCAAAGAAAACACTCCCCGCGGATACATGATCCTGGAGAGCGGAGGTTTCCTCTGGAAAAACATGGAAGGCGAAATATATCACCGGCTGGAGAGATAATCCTCCTCCAGCCGGTTTTTTTCATAAAAAACAGAATCAGACAGCAGGCATCTTTGCTCTGGCCAGGAGGCGCTCCGGAGAAAGCTCCGTGTTCACGGTTCCCGCTCCCTCCACCGCCAGCGCGGCCGCTGCGGCGCCAAGCCGGGCAATGTCCGGCAGGCTTTCCCCCCGGAGAAAGCCCCACACCATTCCCGCCATCATGGCATCCCCGGCCCCGGTCATATTGACCGGTTGGGCGGGGCAGCAGGGAATACGGCCGGTACAGGCCCCATCCGCGGCATAGACCCCCTCCGCCCCGAGGGAAATAAAAACGCTTTTCAACCCTCTCGCCAGCAGGGCTTCCGCTGCCCGGGGCAGATCCTCCTCCGACCGGATAGGTACCCCGCTGAGCATCTCCGCTTCCTGCCGGTTGGGCTTCAGCGCATACAGTCTGGAGAGAACGGGAAGCATGCGCTCCGCCTTGCGGACGGAAACCGGATCCCCAAAGATCGGGGCCTGGCAATGCTCCGCCAGAAAACGGATGCTCTCCTCCGGCAGATTCGCGTCCAGGACCACCGCGTCCGCCCTCCCCAGCACATCCATCTGACCGGCCAGATAGTCCGGGCTGATGAACCGGCAGATTTCCATGTCCGAAACCGCCAGGCGCATGTCGCCCCGTTCATCCGCGATAAACAGATAGGTGGAGGTCGGCTCCTCGGAAACCCGGAGAATCCGCTCACAGTCCATGCCCGCCAGGGCACACTCCGCGGCTACCCGGTCCCCGTGAGCGTCCTGTCCCAGGGCGGTAAGGAAGGTCACCGGCATCCCCAGCAGGCGAAGGTTATGGGCAATATTCCGTCCCACGCCCCCCACGGATACACGGACACGGCCCGGGTTGGAGTCCCGATCCAGAAGCTTCTGATTCGGATGTCCCCCGATGTCAACATTCGCGCCGCCCACCACCACAACATGCTTCATTCCTTTTCCCCCGGAGCGTACTCATTCAGCGCATCCATGACATACCGAACCTGTTCCTCCGTCATGCCCGGGTACAGGGGAATGCTCAGGCCGGTTTCCGCCAGTTCCTCCGCTGCCGGGAAATCCCCCTTCCGGTATCCCAGATCGGCGTAAGCTTTCTGAAGATGGATCGGTACGGGATAATAGATCTGGCAGTGAATGCCGAGGTTTTCCAGGTATGTCAGCAGCTCATCCCGCCTGGCCGTAAAAACCGGGAAGGTATAATAACCGTTCCCCTCGTCCTTTTTCAGCAGCCGAAGATGCTCATTCCGGATGCCTGTCTCATAGGCGGCCGCAATGGCTCTCCTGGCCTTCATCCAGTCCTCCAGGTGAGGCAGCTTGGCCCGCAGTACCGCCGCCTGCAGCTCATCCAGCCTGGAGTTCACACCCGTAAAGTCATGATAGTACTTGCGGGAGGAGCCGTAATTCCCCAGCTTTCGGACCTTCTCCGCGATGTCCCCGTCATCGGTGACCACGGCGCCGGCGTCCCCCAGGGCTCCCAGATTCTTGCCCGGATAGAAGGAAAAGCCGGCGGCGGTTCCGAAGGTTCCGGCCCGCTTTCCGTTCTGGACCGCTCCATGAGCCTGGGCCGCGTCCTCCAGCAGCAGCAGGTGATGTTTCTCCGCCAGGGACTTAAAGCCCTCCATGTCCGCCACCCGACCATACAGCTGCACCACCATGATGGCCTTCGTCCGGGGGGTCAGACGCTTTTCCGCCTCCTCGGGGGTGATCAGGGCTGTTTCCCGGTCCGGATCCACCAGCACCGGTTTCGCCCCCACATAGGACACCGCCAGCGCGCTGGCGATGAAGGTATTGGCGGGTACCAGCACCTCATCCCCCTGCCCGATGCCCGCGGCCAGCAGAATCAGCCGAAGAGCATCCAGTCCGTTCCCCACGCCGATGCAGTACCGGCTGCCGCACCAGGCGGCAAACTCCTCCTCAAAAGCCCGATCCTCCTCGCCCAGGATAAACCATTCCCGGTCCATCACCCGTTTCCAGGCCGCATCCAGTTCTTCCCGCATGGGATCATGCATCCCTGAAAAGTCCAGATAGGGGATATTCATCCGCTTGTTCATCTTTTCCAGTCCTTCCCGCCGCCCGGCTCAGTCCGAAACCCGGCTTCGCAATGCGCCGCAGTGGAAACGAGGGCTCAGGCTGTCCCTGAGCCCTCGCTCCGGCTTCGAACGCCGTAAGCGCGTTTATTCAGCTTTCCCTTCATTCTTTTCAATCGCTTCCCACAGGCCGTTCAGGTAGGCGGCGCCCAGGGCCCGGTCATAAAGGCCGTATCCGGGTCTTCCTTCCTCGTCCCAGATCATTCTGCCGTGGTCGGGCCGGATATAGGTGTCCGGCACGGTCTCATGAATGGCCTTCATGATCTCATACAGGTCCAGATCCCCTGTGCAGGACAGATGGGCCGCCTCCCGGAAGTGATGATAGCCCAGGTACTTCACGTTGCGCACGTGCATGGCGCCAATCCGGTTCATCCCTCCAAAGTGGCGGATGATCGCGGGAATGTCGTTCTCCGGATTGCTGCCCAGAGATCCGGTGCAAAGGCACAGGGTATTGGCCGGGCTGTCGTGAAGGGCCACGATCTTATCGTAATCCTCCTGGCTGTGGGCAATACGGGGCAGATTGAAGATGGGCCAGGCCGGGTCATCCGGATGGCAGGCCATGCGGACCCCCACCTCCTCGCAGACCGGGATGACCGCGTCCAGGAAATACTTGTAGTTTTTCCGCAGATCGTCCCCCGTCATCCCCTCGTACTGCTTCAGCGTCGTCTCCAGCAGGGCCAGCCGCTCCGGCTCCCATCCGGGCAGGGTAAATCCCTTGCTGTCCTCCGCGGTCTTGCGGACAATTTCCAGCGGCCCCATGGCGCCCAGATCCTTCTCGTCGAAATACAGGCTGTTGCTGCCGTCCTCGGGAATCACCCGGGCCAGGTCGGTCCGCAGCCAGTCGAAGACGGGCATAAAGTTATAGACGATCACCTTCACCCCGTGCTTTGCCAGCATCCGGATGGTGGAGATATAATTGGCAATGTACTCGTCCCGGGCGGGCAGGCCCGTCTTGATATCCTCATGGACATTAACGGACTCGATCACCTCCAGCTCCAGCCCCGCCTCGTTGACCTCCTTCTTCAGGGCAACGAATTCGTCCTCTGGCCAGTCCACCCCCGCAGGCTTGTCCAGCAGGCCCATCAGGCCGGTCATGCCGGGAATCTGCTTAATATACTTCAGCGGGATCGGGTCGGTTTTGCTGCCATACCAGCGGAATGTCATTTTCATAGGATGATTCTCCTTTCCATATTTATCTGCTCCGGATCCCCGAAGTCAGAATAATGCCCTGGAAACCGCCGATGCCAGGCGATGAGATCCGCCCGCGGAAGGGCGGTATCAGCCGGATCAGTTCAGATACATTCCGGGGAAGATCATGTTGGTTCCTACCTGCACAGCCCCAAAGTCATTCATCAGATGTTGCTGCGGCAGGCTCCGGGTCATAATTCGCGCGCTCACCTGGGTCACGCCTTCGGCCGCCATGATCGCCATGGTTCTGTGCAGGAGCGCCCGGGCCATGCCCTGCCTGCGGCTTCCCGGCTCCATATAAATGGCGACCAGCTCCGCGTAGTCTCCCTGCCCTGCCATAATCGTCTCGCCGATCAGGCCCGCGTTCCGATACAGTCCCAGGGCGATGAAATGCGGCATGTGCATCATCTCAACCAGGGTATTCCGGTCCAGCACCGTAATTTCATTCATCTGGAGCCTGGAAATCAGTCCCTGCTGCTCCTCCCAGGTGTTCAGGGGAGTGGCCGCCACCGTGCAACTCATGGGGATCCTGCCGTCGCCAAAGGGGATCTGCAGGGAAACCACCGCGTCGCTGTCCTCCAGATCGAACCCGTTATGCAGATAAAATTCCCGGTTCTGCTCATCCTGGGGATTCAGGCTGGTATAGAGGCGCGCCCGGAGCTGGGGATTCACGTTCTGCAGCTGTCTGGCCCGCGCAACCAGGGCCCCGAAGAGCAGATACCGGCTGGAGGGATCCCCCTCGATCGAGAAGTACAGGTTCACCGGGCAGTCCGGATACAGGCCGGGCTGCAGCTGGTAGAGGATATAGCCGTATCCGGTCTGGGTTCCCAGATCGTCGATAGCAAAGAACACGTCCTCAGGATTCATGTTGTTAACGGGCTGCTGGGGATGTACGATCGTCATGAAGAAAAATCCTTTCCCTTCTTCGGTTTGCACAGGGACATTATAGACAGAATGAGGGGCCCTGTCAAAGGATGAAAGCAGACTTCGGGGATGTACTCTTTTTGAATTCTCATTTGCTTTCCCCCGCCGTTCATGTTATTATGGAAAATAAGAGGTGATATTTCTATGCCTTCAAAAGGTAAAAGTGGAAAGAGCGGAGGAGCCTCCGCCTCTGAAAATCTGTATATTAACCGGGAACTCAGCTGGCTGGCCTTCAATCAGCGCGTCCTCCTGGAGGCGGCGGACCGTACGGTTCCCCTGCTGGAGCGGCTGAAGTTCGTCATGATCTATCAGTCCAACCTTGAGGAGTTCTACCGGGTCCGGATCGGAATTCTGACGCATCGCGCCATTCTGACCCCGGATCAGAGGGATCCCCTTTCCGGGCTCCTGCCGGAAGCGCAGATTCAGGAGGTCCTCCGGATTACCCAGGAACAGAACGACCTGATGGAAAGCATCTGGAAGAGCATCCGGGAGGAGCTTCGCGCCAACCGGGTGGATGTTCTGGACTTTAAGAAGGGCTTCAGCAAGGTGGATGAGCTGATGAGCAAGAAGCTCTTCGGCGATATCCGGGATCTGCTCTTTCCGAAGATTATCAGCATTGATCAGCCCCTCCCCTTCCTGTGGGACGGGGAGACCAACGTGATCGCGTTCCTGGGCCGCGGAACGGATCAGAAGCTGTGCATCATTCCGCTTCATCGGGTTCCGGCCTATCAGACTTTTGAAATCAACGGCTGCCAGAAGATCGTTCCCACCGCCCTGCTGGTGCGCCATTTCCTCCCTCTCCTGCTGAAGAAGGAGAATGTGGTTCAGTCCGCCATCATGGAGGTCACCCGGAATGCGGATGTCTTCCTCTCCGGCATGGAGGATCGGGCGGACGACGACCTGCGCCATAAGGTCTCCGGGATGCTCTCCAAGCGGAAAAGGGAGATGCCCGTCCGGGTCAGGCTCTATGGCAAGCTCAACGACGCCAACCGGGCCCTGCTGATCCGGAAGCTCCATATCCCGGAGAATCGGGTCTTCGGTCAGAGCGTTCCCTTTGATCTGTCCTTCCGTTCCGTCATCGGCGGTCCCGCCAGCTTCCGCTACGTGGAGCACCGCCCTGCCCGGGATATCGGGCTGAAGAAGGGGGAATTCTTCTCCTACATCGAGAAGCGGGATCTGCTCCTCTCCTTCCCCTTCCAGTCCATGATGTCCTTCGTAGATCTGATCTATGAAGCCGCGGACAATCCGGATGTGCTTTCCATCAAGATCACCCTTTACCGCATGTCCGCCAGCAGCAAGATCGCCGCGGCCCTGGCCTACGCGGCGGATCGGGGCAAGGATGTGCTCTGCCTGCTGGAGCTCCGCGCCCGTTTTGACGAGCAGAACAATATCGACTATTCCGAGATGCTGGAGGACGCGGGCTGCCGGGTTGTCTACGGCCTGCCCGATCATAAGGTTCACAGCAAGCTCTGCCTCATTACCCTGCAGCATAACGGCAACCTCCGCCGGATTACCCAGGTGGGCACCGGCAACTATAACGAAGTCACCAGTGAGCAGTATACGGATCTGTCCATGATCACCGCCCGGGAGGACGTGGGACTGGACGCGGAGGCCGCCTTCGCGGCCCTGGCCAACGGAGAGATTCCTCCGGAGGCAAAGGCCCTCTGGATCGCCCCCCTGACCTTTATGCCCCGGGTTCTGGAACTGCTGGATCAGGAAATCGCCAAGGGAGAGGCCGGCCGGGTCAGCATCAAGGTTAACGGGCTGAATAACCGGGAGCTCATGGAAAAGCTCATCGAGTGTTCCCAGGCGGGAGTGAAGGTGGAGCTCTTTGTCCGGGGCATCTGCTCCCTCCGGGCCGGGGTTCCCGGGCTGACGGAGAATATCACCGTTCGCAGCGTGGTGGGCCGCTGGCTGGAGCATTCCCGGATTTACAGCTTTGGCGAAGGGGACGAGCAGCGTCTCTTTATCGGCTCCGGCGATCTCCTGAACCGAAACCTTGAGCGCCGGGTGGAAGCCTTCATGGAAGCCGTCACCCCGGATGTCCGGGATCAGCTGAATGAGATTCTCGAGGCCCTCCGGAACGACCGGGAAAAGGGCTGGATCATGCGTCCCGACGGCACCTATTACCGGGAGGAGAACGCGGGGGATACCTCCTCCCAGGAAGCGCTCTATCGGTATTTCAGCACCCGCAAGGTCTCCCTGGCCGAGGCCCTGGCCGATCCGGAGTCATGGCCGGTGAACCGTGCAGCTCCGAAAATCGTAGCCCCCGCGGAACCGGAGGCGGAAGAACAGGCGGAGCCGGAAAATCCTGCGGACGCGGAAGAGCAGGCGGAGCCGGACCTGTGCGAGGAACCGGAAACAGCCCCCGCCCCGGAGGCTGAGCTCACTCCCGATGCAGAAGCGCCGGAAGATATGCCCCTGCCCGATCCGGAAAAAGGGACTGAACCGGCCGCCAGCTCCCGGGATCAGTCCGCACCGGCGTTCCAGGCGGAGTCTTCCGAGGCAGCCCAGAAATCCCTCTTCGGCTGGCTGCACCGAAAAGGAAAATAGGAAACGCTGAGGCAGCGCGCTTGATGAAACTGATCAGGGTCCCAAATAAATGGAAAGGAGACCGGTACCATGTCTGAAAGCTACAATATCTGTCTCGACGTCGGCGGCACCAAAGTTCTCGGCGCCATCTTCAATGAAAAGGATGAAATTATCTTCCGTCTGAAGAAGCGGTCCAAAGGCGGCGGCTCCGCCTCCACGGATGTGGAAAAGGTCATCATTGACGTGGTGGAAGAGATGATCGCCTCCTCCGGGATTGACCGCTCGAAGCTGAACGCCATTGCCTCCTGCGCCCCCGGCGTCATCGATCAGGACAAGGGGATCGTCCTCTTTACGCCCAATCTCCCCTGGCGGAATTATGACATGGCCGGCGCCATGCGCAAGCAGTTCGGGGTCCCCTTTTACGTTGGCAACGACGTAAATCTGGGCGTCCTGGGCGAGTATCATTTCGGCGCAGGCCGGGGATATCAGAATATTGTCGGCTTCTTTGTGGGCACCGGCATGGGCGGCGGCCTGATTCTGAACGGCTCCCTCTATACCGGGCATCTCTTCAAGGGCGCCGAGTATGGCCACATGATTCTGGATCCCAAGGGCCCCCGGTGCAACTGCGGCCAGCGTGGCTGTCTGGAGGCCTTCTCCAGCAAGCAGGGCATGAGCGCCTATATCCGGGAGCAGGTAGCCAAGGGAAAGAAATCCGTCATGGCGGACGCGGTCAAGGACGGTGTTTTCCGCTCCAAGGCCCTGGTCAAGGCCCTGAACGCGGGGGATAAGGTAGCCATGGCGGCCGTGGATCGGGCCTGCCATTACCTGGCCATCGCCACCGGCAATATGATCAATACCATCTCCCCCGACCTGGTCATCTATGGCGGCGGCGTCATCGAAGCCCTGGGGGATGTTTTCCTGGAAAAAATCCTCGCTGAAGTGGATCAGTACTGCATGCCCCAGATTCGCTCTACGGTGGATATCAAAAACGCTTCCCTGGGGGATGATTCCATTCTCTACGGCGACCTGGCCATGATCAAGCATCTGTAATCCGGTAATATAACTTCGCCCCGCTGCTCTCGCGGCGGGGCGTTTTCATGCTTATGATCTTGAAGATTACACGCGCTTGGGCAAGAAAGCATCCCTTCCCTACAGGACAATATCCCCGACCCGGTATCCCCGGGGCAATTCCTCTTCTTCCAGAAACGCAAACTCCGGATCCTCCAGTACCGGCAAAAACGCCTCGTAGGGATAATTCGGCAGCTCGCACCCGTAACTGGTCTGCCCGAACCATCCGCCTTCCTTCTTTTTCTGATTCAGATCCCTGGCGAATTTCGTCCGGTTGGAGCAGTCATGAACCACGATCTCCCAAGCCTCCTCCGCCGCGGCCTTCATGATTCTCAGGGTAATCTCCCGGCTGAAGATCGGGCTCAGATATCCCATCCGATAGAAATAAAGGTTCTCCCCCCAGTAATTTCCCAGATTGTTCTCGTTCAGGTGCAGCTCCGCGCAGTTCATAAAATCGATTCCCGTGTCCAGGATCATCCCTTTTTTCTCCCGGAACCGGGTCTCGAATTCCCGGGTCATCGGAGTTTCGATTCCCACCTGGGAAATATATTTTTTCGCGATGCCCATGCTTCGGATCACATTCTCCGACGTGCCCGAGGCGCCCAGATTAAATCGGATTTCATCCAGTCCCGCCTCCCCAAGCCTGCGGAGGTTTTCCTCCGTGGCCAGAAGCCCATTGGTATACAGGTGCTGGTGCACCCCAGCTTCATGGAACCTTCGGATGATCCCATAGTACTTTTCGATTTCCATCATGGGCTCCAGATACACGTAGGCGATTCCCGTAGGCTTTCCCTGGATGGCAAACAGGAGTTCCAGGTCCTCCTCCCGATACCTTCCTCCCCCGATTTCCCACAGTCCTTCCCCGATCGGAGGAATCGCGTCCATCACGCCGTAGTCGTAGCAGAAGGGGCATTGCGCATTGCATCGGTTCGTCTTCCGAACCGCGCTCAGCCCGGTTCCCATCAGGCAGGATCTGCATCCCCCGGGGAATTTCTCCTCCGGCCCCACAAACAGCGTGCTGGGGCCAGGCCCCATGCCCCTGAGTCCCGGAATCTCCTCCTGCATCCTCCGGAACCTGGCTTCCGCAGCCAGCTCAATCTGACTGAAAACCGCCAGAGCAATCTCCTGCTGACGGATTCCCAGGGGCTGATCCTCCGGCAGGGCGGCAAAAAAGCGAAACCATTGCAGGGCATCCTTCTTCGAAATCTTCATGCTGACCTCATCTTTTGTTTCGTTTGTGTTACGGTTTTGTTGACAAAATTATCATTTCCGGGTAGAATAATATGAACGGAGCAGTAGCTCCGGGATAACAACGACCTGTGAGGATGGATCATGAGACGATTGCTTTCAGGCCTGTCTGCCCTGGTTCTGCTTTGTGCACCGGGCTTCAGCCTAGCGTATACAAAAAACGCCGACGGCCTCTATGTGGATGACAGCGGCCAGGTCATTGCGGATTACTGGGACGACGCCGCGGGGATCTATATTGTGGAGGGCGTAGGCTATGCCATTACGGATTCGGATTCCGATACCGGATCCTCTTCCTACGTTCCTTCCCCAGAGAGCTCCTCAGGGGCCATCACCGTGGGCTCCTCCGACGGGGCCGCGGATCCCACTGCGGGCCTCCAGCATAATCCGGATGGTTCCGTCACCGTGGAATCCGGCCAGATTCAGATCGATGATTCCTCTTCGGAAAGCGGCCCTCACCTGACCGAGGCGGAATGGGCCGCCCGCTGGGCGAAGTACTCCGCGAAGAACGGAACCACCACCGGGACGGTCTATATGGATAGCACGGGCAACACTTTCCCCGCGGAGATCCTGGCACTTGGTCTCGGCCGAAGCACCATCCAGGTGGATGGGGAAAAGATGCTCGTAGCGACCTCTTCCCTCCGCTGGGACACGGAAGCTCCGGATGATAAGCTGCTGGCTGTGGTGACCCCCAAGTCCCAGAGCTATATTACGCTCCGGGCCAAGAAGAGCAAAAAATCCTTCGTCATGGGGCATTGCGACAAGTGCAAGGTGCTTCGGGTCATTTCCACCGGGAAAACCTGGACCATGGTGGATGACGAGGGGGTACGGGGATATGTGCTCACCTCCGGTCTGACCTTTTATGACAACCAGCCGAAGCAGTATGCAGCCGGCCTGATTACCATCAAGGGCAAGGTCCCCAGGGGAGACGACCATACCGTGCATGTCCGCTCCTCCAACACCAAGGGCGCACGCCAGATCGCGGAGTATAATGCGGGGACTCCCGTTACCGTCTTCTCCCAGGATGAAAAGTGGACCGAAATCGATGTGGATGGTCTCCACTGCTATATTCTCTCCGAATTCGTCACCCTGCAGGAGCCACTCCTCCTGGCCGAAGCCACAGCGGAAGCCGCCCTGGAAAACTGATACTGATTTCGTTTTAAAGCAGGGATTTTCGATCCTTTTCAGAAAACCGCCTCTTCACATTTCGAAGAGGCGGTTTTCATCACTCCTCATCCCTGAGCTGGGGTCTCAGATTCTCGAACAGATCATTATGCTCCTCATCCGGTCCCACCAGGCTGCGGTAAAGCCCGAACAGGCTGCAGTCACACGGTCCCCAATCCTCTACCCTGTATTCCGTTTCCTGCTGGGAGATATGGCAGGCAAACGCCTCCGTCGCCACTTCAAAGGCGGTCCTGCCGCCGAAGGCCTCCAGGGGCACCCGCCAGTCAAAGTCGATCACATTCTCCGGGTACAGATGGAAGTAGCATTTCGGCACATCCCATCCCCCGTATTTTTCCCAGCTCTCCAGGAATTTCTTCGGATTATTCGTAACCTCCAGCGCCCTGATCACCGCGTCGGCGCAGGCCCGGTGTGCCCCATGTCCGTACTCTCCGCCCAGATCGTGGGAAATGATCACCTCCGGCTGAAACTGCCGGATCCACCCGGTCACGGTTCTCAGCACCGCCGTGCTGTCCCACCGGGAATACTGATCTCTGAGGGACAGGCTGAAGGAATCCTGATACCTGCCGAATACCGGATAGTTCCGCACCCCGCAGGTCCACAGCCCGTCCAGCTCCTCAAGCCGCCGTCTGGGCAATGTGGGCACCATGGTGCATACCTGCACCGCCTTCTTTTCCACCCCCGCGTAGACCGGAAGCACTCCTCCGAACCACAGAATTTCGTCGTCCGGATGCGCCGAGAGCAGCATCAGATCCGCTTTTTCCGCCGGAGGCTCCCAGACCTGCACCTCCGGGGGCAGATCGCCCTTTCCGTAAACATGGAATTCCGCCACCGGAATCGGCGTGGATTTCCTGGCGCTTCGGGGATTCGCCACCCTGAATTCCTTCGTGCCCGCCGGCAGCGCCAGGTAATCGGACAGAAAGATTCCCTCCGTGGCCGCGGCCTCCGTCCATTCTCCGTTCTCATCCCGGACCTGAACCGCCGTCGCGTGGGGATGGTCATAATATTGGATCCAGACGCCGCTGGCCTCCTCCCCCTCCGGGACGGTGACCGTGATGGAAGCTCCTTTTCCCGCATAGGAGTTCCAATAGGTTTGGTAGCTTCGGTCCAGCGCGTTGCCGAAGGTTTTTTTCTTTGATCCCGGCACGATTTCGCATTCCATGGTAATCTCCCGGGCGGTCTCCGCCCGGGAGTCGTGATTTGCGGGAATCACAGCCAGCACAGCGGCCAACGCCAGTGCCGGGAGGATCAGCCGACCCCGGTTTCTTTTCCCCGATCCTTCTCTCCAGCCCATTCTTATCCGTCTATCCCCTTTTCCTCCGTTCCCGGAAGATCTTCTGTATCTTTCCTTTCAGGGTCTTTTCCCTTTTTTCCGCCAGGGATGCCTCCAGCGCCCCCTCCCGGTAGGTGTTATTCTCCGGATCCCTCCGGACCGCCTCCCGGAAGGCCATGTGAGCCTCCCGGTAATGATCCATTTTCATCAGTGTACGCCCGTATACGGCGTACCAGGCCCCGTCCCGGCTCTCCGCCCGCATCAGCTGGCGAATGGCGCTCTCCGGCTTGTCCTTCTGGAGCATTCGCTCCGCCAGCGTCACCGCTTCCTCCCCGGAGATTTCCTGGATATACGGCGCCTGCTGCCGGGGCACGGCCAGCCGCAGCGCCTCCTCGTAAGCCCGGTTCAGCCGGATCATCCTTTCCTGCGCTTTCGCCTTATCCCCCGGATCCTGGATCAGATCCGGATGGCACTGCTTGACCAGCGACCGGTAAGCGCGCCGGATCTCCTCCGGCTCCGCCCAGGCCCGCAGGCCCAATTCCTCAAAAGGGGTACTCACTGCCTCTCTTCCCCCTCTGTCAGGTCTCTGTCTCCCGGCTGATCACGGCGCCAAGGGATCTCAGTTTGTCCTCAATATGCTCATATCCCCGGTCAATATATCCCGGTTCATAGATTTCCGTAACCCCGCGGGCCATCAGCCCCGCGATAATCAGGGCGGCCCCGGCCCGCAGATCCGTGGCCGTCAGCGGAGCCCCGTAAAGCTCCGGCACGCCCTCGATGATGGCCATCCGATCCCGTACCTTTACCTGGGCGCCCATCCGGCGAATCTCGTCCAGGTGGCGGAACCGCTGCTCAAAGATCGTTTCCTCCACGTAGCTGGTCCCCTTCACCGTTGTCAGCAGCGCGCTCATGGGCTGCTGAAGATCCGTCGGAAAGCCGGGATATACCTGGGTCTTGATATTGATCGCCCGTTTCTGGCCCAGGGTCCGGACCCGGATGGCGTCATCATAGTCCGTCACCCGTACGCCCATTTCCAGCAGCTTCGCGCTCAGGGCATCCATGTGGGTGGGAATGCATCCGCGAACCGTCACATCCCCGCTGGTAGCCGCCGCGGCAATCATCAGGGTTCCCGTCTCAATCTGGTCGGGAATCACCGCGTAGGTGGTGCTGTGCAGCGTCTGCACACCGCGGATGCGGATGATGTCCGTACCCGCGCCTTTGACCTTGGCCCCCATGCTGTTCAGGAAGTTGGCCAGATCAACGATATGAGGCTCCTTCGCCGCGTTGTAGATGGTCGTCTTTCCCCTGGCCTTGACCGCCGCCAGCATGACGTTTACCGTAGCGCCAACCGTCACCATGTCGAAGAAAACATCTCCGCCCGTCAGATCATCGCTGTAGGCCCGCAGAATTCCCCTGCGTTCCTCCGCTTCCGCCCCGATGGCCTGCATGCCCTTCAGGTGCTGATCCACAGGTCGGCTCCCGATGTCGCAGCCTCCCGGCGTGGGAACGTTTGCCCGGCCGCATCTTCCCAACAGCGCGCCCAGCAGATAGTAGCTGGCCCGCAGCCGCTGCGCGTTTTTATAGGAAACCGTGTCTCCCTCCGCCGTCCGGGGATCAACGGTCATCCGGCTTCCCGGCTCATAATCCACCTTTGCTCCCAGCTCACGCAGGATATCCGCCAGGGCATGCACATCCTCGATGTCCGGCAGGTTCTCGATGGTGCACGGCTCATCGCACAGCAGGGTCGCAGGAATCAGCGCCACGGCGGTATTCTTCCCGCCGCTTACCTGAACCTCGCCTTCCAGAGGGTTCCCCCCGGTGATCAGCATCCGTTCTCTCCCGGTCATGCCCGCGCCTCCCCGTTCCCGTTTGATCTGGATTCATTATACACATTTCTCCCTTGCTTGACAACTCTGCCCCTCCATGCTAAAAACAGAGGAATGCCAGAGGGAAGCCTTATGGCTGACGTATAGACAAAGGAGGCTCAGCCGTCCCCATGCTGCTGTTTTTCGATATTGACGGGACCATCTTTGACGACCGCCGCATGCTCCCCTCCTCCGTTCTTCCGGCCATGGAAGAAGCCCGCCGGCGGGGGCATCAGCTTCTGATCAATACCGGCCGTACCCTTTGCAACAGGGATCGCCGGCTGGACGGTTTTCCCCTGGACGGCTGGATCATGGGCTGCGGAGCCCGGATCATCTACCGGGGAGAAACGCTCCAGGCCGCGGAGTACGATCTTCCTCAATCCCTCCGGCTGCGCTCCCTCTTCCTGTCCCTTGGTATCCCCACCGTCTATGAATGTGATACCGCCCTCTATTTTGATCCCCGTTCCCCTTCCCATCCCAGCATCGCCGGATTCCGGCAGTTTGCCGACGCCTACGGCCTGTCCCGGGATCTTGCAGAGACCGATCCGGAATTCCGGGTGGTAAAGCTCTTCTGCTTCGGTGATTTCGCCCTCATGCGGGAGGCCGAAAAGATTTCCGCGTCCCTGGGGATGCCCTATAAAGCCATTGACCGGGGACACACGGCCTGGGAATTCATCCGCGCAGAATATTCCAAGGGCACCGGTGTGGACTTTATCCGCCGGCGTCTGGGCGTCTCCCGGGAGGACTGCTTCGCCTTCGGGGACAGCCGGAACGACCTGGATATGCTGGCCCATGTGTCCCACAGCATCGCCATGGGCAACGCCGATGAGGACGTGAAGGCCGCCTGCTCCTATGTGACCGCCCGGCCCGAGGAGGACGGCATCGCCCTGGCCATGAAGCACTTTGGGATCATCCAGGGAGCCTGAGGTTCCCTCTGATGCCGCCCCTGAGCCTGAAAGTTTTCCTTTCTGTTTTCCTTGGAATATGATATACTTCTCCTAACAGATCTTTTTTATTCATCCCGCGGAGGAGGTTTCTATGTTCAAAAATCTCACAAAGGCAGAAAAATCCTGGGTCCTGTATGATGTGGGAAACTCAGCTTTCACCATGCTGGCCTGTTCCCTGATTCCCATCTGGTTCAAGAGCCTCGCCATCGGGGACGCTCCCGGCCAGATCACCGGGGATCAGGCTACGGCGTATTATTCCATTGCCATCGCGGTGGTGACCGTGGTCGTGGCGCTGCTCGGGCCCGTCCTCGGCGCCATTGCCGACCATAAGGACAGAAAGAAGATTTTCTTTACCACCACCGTCGCCCTTGGGGTCACGGGCTGCATCCTGAACGGCTTTGCCGCGACCTGGGTAGCCTTCATCGTGATCTATGTGCTTTCGAAAATCTTCTATTCCGCCTCCCTCACCTTCTACGATTCCATGCTGAATGACGTAACCAACGAGGAGCGCATGGATCAGGTCTCTTCCTACGGTTTCGCCTGGGGGTATATCGGTTCCTGCATTCCCTTTACCGTAGCCCTTCTTGCCTACGTGCTGGGTCCGGACATGATGGGAAAGATCCCCGGCAGCCTGTCCAAGATCATCGGCTTCTCCGTCACGGGAATCTGGTGGCTCGTGGTTTCCCTCCCGCTGATCCGGAACTATAAGCAGATCAACTATGTGGAATCCGAAAAGGGAGCCGTCGGGGCCGCTTTCCGCCAGATCGGACGCACGCTGAAAAAGATCATGACCGGGAATAAGAAGATTCTCTTCTTCCTGATCGCGTTCTTCCTCTATATCGACGGCGTGGGAACCATTATCGATAACTGCATCAATATCGGGACGGACCTGGGACTGAATACCGTGGGCCAGGTGATCTTCCTGCTGGCGACGCAGGTGGTGGCCTGGGTGGGCTCCCTGGTCTTTGCCAGCCTGTCCAAGAAGTATCGTACCGTTCCCCTGATCCTGGTCTGCATCGTCGGATATTTCTGCGTCTGCCTGTACGCCCTGACGCTTTCCACCATCTGGCATTTCGGCATCCTGGCCTTCGGCGTGGGCTGCTTCCAGGGTTCCATTCAGTCCCTGTCCCGGTCCTATTATTCCAAGATCATTCCGCCGGAAAACTCCGGAGAATACTTCGGACTCTATGATATCTTTTCCAAGGGTGCCTCCTTCCTGGGTTCCGCGGTCATCGCCTGGGTGAAGCTGGCCGGCGGCACCATCAATATCGCGGTGGCCTCCCTGGCCATCTTCTTTGCCCTTGGCTTTGTCTTCCTGAAGATTTCCGACAAACAGCCCACCACCTGGTAACGGCCCATGAGCGATCAAACTGCAGTAAAGCGTCTGAATATCGGCCTGCTTGCCCATGTGGACGCGGGAAAAACCACCCTGTCCGAAGCACTGCTCTATGTCAGCGGCCAGATTCGGAAGGCGGGCCGGGTGGATCATGGGGACGCCTTTCTGGATACGGATATTCAGGAGCGGGAGCGGGGCATCACCATCTTTTCGAAGCAGGCGGAGCTGGTATGGAAGGATCTTCATCTCACCCTGCTGGATACCCCGGGGCATGTGGATTTTTCCAGTGAAATGGAGCGCACCCTGCGGATCATGGATGCCGCGATTCTGCTCATCAGCGGACCGGACGGGGTTCAGGGACATACGGAGACCCTGTGGCGTCTGCTGAAAGCCTATCAGGTTCCCACCCTTCTTTTCATCAATAAAATGGATCAGCCGGGGACGAACCGCTCCGCCCTGATGAAGGAGCTGAAGGCCCGCCTGGGAGACGGCTGTGTGGATCTTGCCTCCCCCGAGGCCCTGGAGGAGGCGGCCATGGGGTCCGAGGAAGCCATGGAGGTTTTCCTCCGGGAGGGCACGCTTTCCCCGGATCTTCTGGCAGAGCTGGTTTCCTCCCGGGCTCTTTTTCCCTGCTTTTTCGGCAGCGCCCTTCGCATGAAAGGCATTGAAGCGCTCCTGGACGGCGTGGCGAATCTGGTGCCCATCCCCGTCTATCCGGAGGATTTCGGCGCCCGGGTCTACAAAATTACCCATGATCCTCAGGGCGCCAGGCTCACCTGGATGAAAATTACCGGCGGCAGCCTCAGGGTAAAATCCTCCCTGCCGGACGGGGAAGGAATGGCCCGGGTCAATCAGATTCGCCTGTACAGCGGCGTCCGATTCCGCCAGGCGGAGGAAGTCTTCGCGGGTCAGGTCTGCGCCGTAACGGGACTCGCCTCCTCCCGGGCGGGTCAGGGGCTCGGGCGGGAATCCGCCGCGGAGGATCCCCTGCTGACCCCTGTCTTCTCCTGCCGGGTGCTTCTGCCCCCGGGCACGGATCCAGGTCTGGCCCTGCGGAATCTGCGGATTCTCGAAGAGGAGGATCCCCAGCTTCAGGTGCTCTGGGTCCCGGAAAAGCGCGAAATCCACGTGCAGCTCATGGGAGAAGTCCAGCTGGAAATCCTGCGGCGTTTGCTCCAGGACCGTTTTCAGCTTTCCGTCGCCTTCAGCGAAGGCGGCATCCTCTACCGGGAAACCATCGCCGCCCCGGTTCACGGGGTCGGGCATTACGAACCCCTGCGTCATTACGCCGAGGTGCATCTCCTGCTGGAGCCCGGGGAACGGGGCAGCGGTCTTCGCCTGGCCTCCGCCTGCTCCGTGGACCAGCTGGAGCTGAACTGGCAGCGGCTGATCATGACTCATCTCATGGAAAAAACCCATCGGGGCGTGCTGACCGGCAGTCCCATCACGGATATGAAGATCACGCTTCTGGCGGGGCGCGCCCATCTGAAGCACACCGAAGGCGGGGATTTCCGCCAGGCCACCTATCGCGCCGTTCGCCATGGACTCATGCAGGCCCGGAGCGTCCTGCTGGAGCCCTGGTATGATTTTTCCCTGGAGCTTCCGCCTGACTGTGTGGGAAGGGCCATGACGGATATCAGCCAGCGGGGCGGAAGCCTGAATCCCCCCGAGTCCCATGAAACCCATACCCTGCTGACCGGAAGCGCCCCTGTGGCCTCGATGAGGGGCTATGCCCGGGAGGTGGCGGGCTACACCCGGGGCCAGGGTCGGCTTACCTGCGTCCTGAAAGGCTACGCCCCCTGCCGGAATTCCGAGGAGGTGATCGCCGCCCGGGGATATGATCCGGAGCGGGATGTGGAAAACACCGCCGATTCCGTATTCTGCGCCCATGGCGCCGGATTTGTGGTCCCCTGGCGGGAGGTCGCGAACTATATGCACCTCCATCCCGACGCCCCCGCGGACAATTCCCCCGCTTCCTCTTCGGAGCAGGCTTCCGCCCCGTCTTCCCGCGCCGCCTACCGTGGAACCCTGGAGGAGGACAAGGCTTTGCAGGCCATCTTCGAGCGGACCTACGGAAAGCAGAAAAACCGGATCGAGGCCGCGGAGGCCCATCGGGCCCGGCCCACCCTGAACGGAATGACGCTTGAGCTGGAGCCGCCGAAAACCGAATACCTGCTGGTGGACGGATATAACATCATCTTCGCCTGGCCGGATCTGCAGGAGCTCGCCCGTCACAGCCTGGAGGACGCCCGGAAAAGCCTCATCGATATTCTGAGCAATTTTCACGGGTTCCACGCGGGAGAGCTGATCCTGGTGTTCGATGCCTATCGGGTCCAGGGCAGCCCCGGCGTCCAGGAGGAGATTCAGGATATCCACGTGGTCTACACCAAGGAGGCGGAAACGGCGGATAATTATATTGAAAAAACCATCCGCGAAATCGCCCGGAAAAGGGACAGCCGGGTGCGGGTCGCCACCTCCGACGCCCTGGAGCAGGTTATTATTCTGGGGGGTGGAGCCATTCGGGTTTCCGCCCGGGAATTCCGGCAGGAGGTGGAGCAGACCCGGGTGCAGATCGCTGAAATTCTCGCCCGGAACAACCTGCATCCCAAGGATCGGTCCCCGGTGGCCCAGGCCCTCCAGGCCGCCATGCGGCATCAGGCCGAAAAAGACGGGAAAGGATAGCATCCTCTCCCGTCTTTTTCTGATTTTTTATCTGTTCAGTGGCTCAGCTTTCAGGCTGAAAGGCCTGCCGCTGCATTTCTCAGCCTGTTCATGGCCTCTTCCAGCCGGCTCCGGGGCAGGGCCAGGTTCATCCGGATGGAGTCCGGCCAGAAAAACGCCTCGCCATCCTGCCAGATGACGCCGGCTTCCACTCCCGCCTTCTGAAGATCCCGGATGGGGATGCCCTTCGCTTTGCACCAGTCCCCCAGATCCAGGAACAGCATATAGGTTCCCTGGGGACGCATCACCCGGACTCCGGGAAAAATGCTCCGCAGTTCCTCGCAGGCATATTCCGCGTTTCCGTCCAGCACGCCCAGCAGCTCCTCCAGCCAGGGGCCTCCCCCGGTATAAGCCCCGATCAGCGCCGCCATCGACAGGACGTTCTGGCTGTTGTAGTGGGTCATCTCCCCTTCCCGGCGAAGCCTGTCCCGAAGGGTCCGGTCATAGGCCACGTGGTAGGAGCCGATCAGCCCCGCCAGGGAGAAGGTTTTGCTGGGGGCATAGAAGGCGATGGTCCTTTTTTTTGCGTCCTCGCTTACGTTCTGAGTAGGAATATGGGTATGTCCCGGGAGGATCAGGTCAGACCAGATTTCATCCGAAATGACCGTGCAGTCATTGGCGGCAAAGACTTCCATGGCCCGCCGGATTTCCCATTCCTCCCAGACCCGCCCCGTAGGATTATGGGGGCTGCAGAAGATCGCCAGATGGATTTTCCCCTGTTTCAGCCTGCGGTCCATGTCCTCAAAATCCATTCGCCAGATGCCGTTTTCATCCATCGACAGCGGGCTGTGCTCCGCTTTTCTCCCCAGATCCTCCAGCACATGGGTAAAGCCCACGTAGGTGGGCGCGTGCAGCAGAATCCGGTCTCCGGGAGCTGTCAGCATCCGGACGGCGGAGCTGACGCCGCCCAGCACCCCGTTTTCATATCCGATCTCCTCCCGGGTCAGGCCCTCCGTCCCCTTTCTCTCCCTGTGCCAGTCCAGGATGGCCTGGTAATAGGCATCCGAAGCGGAGAAATATCCAAAGTTGGGAAAGCTGATCCTCTTCCGGATCTCTTCCAGGATGCAGGGAGCCGTCGGAAAGCTCATGTCCGCCACCCACATGGGAATGGAGGAAACGCCCTCCTTCACCCGGAACTCCTCATAGGGAATCATGTCTGCAGCGATCAGATCATGGCCTTCCCGTTTCATTACCGTGGTAAAATCGAATGTCATGTTTCTTTCCCTTCTCATGCGCCTGCGCGGATTTGCGGACGCAACGCGCGTCCTCCCGGATAAAGCGATGGTATGATTCCGTCCTGAGAGCAGAGCGAACGATTCAATACGAGCTTGGATCTGTTTCAAGGGAAACATCCTGTCAGAATCCGTGGCTTCCCCCTCCGCCGGAGGAACCTCCGCCTCCGCCGCCGGAGAAACCGCCGCCCCCATGGCCGCCGCCCCCGCCCCCGCCGGAGCTGGAGCTGATATCCGTCCTGGTCTGCTTCGTCATACGGGCGCTGCGGTTCGCCATGCTGGCCACGAAGGCGGCCCCGGTTCCCGCCGCCGTCACCGGCAGCGCCGCCCCCTTGATCTTTCCCGCCTTCGGGCGGGTCTCATACCGGGCTCTGATGTAAAGATACACGCCCAGCAGCGCCAGCACCAGGGCCAGCAGGGCGTTGCTGATGATCTTCATGGGGCGGGCGATCCGCTCTCCCTGAAGCAGGCTTTTCACCTGGCTGAAGGCGCTGCTGGCGCAGGCATAGTAGTCTCCCTCTCTGGCCAGCCGGTATACGTTATCTGTAATGGTTTCCGCCTCGTCGTTTGTCACCGTCCGATAGATCTCCCCGTCTGCAAAGATCGTCAGCTGCCGGACCCCCATATTGATGACGAAGAGGACTCCGCTCTGCCCCCGTCCAAGCCGCTGATGATAGAAATCATCTGCCTGCCTCTCAAAGTTTATGAAGGCTTCCTCCGTGGTCCAGAACATGGGCGTCCCGTAGGTGCACAGGGGCAGCATATCCTGGTACAGTGTCTCTTCCTCCTCGGCCGTCAGCAGCCCGGCGTCATCCTGAATGAAGGGAATCGGAGCCGCTGCATCCTCCGCCCCGGCCAGGCAGCCCAGGCAGAAGACGCAAAGCAGGAGGGCGCAAAGCCCCCGCAGCCGGAAGGAACTCAGAAACGGGAGATGGAAGCTCAGCTTTCTCCTGATCATATCGTCTCCTCCTTTTCCTCAAAGAAGGGCACCGGCCTTGATGCGTATTCATTATGGGCCAGGTTGACCATCAGCAGCTCCAGCCCCGAGGAGATCAGCATCGCCGCGGCACATCCGTAAAACAGCAGGTCCTCAATCTGTTTCGTCGCCAGGAAAAACAGGCCGGCGCAGCAGGCCAGGCAGCAGAGCGCCCGGGGCCACCAGGGACCGTTTTTCTCCCTGCCCAGCCGCCGGATCGTATGGATGATCAGCACAACCGTGCAGATCAGCACCACCGCCAGCACCGCCCCTCTGCGGAAACCGGAGGAGCCGAAGGAGATGGATGACATGATCCGGGTCAGATTGCCTCCCACGGCGAAAGCAAGAAAGATGATAACGCCGATGATGGTCGCCAGCGCCCGCTGTGCTTTGGCGCTCCTGTCGCTCCCGCTGGCGGATACCCGGTTCTCCCGGACCTGCAGCTGCGCTTTGGCCGCGCCGGTAAAGGAATTCTCCCCTGAGTCAAAGTCCGGCTCAAAAATCCTGCTCCGGCGGGTATACAGCATCTCCTGGGCCCCGGAGAAAAGATACTGGACCACAACGGTAATCACCGCGCAGATCGCCATCAGCGTCTCCGGCTTCAGGGTGAGGAAGAAGGAAAGCACCAGGAACAGCGCCGCAGCCAGCCCCAGGGTCATGCTGATCATCCGGCCGCTGCTCACGGGCACATCGCAGACGGTCTCCCCGCTTTTGCCGTTGATCGCGGTATAGACCACCCTTTCCCCCTGCCGGTGGGCCAGCAGCCATACGGGCATCATCACCAGCTCCTCCCGGAAGCGGGCCCCTGGCAGGCCGAAGTTATCCTCTATGTTCCCCTTCATTTCCACCGAGTCCATTCCGGTGTCTTCCTTCACCTGCTCCATAAACATCTTCACCGCGGAGGCCGCGGCTTCCTGTTCATAGGTGGAGGCCTCCACGTCCGATCCCTGGGCGTAAAAACCGCTGAGGTAGGCGGGATGAAAGGGCACCGCGTCCTCCGTGGTATGCCGAAGCATGGCGGCCGTCTCATCTTCAAAGGCCGTGGACGCGTCATAGAGAATCCCCTTCTGTCGAATCTCCGCGTCCATGCTCAGGTCATAGGTCTCATCGTACCGGTAGTTTCCCCTGGTATAGCTTTTTTTGCCCTCCAGGCTGGCCGGACCTTCCGCGTCCACCTGATAGCTCCAGAAAGGCACATAGACAGGCCTGAAATGGGCCAGCGTCTCCGCCTTTTTCATCTCCCTGGGGGCCAGCAGATACTTCCCCAGATGGTCATGGTACGCCCGCTCGCATTCCTCCCGGGTCACCGTAAAGGGCACGATCTTCGCCGGGCGCTTCGTCCTGGCCATTTTCCCCATCAGCACCACGTCGCTGCCGCAGAAGCTGCAGAAGCTCGTGACCTCCGTGTCCGTGGAATAGACCGCCGCGCCGCATTGGGGGCAATGGAATTCCGTCACCTCCAGGAGATCTCCCGCCTCCTCCTGGGGAAGATCCGTGATTTTCGTCATGGATCCGCACCGGTCGCAGATCATCTCGCGGGAAGCGATATCATACCGCAGTCCTCCCCCGCAGGACGGACACCCGTACCTCCGGGATCCGGACGCCGCTTCATTCATGCCTGTTGCTCCCTTCTGTCCAGGAAAGCGCTGACGCGTTCCGGCCTCCGCGGGCTCGCGGTTTCAGCGCAGTCCTGTTGGTTCATTGATCAAAAGGCATCTGTTCAGTCGCTCCGTCTGAAGGACTGAACACATACATCCTGATCATCAGGGTTCCCCTGCTTGAAAGACGGGCGGAAAACCCGCCGAAGGTTTTCCGCCCCTTTTCATTCATCCGATGTTCAGGCTTCCTGCCGGAAAGTCGTGCACTTGCCCGGCACCTGAACATTATAGGACTCCTTCGCATACAGATGGCTCCGCAGGATCAGTCTCAGGATGTTTCTGGCGTTCCGCTCCAGGTGAGCCCGGGTGATTACCCCCTCGCCCAGCCCTTCCAGAATCCGCGTGAAGTCCGCCTTCTCCCCGGGTTCCACCAGATCATTCTGGGCCTTGACGCACAGGGCCGCGTCCGATTTGCCATATTTGATATCGGTCTCCGCCGACAGCATGCGGCTCATATCGCTGGTGGTCAGCCAGTCGGTCATCACCATGCCCTGGAATCCCCATTCATCCCGCAGCAGATTCGTCACGGAGTCCGTCAGGTTGGCGGAATGGGTACCGTTCACCAGATTGTAGGAAGTCATGATGGACATGGGCTGAGCCTCCTCCACCGCAATCTGGAAGTTCCGGGCATAGATTTCCCGGATGGCCCGCTCGGAAATGTGAGAATTCGTAAACATCCGGTTATCCTCCTGACTGTTGGCCAGGAAATGCTTCACCGTGGTGCCGTATCCCGGATGCTTCTGCACGCCCCTGGTGTCCGCGGCGGCGCACTTGCCCGCCAGCAGCGGATCCTCGGAATAGTATTCAAAGTTGCGCCCGCACAGCGGGTTCCGGTGAATATTCATGCCGGGAGCCAGCCACAGGGATGCCCCGAATTCTTCCATCTCGCCGCCCACCAGGTCCCCCATCTCCTCGATCAGCTCCAGATCCCAGGAGGAGGCCAGGTTCATGGCGATCGGAATGGCGGTCAGGTACTGATAGTGGCGGATGCCTTCCGCGTTCTGGTCCGTTCCGCCGCTCATGCCTCCGATGCCCATGGCGGTTCCGTCCGCCAGCTCGATAAATTCCGGCGTCAGCCGCAGCCCCGCAGGGCCGTCGCACAGTTCCAGCTGCTTCAGGCCGTATTTTTCGGCCAGCTTGCCCGTCGTTTCCCCGGCGGAGCCTGGCAGTCCCTTGGAAGCGGAGCCGATCACATTGCCGAAGCCCACGTTGTCCACGGAGTTTCCAACCATCAGATAGGCCAGCTCCTCATCCGTCAGCCGGGCGATAAAATCGTCCAGAGAGGCCTTTCCCGCCGCTACGTCGTCAAAGGGAATCACGCCTTCCTTCCTGGCCAGGGCCTCCGGCAGTTCTCCATAGACAGCCTTCTCCCTTTCGATGGCCGCGGGATCCAGGGTCAGCCGGGGAGCCGCCGCGATTTCCGCCGATTCGCCCGGGGCGATGTATGCAGGGCCCGCAGGGCTGATTTCCTCCACCGTCCCCGCGGGATCCGGGAACAGATGCCTTACCTCTTTCACGGCCACCCGCTCCGGCAGATGAATCACCGCCGCCACATGGGTGTTCCGGGAGCTGTTGCCCACCCGGAGAATATAGTCTCCCTCCGTCAGGGCCCAGGCTCCGCATTTCGGGCAGAAGCTGGCCAGGGAGGCCGCTTTGATCCGGACCCGAAGGATTTCCTCCTCCCCTGGGGCCAGCAGCCTGGTCTTGGCAAAGCCCCGCAGCTCCTGCCAGGGTTTCACCGGGCCACTAGCAGGGGCGGACACATAGATTTGCGCCACTTCCCTGCCGCTGTACTCGATGCCGGTATTCCGCACCCGGATGCTGACCAGGATGTCTCCGCCCTCAATCTCCGTCTTCACCGTCTCCATGTCGAAGGAGGTATAGCTGCGGCCAAAGCCGAACTCGTAGGCCGGCTTTACGTTGAAGGTGTCAAAGTAGCGGTATCCGACAAAGATGCCTTCCGTATAATATTCATCGCACAGGTCTCCGTCATTGCCGCTGAACCCTTCCGAGGAGGGATAGTCGCTGTAATGCTCCGCCCAGGTGTCTGTCAGCTTGCCGCTGGGCTGAGCTTTGCCGGTCAGCAGATCCGCCACGGTAAGCCCCGTGATATTGCCCATCTGCCCCGTCAGCACCACCGCGTTGATGCCCTGGATGCTCCGCAGCTCCCTGGTGTCAATCACCCCGCCGATGTTCAGCACCACGATCAGCTTCGCATATTTTTCCGCCAGAAAGCGCAGGGTATCGACTTCCGCCCGGGACAGCTCATAATCCCCGCCTTCCGCTTTGCGGTCCTTGCCCTCGCCGGAGTTTCTGGCCAGCACATACAGGGCCGTATCCGTTTCGGAAGCCCTGACGTCCTCCTCCGTCACCTCCGCCAGTGCTTTTGGGCTCAGGGGCTTGAGCATCAGCAGCAGCTGAGCCGATTCCCGGGGCGCCCCGGCCGCAACCGTCTCCTCAATGACCGCATTCTCGTAGTTTTCCTTTTCTTCCCTGGCGGCTGCGTCCTGCCGGTCCAGCCAGGCTTTCGTGGTCACGGTAAACCCTTCCCGGGTCAGTCCTTCCTCAATATTGACCGTCTCCCGCACATACACATCACCGGATCCGGTGCCCCCCTTCACAGTAGCACGGGCTCCGTTGCCGTAAAGGGCAATCTTTCCCTTCGCCTTCAGGGGCAGGGTACCATCGTTTTCCAGCAGCACCATGCAGTCTCCCGCGATGGACCGGACTCTTTCCTGATTCCGGATCTCCCGCTGGGTGATTTCCGGAGATGTGGGGGCCAAAAAGCTGCTCATGGGACTTTTCCTCCTTATAGCCTGTTTCCTTGTTTTCCCCGCTGGAATCTCTTTCCCGCGGGACTGTTATCTGCCATTATTTTATAGGAAAGCAGTCTGCTGTGCAACCCTTTTTTAGATGCGGCGTACAACCCGGCAGGCCGGTTCCGGCAGGAAAAAAATGCCATCTCTTCCTTTCCTCCGTATATACTGTTGAGCGGGGCAGGAACCCCCTCCAAAGGACGGCGCATCGCGCGGAAAGAGAGTGAAATGATATGGAAAATACGCTGGAAGCTCTGTTCGATTTTCTGAAGTTTGAAGGAAATTCCGGTCTGCAGCAGCTGATTGAGGAATCCCACGCCAGGACCCTGCGGAGCCAGAACGGCTGTGCCCGGCGGGCCCTGTCCCTGGCGGAGGCGAATTATGTCGCGGCTGCCGGGGTCTTTGCACTGCCGGAAGAGGAAACACCGAAGCATCCGATCATCATCCGGAGCAAAGATAACAGTTTTCACGCCTGAATCCTGCGGACAGGCCGGCGGATTTCAGCATCCCTTCCGCCCCGGGTTTTCCGGGGTTTCAGACGCCGGGGACTGTCCCGGCGTCCGATTGAGCCTGTTGGAAAATTATGGTATCATATAGGTTGCGGCAGAGGAATCCGGAACTGCCGCATATGGAACACAGAGGGAGGATAGGGACATGAAAAAACTGATCGGTCTGGTTCTTGCGGCTGTTATGCTTTTAACGGCCTGCTTCGCTGTGGGAGAGGACAGTGATGGAAATCCTTTCTTCTCCGGGGAATGGTTGGAAAAGGATACCCAGTTTACCGTGCTGGATGTGACCCGGAAGATTTCGGGCGGATGGGAAATCGAACTGACCTCTCCGGTTTCCCACGGCGCGTGGGTGATCCGGGGAACCGCATTCTTTGACAGCGGCCGGGACGCCTTCGTGTACAGCGACGGCGTGAAGCGGAACCTTCCGGAACAGGAGGGGGATCAGGAGCAGACCGGTCTTCAGGGAACCCTGCGGCTCACCGGAACCGAGGACAGCCTGCAGGTCGTATGGTGCGAGGAACCCGAGGGAAACGAAATCATCTTTGAGCGGGCACCCGCCCTTCCGGCCTATGAATACACCGGCGCGGATGAGATCGAAGGGGCCGTGGCCAACGCCCTGGCCCAGGACGAACGGGCCGCGCTGTTTCTGACGGAACCGGGCTATGTCACCATTCCCTGCCCGATCATTCACAGGACGGAGATGACGGATGATTCCCATGCCACCGTCTACGGCAGCTTCTGGATTCAGAATTATGTGAAGCGCGGGACCACGCTGGAAAGCATATCCGGCGGAGAGTATGCCGGCATCATGACGCTGGAAAAGGCGGACGGCAAATGGAAGATGACCGGCATGCAGGAAGCCGGAGACGGAGATGATTACGCGGCGGACATCGAATCCTTCGCGGCAGGAGACAGTGAACTGGCGGAAAAATATTTTGCCGCCTCCGATCTGCTGGCGGAACCGCAGCAGACGATCCGGACCCGGTTGATTCGGGACTATGTAGAAGCGAATCATCTCGGAATTACAGCCTATCATGACTTCGGCTGGGATCCTGTGGATCTGGCCGAGTAAGCAGCAGTCCCCCAGGCGATAAAAAATGCCTTCCCGGTTTCCTGGTTAAAGAAACCGGCGAAGGCATTTTCTTTTTGTTGAACGCGCCGCATTCATCCGCTTCCAGCGGTCATCGCTCTGGCGGATTTCAACCCCTGGGCATTTTTGCAGCGCTTTCAGAGAAAAACTCAGCGGAGAATCAGGCTTCCTGGATTTCGAAGAAGTAAACGTCGTTGACGCCCAGCTCCCCTTCCAGCGTCAGGCAGCCGTTCTCCCAGGCAAAGGGCCAGGATTCCGGCAGAACATCGCTCTTCTCCTTCAGCGCGGAGACCTCCGCCCGGTTCAGAGACAGGGGTTTGCCCATCTCCTCCCACATTTTCAGCGGATTGCCGTGGTCCTCGTCCACCCGTCGGACGGTGACGCGCTCAGGCCTGACCGGCATCTCCAGTCGGACAATCGCCTTTTCCTTCGGAAGATCCAGGTTTTTCATCTTCTGGCGGAAGAGGAGCACCTGGGTGCCATGCTCTTTCCTGAAAGCCGCGATGCCGATTTCGCCCTTTGTGGCGTCCGGCCCCAGATCCAGCCGCAGGTCGCCGGCATCCGCCAGCATCCTCATGGCATGATAAACGGGCTTAGGAATGCCGTTCTGCGTCAGCATGCCGAAACCGCCGTGGAACTCCTGCGGGAAGGGATGCAGCTCCTCGAAGATATCAGAGAAGCACCAGATGGAGGAACCGGTCAGATTCTCCGCCGTCTCCAGGGCCGCCCGGACGTCGTAGGCCGCCACCTTGCGGGTATCGTTGGTATACGCGGAGAAGCCGGCGTTTTCGTTCCATTCCGTATAATAGACGGGAAGATCCCTTGCCTGCTTCCGCACCTCCGCAGCGTTGTGCGGGAAGACGCCGTATTCGATATCCGTCGTCTCGGATTTATCCGGCATCACGGTCCGGAAACCGTTCAGGAAGCTCTTATCCTCCATCCCTGCCAGGATTCCGGCAGCCTTCTTCATCCCCTCAATCATTTTTTCCAGGTCGAAGTGCATTTCCTCGTCCATCTCGCCCTGGCTTTCCACGCCGCCCAGCGGATCGCCCGCATACTGGTGGGTCGAGACAAAGTCCACCGGCACATTCCTTTCGCGGCAGTATTTCAGGAAGCTGAGAACCCATTTGCTGTTGCTGGTTGCGGGGCCGCCCACCTGAATCTGGGGATCCGTCGCCTTGATGGCCCGCACCGTGGCTTCATACAGCTGGAAATACTCGTCCCTTGTGCCGTTCCAGAAGGCGACGGGCAGATCCGGCTCGTTCCATACCTCAAAGAACCAGGTGCGGATTTCCTCGATCCCGTACCGGTGAATCAGGAAAGCCATGAAGGCGGAAATGTATTTTTTCCAGGCTTCCAGATCTTCCGGAGGAACGATCAGGGGCTTGTAAAAGAAGGATCCTTCGGGCTTCTCCCCTTCCTTCCTTCTGGCCAGCTTTCCGGGCATGAAGGAGAGCTCCACAAAAGGCTTCATGCCCGCGTCCAGCACGTTGTCGTAGGCGACGCCGCAGGCGTTGAAATTATACTCATCAAAGGCTTCCGATCCGGGGATCGGATACATCATAGACAGATCGTTGAAGGTTCTCATATCATCGCAGAAGATGCCGTGAAAACGCACCCTCTCGATACCCAGCGTGTCATGGATGAACTTCAGCTGACGGGTGTAGTCGGTACGCAGGGCCAGCAGCGCATGGCCGGAGCCGACGCAGAACTGCCAGTGCTTGCGATGCGGAACGGTGGGAGTGTTTTGGGAGATCCGGAATTCCATGGGACACACCTCTTTCATGATCTTTTTTCCCGGAGGGAGAGTATGGGAAACGCTGATGGATTCTGTTCGGGCTGAAACCACCTTCCCTCCGTCAAGGGATATTCAGCCTCCGCCCGGGCCGATTTCAGCCACGGGACGTTTATTCAACGCTTCCATATTATTTCGCCACGGGGGTTCCCCTTTCCTCCTGCGGAGGACTCACCGGAACGCTTTATCCGCAGACCATCCTGATCGCGTCCCGCCATCCCTGATGCAGCTTCTGCCTTTCGGCTTCGGACATGGCGGGACGGTATTCCTTCCGGCTGAGCCGGTCAAAGACGGATTCATCGTAGAGCCCGGCGGCAAGCCCGGCGGCGTAGGCCGCGCCGATCCCGGACAGCTCCTCCGCCTCCGGAATCCGCACAGGGATATTCATCAGATCGCTCTGGAACTGCATCAGATAAGCGTTCCGGGTCGGACCTCCGTCCACCCTCAGCTCCGCAACAGGCGTGCCGGATCCCTCCGCCATCGCCTGGACGATGTCCGTAATCTGATAGGCGATGCAGTTCAGGGCCGCCCGTACGATTTCATTTTTCCCGGTGGTCCGGGTCATTCCGCAGAGCAGCGCCTTGGCCTCGCTGCGCCAGTAGGGAGCGCCCAGCCCGGAAAAGGCCGGAACCAGATAGGTGGTATCCGCGGGATTGGCCGCCAGCGCCAGGGCTTCCGTTTTGCCGGGATGATCCACCAGCTGGACATCCTTGACCAGCCAGGTAATGACGGCCCCCGTATAATTGATGTTCCCTTCCAGCACGTACTGAATCTTCCCGCCGATCTTCCAGGCCAGAGAGGTGACAACCCCCGTGTCGGAGAAGATGGGCTGCTCGCCAATGTTCATCATGACGGAGGAGCCGGTGCCGTAGGTGGCCTTGATCATCCCGGGGCGCAGGCAGCCCTGCCCAAACAGCGCCCCGTGGCTGTCGCCCAGCACGCCCCGGATCGGAATCGGAGTATCCAGCCATCCGTCCAGATCCGTTTCTCCATAGTCCCCGTCGGAATCCGTGACGGCGGGCATGCAGGAGGGATCGATCTCAAAAATCCGAAGCAGTTCCTCATCCCAGCGAAGCTCCCGGATGTTAAACAGCTGGGTTCGGGAGGCATTGGAGAAATCGGTCTGGTGGCGAAGCCCCTTTGTCAGTTTGTAAACCAGCCAGCTGTCGATGGTGCCGACGCAGATTTTTCCCCGGGCCGCGGCCTCCCGCGCCCCCTCCACATGCCGGAAGATCCAGGCCAGCTTGGCGGCGGGAAAATAGGGGGAAAGGGGAAGTCCCGTCCTTTGCCGGATCGTTTCCGCCAGGCCCCGGGCTTCCAGTTCCGCGCAGATTTCCGCTCCGCGGGCGCACTGCCAGACGATCGCGTTATATACGGGGACTCCGGTTTCCCGCCTCCAGCAGACGGAGGTTTCCCGCTGATTGCTGATGCCCATGACCGCCAGATCCTCTTTGGATACGCCCGCTTTTTCCAGGGCATTCCGGATGACCTGCAGGGTATTTTTCCAGATTTCTTCCGGATCATGTTCCACCCAGCCCCGGTCGTTGATGATCTGCCGGTGGGGCAGATCCGCCCGGGAGAGCATTCTTCCGTCCGGGCCGAATATCATGGCTTTGGTTCCCTGGGTGCTCTGATCCACGCTCAATACATATTCTTTCATATGCTGCCTCTATAAATACACGCACCGGGAAGGGAGCATCCCTTTCCGGTGAAAAGAACGGAAACACTGATTCATGCTTTCAGCGCGTTTCGGACCGTCTCCGCGATCCCTTCGCCCGTAAGCCCGTAATACTGGAAAACTTCCTTTGAGGTTCCGGTGATGACCGGCGCGTCCGGCAGCGCCAGGGTAATAACCCGCTTCGGATCGTTCGCGCTGATCACCTGGGCTACCATGCTCCCCAGCCCTCCGAAGGGGGAATGCTCCTCAATGGAAACGACCAGCTTCTTCCCCTTCGCGGCAGCCAGCAGGCCTTCCCGGTCCAGGGGTTTGACGCAGTACATATCCAGCGCGCCGGTGGAGATGCCTTCCCGGTTCAGCAGATCCGCCGCGTCCTTCATGGGGCGGACCATCTCGCCGCAGGCGACCAGCAGCACTTCCGTCCCCTCCGCCAGCACGGTGGCTTTATCCATGGCAAAGGGCACGCAGTCCTCCGTGTACACATCCTCCACCGGGTTGCGGCCCAGACGGATGTAGGCCGTCTGCCGGTCCTGCAGCAGGGCTTCGAACAGCTTCCGGGTCTGATGCCGGTCGCTGGGAAGATAGACCCGCATGCCGGGAATCGCGCTCATGGCGGCGATGTCCTGGGCGGAATGATGGGACATGCCCAGGGCGCCGTAGCTGACGCCGCCGGAGATGCCGACCAGCTTCACGTTCGTGTCGGAATAGGCGCAATCCACCTTGCACTGCTCATAGCTGCGGGTGGAGATGAAGGAAGCGGGAGAGATCGCGAAAGGCTTCTTGCCGCAGGCGGCCATTCCGGCGGCGATGCCGACGAGATTCTGCTCGGCGATGCCGACCTCCACAAACTGCGCCGGATAGGTATCGGCGAAGGAGGTCATGGAGCCGCTTCCCCGGCTGTCGCTGCACAGGACGACCACGTCCCGGTCTTTCGCAGCGGCTTCCTTGAGCACTTCGCACATGACGGCCCGATTCGGAATCTTATTCATGCAGGAGCGCCTCCTTTCTGGCGGCCAGATCCGCTTTGATCTGCGCATATTCTTCGGCATTGGGCAGGTGATGGTGCCATCCGGCCTTGTTTTCCATCAGGGCGCTGCCCTTTCCTTTAACGGTGTTTGCAATGATGCAGGTGGGCATCCCCTTGGTATTCTCCGCCTCGTCAAAGGCCGCGTTCAGCTGATCCACATCGTTGCCGTCCGCCACTTCGATCACATGCCATCCGGTGGCTTCCAGCCGCTCCCTAAGGCAACCCGGCGCCATAACCTCCTCCGTCGTGCCGGAAATCTGCAGATGGTTCCGGTCGATGATGGCGCAGAGATTGTCCAGCCTGTAATGCCCGGCCGACGTCGCTCCTTCCCATACGGAGCCCTCTGCCAGCTCGCCGTCCCCCATCAGGGTATAGACCCGGTAGTTTTTTCCGTCCATCCGTGCGGCCAGCGCCATGCCGACGCAGACGGATAACCCGTGGCCCAGGGATCCGGAGTTCATCTCGATGCCGGGGATGGTGTTATGCGGGTGACCGATGTATTCGCTGCCGAATCTGGAAAATTTGGCTTTGACTTCCTCAATGTCCAGGAAGCCCCGGTCCGCCAGTACGGCGTACAGGGTTTCCACGCAATGCCCCTTGGACAGGACGAAACGGTCCCGGTCAGGGTCCTTCGGATTCGCGGGATCCACCTTCATCCGGCTGTACAGGGTCAGCATGATTTCCATGCTGCTCATATCGCCGCCGATGTGCCCGCCGCCTCCGCTGACGATGATGTCCAGAACATCCTGCCGGAGATCATAGGCCTTGACTGCCAGTGCGTTCATGCTTTTATGATTCCTTTCATTCGATTTGGTCCGCCTGGGCTCAGAATTCCACGTCTTCCCCGTGCAGGTAGGCCTTCACCTTCTCCTCGATGGGGTCATACAGATCCGGCTTGACGCCGATGTACTTGCAGGCTTCGTAGATGATCGGGACGATGTCGCCGTGGATGGCGGCCACATGGTGAATATAGGGTCCCTCGACCACCTTGGCCTCCAGCCGCTTCAGGTTCTCCACCTCGACCCATACGTAGGTTCCCCGGGTCCAGGGGCCGTCGATTCCCCGGGCATGGCCCAGCAGGATGGAATATTCTCCCTCGTCCCCGTCGAAACGCACCAGGCTCATGGGGCCGTGCTTGGCCTCCGCGCTGATGGCGCCGTTCTGCTTGAAGGCCACGGGAACACAGATGGTGGGCTTCTCCTTCGCCACGGAGATGGGCCAGGGTCCGCAGTGCTGCAGCAGCTCGCCGTTTTCATTGTCCGGATGACGGACGGTCCAGTCGCTGAACATGACCCGCCGCTCGTTCATGGTGGCGGCTTCCGCGATCAGCTGGGAAACGGCTCCGTGGATATCCGTCTCGCAGACCACGGGGATCCCCTCCTCGTTCAGCAGGGCATTGGCGGCGCAGGGCATGATATGGATCTCATCCTGCAGGGCATTCCAGCACTGGATGGCGATCGCGTTGCAGCCGTATTTGTCCGCCAGGGACTTCATGGCCACCTTCAGCTCGGCCACATTCTTGAGATAGTTCTCTTCGATATTGCAGGTCATGTTCTCGTGGCAGTAGGCGACGACCTTTTCCACTTCGGTCTTCTCCTCCCGCCATTTCTTCATTTCCGCGTAAAGCTCGGGCAGCGGGATCGGAGCCAGCTGGATGTTGAACTTTTCCAGCAGCTCGCCCTCGTTGCACATGGTGGACCAGAAATCGAAGGGACGAGGCCCGATTTGCAGAATCCGGGTATGCCGGAAGGTGCGCACCACGTTGCAGACCGCCAGGAAGTCCCGGAGGCCCCGCTCGAAGATCGGATCCGTCAGATTGCAGTTGTTCATGTAGGTAAAGGGAACGCGGAAGCGGCGCAGCACCTTGCCGGTGGCGAATAGGCCGCACTGGCTGTCCCGCAGGCGCATGCCCCGCTCGTCGGGCCGCTCGTCCCGGGGACCCCAGAGAAGCACGGGCACATTCAGGGCCTTGGCCAGCCTGGCGCATTCATATTCCGTGCCGAAGTTCGCGTGGGGGATGAAAAGCCCGTCCACCTTTTCGGCCTGGAATTTGGCGATGATCTTTTCCAGCCCCGCGTCGTCGTACAGCAGACCTTCCTCATTCACATCGTCGATATCCACAAAATTGATTCCCAGCTCCCGCAGGCGGTCCGCGGTCAGCTTCCGGTACTCCACGGCAGCCGGCGCGCTGAAGATGGCCCGGCGGGTCGGTGCAAAGCCAAGTTTAATCTCTGCCTTCATATGCTTCTCCTTCCTGGTTTCCGCAGGTTGCGTTTCCTTCGCGCGCCGCGGATTCCCGGCGGGAGCTCCGCGGCGCGCAACTTCATAGGATCCAATACAGATTCGCCAAATTTGCGTTATTTGGGCGGTTTCCGATGGACTGACTCCATGATAGCAGGCAAAAAACTAAAGATCAAGGCATTATTGAGTAGCGATTGACTAAATTTACTAAATTATGTATAATGGTTCTGAGGTGAATGCGATGAATACGATTACGGCCAAAGAGCTGGCTGCGCTGCTGCACCTGTCGGAGTCCGCGGTCTCCCTGGCCCTGAACGATAAACCCGGGGTCAGTCAGGAAACCAGGCGGCGGGTGATCAAAGCCGCTCAGGATCACGGGTATGATTTTTCCAGAAAAGCGATTGCGTCGGAGCTGAAAAAAAAGGCGATCTGCTTCGCGGTCTACCGGAAGAGCGGCGCCGTAGTGGGCGATACCCCCTTCTTCTCGGAGCTGACGGGCGGCGTTTCGGTCAGCTGCCGGCGGGAAGGATATGACTGCATGATCAGCTATCTTTATGAGGATGGCGACCTGGCGGGGCAGATCGAAAGACTGCGGAAGGACCGCTTCGCCGGGATCATCGTGCTGGCCACGGAGATCGAGGAACAGACCCTCTCTCTGTTTCAGCGGGTGGATATCCCCCTGGTCTTTCTGGACGCGTATTTTGAGCAGCAGGAGTACAATTTTGTGCTGATCAACAATACCCAGGGCGCTTACATGGCCACCAGACACCTGATCCGAAAATGCCGGACCCAGCCGGGATATCTGCGTTCATCCTACTGGATCAGCAATTTTGACGCCCGGGCGGACGGATTTTATAAGGCGATCCGGGCTGCGGGAATGTCCACTTCCCAGTCCCCCGTTCACAGGCTGACTCCTTCCCAGGAGGGAGCTTATGCGGATATGAAGGAGCAGCTGAGACAGATGGACCGTCCCGCCAGGTGCTACTTTGCGGATAACGATGAAATCGCCATCGGCGCCATGCGGGCCCTGGCGGAGGCGGGCTACCGCATTCCGGAGGATGTGGCCGTCGTGGGATTTGACGACATCTCCGCGACGGAGTATGTGAGCCCGCCCCTGACCACCGTCCAGGTGCCGAAAGCCGCCCTCGGGGAGGCGGCCGTCATCCGGGTCATCCAGCTGATCGAGGGAAAAAATCTTCAACCCCAGAAGACGGAGGTTTTCACCCGTCTGATTCAGCGAAAATCCGTTTGATTCCGACATCCACGGGCCCGGTTTTTTATCCGAAATTGGGGGTTGACAGAACACGGATCATCAGGTATAGTCTCTTTGCGTTATTTGGGTGTGTGTTTTCCGAAATTCACATTTTTCTTAAGGAGGTCTTCTAATGAAGAGGTTTCTGGCTTTGATTCTTGTGGCTGCCCTGGCGCTGGGCATGATGGTGGGAACCGGTCTGGCGGAAGAAACCAGGCTGGAAAAAGCGGATGACGGCACCATCGCCGCCAACGCCGCCGCGGAGCGGATCGCTTCCGGCAAAGCCCCGACCGTTGTCATCGCGTTCATGACCTGGGCCGGCCGTCTGGTCGGTACCGATCGGATCGCGGAGGAAATGAGCAAGATTACCATGGAAAAGATCGGCGTTAAGGTCGAGCTGATGCCCATGGACTCCGCTTCCTACGCGCAGAACATGAACCTGATGCTGGCTTCCGGCGAGCAGGTTGACCTGTTCAACGCGGTTTCCGTCGGCTTCATGCCCTGCTTCAACAAGGGCTATCTGCTGGATCTGGAAGAGGATGACCTGCTGGCGACCTACGGCCAGGGCATCATCGACGCCTTCCGGGCCAACGAGCTGGGCGGCTGCCGGGTAGCCGGCACGCTGTACGGCGTCCCGGTTAAGAAGGATGACGCGGCCGGCAAGTTCGGCATCTCCATCCCCACCAAGTATCTGGACGAGATCGGCGTCGACTGGCAGTCCATGTACGCCAATCCCGAAGATGAAATCATCTATACCGATTTCGACTTCATCGAAGACGTGTTCGCCAAGCTGCATGAAAAGTATCCGGACAAGACCACGTTCTACACGGATCCCGGCAGCACCGTTTCCCAGTGCCTGGCGATGGACTATCCGAGCGATATGTTCGGCGTCCTGCTGGATCCGACCAACAGCCTGGTTCTGGAAGACCTGTTCTCCAGCCAGATGTACTATGATCTGTGCGCCCGGTTCTACAAGTGGAATCAGGCGGGCTGGATCTCTCCCGACGCGATCACCGAGACCAACGCTACCACGACCCAGGTGAAGGCTGGCAGCCTCTGCGCCTACAAGACCGCGACCAAGCCCGGCATCCGTCAGCAGGAATCCAACCTCTGCGGCACCCCCGTGGCGATCTTCCAGCTGGGACCGGACTTCAAGGGCTCCAGCGCCTACAACACCATGCCCTGGTGCATCAACCAGAACACGGATGATCCCGTGGCGGCCATGCAGGTTCTGAATCTGCTGTACACCGACCCCGACCTGTCCACCCTGATCTGCTGGGGCCAGGAAGGCAAGGAATGGAAGGAGACCGGCGACGGTCACATCAACTTCGCCGACGGCGTCGACGCTCAGACCTCTGAGTACTACAACAACGTAAACTGGCAGATGCCCAACCAGTTCATCGCCCGCATCTGGGAAGGCGACAGCCTGGAGCTGTGGACCCGGATGCAGGAATATAACGACAACGCGCTGGCCAGCAAGGCCATGGGCTTCACCTTCGACAACAGCAACGTGAGCGCGGAATACACAGCCCTGACCAACGTCTACTCCGAGTATCAGCGGCAGCTGGAGCTGGGCTTCCTGAATCCGGATGAAGGCATTCCGAAGCTGGTCGAACGGCTGAAGGCCGCCGGTCTGGAAGACTACATCGCCGAGAAGCAGGCCAAGCTGGACGAGTGGGCCGCTGCCAACGGCATTCAGTAAGCCGAGAACAGTGAAGTGACCGATTTTTCCGGGCAGGGAGAGCCTTCCTTTCCCTGCCCGGATTTTCATGTGTGAGGTGAAAGGTATGGCCAAAGTACAGGACAAGTCCAGAAGTTCCAAAGCCTGGCGCCTGGCAACGCTGAAACGCTCCATCCCGATTTACCTGATGGCGCTGCCTGGACTGATTTACCTGTTTATCAATAACTACATGCCGATGCCGGGCATCATTCTCGCCTTCAAGAATTACAAGGCGAAGTTTGGTATCTACGGGTCTCCCTGGGCCGGTCTGAAGAATTTCCAGTATCTGTTCTCCACCCAGGACGCCTTTGTTATTACACGGAACACCATCCTGTATAACGTGGTGTTCATCATCGTGAACCTGATCTTCGCCGTCGGGGTGGCCATCATCCTGTCGGAGCTGGTTTCAAAGGTGAAGAAAGTATATCAGTCCGTAATCCTGCTGCCCTATCTGCTTTCCGCAGTTATCGTCAGCTACCTGGTATACGCCTTCCTTTCCTCCGAGAACGGCTTCATCAACAACTCGATCCTCAAGCCGCTGGGGCGGGATCCGATTGCCTGGTACCAGGAGCAGAAATACTGGCCTTTCATTCTGGTTTTCGTCAACCTGTGGAAGGGGATCGGATATAACTGCATCATCTATCTGTCCACGATCATCGGCTTCGACCGCAGCCTGTACGAGGCCGCGTCCATTGACGGCGCCACCAAGTGGCAGCAGATCACCAAGATCACACTTCCCCTGCTGAAGCCCACGATCATCATGCTGACCCTGATGGCTGTCGGCCGGATCTTCTATTCCGATTTCGGTCTGTTCTATCAGGTGCCGCAGAACTCCGGCGCGCTGTATCCGGTGACCAATACCATCGATACCTACGTCTATCGCGGACTGCTGCAGCTGGGCGACATCACCATGTCCGCCGCCGCGGGTGTGTATCAGAGTCTGGTGGGCTTTGTCCTGATTCTGAGCGCCAACCTGCTGGTCAAGAAGCTGGAGCCTGAAAACGCGCTATTCTGAGAAAGGAGGAAAAGACAGATGAAATCCGAAAGAAAGTTTCAGATTTTCGGTCATATCGTGATGACCATCATCACCCTGTGCGCAATCCTGCCGCTGATTCTGCTGCTCATTTCCTCCTTTACGGATAATGATACGCTGATTCGGAACGGCTATTCCTTTGTCCCGGAGAAGCTCAGCGCCTACGCGTATGAGTACATCTTCACCAGCGGAAACTCCGTGGTGCATGCCTACGGCATCTCGATTCTGCTGACGATCGTCGGTACGGCCATCGGCCTGACGATTACGACGCTTCTCGGCTACGCCCTGTCCAAGACCTTCCTGCCGGGCCGCGGCATCATCACCTTCCTGGTGCTTTTCACCATGCTGTTCAACGGCGGTCTCGTTCCCACCTACATCAACTATTCCGATGTGTTCGGGATCAAGAACACCTTCTGGGCGCTGATGATTCCCAGCCTGCTGATGAATGCCTTCAACGTGCTGATGGTCAAATCCTACTTCGTTTCCAGCATTCCTGACGCGCTGCTGGAAGCGGCGTATATCGACGGAGCGACGGAGACCCGCGCCTTTGTGCAGATCGCGCTGCCCCTGGCCAAGCCCATCATCGCCACCATCGGCCTGTTCATCGGCATCGGCTACTGGAACGACTGGATGAACGGATATATCTATCTGACCAAGCGGACGGATCTGTATTCCATCCAGAACCTGCTGAACCGGATGATTCAGAATATCCAGTTCCTGATGCAGAACTCCAGCACGATCTCCAACGCCAACCAGGGTCTTGCGTCCATTCCGAGCGTTTCCGTGCGGATGGCCATGGCCGTTGTCGGCGTCCTGCCCATCGTCATCGTTTATCCCTTTATTCAGAACAACTTCGTCAAGGGCATTACCCTGGGCGGTGTCAAGGGCTGATCAAACATCATTCCGGAGGGCCGCGCCGAACAGGC
>JAFPWU010000012.1 GCA_017412715.1 Clostridia bacterium
CTTCCTGATGCCCGTGGAAGACGTATTCAGCATTTCCGGCCGCGGCACCGTGGCGACGGGCCGTGTAGAGCGCGGAACGGTGAAGGTGTCTGACCAGGTGGAAATCGTGGGTCTGACGGAAGAGAAGCGGACGACGGTCGTGACGGGCGTGGAAATGTTCCACAAGCTGCTGGACCAGGCGGAAGCGGGCGACAACATCGGCGCGCTGCTGCGCGGCGTACAGCGGAACGAGATCGAGCGCGGCCAGGTGCTGGCGAAGCCCGGCAGCATTCATCCGCACACCCACTGCATCGGCCAGGTGTACGTGCTGACGAAGGAAGAAGGCGGCCGTCATACCCCGTTCTTCAACGGCTACCGTCCTCAGTTCTATTTCCGGACCACGGACGTGACGGGCAACATCAAGCTGCCCGAGGGCGTGGAGATGGTGATGCCCGGTGATAACATCGACATGGAAATCACCCTGATCACTCCCATCGCCATGGAGCAGGGACTGCGCTTCGCTATCCGCGAAGGCGGCCGTACCGTGGGTTCCGGCGTTGTGGCCAAGGTCATCGAATAATCGGTTGATATCCCGGAACGCTCCCGGATCGGGAGCGTTCCTTTTTTTGCAAAAAGGGGGAAGAAGAGTGTTTACGTATAAAACTCATGGCACCTGCTCGACGTCCATGGATCTGGAGATCGAAGACGGAATCATTACCCACTGCAAAATTCACCAGGGCTGCAAGGGGAATACCCAGGGCCTGGCCGCCATGGTTATCGGCAGGAACGCGGATGAGGTGGCCAATTTGCTGGAAGGGATTCAGTGCCGCGGCGGAACCTCCTGCCCGGATCAGCTGTCCAAAGCCATCCGGGCCTGTCAGGCGGAAAGGAGTGCCTCTTGACGGAGCAGATTCCTACAAGCTTTGAAGAGATGGATCTCTCCAGGGAGATCCTGAAGGCCGTGCAGGCGATGGGATTCACCGAACCCTCCACCGTGCAGGCCAAAACCATTCCGCTGATGATGCAGGGGATGGATATCAACGCCATCGCGCCGACCGGCACAGGGAAAACCTGCGCCTTCGGCATTCCCATGCTGGAATATGTTCAGCTGAAGGACAGCCGGGTTCAGGAGGTGGTCCTGGCGCCCACCCGGGAGCTTGCGCTGCAGATCGGCGAGGAGCTGACCCAGCTGGCCAGGTTCATTCAAGGGGTGCGGATCGCCGTGCTGTACGGGGGACAGAGCATCTCCAAGCAGATTACCCTGCTGAAGCGGAAACCTCAGATTGTCATCTGCACGCCGGGACGCCTGCTGGACCATATGCAGCGCAGAAACATTTCCCTGGACGCGGTGCATACCATGGTGCTGGATGAAGCGGATGAGATGCTGAACATGGGATTCGTCAAGGACGTGACCAAAATCATCGAATCCACGCCCTCGGACCGGCAGCTGGTGCTGTTCTCCGCCACCACGAATCAGGATGTGCTGACCATCGCCTGGAAATATCAGCACGAGCCTATCGAGGTGACGGTGGAGGCCACGAAGAAGGACCGGCCCCAGATCACCCAGTACGTGATCTCCTGCGAACAGAACGACAAGGACGATCATCTGATGTATCTGCTGGACGCGAATGTCTACGGCCGGGTGATGATCTTCTGCAATACCAAGTTCATGACCGATAAGCTGACCAGCCGTCTGTGCAGGGAGGGCTACGAGGCCCAGTGCCTCCATGGGGATATTCCCCAGGCGAAGCGCAATGTGGTCATGAATGACTTCAAACGGGGTAAGTTTCCGATCCTGGTTTCCACGGATGTGGCGGCAAGAGGCATCGATGTGGATGACGTGGAAGCGGTCATCAATTACGACCTGCCCAATGAAAACGAATACTATCTGCATCGGATCGGCCGGACGGGCCGGGCGCATAAGCACGGGGTCAGCTTCTCCCTGGTCACCTTCCGGGAGAGCGTGCGCATGGACGAAATACTCAAGTACATGCTGACCCAACCCACGCCGCTGCATTTCGAGGACGGAATCCTGAAAAACGAAGAGGGACAGCCTTTCTTCAAGCATATCTGATCAGGGAGACCCGGAGAGGAAAAACGGGGACGAAACGGGAATGCGACTGAAAAAACTGGAACTGTACGGATTCAAATCCTTTGCCCAGCGGACGGAAATCGTGCTGAATGAAGGAATTACGGCCATTGTGGGCCCCAATGGATCCGGCAAGAGCAATATCGGCGACGCGGTCCGGTGGGTGCTGGGAGAGCAGAGTGCCAAGCTGCTGCGGGGAGCCAGCATGCAGGATGTCATCTTTAACGGCACCCAGAAGCGGAAACCCCTGAGCTACTGCGAGGTGTCCCTGGTTTTTGAGAATGAAGACCGGGCGCTGCCGCTGGACTATGCCGAGGTGATGGTGACCCGCCGGGTCTATCGGACCGGGGAGAGCGAATACTTTCTGAACCGGTCGGCCTGCCGCCTGAAGGACGTGGTGGATCTCTTCCGGGATACGGGCATCGGGAAGGAAGGATATTCCATCATCGGCCAGGGAAGGATCGATGAAATCCTGAGTCGGAAGGGAGAAGACCGGCGGCTGGTGTTTGAGGAGGCCGCGGGCATCGTCAAATTCCGGGCCAGAAAGGAAGAGGCGGACCGGAAGCTGGCCCATACCCAGGAGAATCTGAGCCGGGTGGACGATATTCTGGACGAGCTGAAGAAGCGGCTGGAGCCCCTGGAGGAGGAAGCGAAAAACGCCAGGATCTATCTGGATCTGAGCGCCGAGCTGAAGCACCTGGATCTGAACCTGTTCCTTGTTCGCAGCGACCGGATGGAGTCCAGACTGAGGGAATTGGACAGCGGATTGCAGGCGATGCGGGCGGTGCTGGACCAGGCGGAGGTCACCCTGCAGGAGAAAGCCGTGGCCCGGGATGGCCTGCAGGCAGAGATCGCGGCGCTGGAGGAGAAGATCTCCGGCGCGCATGCGGCGGTCATGGAGGGCATGGAAGCGCTCCATCAGGCTCAGGACGCGGTTCGCCGGGTGGAGGAAAGGCAGGAACGCAGGCAGGAAAACCGGCAGCGGCTGGAAGCGGAGCAGGCGGAAGCGGCGGAAAGACTGAGGTCGCTGGAAACGGTTTTCGCGGACAGCGAAAGCGGAGCGGAGGCCAGAAGCCGCCTGATGGCGGAGAAGGAAGCGGCCCTGGAGTCGGCCCAGCAGGCGGAAGAAAAGGCCAGAGCCCAGGAGGCGGAACGGGAAGAAGCCCTGGTGGCCCAGCAGACCGCCGTCATGGAAGCCATGAACAGGCATGCGGCGGCGCTGAATAACCAGACCCGGCTGAAGACCATGTTCAGCACCATGGAATCCAGGCTGCAGGAGATTACGGTAACCTGCGGGGAGCTGAGCAGGGAGGCCAGGGAAAAAGAGGATGCCGTGTGGGCGGCCCGGGAGCTGCTGCACCGGGAAGAGGATGGACAGAAGCAGCTGACGGAAGCCTGGCAGGACAGCGTAAACCGGCTGAATGAAGCGGATGCCGCAGTGATCCGGGCCCGGCAGGAATATGACCGGAAACTGGCGGAGATGCGGGACATGGGGTCCCGGCAGAAGCTGCTGGCGGAGATGAGCCGGGAGATGGAGGGCTATGCCCATTCCGTCCGCGCCGCCATGAAGCAGGCCAGAGAAGGAAAAATGGACGGGGTGCACGGGGTGCTGAGCCAGCTGATCCGTGTGCCGCAGAAATACGAGACGGCTCTTGATATGGTGCTGGGGGCGACCCAGCAGAACATCGTGACGGAGGATGAGGAGACCGCAAAGCAGCTGATCGAATATCTGCGGCGGAATCATCTGGGCCGGGCGACCTTCCTGCCCATCAGCTCGGTACGGTCCCGGGTGCTGGAACCCAGGGAACGGGAGGTGCTGAGCATGCCCGGGTGTCTGGGCGTGGCCTCCGAACTGGTGGAATGCGACGGGCGCTTCCGGGGCGTGGTGGAAAACCTGCTGGGCAGGACGGTGATTGCGGAAAACCTGGACGCGGGAATCGCCATTATGCGTCGGGGGCGGCATGCTTTCCGGCTGGTGACCCTGCAGGGAGATGTGATGCACTCCGGCGGTTCCATGACCGGAGGATCCGTTTCCTCCCGGAATGTGAACCTTTTCTCCCGGGAGCGGGAACTGAAGGAGCTGACGGAAAAGCTGACGGCGGGGCGGCAGGAGCTGGAAACGCTGCAGGAAGCCATGCGGAAGGGGCAGGAGAAGAAAGATGCCCTGAAGGCGGAGAGCGCGGAGGCGCTGGAGGCGCTGCATCAGCAGGAGATCGCCGTGGCCCGGGAGACGGAGCATGTGCAGAATGCCGAGAGCGACCGGAACGGGCTCGCCATGCGGCTGTCCGAATCAGAAGCGGCCCGGGAACAGCTGATGGAAGGACTGAACCAGATCCGGGAACAGCTGTCCATGGTATCCGGAGACACGGAGACCCAGGAGCGGTCCCGGGAGGAGATGGAGCAGGAAACCGCCCGGCTGCAGGACCAGCTGACGGAAGCGAGGACGCTGACAGAGGAGGCTTCCGCCGAAACGCTGCGACTGACCCTGGAGGTCAGCGACCTGAGGCATGAGGCGGAAACCCTGCAGCGGGACGGAGAACGCTTCCGGCAGGAACAGGAGAGCGTGCGCAGGAGCCAGGAGAGACGGGCACAGGAGCTGATCCGCATGGACGCGGAGGAAAAGGAAGACGCCGGGACCCTGGAAACGCTGCAGGCGGCGGAGCGGGAAGTGAGGAAGACCCAGGCCGGCCGGGAGGAAGTGATCCGTTCCCTGGAGGAGACCAGAAGCGGAAAGCAGCATGCCCTGCGGGAGATTCTCTCGGATATCGAGGGGATGCATGAGGCCCGGAGGCGGGATGAGGAGAAGAACCATCGGCTGGAGTTGAACCGAACCCGGACGGAAGGGGAATTGAAGGCTCTGCGGGACAGAATCTGGAACACCTATGAGATGACCTACGCCATGGCGGAGGAATTCCGCCAGACGGAAGGATTCAACCTGACCGAAGCGGACCGCAGAGCGGCCCAGATCGCCGCGGAAATACGGGGCCTGGGGGTTGTAAACGTCAAGGCGGTGGAACAGTATGCCGAGACAAAGGCCCGGGTGGACGAGATGAGCGGACAGCGGGAGGATCTGGAGAAGGCGGAAAAGGATCTGAAAGATCTGATCGCCCGGCTGCTGACCCAGATGGAGAGTACCTTTGTGGAGAACTTTACGCTGCTGCAGGGGTACTTCAGCGAGACCTTCCGGAGGCTCTTCGGAGGCGGGCAGGCGGAACTGATCCTGACGGATCCCTCCGATCCGCTGAACTGCGGAATCGAGATCAATGCCCAGCCGCCGGGAAAGAAGCTGCAGCTGCTGACGCTGCTGTCCGGCGGCGAGCGTACGCTGACTGCCATTGCGATCCTGTTCGCGACACTGAAGCTGAAACCTACGCCCTTCTGCATTCTGGATGAGATTGAAGCAGCGCTGGATGATGCCAACATCGGCTACTTCGCGGATTACCTGGTGGAATATTCCAGGGAGACCCAGTTTGTGGTGGTCACCCACAGGAAGGGAACCATGGAACGGGCGAACGGGCTGTACGGCGTGTCCATGGAGGAGCAGGGGGTCAGCAGGATCGTTTCGGTATCGCTGCAGGATTATCAGGAATCGTGACGGGAGGCGGTTTTCCGCCTCCTTTTCCTGTACCCCCATCCATCGAAGAGAGATAGGAAGTAAAATCGAAAAACGTATCAGAGGCCCCGGCTGAGGCAGGAAGACGGCCGCCCGGCCGGCCCTCCGGCCCCTTCCGCAGGGCGGGTCAGGCCGGCGGATGAAAAACGAAGAAAGGACAATTCCTGAAAAACGAAGAAAGGACAATTCCTCGCTTGACAGGGGAAGGAAGTCACCGGTATGATGGGCGGTATCTGAGGGCGGGGACATACCGGAGGGGGACCGCCCGGAAAAGGAGATCCGGAAATGCCTAATTTTTCACGGGGAGATCAGGTCTTCGCAGACGCAGCGCAACGCTTTCCTACTCCCTTTCATCTGTATGACGAAGAAGGAATCCGACAGCGGGCCCGCCTGCTGAACCGGGCTTTTTCCTGGTGCCCGGATTTCCGGGAGTATTTTGCGGTAAAGGCGCTGCCCACGCCGGCGATTCTGCGGATCATGAAGGAGGAAGGCTGCGGGCTGGACTGTTCTTCCGCGACGGAGCTGACCCTGGCGAAGGCCTGCGGCTTTGCGGGAGAGGAGATCATGTTTTCCGCCAATGCCATGCCTCCGGAAGAATATGAACAGGCAAGGGGACTGGGTGCCATCATCAACCTGGATGACGCCAGTGATCTGGATCTGCTGGCGGCGCATGGAGGCATTCCGGAAATGATCTGTCTGAGGTATAATCCGGGCGGAGATTTCTCCATCGGGAATACCATCATGGGAAACCCGGGGGAGGCCAAGTACGGCATGCCGGAGGATCAGCTGGAGTCGACCCTTGAACAGGCTGTCGGCCAGGGCGTGAAGCGCTTTGGACTCCATGCCTTCCTTTCCTCAAATACCATGGCGGCGGGATATTATCCCCAGCTGGCGGGTATCCTGCTTCGCCTGGGAAAGAAACTGGCGGAAAGATGCGGGGCAGCCTTCTCATTTATCAACCTGTCCGGCGGCATCGGAATCCCTTACAGACCGGACGAGCAGGAGATTGACATCCTGGCGGTGGGCGAAGAAGTCCGGAAGGTCTACGGGGAAATCTGTCCGGAGGGGGGCGTTGCCCTGAAGAGCGAGCTGGGCCGCTGGATGACCGGCCCCTGCGGATGGCTTGTGACCCGGGCGGTGCATGAGAAAAAAATCCACCGGGACTATATCGGGGTGGATGCCTGCGCGGTGAACCTGATGCGGCCTGCCATGTACGGGGCGTATCACCACATCACGGTGTGCGGGAAGCGAACCGCGGCGGCGGACCGGGTTTACGACGTAACCGGCTGCCTCTGCGAAAATAACGATAAGTTCGCCATCCAGCGGAAGCTGCCGAAGATTGAAATTGGAGATCTGCTGGTGATCCACGACACCGGGGCCCATGGGTACGCCATGGGATACAATTACAACGGGCGGCTCAGAAGCGCGGAAATTCTGTATACCGGAGACGGAGAATACCGCCTGATCCGCCGGGCGGAGACTCCCCGGGACTATTTTGCGACCCTGGATGTGGATTGCGCAGCGGAAGAGCTGGGATGCTGAAGGAACGGATCTTTTCGGACGGAAAGGATGCCGACAGCGCTTTTCGGATTCGAAGAGAAGGGAAATTCTGGGCTGAAAGAGAAGAAAAGCGGACAAAACCGGCCAAACCCTTTGAAAATATTGATTTTTCCTTAAAAAAAGTTTGCGTTATAGCATATGATGTGCTATAATCCCACTGAAATTGAGCCCTACGGGGCGGAAAGGAAGTACTGACTGATGAATAAGGGAGAACTGATTAATGCTGTGGCCGCAGCTGGCCTGACCAAGAAGGATGCCGGGATTGCCGTGGACGCCGTATTCGCGACCATCGGTGATGAGCTGGCCAAGGGCGGCAGCGTGGCGCTGCTGGGCTTTGGTACCTTCAGCGTGAAAGAGCGCGCTGCCCGTGAAGGCCGTAATCCCCGGACCGGCGAGACCGTGAAGATCGCCGCCACCAAGGTGCCCGCTTTCAAGGCTGGCAAGGGCCTGAAGGACAAGGTGGCCAAGTAATTAGATCCTTGGAATATGCGATATTTTGCCCGTGACATGTGTCACGGGTTTTTGAATTATTATTCGAAATAAACTTGACAAAATGGGCACTATATGCATAATTATGCAGGAAACATGCATGAACCCAATGGAGACGCAGCAGGAGCTCCCGGGACAGGTTCCACCGGGGGAAGAGTTACGAAGGAGGTCCGGAAGGATATGTTCAGAGTATTTGTGGACGGGAGCAGCGGAACCGCCGGGCTGCGGATTCTGGACCGGCTGGAGGCACGCAGGGATCTGGAACTGATTCGCCTTCCGGAGGAAAGCAGAAGAGATCCGGAGGCCCGGAAGGAGGCCATGAACCGCGCGGACGCGGTATTCTTCTGCCTGCCGGATGAGGCGGCCCGGGAGGCGGCCGCCTGGGTGGAGAATCCCGAGACGGTTCTGATTGATACTTCCACGGCCCATCGGGTCTGCGAGGCGTGGACTTACGGCTTTCCGGAGATTCACGGACTTCGGGAAAAAATACGATCCGGCCGGAGGATTGCGAATCCGGGGTGCCATGCTTCCGGCTTTCTGGCGCTTGCAGCTCCCCTGACGGAGGAAGGAGCTCTTTCCCCTGAGGAGAGGCTCACCTGCTTCTCGCTGACAGGCTATTCCGGAGGCGGGAAGAAGATGATCGCGGAATACGAGGATCCGGGCAGGGACGCGCTGCTGGAAGCGCCCCGGCAGTACGGGCTGGCTCAGCGGCATAAGCACCTGCCGGAGATGAAGAAATACGGCGGATTGACATTCGAACCGGTTTTCTGCCCTGTTGTGGCGCCTTATTATGCGGGCATGGAGGTTACCCTTCCGCTGCATGGAAGCCAGCTGAAGATTCCCGCGGGACGGCTGAAGGAACTGTACCGGGATTATTATGCGGGAAGCCGCTTGATCCATGTGGCGGAGGAAACGGATGAAGCCGGGTTCTGCTCCGCGGGCAGGTTTGCGGGGCGGGACGATCTGGAGATTCAGGTGGCGGGAAATGAGGACCGGGTGCTGCTGATTGCCCGTTTTGATAATCTGGGCAAGGGAGCATCCGGAGCGGCGATCCAGAACCTGAATCTGCGCATGGGAGTGCCCGAGGAGACCGGGCTGGTATTTGAAGAGGGAGGGAAAGCCTGATGAAGCTGATTGAAGGAGGCGTGTGCGCCGCGAAAGGATTTACGGCGGGAGGAGTGCGCTGCGGGATTCGAAAAAACAGAACCAAGAAGGATCTGGCGCTGATATTCAGCGAAGCGCCCGCTTCCGCCGCCGCGGTCTATACGACGAATCTGGTGAAGGGCGCTCCCCTTACCGTGACGAAGAAACACCTGGCGGACGGCCAGGCCAGAGCGGTCATCTGCAACAGCGGAAATGCAAATACCTGTAATGCCAACGGGATTGAGATTGCTGAGGGGATGGCGAAGCTGGCGGCGGAGGCCCTGGACCTGCGCCCGGAGGATGTGCTGGTTGCATCTACCGGCGTCATTGGAGAGCCGCTGAGCCTGACGCCCATCGCGGAAGGGATGGGGGCCCTGGTGAAAAGCCTTTCCCCGGAGGGCTGTCCGGATGCCGCTGAAGGGATTATGACCACGGATACGGTCCGGAAGGAAATCGCGGTGGAATTTGAGCTGGGCGGCAGGCTCTGCCGGCTGGGGGGAATCGCCAAAGGAAGCGGCATGATCCATCCCAATATGGCGACCATGCTGGTCTTCCTGACCAGCGACGCGGCTATTTCCCCCTCCATGCTGCAGAAGGCGCTGTCCGGGGACATCACTCGCACCTTCAACATGGTCAGCGTGGACGGAGACACATCCACCAATGACATGGTAGTGCTGCTGGCCAATGGGCTGGCGGGAAACCCGGAGATCACTGAGGAAGGCCCGGATTTTACCTGTTTTATGCAGGCGCTGAACACGGTGACTGTGGGACTTTGCCGGATGATCGCCGGCGATGGGGAGGGTGCCACGAAACTGCTGGAATGCAGGGTGCATGGCGCACCGGGGGAACAGGCGGCCCGGCAGGTGGCCAAGAGCGTCATCTGCTCCAGCCTGCTGAAGGCGGCCATGTTCGGGGCGGATGCCAACTGGGGCCGGGTGCTGTGCGCCATCGGATACAGCGGCGCGGCGCTGGATGTGAACAGAATTGACGTGGGATTCGCCAGCAAAGCGGGAGAGATCCGGGTCTGCAAGAACGGAGCGGGCGTCCCCTTCTCCGAGGAGGAAGCGAAAAAGATCCTCTCTGAAAGGGAGATCGATATCCTGGTGGATCTGAACCAGGGGGACGCCGCCGCCACCGCATGGGGCTGCGACCTGACCTACGATTACGTAAAGATTAACGGAGATTATCGCACATGATCAGCTTTTCCAATGCGCAGAGGGCGGAGGTCCTGACTCAGGCCCTGCCCTATATCAAAAGATATACCGGAAAGATTGTGGTGGTTAAATACGGCGGAAACGCCATGGTGAACGAGCAGCTGAAGCAGCAGGTGATGGAGGATGTGGTGCTGCTGTGGCTCATCGGGGTCAAGGTGGTGCTGATTCACGGGGGCGGCCCGGAAATCACAGATCTGATGACCCGGGTGGGCAAGCAGCCGGAGTTTGTGGACGGGCTGCGGGTTACGGATCAGGAGACGGTGGATATCGTCCAGATGGTGCTGGCGGGAAAAGTGAACAAGACCCTGGTGAATCTGCTGGAGATGAAGGGCGGCAAGGCCATCGGGCTGAGCGGCATCGACGGGCGGCTGATCGAGTGCCGCCAGCGGGATGAGCGGCTGGGCTTTGTGGGAGAGATTACGAAGATTCATATTAAACCCATTACCGACCTGCTGAGCAATGGGTATATTCCCGTCATTTCCACCGTGGGATGCGACCGGGAGGGGCATACCTACAACATTAACGGGGATACCGCCGCGGCCCATATTGCCGGCGCCCTGGAGGCGGAACGGCTGGTGCTGATGACGGATATCGACGGGATTCTGAGGGATCGGAATGATCCCGCCTCCCTCATCCCCGAGCTGACGGTGACGGATGTGGAGAAGCTGCGGCAGGAAGGCATCATCTCCGGCGGGATGATTCCAAAGGTTGAATGCTGTGTGACCGCTCTCCGGCAGGGCGTTCGCAACGCGGTCATTATGGACGGCCGGGTGCCGCACTCCATCCTGATGGAGCTGCTGACCAATGAAGGGGCCGGCACCTGGATTCACGAAGGATAGGGAAACGCAGTATAGGCGGCCATGGTCTGAGCGAAGCAGATGACCGCCGGAATGAAACAGTTTAGCGTTTCCATCAGCAAAGGAGAGAACGATGAGCATCAGGGAACTGGATCAGCAGTATGTAGCCCCGACCTATAAACGCTTTCCGGTGGAGATTGAACGTGGCGCCGGATCAGAAGTGTTTGACGGGGAAGGAAAACGGTATATCGACATGGGCAGCGGCATTGCCGTGACCAGCTTCGGTATTGCGGATCCCGTATGGCGGCAGGCTGTGACAGCGCAGCTGGAAAAGGTTCAGCATATGTCCAACCTGTATTATACAGAGCCCTGCGCGAAGCTGGCGGAGCAGCTGTGCCTGCGGACCGGGATGAAGAAGGTCTTCTTCAGCAATTCCGGGGCGGAAGCCAACGAATGCGCCATCAAGGCGGCCCGGAAGTGGGCAGCGGAGAAGCACGGACCGGAATGCCATCTGATTGTGACCCTGGAGAACTCCTTTCATGGCCGCACCCTGACCACCCTGGCCGCAACGGGGCAGGATCATTATCATGAACTGTATCAGCCCCTGACGCCGGGGTTTGTTTCCGTGCCCGCGGGGGATCTGGAGGCGCTGGAGCGCATCGTGAATACGGGGCGCGTGGCAGGGCTGCTGGCGGAATGCATTCAGGGGGAAGGAGGGGTACTGCCTCTTCCGGAGGGATATCTCCGGGCGGCAGCGAAATTGTCCCGGGAGAAGGAGTTCCTCCTGATGGTAGACGAGGTACAGACCGGAAACGGCCGGACGGGAAAGCTGTTCGCCTATATGTATGAAGACGTTCAGCCGGATGTGGTTTCCACGGCCAAGGGCCTGGCCGGAGGGCTTCCGCTGGGAGCCACGCTGCTGGGAGAACGGGTTCAGGATGTTTTCGGCTATGGGGATCACGGCTCCACCTTCGGGGGAAACCCGGTGTGCTGCGCAGGCGCGCTGAGCATCCTGAACCGGCTGGACGATGCCCTGCTGGAGGAAGTCCGGAGGAAGGGACAATACCTGCGGGAAAGGCTGGCGTGCGGAAAGGGCGTGCTGGAGGTGACGGGCCGGGGGCTGATGATCGGAATCAAAACTTCCCGCCCGGCCGGAGAAATCGTGGCTGCCTGCATGGACAGAGGCGTCCTGTGCCTGACAGCGAAGGACCGGGTCCGGCTGCTGCCGGCCCTGAACATCCCCATGGAGCTGCTGGAGGAAGCGGCGGATATCCTGCTGGATGAATGCGGAAAATAGTTTTCCAAGGGAATACGGACAGACGAAGAGGAGGGGCATTCGCCCCTCCTCTTTATAACAACGGCAAAGCTGATTGATTCCATTCCCGAGGTCATCGCCTTCGCTCGGGCGATGACCGACGAAAGAGCATTTATTCAGAGCTTCCTTATCCCTTAACTATCATGTTCAGCAGCTTACGGCTCCGCTCCAGGAAGGCGGTGATTTCCTCCGCTTCCAGGGGCTGGGCGGCCATCCGGGCCAGATCATAAACCTGCCGGCAGAGCAGCTTGGTTTTCTCCTCCTCCGGATTCAGGCCGGCCAGGGCCTGTACGGTTTCGTTCCGCCGGTTCAGCACCAGCGTAAACCGGTCCGGAATGGGGAAACGTTCTCCGTAGAAACGGCTCATTTCCTTATACCGGCGCATCTGCTCATCCTCGGTGACCATGGCGGTCATCTCCGGGTCGCCCAGAGACTCAAGTTTCACCGTCAGATCCTCCCGGTCCAGGGCGGTCCGGAAGAGGGACTGCAGCTTGTCCGCGTCCAGATCCTTTCCTTCCTCGGATTCTTCCTTCAGCCCGTCGATGTCCGCGTCCACCCGGGCGAAGGAAACCCGGTCGTCCTCCGACCCCTGGGTCTCCAGGAAGGACATGAAGTTTCCGTCAATGATGGTGTTCATGACGGCCACATGAATGCCCCGATCCGTATAGAGCTTTACGGAAGCCGCCTGGCGCTTTTCGTCGTTGGTGTAATAGACCTTCTTTTCGGTCTTTTCAAAATTGGCAGCCTTATACTCCTCCAGGGTTACGTAGGTGCCGTCCGTCTGCTTCATGAGCAGGGAACCCTTTACCTGGTCATAGAACTTGCTGTCCTTCACGCAGCCGAATTTCACGAAGGGGGCGATGTCGTCCCAGTATCCCTCATAGGTTTCCCGCTCCTGCTTCATGAGGGAATTCAGCTTGTCCGCCACTTTCTTGGTGATATGGCCGGAGATCTTCTTTACATATCCGTCATTCTGCAGGAAGGAGCGGCTTACGTTCAGGGGGAGATCGGGACAGTCGATGACGCCCTTGAGGAGCATCAGAAATTCGGGAATGACTTCCTTAATATTGTCCGCCACGAAAACCTGGTCGGCGAATAGCTTGATCTGTCCCTCCCGGGGTCCGAAGTCCTCCTTCAGCTTCGGGAAGTAAAGGATGCCTTTCAGGCGGAAGGGATAATCCACATTCAGGTGAATCCAGAAGAGGGGATCCTCGAAGTCCATGAAGACCCGGTGATAGAATTCCTTATACTCCTCTTCCTTGCAGTCCTTGGGCTTGCGCAGCCAGAGCGGATCGTTGTCATTGATCTTTTCCGGCTTCGGCAGCTCCATGATCTTCTCCGTCCGGGGCGTGCCGTCCTCATTCTTTTCATCCCCTACGGGAACCTCCCGCTCCACGGGCTTGGCGCAGGCATCTTCCAGGAAAATGGGATAGGCCATGAAGCCGCAGTAGCGTTTCAGCACCTCCCGGACACGCCAGGTATCCAGGAACTCCTTCTCTTCCTTGCTGATGTGCAAAATGATATCCGTACCGTGCGCGGTACGGGAACCGTCGGATATTTCAAAGCCCATGCCGTCCTCTGACACCCAGTGTACCGGTTCGGCACCTTCCTGGCAGGAGAGGGTATCGATCTCCACCCGCTCGGACACCATAAAGACGGAATAAAAGCCAAGACCGAAGTGACCGATGATATCTCCCCGGTCTTCCTTCTTGCCGTCCTCAAACTGCTTCATGAATTCCGCGGCACCGGAGAAGGCCACCTGATTGATATACTTTTTCACTTCCTCGGCGGTCATACCGATGCCGGTGTCGGAGATCCGAATGGTCTTTTCCTTTTTGTTCACCGTGACGGTGACCTGCATTTCTTCTTCCGTATCGGCGCGGAGCATGCGATACTTGGTGATCGCGTCGCAGGCGTTGGAGACCGTTTCCCGCAGGAAAATGTCCTTGTCCGAGTACAGCCAGCGCTTGATCACCGGCATGATATTCTGCGCGTCGATGGAGACGCTACCGTTTTCTTTCTGAATGGCCATGATAATCAACCTCCTCAGGCGGATCGGGGAAACGGAGGGATCAAAGCCCATTCCGTGGCCGTGGCCCATGCGGACCCATGGACCGAAGGGCCGGCATCGATCAGCGTATCCCCGGCTTATTATTCTGTGCTGGATCGCACAGGAGCCATTGTAGCACCCTTGCGGGGGAATTGCAAGAAAAAATTAGCACTCGTCAAAAACGAGTGCTAACAAAGGCGGCTTTCCTGCCCGAGGGAAAAGCGCGGGCGGACTGAATGCCGCGCTCAGGCCGGGGAAAAAGGATTTACTCCGTCAGGCTCCGATCCGCTTTCTTCAGGTAGACGGCGGCATACTCATCAAAATAGGTCTCAAAGTGGAACTGATGCTCATGCTGCAGCAGGTCGGACATCTGATGCACATCCAGAGCATTGTCGGCCAGCTCCATCAGGACAATGGCAATGTTGGAGCAGTGATCCGAGATCCTTTCAAAAGCGTTGATCAGATCGTTAAACACGTATCCGTTGGCGATGGTGCATTTTCCCTTCTGCAGCCGCTGGGCGTGCTTTTCCCTCATCGTGCGGCAGACCCGGTCGATGACCTGCTCCAGAGGCTCCACCCGGCAGGCCTCCTCTATGTTGTCCGTCAGGAAGCAGTCAAAGGTGATCTCTACAATCCTCTGAACGGCGTTCATCAGGTTTTCCATCTCCTTTTTCCCTTTGTCGGAAAAAGAGATCTGCTTCTCGTGGATCTCCTGGGCGCCTTCAGCGATGTCAAGGGCGTGGTCGCTGATTCTCTCCAGATCGGTAATCGCGCGCAGATACTGGCTCACCGCCCGGTTCTGGGTATCCGTCATTTCCCGGCCGGTCAGCTTCATCAGGTAACTGCCGATCTTATCCTCATAGCGATCCACCACTTCCTCCAGCTTCTGGACGGATTCCAGCCCCTTGTCGGAGTAATCCGCCACAAGGGATATGGAAGTTTCCAGAGCCTTCTGGGTCAGCTGGGCCATGGTATGAATGGAGATGGAGGTTTGCTCCACGGCCAGGGTCGGATAGGCGAGAAAGCGCTCCTCCAGCCTGCTCATATCGCTGGTTTCGGCCTCCTCCTCCGGATCCGGGGGAACCAGCTTTTCCATCAGCCTTTCCAGCAGGGGGATCACGGGAATCAGCAGGATGACTGTGGAGCAGCGGAAAACCGTGTTCAGCAGCGCGATCCGGAACATGTTCATGGTCATGTTCATGAAGGAGAAATGCACCAGCGCGTTCAGCCCGTAGAAGAGGAGGGAGAACAGTATGACCCTGGCCACTTCAATGATCAGGTAGGAGAAGGCGGCCCGCTTTCCGTTCACGGAGGACCCCAGGCCGGAAAGCAGCACCGGCACGGAGGCGCCGATGGCGATGCCGAGAATCATGGGCAGGGCTCTGTCGAAGGTAATCATGCCGGTTACGGAAAGGGCCTGAAGAATACCGACGGAAGCGGAGGCGCTCTGCAGCACTGCGGTGAACAGAATGCCGGCCAGCACGCCCAGCAGGGGATGGGAGAAGCTGGTAATCATGGAGAGAAAGACCGGATTATCCCGCAGACCCTCCACGGAGCTGCTCATGGTCTTCATCCCGAACATCAGCACGGCAAAGCCCATCAGAATATCTCCGATATGGATCAGAGCTTTCTTTTTGGCGATCATCCGCAGCAGGATTCCCGCGATGGCGGTCAGGGCGCTGAGGGATTCCGTGGAAAGCAGCTGCATGGCGGAGGAGGCGCCGTCTCCGCCGAGGCTGGAAAGGCAGATGATCCATCCCGTCACGCTGGTGCCGATGATGGCGCCCATGATGACGGCGATGGCCTGACGGAGCTTCATCATACCGGAGTTGACAAAACCAACCACCATGACGCTGGTGGCGCTGGAGGACTGGATGACGGCCGTAACGCCGGTTCCCAGCAGGATGCCCCGAAGCGGCGTGCTGGACAGACGGTACAGAATCAGTTCCAGCTTATTTCCCGCTACTTTTTTCAGTCCGTCCCCCATAAGGGACATCCCGAAGAGAAACATGGCCACCCCGCCCAGGAGCATGACCGCGTTCGCTATGTTCATGAAGTCTCCTCCAACGTGAAATATCTAAAGAAACCCTGATGGATCCGATCCTGTGTTCGTTAAACCGAACACTTCCTCTATCATACTAAATTTATGTGGATTTTCGAAGCGGAATATACAACAAAATCCGCAAAATAGAGCGCTTTATTTTGCAGAAAAAGAAAAATAGGAGGACGGGATGGATTCATTTCGGAGGAAACGGTCTCCGCCAGGCGGATTTAGGCCGATGCGGAACATTCAGCCTTTCCCGGAGCCAGGCAGACGGAGAGCACGGGAACGGCGGATTCAGCCCTTTCCCGGGAGAAAGGACAGGTTCGCATGCGGTATGAGGCCTTTGGATTTCCATGGACATTCCCGAAAAGATATGATAATATTTCTAAAGATATCAAAAATCGGAGAGAGATGGGGGATCATGTTTCTCCGGACCCTTTCAGAATGATGGCGGAGGAAAAAATATGGAAATCATTGAGCTGAAATACGGTAAATCGACGGCGAAGGTACAGACCAAGGGAGCCCAGATCATCTCCTTCCGGGGGGCGGACGGAAGGGAAGCCATCTGGCAGGCGGATCCGGATGTTTGGCCGCAGCACGCACCGGTCCTTTTCCCGGTCTGCGGTTCTGTCCGGGACGGGCGTATATCTATCGGCGGGGAGTATTATCCCATGACAAAGCACGGCTTCACCCGGGAGCCGGATTTTGAAATCTGCCGTCAGGGGGAGGATTATGTGGATCTGGTGCTGACCGATTCGGAGCAGACCCGGAACATGTATCCTTTCTCCTTTGCCTTTCATGTGACCTACCGCCTGTTTGAAAACGGCTACACGACGACCTTCCTGATCGAGAACCGGTCGGACAGGGTGATGCCCTGCTGCGTGGGAGGCCATCCCGGGTTTACGGTGCCCATGGAAGACGGCGCCAGGTTTGAGGATTATCAGGTGGTCTTTGCCTCCCGGGAGGACGGAACCAATTATCTGGCTCCCGGCGGGTATCTGATCGACGGGACGGAGCACCTTTCCGAACTGAAGGAGGGGAAGATCCTTCCGCTGAACCACGCCCTCTTTGATGAGCGGGATGCCCTCATCTTTGCCGGTCTGAGCAGCCGCAGCGTGGATCTGGTGCATCGGGAAAGCGGGCATGGCCTTCGGTTTGATTTCCCGAAGATGGAGGTCCTCGCGATCTGGACCATGCCGAAGAAGAACGCCGATTATCTCTGCCTGGAGCCCTGGCATGGCATGCCCGGCAGGGTGCAGGACGGGGACCGGTTTGAGGAGAAGCCCTATGTGACCATCCTGGATCCCGGAAAGGTCTATACCACCTGGTTTACCGTGACCCTGATCTGACAGAATCACCTCCGGCCCGAGATCCTGTTCGGATATCGGGCCGGTTTGCGTTGCGGGCCGGGCGTGGGACTTCTCCTGGCCGGCGAACGAAGAATGAGGATTGATTCAGCACACCCATTAAACGGTTCTTTCGGGAGGAGCAGCATGTACGAGCAGATTCAGATTCAGCGAACTGTTTACGGGGAGGGGGAAAACCTTCTGATCCATGGCAGGATTCAGAACCCTCCGAAGGAGATTCGAGCGCTCCGGGGACAGGCTCAGTTTGTATATGCTGATCCGCCCTTCCTGACGGGAGAGGCCTTCAGACGCAAGCGCGTCTACGGGGAAAAGGGCTGGCGGAAGGGAAGTCCCAGCCTTACGCTGGAAGGATATTCGGATCAGTTTCCGGACGAGAAGAGCTACCTGCGCTTTCTGCGGCGGCTGATATCCCTGAGCAGGGACATGCTGGGGGAGGAAGGAATCTTCTGCCTGCATCTGGACTGGCGGATGTCCGCCCAGGGCCGGGGGCTTTGCGACCGGATTTTCGGGAAAAACTGTTTTCTGAATGAGATTATCTGGGCCTACGAAAGCGGGGGACGGAGCATGAAGTTTTTCCCCCGGAAGCATGAAACGGTTCTTATGTTCGCAAAAGGACCGAAATACCGTTTTGACCTGACCCAGGTTCCGCTGTCCCGGGGGCAGCACAGGAAAAATCATATGGCCCGCGGCGTGGATGAAAACGGACGGGGCTATTCCAGCATCCGCGCCAACGGGAAGGAGTACCGGTACTATGATGATGAGCCGGTCTATCCGGGGGATGTATGGACGGATATCGGGTTCCTGCAGCAGAAGGATCCGGAGCGGACAGGCTATCCTACGCAGAAGCCCATGAAGCTGCTGGAGCGGCTGATGAAGCCGACGGTGCGGGAAGGGGATCTGGTGATGGATCTCTGCTGCGGGAGCGGCACCACCCTGGCGGCGGCGGAAAAGCTGGGCTGCAGATTCGCGGGAATGGACGCCGCTGAGGAAGCGATTTCCGTGTGTCAGGCCCGGCTGAAGTCCGAGAACCTGACGGTGATCCATCAAACGGCCAGGGACGGAACGGAGAGCCGGGCGGAATATGATCCGGAAGCTGGCAGGCTGAGGCTGGGAGGGTTATTCCTGCAGGGAGATCAGTGGCCGGAGAAGGCCGAACCGATGGATCTGATCGAAGCCTGGGAAGTTGGCAGGCTGGAGGGAACTGTTTTCCGGACGGAGAAGAGGTACCAGCGATCTTTCCAGTATCCCGCGCTGGTGGATTCGCTTGGAATCAGGCGGGAACGGATGCCTGATCTGCTGATTACGGACGCGGCCGGCGGGCGGCGGGCCTACCGATGGAGAGAGGACGGGGTGTGATTTATTTTCCTGAAAGATGTGGACATTCCATGGGAAATATGATAGGATTGTGCGAAAAGGAAGGAAACCGGCACGAAATATACAGAAATGGAGAGGCTTCGGGCCGGCGGTTTCCGTTTCGACTTCAGTTCCTTCTGAGCTAACTGAAAAGAGGAGGGGTCCATTTGAGCAACAAGACGTCTGCCCCGCAGGTAAAGGCTGGAAAGATGTCCTGGAAGATTTATTTGCGCAGATACGGTACGCTGTACCTGCTGCTCCTTCTTCCCATCATCTTCTTTCTTGTTTTCCGCTACTACCCCATGCAGTGGATTGCGCTGGCCTTTAAGAAGAACAATATCATTCAGCCTCTCTGGCAGGTAGATTGGGTTGGGTTCCAGTGGTTCCAGCGGGCGTTTCAGACCAAAGCTTTCCTGAACTCCCTGAAGAACACCATTACCCTGAACCTGATGGACCTGGTCTGCGGCTTCCCGGCGCCTATTCTGCTGGCGCTGCTGTTGAACGAGCTGACCTTCAAGCGTTTTAAGAAGCTGACGCAGACCGTGCTGTACCTGCCCCACTTCCTGAGCTGGATTATCATCTCCGGCCTGGCGACCCGACTGCTGGCTGACAACGACGGTCTGCTGAATATGGTCTTCAAGCAGATGACCGGCAACAGCCAGTCGGTGATCCCGTTCCTGAGCAATCCCTCCTACTGGCGCTGGACCTACATTGTTCTGGGCATCTGGAAGGAAGCCGGATGGGGTACCATTATTTATCTGGCCGCTCTGACCAATATCAGCCCGGAGCTCTATGAGGCAGCCGCGGTGGACGGCGCGGGCCGTTTCCGCCGCATCTGGCATGTGACCCTGCCGGGACTGAGACCTACGATCATTACCCTGCTGATCATGCGGATGGGTTACATCCTGGGCAGTGAGTTCGACCGCCCCCTGGCCATGAGCAATAAACTGGTTACGGATGTATCCCAGCTCATTTCCATTTACGTGTATGAGCAGGGCATCCAGGGCCTGAAATACTCCCTGACCACCGCTGTCGGCCTGTTCCAGAGCGTCGTCGCCGTCATCTTCATTGTGGCCACCAATTCTCTGGCCAAGCGGATGGGCGAGCGCGGCATCATGTAAGGAGGTGCGAGCATGTCTGTGATCAGTGAAGCCAACCGCACAAAGAATATGAAGCAGTCCGACGGGATGATCCGATCCAGTTCCACCCGGATGGGAGACTGGATCATTGCGCTGATCTGCCTGCTGGTGATGTTTGTCTGCCTGCTGCCCATGCTGAACGTGCTGGCCCGGTCTCTTTCCGATGCCGACAAGGTCATGCGCAACGAGGTTTTCCTGTGGCCCAAGGGATGGAATCTGATTGCATACCGGACGATCCTGGGCAACGCAAAATATATCCATTCCATCTGGTACACCGCTGTGCTGACGGTGGGCTGTACCCTGCTGAGCCTGTTCATGACCATCTGCTGCGCCTATCCGCTGACCTATGATCAGCTGCGGGGCGGGAAGGTCATCAACGCGCTGATCCTTTTCACCATGTATTTCAGCGCGGGCACGATCCCGCATTACCTGCTGATGCGGAACCTGAATATGCTGGATACGGTCTGGTGCCTGGTGATCCCCAGCTGTATCAGCGTTTACAACATGATCGTGATGCGTTCCTTCTTCTACGGCATTCCCGAGAGCCTCCGGGAGGCGGCGGAGATTGACGGGGCAGGTCCCATCCGGACGCTGGTGCAGATTTACCTGCCGCTGTCACTGCCTGTGATCGCGACCCTTGCGCTGTTCTACGCGGTCGGCCGCTGGAACGGATTCTCGGACGCGCTGCTGTATGTCAAGAAAGAAGAGCTTTTCCCGATTCAGCTGTATCTGTACTATGTGCTCCAGAACTCCACCCAGCAGGAGATTGCCACCCAGGAAGGCTTTGCGACTCCCGGTCTTGGCGAGACGGTGAAGATGGCGACGGTTATGTTTGCCACCGTGCCGATCCTGCTGGTCTATCCCTGGCTGCAGAGATATTTCATCGCCGGCATGACGATCGGAGCAGTTAAGGGTTAAAATTTCGCGACCGCCGGTGGCGGGAATTTCGCGAAATTTTAACAGAGCCCGGACAGAGCGGGCACAATCGTGGTTCTATGAGGCTTTGCCTCAGAACATATCATAAAAGGAGGACGGTATTCATGAAGAGAATCCTGGCGTTTCTGTTGACTCTGACGCTGGTGGCTTCCCTGGGCCTGACTTCCGCGTTCGCGGAAGACTTCGCCGACGGCAAGTTCACCAACACCCAGCACCTGACGGTGGAAGTGTACAACCGTTACAATGACGGCGGCACCGATCCCACCAGCAGCGTGTATGCCCAGTACATCAAGGACGGCATGCTGGAGCGGTACAACATCGAAGTCGAGTTCGTTTCCGTCGGCCGCTGGTCCGAAGTGGACGATATCGGCAACCTGCTGGCCGCAGGCCAGGCCCCCGACGTGTGCGTGACCTATTCCTATCCCACCATTCTGACCTATGCGGACATGGGCGGTGTCGTGGATCTGAGCGGTCCCCTGGAACAGTACAAGGACGAACTGACCAATCTGTGGACCCTGCTGGAAGACTACAACATCTACTATGATCAGGATCCGGATACCGGCACCCTGTGGTGCGTTGAAGCCCGGCTGCTGAACAACGCCCGTATCAATACCTTCATCCGGGAAGACTGGCTGAACAAGCTGGGCCTGGCCGTTCCCACCACGGAGGAAGAGTTTGAAAACTGCCTGATTGCCTTCCGGGACAACGCGGAAACCCTGCTGGGAGCCGATGCGGACAAGATGATTCCTTTCCTGTCCACCACCGATATCGGCTGGATGTGCAACCAGGTGATCAACGCCCATGTGCCCCATGACCTGAGCGACGAGACCGCCTATGTATATGGCTACGACAGCCGCCAGATCCTGTATCCCGGCGCCAAGGAAGGCATCCGGGTGCTGAATAAGTGGTACAACGAAGGCCTCATGTGGAAGGACTTCGCCCTGAACGATTCCGATCAGGCGGATAACCTGATCAAGTCCGGATGGGTTGGCGCCTTCGGCCACAACTATGACTATCCCTACCGCAACGGCGAGGATTCCATCCAGGTGAACATCCAGCGCGCGGCGGGCGAAGAAGCAGCCTTCGTGGCTATTGAGCCCTTCAAGGATGACTCCGGCGTGGCCCGGAAGTTCCTGTCCGACCGGGTGGACCGGAAGTGCTTCCTGCCCTCTACCTGCAGCAATGTTCATGCGGCGCTGCTGTATCTGGACTTCATCTCCGATCCTGAGGTCATCAAGTACCTGCAGGTGGGTCCCGAAGGCATCGTGCATGAGGTGACTGAGGACGGCGCCTACAAGCTGCTGACCATGAGCGAAGAGAACAAGGCGGTCTGGATTCAGAACAGCCTGAACAACATCGACCACACCATCACCGCTAACGGCCAGTATCTGGGAGATGCCACCGTGGCTTCCCTGGCTCAGGGCTATGCGGGCATCGATCCCAAGTACATCACCATCGCCTATGAGACGGCCATGAATGAAGGCCGCGTAGTGGCGAAGTTCTCCGTGGGCGCCATCGAGAGCGAAAACGAAGTCGGCTCCAGCCTGGACAGCTATCGGGATACCTGGCTGAATCAGGCCGTGGTTGCTCCCGTGGCTGATTTCGACAGCGTGTACGATTCCTGCCAGGCCGAGTACCTGGGCATGGGCGGCCAGGCGATCATCGATGAGCGGGCCGCGAAGCTGAAGGATGCCTACGGCGTGGAAGTCCCCACGGATCTGCTGACCAAGTAAGATTCAAAAACGAACTGTCCGGGGAGGAGAGGCGAAAGCCTCTCCTCTTTTTTGAGATGGGGAGGAGCGGCTACCGGCCGAATGTGTTCCGTTCTCTCTTGCGGAATGGGCGGAGGACAGATTATAATAGGCCGGAAAAGGGGTTCATGAAGGAAAGAGCACTGGAGGAAACGGATCATGCCCATGGATGGACTGATGACGGGGCTGCTGGCCCGGGAGCTGGACGCGGAACTGGCGGGAGGGAGAATTGACCGGATTACCCAGCCGGAACGGGATACGGTGATCCTGGTGATCCGCGCGGGGACGGAGAACAAAAGCCTGCTGCTGTGCGCTTCCGCCAACAACGCCCGGGCTCATCTGACGGGGAGCAAATTTGCAAATCCCCTGGAGCCGCCCGCCCTCTGTATGCTGATGCGGAAACAGCTGCTGGGAGGCCGGATTCTGGAAGTCAGCCAGGTGGACGGGGACCGGATTCTGCATATCGATATGGATACCCTGGGGGAGCTGGGGGATCATGAGCGCAGACGGCTGGTACTGGAGATTATGGGCAGGCATTCCAATCTGATGCTGCTGAACGGGGAAGGAAAGATTCTTGAATCCGCCCATCATGTGAACGCGGAGATGAGCCGGGTGCGCCAGATCCAGCCCGGGATGACCTATTCGCCCCCTCCAGGACAGAATCGGCTGGACCCGGGAAAAATGACGGCCACTGAACTGCTGGAACGCCTGGAACCGTTGGAAGGACAGCCCTTTGGGAAAGCTCTGTCCGGATGCATAACCGGGCTGAGCCTGGCCTCCGGCAGGGAGATTGCGGCAAGAGTGCTGGAATCCGGCGAGAAGTGGCCGGAGGATCTGGCTGCCTGCTGTGAGAGGATCTGCGGCCTTTTCCGCCGCATGCCTGAGATGGTCAGCCCCCGGGTGGAATATACGGAGGAGGGGAGCGCGGCGGAGGTGTATCCTTTTCCCTTCCTGAGCGGGGACCTGGACCGGCAGAAGGAATTTTCCAGCCTGAGCCGGGCGCTGGAGGCCTATTACGGCACCCGGGACCAGCTGGACCGGCTGAGGCAGAAGAGCGCCTCCATGGTGCGGGTGCTGAAAACCCATGTGGAACGCTGCGAGAAAAAGCTGGCCCTTCAGGAGGAGGAGCTTGCCGGCGCCGCACGGATGGAGGAATTCCGGATGATGGGGGAGGTGCTGAACGCCAATCTATATGCCCTGGAAAAGGGCCCGGAGAGCGTGACCCTGCCCAACTGGTATGATCCGGAAGGAGGAAGCATCACCATTCCGCTGGATCCGCGGCTGACGCCCGGCCAGAATGCCCAGCAGTATTTTAAAAAGTATCAGAAGGCCCGCTCCGCCCGGCAGATTGCCGCGGAGCAAAAGGAGAAGACCCTGCAGGAGCTGGAGTATCTGGAGGGGATGCTGCTGGACGTGGGGAAATGCGTCAGTGAGAGCGAACTGGAAGAAATCCGGGCCGAGCTGGTGCGGACCGGATATATGAAAAAGAATACCAACCGCCGCCAGCAGCGAAGCCTGCCCCAGAGCCGGCCGTACAGGTATCTGTCGGCGGACGGAGTGGAGATGCTGGTGGGTAAAAACGCCATGCAGAATGACAGGCTGACCCTGGGCGCGGCTCCGGGCGAAATGTGGCTGCATGCCAAGGATATGCCAGGGAGTCACGTAATCATCCGCGGGGAAGGAGAGATTCCTCAGGAGACCCTGAAGCAGGCGGCCCAGCTGGCGGCCTGGTACAGCAAGGGGCAGCGCAGTTCCATGGTTCCGGTTGACTATACGCTTCGCAGGTATGTGAAGAAACCCTCCGGCGCCGCGCCGGGGAAGGTGATTTACACTCATCAGAAGACCGCCTACATGACGGTGGAAGAGGGGGACATCAGGAAGATCAGACTGCTGGAGTCCTGATTTCAGGCATGTTTTCCGCGGAGAAAGAAGGGAACGGGAGAGAAAGGAAGACCATGACGGAACTGGAAAAGGCCCGGAAGATGCTGGAAAAGCTGACACCGCTGAAGGGGGACTGCGGGAAATACTGCGGAGCCAGATGCTGCTCTTCTCTGGAGGGGGAGGAGACGGGCATGCTGCTTTTCCCCGGAGAGGAAGATTTGTATGAAGACCTGGAGGGCTGGCGGATTCTGCCCGCGGGGGAGGACCTTCTGATCATCTGCCCGGGCACGTGCGACCGGAAGGACCGGCCCCTGGCCTGCAGGATGTTCCCCCTGCTGCCGATCCGCAAGGGGGAAGAGACGGTGGCGCGGATTGATGAACGGTCCAGGACGGTCTGTCCCCTGGCCAGACAGGGAAAGAAGGGGATGGATCCGGCCTTCGCGGAGGCTGTGCGGCAGGCGGGGGAGATGCTCTGGGAGGTTCCGGAGCAGCGGGACTTCCTGCAGCGGCTGGCCAGAGAACAGGAAGAGCTGAAGGCACTGAGGAGCCTGCTGGGGAAAGCCTGAGGGAGGGAAGATCGTTTTTTTCTATTCCGAGAAGCGGCAATAGACCTCATCGAAGGCATGGCCCGCCTTTCCGGGGAAGATTTCGGCCATATGTTTCCTTGCATTCGGGCCGGGATTATGATAGGATCATGCTTGTTTGACGGAGCATTTTATCAGGCCCCTTCGGATTCCCTTGCGCGGGGAAGCGAGCTTCTGCCCCGCAGGGGCCTTGGGAGGGCCTGTTTTCAGCGCCCGGACGCATCGCAGGCGCTATGAAAAGGATGGACTTTTTCAGAAGATCAGGAGCGGCAGGAAAAATAATCCCGAAAGGAAAGAACATACAATGAAAAAACACTGCGCGATTGTGGGAATCAACTGGGGAGACGAAGGCAAGGGCCGGATGGTGGATCTGCTGACGGAGCAGTATGACGTGGTGATCCGCTATCAGGGGGGAGGAAACGCCGGGCATACCGTGATCAATGAATACGGCAAATTTGCTCTGCATCTGCTGCCTTCCGGCATTTTTCGCCCCGGCGTGATGAACATCCTGGGGAACGGAGTGGCCCTGGATCTGGAGAACCTGTGGAATGAGATGGAGCAGGTGCGGGCCCAGGGGGTGAAGATCACCCCGGATTCCCTGCGCATCAGCGACAGGGCTTCCCTGCTGCTGCCCTGGCACCGCCAGCTGGACGGGCTGGAAGAAGCACGGCTGAAGGATCGGGCCTACGGTTCCACCAAGCAGGGAATCGCGCCCTTCTATTCCGACAAGTATCAGAAAAAGACGCTGCTGGCGGGAGAACTGTTTGACAGGGAGGCGCTGCGGAAGCACGCGGCCCGGCTGCTGGAGTGGAAGAATCTGACCCTGACGGGAGTCTACGGGGCGGAGCCCTGCCGGCTGGAGGAGCTGCTGGACTGGCTGGAAACCTACGGAGAGAAGCTGAAGCCGTTTATCTGCAACACTACAAAGCTGCTGACGGAGGCGGAGAAGGAGGGAAAGAATTTCCTTTTTGAGGCCCAGTTGGGAGCGTTGAGGGATCTGGATTACGGGATCATTCCCTATACCACCTCTTCCAACGCGATCGCGGCTTATGCCCCTGTGGGGTCCGGGCTGCCTTCGGTGAAGATTGATCAGGTTATTGGCGTGGTGAAGGCCTATTCCACCTGCGTGGGTGAAGGTCCCTTCGTCTGCGAAATGTTCGGCGAGGAAGCGGAACGTCTGCGGAAAGCCGGGGCGGAATACGGCGCGAAAACCGGACGGCCCCGCCGGGTTGGCCCCATCGATCTGGTAGCGACCCGGTACGGCGTGCAGATGCAGGCCGCCACGGGTCTGGCCCTGACGAAGCTGGATGTGCTGAGCGATCTGGCGGAAATTCCCGTCTGCGTGAGATATGAGCTGGACGGGCAGGAGACGGATGATTTCCCCTTCCCGACGGCGCTGGATCGCTGCAAGCCTGTGATGACTACTGTTCCCGGATGGCAGGAGGATATCTCCGGCGCCCGCAGATGGGAAGATCTGCCGAAGGCGGCGCGGGACTACGTGGAGATGGTGGAGGCGGCGGTGGGCTGCCACATCGCATACGTCTCCGTGGGTCCGGAGAGGGAAGCGTACATCAGCAGGTGATGCATTTTCCGCGGCGCTGCCCCGCAAATAAGATTCCGCCCGACAGGACGGGATCTGCGAACGCCCGGGAATGCGCTGATTCAATGCCCCAGGGCTGAAATCCGCCGGAGCGAGGCCGGTTTCAGCCCGAAGAGGGCAGATCAGCGTTTTCTGAGACGAAATACAGGACGAGAAAAGGAATGAAACCATGACTGCACAGTATGAATCCCCTCTTTCCTCCCGTTATGCCAGCAGGTATATGCTGGAACTGTTTTCCCCTCAGACGAGGATTGTTACCTGGCGAAAACTGTGGACGGAGCTGGCCCGGGCGGAAAGCGAGCTGGGTCTGCCCATCACAGCGGAGCAGGTGACTGCACTGGAGGCCCATCAGGAGGACATCGACTTTGAAAAGGCCGCGGCCCGGGAAAAGGAGGTCCGTCATGATGTGATGGCCCATGTCTATACCTATGGCCAGGCGGCGCCAGAGGCGGCGGGGATCATTCATCTGGGAGCGACCAGCTGCTATGTAACGGATAACGCGGACCTGATCCTGTATCGGGACGCGCTTCGCTATCTCCGGGGAGAGCTGCTGAAGGTGATGAAGCATCTGGCGGCCTTTGCGGAAGAATACAGCGCCACGCCCACCCTGGGATATACTCACTATCAGCCGGCGCAGCTGGTGACGGTGGGAAAGCGGGCCACGCTCTGGCTGCAAGATCTGGCTTCTGACCTGGAGGAGCTGGATTTCGTACTGTCCGCGATCCCCTTCCTGGGATGCAGGGGCGCGACCGGCACCGAAGCCAGCCTCCTGGAGCTGTTTGACGGGGACCATGAAAAATGCGAGGAGCTGAACAGAAGGCTGCGGGAGCGGTTCGGGTTTGAGCGGCTGTTTGATGTAAGCGGGCAGACGTATCCCCGGAAGCTGGACAGCAGGATTCTTTCCTGCCTGAGCGCCATCGCCCAGAGCTGCTACAGAATGGCCAACGATCTCCGGCTGCTCCAGCATGACCGTCAGGTAGAGGAGCCCTTCGAAAAGAATCAGATTGGGTCGTCTGCCATGCCCTATAAGCGCAATCCCATGAGGTGCGAGCGAATCTGCTCCCTGGCAAGGTATCTGATGGCGGACACGATGAACGCGGCCATGACTGCCTCCACCCAGTGGCTGGAGCGGACGCTGGACGACTCCGCCAACCGGCGGATTGCCCTGCCGGAAGGATTCCTTTGCGCGGATGCGATCCTGCGGCTGGCCCAGAATGTGACAGACGGGCTGCATGTGAACGGGAAGATCGTGGAGCGGACGGTCATGGAATACCTGCCCTTTATCGCTACGGAAAACCTGATGATGGAGGCGGTGAAGCAGGGGGCGGACCGGCAGGAAACCCATGAGGTGATCCGGCGCTGCTCCATGGAGGCTACGGCCCGGATGAAAAACGGGGAGAGCTGCAACCTTCCGGAACTGCTGGCGGCGGATCCGGAATTCCATCTGACGGAAGAGGAAATCAGAGCCAGCCTTCGGCCGGAAAAGTATATCGGGCGATGCGCCGAACAGGTCCGCGCCTATCTTGAGAAACTGGCGCCTGTGCTGGCGGAGGCCGAGTCCGGGACGGCCGAGATTAACGTATAGGGGCTGGGAAAGGACGGAACGGGGGCATAAGCTGCAGGCACAGTGGAGCCTTCGAGCCGGAGCATAGTTTGTCGGCGCTTTTCTGAGGAATAAAACAACATGACGATTTGGGATGTACTGATCATCGGAATCGGACTTGCCATGGATGCCTTTGCCGTATCCGTCTGCAAGGGAATGATCATGCAGGAGCGGGAGTGGAAGAAAGCCTGCGTGATCGGCGGCTGGTTCGGCTTTTTCCAGATGCTGATGCCGCTGGTCGGATTCGCACTCGGATCCCGCTTCAGCGCCCTTGTGGCCAGCGTGGATCACTGGATTGCCTTCGTAATGCTGGGATTGATCGGCGGAATGATGATCCGGGAATCCTTTCATCCGGAGGAGGAGAAGGTTTCGGATTCCGTTTCCTGGAAGGCCATGCTGCCTCTGGCGGTGGCCACCAGCATCGACGCGCTGGCGACGGGGATTACTTTCGCTTTTCTGGATGCGAATATCTGGACTTCGGTCCTGGTGATCGGCGCGGTCACCTTCCTGCTGAGCTTTGCGGGAGTTTTCCTGGGCAGGGCCGCAGGAGAAAAGCTGGAGAAAAGGGCAAAGCTGGCAGGGGGAATCGTGCTGATTCTCATTGGCCTGAAGATCCTGATCGAGCATCTTTCCGGAGGATAGAAAACGCGCGCAGAAATGATTCCCTTCCTGTGATACAACAGAACAGCATGGATCTTACAGGTCTTATCGCCTGTCATAAGCTTGACAGCAAAGGGGTTGAAACCTATAATAAACTGTCTTCGAATGCGATGAGGCCTTTTTTCCTGTTGCTTCGGGACAGGATCAATCTAATGGGAAAGACGGGAAACGATGAGTAATTTTGTGGATCAGGTGCGGATCACCGCGAAGGCCGGGAACGGCGGAAACGGTTCCGCCTCCTTTCACCGGGAAAAATACGTCCAGAACGGCGGCCCGGACGGCGGCGACGGAGGCCGGGGAGGGGATGTGCTGCTGTACGCGGATGAGAATATGCACACCCTGCTGGATTTCCGGTTCCGCAGTAAATATACCGCCGAAAACGGCGGGGACGGTATGTCGGGCCTTCGGAGCGGCAGGCGGGGAGAGGACCTGATCATCAAGGTGCCGGTGGGCACGGTGGTACGGGAGGAAACCTCAGGCCGGGTGATGGCGGACATGGATCGTGCCGGGGAGACGAAGACGCTGCTGAAGGGCGGCCGGGGCGGATGGGGCAACCATCATTTTGCCACGCCCACCCGCCAGGCTCCTAATTTTGCCAAGCCAGGGACGAAAACGGAGATTGTCACGCTGCGGCTGGAGCTGAAGACCATAGCAGATATCGGACTGGTAGGATACCCCAATGTAGGAAAAAGCTCGATCCTGTCGGTGGTGACCAGCGCCAGGCCCCGGGTCGGGAATTATCATTTTACGACCCTGACGCCGAATCTGGGAATCGTCCGGAAATACGGCCAGGATATTGTGCTGGCGGATATTCCCGGGCTCATTGAGGGTGCCGCGGAGGGTGCTGGGCTGGGCCATGATTTCCTCCGGCATGTTGAGCGGACCAGGCTCCTGATGCATGTGGTGGACGCCAGCGGCATCGAAGGCCGGGATCCGGTGGACGATCTGGACCAGATCAATACGGAACTGGAAAACTATGGTGACCTGGGGCAAAAACCACAGATCATTGTATGCAATAAGATGGATCTTCCCGGGGCGGAGGAAAACCTGAAGCGGATTCAGGCCCTGGCGAAGGGAATGGATATCCCGGTATTCCCGGTCAGCGCGGCGACGCATCAGGGATTTGACGAGCTGATGGACGCGGCGGCCAGGATGCTGGAGGATCTGCCCCCCATCCTGCACTACCAGGAGGAAGAGGCCCCGCTGCCCGAGAAAAAGGCGGATGATGACTTCCTGGTGCTTTTCGACGGGGCAGTCTATATCGTGGAAGGCGCTGGGATGGAGCGCCTGCTGGACAGCGTCAATTTTGACGACCTGGAAAGCCTCAACTGGTTCCATCGGACCCTGCGCCGATGGGGCGTCATCGAGGCCCTGCGGGATGCCGGGGCCGGGGAGGGCGCCACGGTGCGGATCGGAGAGATGGAATTTGACTTTGTGGAATAGGACAGATTTAAAGGAGCGGGAATGACAGGAAAACAGAGGGCCCAGCTGAGGGCCATGGCCAATAATCTGGAGACGATTCTGTACATTGGCAGGGAGGGCATTGGGGAGAATACCGTCCGGGAGGCGGAGGATGCTCTGGAGGCCCGGGAACTGATCAAGTGCTGCGTGCAGCAGGGATGCCCCCTGGAAGCAAAGGAAGCGCTGGAAGAGCTGTGCGCGCGAACTCACGCGGAGCCGGTTCAGCAGATCGGGAGGCGCTTTGTGATGTATCGTCCCAGCAGGCAGAATCCCAAAATCGTGCTGGAATAATGAAGGAGAGATACCCATGCAGAAAGCACTGATCAGCGTAACCGGCCTGGATGCCACGGGCATCATCGCCAAGGTCGCCACGAAGCTCAGCGAGCTGAACGTCAATATTCTGGATATCAGCCAGACGATCCTGGGAGGCTATTTCACGATGATGATGATCGTGGATCTCAGCGGCGCTCCGGTGGATTTCGATTCCATCAACAGAGCGCTTGAGCCGATCCGGGAAGAACTGAAGATGGAGATTCACATGCAGAGGATGGATATTTTTGACGCCATGCATCGGATCTGAGGAAACAGTTTCCGACCGGCCGCCGGATCGGGGAAGGAATACCCTCCCGCACGGCGGCTTGCAGCGGAACGGGACAGGAGAAACGTATGATCGAAACCGGTGAAATACTGCAGACGCTGCGTATGATCCAGGAGGAGCATTTTGATGTCCGGACCATTACCCTGGGGATCAACCTGCTGGACTGTTCAGACCGGGATCCGGAGATTTGCGCCCGGCGGGTCTACGACAAAATCTGCCGGACGGCCAGGGATCTGGTGCCTGTCGGGGAGCGCATCGAGGCGGAGCTTGGCATCCCGATTGTCAATAAGCGGATCAGCGTGACCCCGGTGAGCCTGATCTGCCAGGGAGATCCCCGGCCGATAGCCCTTGCGCTGGACAGAGCGGCCAGCGAGATGGGCGTCAATTTTCTGGGAGGATACAGCGCACTGATGCATAAGGGAGCCACGCTGGCCGACGAGCGGCTGCTGGCTTCCATTCCGGAGGTTCTGAGCGGGACGGAGCGGCTGTGCGCCAGCGTGAATGTGGCTTCCACCCGGGCGGGGATCAATATGAATGCCGTACGGGAGATGGGGCAGATCATCAGGGAAACGGCTGAGCGGACGGCGGAAAAGGACGGACTGGGCTGCGCGAAGCTCGTGGTCTTCGCCAACGCGGTGGAGGATAACCCCTTTATGGCCGGTGCCTTCTGCGGCGTGGGAGAGCCGGAATGCGCCATCAACGTGGGAGTCAGCGGACCCGGCGTGGTGAAGAGGGCCCTGGAAGAGGTGAAGGGACAGCCTTTTGACGTGGTGGCGGAAACGGTCAAGCGTACCGCTTTCAAGATTACCCGGGTGGGACAGCTGGTAGCCAGGGAAGCAAGTCAGCGGCTGAATATCCCCTTCGGCATCGTGGATCTGAGCCTGGCGCCAACCCCTGCACGAGGAGACTCTGTGGCGCATATTCTGGAGGAAATGGGGCTGGAGAGCACCGGAGCTCCGGGAACCACGGCTGCCCTTGCGCTGCTGAACGACGCGGTGAAGAAGGGCGGCGTGATGGCGAGCAACCACGTGGGCGGGCTCAGCGGCGCCTTTATTCCCGTCAGCGAGGATATCGGCATGATCGAGGCCGCGGGGAAGGGCAGCCTGACGCTGGAGAAGCTGGAGGCCATGACCTGCGTATGTTCAGTGGGCCTGGACATGATTGCCGTGCCGGGCGATACCAGCGCCAGCACCATCAGCGGAATCATCGCGGATGAGGCGGCGATCGGCATGGTGAATAACAAGACCACCGCGGTGCGGATCATTCCCGCTGTGGGCAAGAAGGCAGGGGACCGGGTGGAATTCGGCGGACTGCTGGGTTTTGCCCCGGTGATGCCGGTGAATACCTTTGGCAACGAGGAATTCATCGCCCGGGGCGGGCGGATTCCCGCGCCGCTGCATTCCCTGCGGAACTGACTGCGTTTCCTTGGGAAAATGCTCTTTTATTCCATTCAGTCGGTCACCGCCTTCGCTCAGGCGGGGTATGTTAAGCCTTCGCTCAGACGATGACCGCCGAAAGATCATTTATTCTGCGTTTCCTTAGACGCTTGGAGGTTGAACATGATTCCCCATATCCGGGATTATCAGGGACAGCGGATTCACATGATCGGCATCGGAGGCAGCAGCATGAGCGGCCTGGCGGAGATGCTGATGGATCAGGGCTATACCGTCACCGGCAGCGACCGGGATGAGGGGTATCTGATTCAGGGGGTTCGGGAGAAAGGCGCGGAGGTTTTTATCGGCCACCGGGCGGAAAACGTTCATGGAGCGGCACTGGTCTGCTACAGCGCGGCCATCCATCCGGATAATCCGGAGCGGCAGGAAGCGGACCGGCTGGGGATCCCCAGCCTGGAGCGGGCATGGCTGCTGGGCCAGCTGATGGAAGGCTATCCCAGAGCTGTGGGCGTCTGCGGAGCTCACGGAAAGACCACGGTAACCTCCATGCTCAGTGAGATGCTGCTGGAGCATGGGATGGATCCCGCCATTCATATCGGCGGCAGACTGGACGCAATCGGGGGCAGCACCCGGGTGGGCCGGGGAGACATCTTCGTGGCGGAAGCCTGTGAGTTTAACCGCAGCTTCCTCCGGATGAATCCTACGGTGGCGGTGGTGCTGAACATCGATGCGGACCATCTGGACTGCTACCGGGATATCGATGAGATTGAGGAAACCTTCGGGCAGTTTCTGCATCTTCTGCCGGAGAACGGCATTGCGATTGGCAATGGGGATGATCCCCGGGTCCGGCGGCAGATGGAAAAACTTTCCTGCCGGAAGATCTTTTTCGGATTCAGGGCGGAGAACGACTGGCATCCCGGAAACATGACGGAGGATGATCGGGGATATGCTTCCTTCAACCTGATGCACGGAGAAAAGCATGTTACGCGGATCCAGATGGGCGTGCCCGGAGATTTTAATGTCATGAACGCCCTGGCCGCTCTGGCCGCTTCAGATGCTCTTGGGCTTCCCGCGGAAAAGGCGGCGGACACCCTGACCCGGTTCACAGGCGCTCATCGCCGGTTTGAGCTGACGGATACCATTGACGGGGTGGAAATTTTCCACGACTACGGCCATAATCCGGCGGAGATGCGCAATGCGCTTTCTATCGCCCGGAAACGCTGCAAGGGAAGACTCTGGGCGGTGATGCAGCCCCATACCTTCAGCCGGGTCCGGTCGCTGTTTGACGAATATCTGACCTGCACAGAACAGGCGGACTTCACCCTGGTGACGGATATCTGCGCGGCCCGGGAAGCGGATCCCGGAGACCTGAACAGCGGAATGCTGGTTGAAGGCATGCGGGCCCACGGAATCAATGCCCAGTGGACACCGGGGTTTGACGATACGGAGAAATACCTGCGGGAGCACTGGCAGCCGGGAGATCTGGTGATTACCATGGGATGCGGGGATATTAACCTGCTGAATGCCCAGATCCATCGGCACGAATATCCGGAGACATAAAAGATTATGCTCCTTTTTCCGGACGGATAACAGAAAAGGAGAATGAATCAGGCGCGGAGCCAGGGATAGGAATTCCTGACGAAACAGACGGAAGGAAAGGACCCTATGGAACGGGCGGAGAGAAATATCCGGATTATTGATCCGGAAGCAATCCGAAAGAATATGGCTGCTCTGCGGAGAACGGTGCCATCGGCATCTATGATCATGGCGGTGGTAAAGGCAGACGGATATGGCCACGGGGCGGTGACAGCGGCCCGGGCGGCCCTGGCAGGCGGCGCGGAGATGCTGGCCGTAGCCACCCCGGAGGAGGGTGGGCAGCTCCGGGAAGCAGGAGTGGAAGCGCCGATTCTTGTGCTGGGTGCAACAGGGAGAGGAGATCCGGAGGCTGCGCTGCAGCATGATCTGATTCTGACCGTCTGCAGCCCGGAAATGGTTTACCTCTGTCAGGAAGCGGTGAACGCGCGGAAACAGGGGACCATTACGGTGCATCTGAAGGTGGACAGCGGTATGGGCCGGATCGGAATACGGACCCTGTCCGAGCGGGAAAATGTGCTTCGTGCCCTGGACCAATGCCCGGACCTTCGGCTGACCGGTGCATATACTCATTTCAGCGATGCGGATGGGAACGAGGCAGGGGAAGCCTATTCCGGAATTCAGTTCAGACGCTTTCTGGAACTGACCGAGGGTTTGAATGTTATCCGCCACTGCGCCAATTCCGCAGCGGCCCTGCGGCATCCGGAATGGGCGCTGGATATGGTGCGGGAAGGCATCAGCCTGTACGGGTATCCGCCCGTAGAGACGGGACTGGGCCTGCTGCCCTGCATGGAATGGAAAGCGAAAGTCAGCTATGTAAAAGAAGTTCCCGCCGGGGAGTATATCAGCTACGGCAGAACCTTCCGGACGGAAAAACCCACAAGGATTGCCACGGTGACCTGCGGATATGGCGACGGATATCACCGGGAGGGCAGCGGAAAGGCGGAAGTGCTGATCCGCGGCAGACGGGCGAGGATTCTGGGCAGGATCTGCATGGATCAGATGATGGCGGATGTGACAGACATTCCAGGGGTGGTCCCGGAGGATCCGGTCACGCTGATGGGCGCGGACGGGGCGGAATGTATCACGGCGGAGGAAATAGCAGCCTGGTGCGGAACCATTCCCTATGAGGTTTTGCTGAGCAGCGGTCCCCGGGTGAAAAGAACAGTGAAGGGAGCGGAATCATGACGACGACGAATAATACGAAAAAACAGGCAAAACCGGTGAAACCGGTGGTAAAGCCCTTCCTGCGGGGAACGCCCACGGACGAGCGGACGGGGAAGGGGGCACTGGCGTATCTGGGAATCCTGGTGATCGCCTCGATTATGAGCTTCCTGGTGTGCAGCATGCTGGCCCTTGACAATGTGTATCTAAGGGTAATTCTGAACCTGATGGTCGTGACCCTGGTCATGATCATTCTGTACAATAACGCCGTCAACAGCGGGACAGATGCGGTAGCCAGGGGTGAGATTCTGTATCAGAAGCAGGAAAGAGGCATCTCCTTTGCGGAATCAGAACGAAGAATCTGCTTTCATCCCCTGAAGGGATATCTGACGGCCCTGCTGGGAAGCATTCCCCTGCTGATCTGCGCGGTCCTGCTGGCTGCCGTCGCTCACAAACAGTCCACCGGGTTCGGATCCCTGCCCGGATGGATGTCCTCCTATGCCGGCCGAAGCGAGGTGGGGAATGCGCTGGTGGCATATACCCAGACCACCCCGATGGGGATGGAGGATATTCTGCGGATTATTGTCCGAATTCTGATTATGCCCTTCGTCTCCATGGTGGGAGCGGAAAACCGGGACGGCATGCTGCTGCTGGAGCGGCTGAGTCCCCTGATCCTGCTTCTGCCTGCGGCGGCCTATGGAACGGGATATCTGCAGGGCACCCGGGAGCGCATGAAGATTCATACCGGAATTGCCCAGAGCAACCGAAAGCGGGCAAACCGGGAAAGGAAAGCCCGGAAGGCCAGGATGACGCAGAAACCGAAGACGCCGGAGCAGCTGAACTGATATGCTGAGGATTATTGCAGGCACAGCCCGGGGCCGCAGATTCGAGGCGCCGGAGGGAAAGGATACCCGCCCCACGCTGGACAGGGTTCGGGAGAACCTGTTCAACATGATCCAGGGAAGGCTGATGGATGCCCGGCTTCTGGACCTGTTTGCGGGAAGCGGCGCCCTGAGCCTGGAAGCTCTGAGCAGGGGAGCGGCCTTCGCCGTGCTGGCGGATCGGGATGAAACCGCCATTCGGACAGAAAAAAAGAACCTGGAAATCCTCGGCTTTCAGGACAGGGCACGGCAGATCAGGAGCCCCTGGGAGCGCACGCTGCGGACCCTGAAGGGGGAAGGGGAGAAGTTTGACCTGATCTTTCTGGATCCGCCCTATGCCATGACCGATCTGCGGGAACTGACGGAAAAGCTGATTCCCCTGATGGCGGAGGATGCCTGGGTCGTGCTGGAGCATCAGGCCGGAGCGGAGATTCAGGTATCAGAAAGACTGGGTATTGTGAAGGAAAGAGCCTGGGGATACTGCGGGGTGAAGATTTATGAGCAGTTGCGTGATTCCGGGATCCTTTGATCCGGTAACCCGTGGCCATCAGGACCTGATCCGGCGGGCGGCTCAGCTGTTTGACCGGGTGACGGTGGTGGTGATGGTCAATATCCGCAAGCAGGGGTGTTTCTCTCCGGAGGAGCGGGTGCGACTGCTGGAGAAGGCCTGCCGGTGCGACCCGAATGTGCGGGTGGAACGCTGGGAAGGCCTGCTGAGCGAATATATGCGGGAACGGGAAGAACGGACGGTCATCCGGGGTGCCCGCAGCGCCGCGGAGTTTGACGCGGAAATCGTTTCCGCCCAGGCCAACCGGATGCTGAATCCGGAAATGGAGACGCTGCTGCTGCCTGCGGGAGACGGTATGCAGTGTATCTCCTCTTCCGCGGTCCGGGAGATCGCGGCATTCGGCGGAGATATCCGGGAATTTGTTCCCCGGGAATGCGCGGAGGAAATCAGGAAGAAGCTTTTAAAGATGGATTAAGGGAAAGGCTGACGGACTCAGTTTTGGCCGGATTTTCCGCCGCACGGGGAAAGAAGGCTGAATGAACGCTGACGCAGCGTTTCCTGATGAATTGATTTGCCAGGACGGAGGAAAAAGCTATGGAAACACCGAGAAGAAGAAGTCAGAACCGGGAGGAGCAGCCCCAGGAACAGACGGAGCAGGTGGGTCTGGACAGTGCGCAGAACTGCATGAACGCGGTAGCCGCCATGAAGCGGGAACTCAGTTCTGCCAAGAAGACGCTGATCAATTCGGAAAACTGCGTTGTGAACCGTAATGTTCTGCAGGCCCAGCTGGAGTATCTGGAGCGGAATCTGCCCGGTACCGTGCGCAAGGCGGCGGAGATCGTTCAGGCGGAGGAGACCATCCGTACGGAGACGGAGGAAAGCCGGAAGAGAATTCTGGGAGAGGCCCAGGCCAGGGCGGATGCCATCGAGGCGGACGCGAAGAAGCAGGCGCATGAATTTGCTGATCAGGTAAAGCAGGAAGCAAGCGAAGTCATGGAACGGGCGAATCAGGAAGCTTCCGCCTGCGTGGAGGCAGCCAGGGCGGAGGCGGCCCGGATGCTGGAGGACGCGGAAAAGAAGGCCAGGCAGATGATTGAGGAAGAGACGGTCGTCCGCCGGGCCAGGGTGGAGAGCGAGGAGCTGCGGGAGAAAACTCAGCAGGAGATGGCTCAGCTGAGAAAGAATGCGATCGACTTCGTGGATCAGCAGCTGGTTGCTGCGGACCGGAACGTAAGCGAGCTGCTGAATGCCATTCGCATGGAACGAAATGAAGTCCGCAACCACAGATAAAGCATCAAACCTGGGATGGCCTTATGTTTCGCTTTCCCGCAAAATGATTTGCGGGCTGCAGGAAAGGGGCACAGCGAAAGCGAAAAAACAGGTATGGTCCAGGTTCAGGAAATGCTGAACAAATGAACAGGCTGTTATACGTCTGAACGAATGCCCAAGAAAGTACTGAATCATATACTTTTATCTGAGACAGCCTGATCGAGGAGGTATAAGCCGGATTGAAATAGATCGGCGTTTCCCAAAGATAAAACGAAGTAAGGAGGAAAAGACAATGAAAAAGGTATTATCGTTGCTGATTACACTGATGATTCTGGCGCTTCCTCTGGCGGGAACGGCGGAGAGCATGGCGGCTGGAAGCTTCTTCCAGAAATATCTGGAGGAAGGTCAGCGGCAGGTTGTGGATTTCAGCCTGCAGCTGGGCGATGGCGCTCAGAGTATGCTGGGAGACGAAACGGGGAGTATGGTTCAAGAACTGCTCAATGCCATGAAGATCGAACTGGCAGCCCAGAAGGGTGAAAACAAGACGCAGGGGGCTCTGCGGATTCTGATGAATGATCAGCGCGCGGCGGATGTGGTTCTGGCGGTTGGTGAGAAAGGCCTTTATGCGGCGTCCAGCTTCCTGGGGGACAAAATCCTGATGCTGACCCTTGAACAGGTGAAGAATCTGGCGGAACAGGTCTTGCAGCAAATGGTGGATGAGGGGCAGCTGACGCAGGAGCAGCTGGATCAGCTGAAGGGCGCTGCTGCTTCCTTCTCCGGGGATCCTGAAGCTTTCCTTTCTTCCCTGATCGGGTCTCCGGATCTGCAGGGGCTGATGGAAGCGTTGCAGGGTGTGGTTTCCCAGGATCCGGAGATTACTGCTGTGGAGGAAGTTCCGGAAGGAGTTACGATTGACGCGAAAATGCGGATGTCCCTGGTGTTGTCCAAAGAGGGGATGACCCGGGTAACCACGGAACTGGCCAAGGTGCTGTATTCCATGCCGGTGATCCGGAAGAGCCTGACATTCGCTGCGCAACAGAATGGCCAGGAAGCCCCATCGGAAGAGCAGCTGATTACGGCGTTGAACCGGATCCCTGAAGCGCTGGAAGGGGATCTGCCCCTGGATCTTTATATGAATGAGACAGGGGATCAGATGCAGTTCCTGTCTGATTTCCAGGTCAAGGCAGGGGAAACACCCACGCCGGTGAGCGCAAATGTGCTGATTGAAATGGCGGAGGCTGCACCGCACCTGGCCGGAACAATCATGGTGGGAACAGAAGATACATCCGCCACTGTTTTCCGTGGCGATATGCGCTTGACCGGTGCAGATGGGGGTCAGGTGATGGATATGGATATCAGTACGGATATCACTGAGAATGGCGAGACCTATACAGCCCTGCAAGAGAATATCCATATGACCTTCGCCTCCGGCGAAAACGATATAAATGTAAATGCTGATGTCACTGTACAAGTGAAGCAGGACGCTTCCTCGGATCCTGTGACCGTGAGTTATACCGCATCCTTCGGGCAGAAGGATCTGGGAGATCACGCGGAGAGCAATACGATGGTGACGTTTGCCATTGATGGTCTGGGCACCATCCTGACTGTGACGGCAGACGGGAGAACGGATATGGCGGAAGCCTGGATTACGGTGGATGAAGCGGTGCAGCCCTTGTCCATGAGCCCGGAGGAGCAGGAGATCCTGATGGGTGAGATTCAGCAAAGCGCTTTCTCGGGCATGACTATGCTTCTTAGCAGCCTGCCTTCCGAAGTGCAAAGTCTGATCCTGCAGAATGCGGATGCCCTGACGGGCCAGTGAGATCCTGTGAGGGATGCCTCGAAGACTCGTTTCATCCGGATACATGCACATGATCTATCCGGAAGATGAAACATGTTCAATCACTTTTCTGCTAACGCCCTTTTCCGCACGGGGAAGGGCGTTTTTCCGTGAAAACGATTGTATTTTTCCGGGTTTTTATTTGCGTTCCCGGGAAGAAGGGCGTAAGATAAAAGGCACTGAAAAATTCCGGAAAACGGAGGGAACTGAGATGACTATTGTGCATCTGCTGGAGCGGAACGCCCGGGAATGGCCGAACGATTCCGCCCTGATTGAGATTAATCCGGATCAGCCGGAGACCCGACGGGTCACCTGGCATGAGTTTGAACTGGTAGAGCCCAGCGCCAGGGCCCGGCATTACCGGCGGGAAATAACCTGGGCAGTATTCAACGAGAAAGCCAACCGAATCGCCAACATGCTTCGGAGCCACGGAATCGGCAAGGGCAACAAGGTTGCCATCCTGCTGATGAACTGCATCGACTGGCTGCCCATCTACTTCGGCATCCTGAAGACAGGAGCCCTGGCTGTGCCCATGAATTTCCGCTATGCAGCCAATGAGATCGAGTACTGTCTGAACCTGTCCGACAGCAATATGATCATCTTTGGGCCGGAATTTATCGGACGGGTGGAGGAAATCGCGGATCACATTCCGCAGGTGGCGCTGGTATATCTGGGTCCGGGTTGCCCCTCTTTTGCGGATGACCTGAATGAGCTGATCAATGAGTGCAGTTCCCTTTTCCCGGATTGCGAGCTGACGGAGGAGGATGAGGCGGCGATCTACTTCTCTTCCGGCACCACGGGATTTCCCAAGGCGATTCTGCATAAGCACCGCAGCCTGATTCATTCCTGCCGGGTGGAGCAGGCCCATCACGGTCAGACGAAGGATGACTGTTTCCTCTGCATTCCGCCCCTGTATCATACCGGAGCCAAGATGCACTGGTTTGGCAGCCTGATCTCCGGCAGCAAGGCGGTGATTCTGAAGGGAACCCGTCCGGAAACCATTCTGCAGGCTGTCAGCCGGGAACACTGCACCATCGTATGGCTGCTGGTGCCCTGGGCTCAGGATATTCTGACGGCGCTGGACAGCGGAGAGCTTCGACTGGAGGACTATGAACTGTCCCAATGGCGGCTGATGCATATTGGCGCTCAGCCCGTGCCTCAGAGCCTGATCCGCCGCTGGCTGAAGTACTTTCCGAATCATCAGTATGACACCAATTACGGCCTGAGCGAGTCCATCGGCCCCGGCGCCGTGCATCTTGGCGTGGAAAATGTGCGCAAGGTGGGCGCCATCGGCATTCCCGGATACGGCTGGGAAGTGAAGATCGTGGACCAGAATCAGCAGGAGGTGCCCCAGGGCGAGGTGGGCGAGCTGGCGCTGAAGGGCCCGGGAGTCATGGTATGCTATTATAATAATCCGCAGGCTACGGCTGAGACGCTGAAGGGAGATTGGCTGCTGACGGGAGATATGGCCAGGATGGATGAAGAGGGCTTCATCTATCTGGTTGATCGGAAAAAGGATGTGGTTATCTCCGGCGGCGAAAACCTCTATCCCGTGGAGATTGAAAACTTCATTGCCGGATTCAAGCCCGTCAAGGATGTGGCGGTGATCGGTCTGCCGGATGCCAGGCTGGGGGAAATTGCCGCGGCGATTATCGAACTGGTGCCGGGCGTGGAATGCACTGTGGAGGATATTCAGGAGTACTGCCAGGGAATGCCCCGGTATAAACGCCCTCGGAAGATCATTCTGGCCCCTGTGCCGCGGAATGCCACCGGAAAAATTGAAAAGCCGAAGCTGAGGAAAATCTACGGCGGAGAAGGCCTGGTAGACAGTCAGAATAAATCATAAATATTTTTCGCCTCCGAATCATCCCGGAGGCGAAAATACTATGATCAGGAGAGCTGCAGGCCGACCCCGGAAAAAACTGAGGTATTTTTTCAGCTTCCATCATCCACGCTCAGACGATGAATGCCGAAAGAGCGGCTGATTATTGCTTTCTAAGAATCCAGCCACGGTGGCGTCGAATCAAAGGTCAGCAGCCTGCCTGTCAGGGGATGAAGAAGACGCAGATAAGCGCTGTGGAGAGCGAATCTTCCCGGAAATTCTTCAGGCTGCTCCTGCCCGTAGAGGAAATCTCCCCGGACGGGGCAGCCCAAAGCTGCCAGATGCACCCGGATCTGATGGGTTCTTCCCGTTTCCAGCCGCAGCCGGATCAGCGCTTTCCTGTCCTGCGCGGAAATAACCCGGTACCGGGTGCTGGCGGCCTGTCCATCCGGGGCGATGATCCGGCGGACGGAGGCCGCGTTCTCCTTCCGAATGGGCAGGCTGATGACGCCTTCCCGGGCCTCGGGGATCCCGTCTGTCAGGGCGAGATACTCCCGGATAAAATCCTCGCTGTGGAGCTGACGCTGAAGCAGATCCTGAGTATGGCCGTCCCGGGCGATCACCATCAGACCGCTGGTTCCTTTGTCGAGACGGTTTACCGGGCGATAGATAAACCCCGCCGGACACCCCAGATGAAAGTAGACCGCGTTTTCCAGGGAGTCCGTCGGATGGCCGGCACTGCTCTGGCTGGCCAGAGGGGCAGGCTTGTCCACGACCATCAGGCAGTCATCTTCATAAGGAATGATCAGCGGAAGCGAAAATGCTGCGGGCGTGTAGACGGGATCCTTTTCCGGAAAGATCACCTCGATTCGCTCGCCGGCATGCACCCTGTCCCTCATATGGACGGGTGATCCGTTTCGCAGAATCTGGCCGTTCCATTTGGCGCTTTTAAGAGCGGACCAGCTCAGACGCATGGAATTCAGAAGGATCTGACGCAGCATCAGGCCGTCTTCCTCCGGCCGCACAGTCCAGTTTATCATGACGCAGGTTCACCTTTCCGGAAAGGAGATTAGGGACTCCGTCCCATTATACCCGATCCGGGAAGAAAAGACGAGGAAAAAACGTGACACAAACCGTAAATACAGATATAATAATCTGGTTATGAAGATGAGCCCGCGGCCTGCGGGATGAAGGGAATGAATTATTTGAAGAAACTGCTTATTGGCAATGAAGCGGTTGCCTGGGGCCTGTATCATGGCGGACTAAGGGTGATCAGCTCCTATCCCGGAACACCATCCACGGAGATTACGGAGTTCCTGGCGAAACATGACGATATCCATTCGGAATGGGCGCCCAACGAGAAGGTCGCCTGTGAAGCGGCCTTCGGAGCCAGCCTGGCGGGAGCAAGGTCTGCCTGCGCCATGAAGCATGTGGGGCTCAACGTAGCGGCGGATCCCCTCTTTACTCTGAGCTATACGGGAGTTACCGGGGGACTTGTGATCTGCGTAGCGGATGATCCGGCCATGCACTCTTCCCAGAACGAGCAGGACTCCCGGCATTATGCCATCGGGGCCAAGGTGCCCATGCTGGAGCCCTCGGACAGTGCGGAAGCATACGAATTTGCCCGGTCTGCGTTTGCCCTCAGCGAGGAGTACGATACACCGGTGCTCTTTCGGATGTGTACCAGGATTGCGCACAGCCAGTGCATCGTGGACCTTGGAGAGCGGGAGGAGACTCCGCTGAAGGAATACGTAAAACAGCCATCCAAGTATATCATGATGCCGGCCTATGCCAAGGCGAAGCATCCTGTTGTTGAGAGCAGGACGGAGAAACTTCGGGAGCTGGCAGAAGACTGTAAATATAACCGGGTGGAAAACCGGGGCAGCCGGATCGGTATCATTACCAGCGGATGCAGTTATCTGTACGTGAAGGAGATCTTCGGGGACAGCGTTTCCATCCTGAAGATCGGCATGCCCAATCCGCTGCCGGTAAAGCTGATCAGGGATTTTGCCGCCTCGGTGGAGAAGCTGTATGTGATTGAGGAACTGGATCCTGTCATCGAGAACCATGTCCGATCCCTGGGGATCGAATGCGTGGGCAAGGAGCTGTTCAGCCCTGTGGGCGAATTCAGCCAGCAGACCATCCGGGAAGCTTTCCTGAAGGAAAAAGTGGACGTGGGGACGATTCCGGAAAAGCAGGGAGATGCTCCCCAGGTGCCGGGACGGCCGCCTATGATGTGCGCGGGATGCCCGCACCGGGGAATGTTCTATACCCTGGCAAAGAATCATATTACCGTGCTGGGGGATATCGGATGCTATACCCTGGGGGCCGTTGCGCCTCTGAATGCGCTGGATTCCACCCTGTGTATGGGCGCCAGCGTCAGCGGCATTCATGGGTTCAACCTGGCCCGGGGCGCGGAGACGGAAAAGAAGACCGTGGCCGTTATCGGGGATTCTACCTTCATGCATTCCGGCATGACCGGGCTTGTGAATATCGCCTATAATGCCACCAATTCCACCGTAATCATTCTGGATAATTCAATTACCGGTATGACCGGGCACCAGCAGAATCCCACGACCGGTTACAACATTAAGGGAGATCCGGCCGCAAAGGTCAATCTGGAAGCTCTCTGCCATGCCCTGGGGATTAACCGGGTCCGGGTGGTGGATCCCTACAATCTTGCAGAGTGCGAGCAGGCGGTAAAGGAGGAGCTGGCCGCGGAAGAGCCCAGTGTGATCATCTCCCGCCGCCCCTGCGTGCTGCTGAAGTACGTGAAACCCAAAGCCCCCCTGCGGGTCGACGCGGAAAAGTGCCGGTCCTGCAAGCGCTGTATGGGCATGGGCTGCCCTGCTATCTCCATGAAGGAGGGCAAAGCCCGGATCGACCGGACCCTCTGCGTGGGCTGCGGCGTCTGCAGCCAGCTGTGTCCCTTTGGGGCGATTGCGGATCATTGAGAGGAACGAAAAATGGAAACGAAGAGTATTATGATCGTGGGCGTAGGGGGGCAGGGAAGCCTGCTGGCCAGCAAGCTGCTGGGCAACCTGCTGACGGATGAGGGATACGACGTGAAAGTCAGTGAGGTTCACGGCATGAGCCAGCGGGGCGGAAGCGTCGTGACCTATGTACGGTATGGGGAGAAGGTCTATTCTCCCATTGTGACCGAAGGTGAATGCGATTTCATCATCAGCTTCGAGAAGCTGGAAGCGGCCCGCTTCGCCGGCTGCCTGAAAAAGGGCGGCAGGATTATTGTAAACACGCAGCAGATTGATCCCATGCCTGTGATTACCGGCGCCGCGGTCTATCCGGAGGAAGTGCTGGAGGATCTGAAAGCACAGGGATTTGATGTCGATGCCATTGATGCCCTGACGCCGGCTCTGGAGGCCGGGAGCGCCAAGGCAGTCAATATTGTCCTGATGGGCCATTTCGCAGCTCACTCAGGCATTTCGAGGGAAAGCTGGCTGGCCGCGCTGGAGAAGACGGTGCCGGGCAAGTTCCTGGAAATGAATCTGAAAGCATTTGACATGGGATTTAACGCATAAAAGAAAATAAAGAAGGAGGAGTGATGCCCTTGAAGTACTTTCAGGAGAAGGCAGAGACCATGCCGCTGGAGGAGATTCAAAAGCTCCAGAGCGAAAAGCTGGTGAAACAGGTTCGTCACGTCTACGACCATGTGGAACCCTATCGCAGAAAGATGGACGAGCTGGGCGTAAAGCCGGAGGATATTCATGGAATCGAGGACCTGCATAAGCTGCCCTTCCTGAGCAAGTCGGATCTGCGGGATGAGTATCCCAGGGGATTTCTGGCAGTACCTCAGGAGGAGTGCGTCCGGATTCAGTCCACCAGCGGAACGACCGGCCGGCGGGTTGTGGCCTTCTATACTCAGCACGATGTGGATCTGTGGGAGGAGTGCTGCGCCCGGGCGATTGTGGCCGCAGGCGGAACGAAGGGGGATGTATGTCAGATTTCTTATGGGTACGGTCTGTTCACCGGAGGTCCCGGATTGAACGGCGGAAGCCATAAGGTAGGCTGTCTGACGCTGCCGATGTCCTCCGGGAATACCGATCGACAGATTCAGTTTATGATGGATCTGGGAGCCACCATCCTTTGCTGCACGCCCTCCTATGCCGCGTACCTCGGCGAGAGCCTGAAGGAGCGCGGGATCGCCCCGGAAGAGAATCCCCTGAAAGCGGGAATCTTCGGCGCAGAGCCGTGGACGGAGGAGATGCGGCAGGCTATCCAGAAAAGCCTGGGCATCAAGGCTTATGACATCTACGGGCTGACGGAAACCTCCGGCCCCGGGGTATCCTTTGAGTGCCAGGAACAGCAGGGCATGCATATTAACGAGGACCACTTCATTGCTGAAATTATTGACCCGGAAACGGGCGAAGTGCTTCCGGAAGGCTCCAAGGGCGAGCTGGTATTCACCAGTCTGGATAAGGAGGCTTTTCCGCTGCTTCGGTATCGGACGAGGGATATCTGTATCCTGAGCCGGAAGAAATGCTCCTGCGGACGGACCTTTATCCGGATGACCAAGCCCATGGGCCGCAGCGACGATATGCTGATCATCCGCGGCGTGAATGTCTTCCCGAGCCAGATTGAAACTGTGCTGCTGAAGGAAGGCTATGCACCGAATTATCAGATCGTGGTGGATCGCGTCAACAATAACGATACCTTCGATATTCTGGTGGAAATGGACGATGAAACCTTTGGGGACACCGTTTCTTCGATCACGGGCCGTGAGAAGGCGCTGGTGGCTGCCATGCGGGCCATGCTGGGTATTGGGCCGGCTGTACACCTGGTAGCCCCCCACTCTATTCAGCGCAGCGAAGGGAAAGCTGTCCGGGTGGTGGACAAGCGTAAGCTGGTTACCGACAGCCAGTGGCTGGGGAAATAAACATAAAGGAGGAAAGGCATTATGGCATTGAATCAGTTATCTGTTTTCGTTGATAATACGCCTGGCGCTCTTTCTGATATCGCGGAGGTGCTGGCGAATGCTGACATCAATCTGCGGGCACTCTCCATTGCGGATACCGAGCGGTTCGGTATTCTTCGGATGATTGTCAGCGACAATAAAATGGCGATTTCTGTTTTGAAGGGCAAAGGCTATGTAGTGAAGGAAACAGAAGTTGTCGGAGTCAAGATCGGCGATGCTCCGGGCAAAATGGCGGAAGCGCTGAAGGTGCTGGACCTGGCTGAAATCAACCTGGAGTACCTTTATGCGTTCTGCGCCAGAACTGATAAGCATGCCTATCTGGTGATCCGGGTTGCGGACAACCAGAAGGCGGAAGAAGTGCTGGAGGCCGCAGGTTTCCATATGATCCAGGACTCGGACGTGGCAAAACTGTAAGAAGTGAACAGACGAAGGGGCGGCGCTTTCCCTCTTCGTCTGTTTTTATGATTTTTTGGAGGATAAGAGAATGAAAATTGGGGCCCTGGAAGCGGGCGGAACCAAGATGGTGATGGGTATTTTCGATGAAGAGGGACATCTGCTGGAGGATAAAAGGATCCCTACCCGTCCCCCGGCTGAGACCATTCCGGAGATGATCGGTTTCTTTCAGGAAAAAGGGATAGAAAAGCTGGGCATAGGCACATTCGGACCGGTTGACCTTCGGCCGGATTCCCCGGACTTTGGCACGATTACAGCTACGCCAAAGCTGGACTGGAGAAACTATCCGCTTTATACCGTGCTGCGGGAGGCGCTGAGCGTACCCTGCACCTTCGATACGGATGTGAATGCCGCGGCGCTGGCAGAGTGCCGTCTGGGAGCTGCCCGCGGATGTGAAAACGCGGTATATGTTACCGTGGGGACGGGCATAGGAGCCGGGATCTGCGTGGGCGGAAAGCCTGTTCACGGTTTGATGCATCCGGAAGTGGGGCATATGCTCCTGAAACCTAATCCCAGGGATCCCATGCCTCAGGGCTTTTGCCCCTATCATGAGAGCTGCCTGGAGGGGCTGGCATCCGGACCTGCAATCTCCAAGCGGGCCGGAAGAGATGCCGGGAATCTTCCGGATGATGATCCGGCTTTTACGCTGGAGGCGGAGTATCTGGCCCAGATGTGTGTGAATCTGATTATGGTTTTGAGTCCGGAAAAGATTGTGATCGGCGGCGGCGTCCTGGAACGGGAATTCCTGCTGGATCGGATTCGCAAGGAGACGGTGCGCCTCCTGGGCGGGTATATTCAGGCTCCGGAGATCACGGCCAGGGTTGACTCCTATATTGTCCTGCCTGAGCTGTATCCTATCAGCGGATTGATTGGCGCCTGGCTGCTGGGAAGGGACGCACAGTGATTCATCCGCAGCCCGGCTGATGCCGTTACCTGACGGATTCAGCCGGGCTGCGGATATGAAAAGATAAAGCCTGACGGGCTTGGGCTGTGCTCTTAGACCCACCGGTAAAAGTGGCGACATTCGTGAGTGAAAAAAATTTTGAAAAGGCATTGACAAACCCTGCAAATTCGTGTATGATGTGCAAGTCGCCTGCGGGGGAGACCGCGGGAAGGTTGCACCGGGGTGTAGCGCAGTCTGGCTAGCGCGCGTGCTTTGGGAGCATGAGGCCGGGGGTTCGAATCCCTTCACCCCGACTCGGAACTCACTCCGGATTATGTGGCCCCGTGGTCAAGAGGCCTAAGACATCGCCCTTTCACGGCGGTAACTCGGGTTCGAATCCCGACGGGGTCACACTTTTCTTCCTGAATGGGTATGGGCCTTTAGCTCAGTTGGTTAGAGCGGCCGGCTCATAACCGGTTGGTCCCGGGTTCGAGTCCCTGAAGGCCCACAGTCTTTATGGCCCGGTAGCTCAGTTGGTTAGAGCGCCAGCCTGTCACGCTGGAGGTCGAGGGTTCGAGCCCCTTCCGGGTCGCCACCTTTCGGGATGAGAGGAAACTGGGACTCTAAGACGAGCTTCGTGCTGGCGTAGCTCAATTGGCAGAGCAGCTGATTTGTAATCAGCAGGTTGCGGGTTCGAGTCCCATCGCCAGCTCCACCCTTTGGGTCAAGAGGGA